>DASYKS010000001.1:0-4008 GCA_035995205.1 Thermoanaerobaculia bacterium
CGTCTTCAGAGCGGAGAGTAGGCAGTCCTGAACCGCGTTGACACGCTCCGCCGGAGTGAGCCCTTCATACCAGAAGCGGAAATCGGCCTCCTCGGCTTCGGCCTCGGTGACGACCGTCGCCGTCCAGGTTCTGCCGTGCCGGTCGATCGCCTGCCCTCGTTGTTGCATGCCAAGACGATAACACCCCGGGATCGGTCGCGGTTCACGACCGATTTCTCCGGCGGCCGGGGCCGGTCGGCGATCGGGACGGCGACTGCACCTATTCCGAGCACCTATTCGCACCGGGTAATAGGCGATCTGGCCCGCAGTAGGGCGAGCGCCCTCAGTCCTTGGAACGACTTCGCGCGATCAGTTCGCGAACCTGCGGCACGAGCTCGACCGGGATGTCCATCATCGTATGAGTCGTGGACTCATACGCCGCTTCGTCCTCGGCGATCGCTTGGTCCTCGGATTGCTGCGCGTAGTGATCGAGGACGCCACGAACGCGGGCTTCATCCCAACCGGAGGGAAACTTGGTCTGGCTCATCATCTTCTTCCTGGCTTGAGGCGGCGCCGTAAGGCGCGTAGCACGTTCCATCCTATGGGATACGCGGTGACTACGAAAACCGAATCCGCAGCATCGTCGGGTACGAAGATAACCCGCAAGTAGCGTCCGGCAGCCGTTTTTCCAACCGCGACCCGCGAGCCCCTGCTTCCCGGTCGATCTTCAAGCGGCCGACCCAACAGGTCCTCGACTTCCTGTTCGTCGACGCCATGGCGGTAGATGTGGGGGAGATCCGTCTCCGGATCCATGTAGAAACGAATCTCCACCGGGAGATTCTAGCATCGAGCGGATGCTCGCGAAGGAGGCAGGATAGGTGCCACGGCTGCAAGGAGAACCTGGTCGCCTGGCCTCAGGAATAGCCGGGGGTTCACTGCGTCACCGCTCTGCTGACCGGCCAGCCGATTGAGGGGACCTGGTTTGATCGCACACGGGAATGGCAAGCACGTTTGCGCGGTGAGGAGTTCGGCGCTCGACAGTTCGCGGAGACGGAAGTCGTGAACTTCGCCCCATTACCCTGCTGGCAACACCTTTCGGCCGTGCAGTACCGCGGGCGGATCGGCGAGTTGATCGACACGATCATCGAACAAGCCGCCGCTCGGCGAGCGGCGACAGGAATCGAGCCCCTCGGCGCTGCCGCGATTTTCCGGCAACATCCGTTCTCTCAGCCGGCGAAGACCAAGAAGTCGCCCGCGCCGCTGGTCCACGCCGCCAGCAAGAGGGTCCGAACCGAGGTCAAGATCGCCTACGCCTGGTTCGCCAGGGCTTTCCGAGAGGCGGCGGAGTATCTGCGGGCCGGCGATCGGCTGGCTCGGTTCCCGCGAGGGAGTTTCCCTCCCGGCCTGCCGTTTGTCCGAGTAGGCTGGCTGGCGACCGGCCCGGCGACGTAGGCCGGACCAGCCTCTTAAATCCAAAGCCTTCAGATAGTCACGACCGCGTGGCCTTGCGGCTGCGGTTCCGCGTTCCGACGCCCCACGAACTCCGATCTTGACCTGATTTTCGCCTAAAACCGGCTGCAGCTCGCGCTGCCCGGTGCCATTTTCAGTCGGGAGCGGTCGTTCTGACCCCTTTCGCCGCACCAGGATCGGTCTCGTCCTTGGATTAGGCTGGCACCTATTCCCTGGGCCAATCGACGGCGGTGGTGGTCACGTAGTGACGCGGATTGGTGGGCCGAATGCGCCGAATTTCTCGCGTTTCTTTGTCGGGAATCCTGATCGGCCGGACGATGGAGAATTGACCTAGCGAGAACGAGGGAAACACTAATGGAGCAAGAAGGCGATTTGTTGTTCGAAGCTCTTGGGATTCGAATCACCGAGCGCTTCATTCAAAGTGGCCCCGCGCTGTATCTGGTCAGCTCCATCGATTCGATCGCTCTCCAGCGAAGTCGACGTGACCTCGGAGGGTTAACTCGACGGGTGGTCGTTCTGGGTCTAGCCGCCATTATGATCGCCATTGTGTGGGTCGCCTTCGGTATAGTTTACACCTCGCTGCGGAATGCAGGTGTTAACCCCTCGGGAGGGCAAGGGGGTAGTAGCTTTGCGGACGAGTGTAGTACCGGATGCACGATCCTCCTTCTCGTCTACGGCGGAAGCTATTTCCTTGTGAACGCGATGGTCTCGAAGTGGGAGTCTAAGGGGCCGTATCAAATCGTAATTGGAACGAAATCTGGATTTGCCGTATTGGTTTCCTCGTACGACCTCCGTTTCGTGCATCGGGTTCAGGAAGCTATCCGCGAAGCATTCGAGAAATCCTCTGGACGGGAGGCTCCTGTAACGATGAGCGGTGACATTACTTTCATCCACAATCCCAACTCTCAGTTCATAAGCCTTGTGGCTAAGGGCGGATCGTCAATCGGAGACGTAAGTCAGTCGTTGAGATGAGCCATGGGCAAGATCGGCGGATCACAGAATCTCAACATAACCGCGTCGGGCGGATCTCGGGTCGGCAACGTAACCCAGATCTCGGGCGGATCGCCTTCTGGAAGTTCCGTGCCGAGTAATCTAAGGGCACCGGCGAAAGTTCTGTTCCTGGCGGCAGATCCCTATTCTGGCTCTCGACTCCGACTCGATCTCGAGATGAAGGCGGTAGGCGAGGCGCTCAGAGCTGGGGGCCAGTCGGAGTGGCTCGCACTGGAGCATTGCCTGGCGCCGACCTTTCACGACCTGCAGGACGCGATCTTGCGCTTTCGCCCAAGAATGCTCCATTTCAGCGGTCACGGCACTCCCTCTGGAGATCTCGTCTTCGAGAAAGATCGGCGGATCCCGGAGAGACCGAGGCCGAGGTCGGAGGACACGCGGCCGGCGGAGGCTCTGAGCAAGATGCTCGGCGCGTTCGAGGGTCTCGAGATTTGTTGTGCGGTTCTCAACGCCTGCTTTTCGGAGGTGCAGGCTCATGAGATCGCAGCCCAGGTAGGCTGTGTGATCGGCCTTTCCGCTGAGGTAAGGGATTCTGCGGCGGTCGAATTTGCCCGCGGGCTTTACTGCGCTCTCGCTTGGGGTCAGAGCCTAGGAGCCGCATTCGACCAGGCATGTGCCCAGATCGGCTCACGGAGTGATGCAGGCCTCTATCGGCTGGTCGCGGACCGGTGCGATCCTCGAAAGGTGATGCTGTAGCTCGGTTTCTCGCCGCTACCAGGCGACCCTCGTGAGCGACGAGGAGGAAGCCCAGGTCGGGCGCCTGGTGTACATCCTCTCGCACGGCTGCAAGGAGAACCTGGTCGCTCGACCTCAGGATTGGCCGGGGGTTCACTGTGTCACCGCGCTCCTCACCGGCCAGCCGATCGAGGGGAGCTGGTTCGATCGCACACGGGAGTGGGTGGCGCGCTTGCTTGGTGAGGAATTCGGCGCGCGACAGTTCGCGGACACCGAAGTCGTGAACCAGGATAGGGCCACCCTAACCTGCAGCGCGTCTCCCCCGCAAGAGATCGCGCGCCTGTCCAGATCTTTTGTCACTTAGGTAAACCCTACACGATCAGTGCTTTCCACCCGAATTAGCCAGATCTTCCCGGTTGACCTCGCAAGATCTTTTGCGGGGTCGGGCTGCTGCCGAGAACTTGATCCCTCGGCACAAGCCGAACGGTTTCTGTCGTTTGACTCGACGCGCTTCGCTTGGCAGGGTTTGTGAGATGCCCGGATGCCGCAATGGTCCGGAAAATCCGATTCACGCCTGAAGGGGAGCCCTCTACGAGGTGACCTGCCGAACGGTCCACAGCCGATTCCTCTTGCGGCCGGGGCCTCTGCTCAACGAGATCGTCGTCGGTGCCCTCGGACGGGCGACTCCATCACCTTTTCCGAGGCGGCCGGCTGCGTTGCTTGCCAACCCGGTGTAGCACCCTGAGGTCTGCCTTGTCCTGATCTCGCCCCGCGCAAGTTTTGTTTTGGATCAGATCTTCCAGGGAAAGGTAGTGAGCCGGGATGTCTCCGAAGACGGCGTCCACGCGCCGCTGCCAGACGGACTCGAAATCCGGG
>DASYKS010000002.1:0-149063 GCA_035995205.1 Thermoanaerobaculia bacterium
TGGAAGAAGTCGACGACGGAGTCTGGGCCGTCTACTTTTGCACGACGCTTCTGGCCCGCTTTCGCGAAACGGACCGCAAGCTGTACGGATAGCCCCCGATCCGAGCGCGCGGCGGCTCCTTCGGTCGCCCTTCGGGCTCCCAGTGGAGCCGCCGCCTCCGTCCGGACCGGGATAGACCTTTAAACGCTCCCACTTCGACTGTCACCCATGTACCCGGTCTAATCTGTAACCTATGTCCCCGGCCGAACCTCCCAAAGGGAGAGGGGAGAACAGCCAAGAGATGTTTTTGCCTTGCTCCCCTCTCCCTTTGGGAGTCTTTGGGAGAGGGGCCGGGGGTGAGGGCTGAGCCGGCTCGGCAGCAGAGATAAGATCACCTCATGAAATTCGCTCGCCTCCGCTGGACCTGGGCCCTGTCGTTCGCCTTCGTAGGATTTGCCGCCTGCGGCGGCGAGAACCCCGCCGCTCACACCGGCCGCTCCGCCGGACCGGCCGCCCCCCCGGTGACCGAAGCCGCGGTCGAGAGGATCGCCGCGGCTCCCGCCGCCCGTGCGGTCGGGTATCTCGGCGTTCTCGTGCCGCATCAGTCCGCCGCGGTTGCCGCCGCGGCGGCCGGCCGGCTGGAGGCGGTCTTCGTGCGCCCGGGCGATCGTCTGCTCAAAGGTGCACCGATCGCGCGGCTCGACGCCGCTTCGCTCGCCCGGGAGCTGGAGCAGTCCCGGGCCACCCTCGGCGAGACGCTGGCCGCGGAGCGCCAGGCGACCCTCGCGCTCGCCGACGCCGAGAGCCGCCAGAAGAGGCGGCTGTCGATCCCGGAGTCGTTCTCGAAGGAAGACTTGGCGCAGGCCGAGATCCAGACGCAGCAGGCCGAAGCGGCTCTGGAATCCGCGCGCGCCCGGGTCGCCGGGGAGCGCGCCCGGGTTCGCCAGATGGAGATCGCCGTGGGCGAAAGCGAGATCCGCGCTCCTTTCGAAGGCACGGTCGCCGAGCGCTACCTCGATCCCGGGGCCACCGTCGGAGCGGGGACTCCAATCGTCCGCCTGGTGAGCGAGGGGGGGTTGATCGTTCGTTTCGCGGTGCCGCCGGCCGAGGCGAAAAGCTTCCGGCTCGCCGGACCGATCATCGCTTCGGCCGCCGATCTGGGCGAGCTGCCCGGCACCATCGAGCGGATCTCGCCGGAGATCGACCCCGCCTCGCGGATGATCTTCGTCGAAGCCCGGCTCGACGGGGCCGCCCCGGCGATCCAGCCCGGGGCGGTGGTGCGGGTGCGGCGGGGGTAGGAACCCGGCTGAATCGAAGTGGCGTAGGGGCGCACCTGCGTGTGCGCCCCTCGGATTGGCAGGCGGGAATCGAGGGCGGACACGTAGGTCCGCCCCTACTTCGCCCGGACCGCCAGCTCGGCGAGCGTCGCCAGGTCGATCGCCTGGGTGTGGAGCTTGCCCGACGTATCGTCCGCCAGCTCTCGCGCGCGGCGGGCGACTTCTACCGGGCTTTCGCCCTTCGCCCAATGGGAGCCGCGCAGGATCTCGGCGAACTGGCCGGCGAGGGTCGCCAACCGGAACGCCGGGCTCGTGTTCTTCCATTTGTTCGCGAGGCGGTCGAGCGGCAACGCCTGCACCGATTCGATCACCCGCCCGGACTCCTTGGAGAACCAGCGCAGGTGGACCGTGGCGACCGCTTTCCCCGCCGCCGGCCGCTCGGCGAGCTTCACCTCGTAGAGCGCGGTCACCGCATGGCCGGCGCCGATGTCGCCCGCATCGACCGTGTCGTCGCGGAATTTGTCGTCCGCGATGTCGCGGTTCTCGTAGCCGAGCAGGCGCCAGCTCTGGACCACTTTGGGATCGAACTCCACCTGCACCTTGGCGTCCTTGGCGATCGTCTGGAGCGTGCCCGCAAGGCCCTCGACGAAGATCCGCCGCGCCTCTTCGATCGTGTCGACGTAGGCGTAGCGGCCGTCGCCCTTGTCCGCCAGCTGTTCCATCAGCACGTCGTTGTAGTTGCCCATGCCGAAACCGACGGTCGACAGGTCGATGCCGTGCCTAGTCTCCGTGCCGATCCGCTTGAGAATCGATTGCGGGCCGGTGTTGCCGACGTTCGCCACCCCGTCCGAGCAGAGGATCAGCCGGTTGTTCGCGTCGGGGCGATACGCGCGGCGGGCCACGTCATAGGCGAGGCTCAAGCCCGCCTCGGCGTTGGTCGAGCCTTCCGCCCGCAGCCGGTCGATCGCTTCGCGGATCGCCGAGCGGTCGGTCGTCGGTTCAAGGATCGTGCGCGCCTCGCTGCCGAAGATCACCAGACCCACCCGGTCGTCCTCGCGCAGCTCGGCGAGCAGGAGACCGAGCGCGCGCTTCACCAAACCGAGCCGATTCTCCTGGTCCATCGAGCCCGAGACGTCGACCACGAAGGTCAGCACCGACGGCTTGCGCCGGGCGGCGTCCACCTCGCGGGTCTTGATCCCGACCCGCACCAGGCGGTGGCGTTCGTTCACTCCCCCTTGTGGGCCGAACGGATTCGGCGCCCCTTCGAGCCGGACCGCGAAATCGCCGCGGGCCGGAGCCGGATCGCCATAGTCGAAGAAGTTGACCACCTCTTCCAGCCGCACCGACGCGGGGTCCGGCCGGTGGCCGTCCTCCAGGTAGCGGCGGATCACGGTGAAGGAACCCGTATCGACGTCGAGCCCGAACGTCGAGAGGCGGTCCTCATCGGTATCGACGAACGGATTGATTCCCGCGCTGTCGAAGAAGACATCGCCGTACGGCTTGTCGTTCGGCTCGTCCGTGCCTCCCGTCGAAGCCGCTGGTTTCGGCGACTCGGCGCGCTTGGAAGGTGCCGCGGCGCCTGACATGACCCCGCCGGGTACGCCGCCCGGAACACCACCCACCACACCCCCGGGCACCCCCCCTTCCACTCCGCCCTCCACTCCTTCGTCGAAGACCTCGGGAACCTCCACGGGCTGCACGGGCTTGGGCTGACCCTGGCGCCGCCGGATCGCGTCGTTGACACGCCCCTGCGCTTCGGCGGTAGGGGCTCGCCGATGAAGGCCCAAGTCGGCTTCGGTGCCGACCCAGACTTTTTCTTTCTCAGGGGCCGGCTCCGAGGCCGGCGGGCCGCCGAGATAGTCGAGCGCCTTAAAATCGGGAGGCGGTGGCGCGGGCGGTCCCGAAGGGGATTGGATCCCAGCCTCGGAGCCGTCGGTCGGCGCCGCGGATTCAGGGAACGCTTCGACCCCGGTCGGAACCTCGTCGCCTCTCGGAGGAGACGCCACGGGCGACGATCCGGCGTGATCCGTCAGGGGCACCACGTCGCGCAGGCGCAGGGAGAAGTAACCCGCCCCGGCCATCGCGATCAGGCCGGCCGCGATCAGCCACACCCGGCGGCGCGCCATGGGGATCCGCTCTACGGGTGCCCGAAACGGCAGGACGTTCTCGCCGCCGCGGAGCGCGGGATGCAGCTCGATCGAGTCCGGGATCTCTTCCTGAAGTTTGGCCAGCAGATCGGCCGGCGGCTCGAGAGCCGGACCGGTGGGAGGAGCTTCGGCCAGCAAGCGGCGCAGCTCGCGCTCGCGGATTTCGTTGCGGTGGGTGTTCGCGTTCATCGCGCGTCCTCCTCGGTCGTCGAGCCGAGCGTTGCATCGAGCGAATGGGCGAGCACGGCGAGCGCCTTCTTGATCCGCTTGCGGATCGCCACTGCGGTGACCCCCTCGTCACGGGCGATGTCGGGAATGTCGGTGCCGCCCCAGAAATGGGCGGTGATCGTTTCGCGCAGCGGCTCGGGCAGGGCCATGACCGCGTGGCGGAGGCGTTCGCCGGAGACCGCGAGCCCGGCCAGATCCTCGGGGCTCGGTTCCGGGTCGGCGACGCGATCCGCCACTTCGTCGTCGATCTGGATCACGCGCCGCGGCCGGCGGATGTGATTGAGGAAGGTGGTGTAGGCGATCCGGCAGAGCCAGGTCGAGAAGCGCGACCGGCCGTCGAACCGGGAGAGCCCGTCCCACGCCTTCTTATAGGTGTCCTGCGTCAGGTCGGCCGCCAGATCCGTGTCGCCGCCGCACAGCTTGGCGAGAAACGCGAACACCTGGCGATAGGTGCCGGCCACCAACCGCTCGGCCGCCCCGCGGTTGCCGCGCGCGTAGTCGGCGAGCAGCCGTCGCTCGTCCTCGAACGAATCGAGGGGGAGCGGCGCGAGCGCGGCGGGGCTCTGCTCCCTGGGGCTCGTCATCGGAATCCGGATCGGGAACGCTAGGCTCTGTATGTTCATCCTACCCGCTTGGACACGGGAGAGGGGCAGGACGAAACCTACGGATCAGCTTACGAGTTTGATGCCGCCCCGCCGCTTCATCGCCATCGCGACGCGGTAGAGATCAGGAGCGTTGTAGCGGCGCTCTCCAGATGCAAAGAAGACTCCCAGTCTGGCAAGCTGCGCCAATATCGCCCGGGGATCCGTGCTGGGAAGGCTACGTCGATCCGTGCCTTCGAACTGGCACTGGGCTAACCGCTCGATGACCTTTTCCTCCGTGCAGGGAACCTCAAGGCCAGAAAGCGCTTGCCGTACGACCCTGATCCAAGCAAAGTCCTCCGCGAGTTCGTCCACTCGCTGCCTAGATGCCGCTTCAACTCCTTTGAATAGTGCCGCAGGTACCATCGCTTCTCCTTTCTGTCCGTGCTTGCGGCTCTCGCGGGTCCATCGGGCCGCTTCGGCAAAGGCCACCAGAAACGACCGAGGGGAGATCTCTTTTCGAGCATCAGCCAAGTGATTTGGCACCCAACGGTAGCTATAACCCTTGCTGGGACTGGCTCCCATGTAACGCCCAACCAGTCGGATCATGAACTCTTCCTGCTGCTCTTTACCCAAAGACTTTGGAACGCGTCCAAGGATCGGATCGGAAATGAACCTGTCAGCCATTCCCAAGCTGCGGAGGTAGGCAAAACTCTCCTCTCCCCCATCCGCTTGGGCGACCATCCGTTTGTGAACGAGACGGTAGAGATCCTCGGTGCCCCAACTTAGCTCTTCCCGATATCCACGAAGTTTGCTGGCGTCTGGAAATCGGCTCGCACTACCCTCTTCTAGATCGGGGCGAAGAAAAACCTTAAGCCGAAGTGCGCGGTAACGGCGAAGTAAATCCAGAGCCAACGAGAGCAGGCCAGCAATCGCTACCTCGGTCGTCGCCCAATCGTTCGCGGCACGATCGAGGGCATCAAAGGTTACAATTCCTACCCAACGTTGAGCAAGTAGCTCGGTGTCGAGCGCATCGAGCAGTCGGAACGGCCTTTCGATGTCTTCGTCGATCCATCTCAATAGAGCACGAGGACTTCCGACCTTCGCACGGACCTCTTGCAACTCGGCGGCGACGTGCGACTCAAAGCGGGATTCAGCAAGCTCTGCGGCGATGCGGCCCAAGCTTAGCCCGAGCCATATTTTCCTCGCCGTCTTGAAATCGCCGCCGATGGCTTCTTCGAGAACATCGGCAGAAGGGTGCTGGACTGCATCGGCTCGACGAAATCGACCCGCAGCGAATCCTTCAACGAAAAGCGCCCGTTCAAGGTCATATAACAACCGAACGCCCGTCACTCGAGCGATCGCCGCACGTCCTTCGTCATTCAATAGCGCCCGGAATATCTGGGTCTTTCCCGCTCCCCTGCCGCCGACGATTAGAATGCGGTCGAGGTCGAACGCCTTGGCCTGTTCTCTCATCGGATACAGGCCTCGCAAGAAGTCCTGCTCGCTCAAAGCCTCGGACGACCCGGCACCTTGATCGATCGCGGCCAAAGCTATTAGGAGTGCGGCCTGATTCACTGCTTCCCCTTTTCGAATCCAATGTCCTCGGCGAGGTGTTCGCAGAAGATCCTATGCTCGTCTGAGAGAAGGTCGGCCGCTGATATGCCCAGGTCAGTCGTTCCCATGAGAGCCTCCCGGAACGGAAGCCGATAGGCGTGATGGGCTGCGGCCTCATCTTCAAAGGCTGGAACTTCTCCCTCAAGATAGTAGTGTTCCGTACAAATCTCGTAAGCACGAGAGAGAAAGTCGAGGTGCGCGACCTCGCCTCCACGGCTCGCTGGCGGGACCATTGCATGAACCAGTTTTACCCAGTCTGCGCGCAACCTGCCGAGGTGCCCCAGAACGAGGGGTAGTCCTTCCCAGGTCTGGCCATTGTTGATCGCGAAGATCAGCTCTAGGTGCGCAAGACCGGAAAGACTGATTCCGCCGAGATCGTGAAGGCCGGCGCGCACGTCCAGAAGGATGACGTCAGGCTTGACCTCGATGCGGAGGTCGTGGATCAGCCTTCGCAAGATCTCGCGCAGGGATAGCGAAGGATTGACCAAGCCCTGAACATCTACCCTCCCCAGCTTCTCGAGGTAGTGCTTGTTGAGGCATCCGGAGGGGACGACACGGATGCTGCCTCCTCCGTCGGTGAATGGGGAACCGACATAATAGCTCGCGAGAGGAAGAGGCGGGTGGCGTTCTAAGCGTGCTTCCAGCAGGTAGTCGACGACTCCGAAATCGAACGAAATTCCCGGCCCGGCGAGCAGAGGCCCAATACCGGGGGATTCGAGATCAAGGTCGATCACAGCGACGCTTCCGCCTCGGCTTGCGAGGTGCAGGGCGAATGAGGCAAGCGCAGTGGTCCGCCCCACGCCACCTTTGAAGCTGAAAAAGGAGACGACGACCGGTTGTCGGTCAGACCCATCGGCCAAAGACCAGGGCTCCTGGGGTGTCCCTTGTTCCCTCAGCCAGTCGTCTTTGGAGAATCGACGCTCGAGGACGAACCACTTCGGACCCTCCGGCTTCTCACCTCCAGGAGGCTCCCAATGGCGGCGCTGGTCGAGGGCGAACGCCAAAGGGTCCTGCTTCCTGCCTCCTGAAGCCCAAACCTGCTGGGAACCGAAGGGACCGGCAGCTTGCAGTGCTTGGCGTAGCAAGTCTTCCCGCCCGGCGGTGTCAACCTTGCCGGAGAGGTGGATCGACACCTGACCCTTGAGGTCGCGCACCAGGGTCACCTCGCAACCTCTAAGATCGAGGTCTGACGCGATCAGTGCTGCGGCGATTCGATCAAGGGCGGAGTCGAAATTCGTGGGTCTCGCGCTCAAGTCCATGGTAAGAGGCCGTCCAGCCGCATCGCGGCGATGGTCGAGTCGAAGATTCGTCCAGCTTCGGTCACGGCCTCGAGCACGACCCGGTCGGAAGCGATGTCCGGTGAATAACGGAGGGACGGCTGCCAGTTGGTCGAGAACCATTCGACCGCCAAATCCGGCGGTCGGTAGCGAGCGGTAGCAGGAGCCATGGTGGCCGCCAGCTCCAAGGCGGGGCCGTGGAGGTCGTTCAGTTTGTGACTAAAACCTCTGGCACCTATGCCAGCTCGTTCTACAACGGCCTTCAGAGAACATTCTGCTGTGTACCCCGAGAGATAGAGCGCATTGTCCCACCGGCTCTCGGCGGCGAGTAGTCGCGCGTCGATCAGGTGGCGGCTGGCAGCTGCTGCGTAGTCTTCCTTGGTTTCCATAGGTCGCTTTCGGCTTCGGAAATCCTACAACGTGGGGAGGCCTAGCGGACTCGTAGCCACACCGAAGCCCATGCTAGGCTCCTGCTCACGAAATCTCGACTTCCTCCGGCCGTTCCCAGCTCGCGGTGATTGTGGGTTCGAGCGGCGCGGAACCTGACCCAAGGAGCCGATCATGACCTGCCGACGCTCGCCGTGGACAATGCTCACCTATGCCGCATTTCTCGCGGTCCTGCCTTTCGCCTGCGCGCCGAAGGGGCAAGAGGCCGCGGTGCCTGCCGCTTCGACCGGTCCGGGCAACCCACTCCAGACCGTCGGACCGGGCGAGGGGGAAGTTTCGATCGTCGCCTGGGCCGGCTACATCGAGAACGGTAGCTCGGACAAGAACTACGACTGGGTGACCGGTTTCGAGAAAGAGACCGGCTGTAAGGTGACGGTGAAGACGGCGGCCACCTCGGACGAGATGGTTGCGTTGATGAACGACGGCGGCTTCGATCTGGTCACCGCTTCGGGAGACGCCTCGCTCCGCTTGGTTGCGGGGGGCAAGATCCAAGAGATCAACACCGCCCTGGTGCCGAGTTGGGGCCAGGTCGATCCGCGTCTCCAGAACGCCCCCTGGCACACGGTCGGCGGCAAGCACTACGGCGTCCCTTACCAGTGGGGGCCGAACGTGTTGATGTACAACACCAAAGTGTTCGGCACGAAGCCGCCCGACAGCTGGAGCGTCGTGTTCAACGAGACCACCCTGCCCGACGGCAAGTCGAACAAGGGTCGGGTGCAGGCCTACGACGGGGCGATTTACATCGCCGACGCCGCGCTCTATCTGAAGGCGACGAAGCCGGCGCTCGGGATCAAGGACCCGTACGCGCTCACCGAGAATCAGTACAAGGAGGTGCTCGCCCTTCTGCGCCAGCAGCGGCCCTTGATCGGCAAGTATTGGCACGACGCCAACATTCAGGTCGACGACTTCAAGAACGAAGGGGTGGTCGCCTCTGGCACCTGGCCCTTCCAGGTCAACCTGCTCCAGGCGGACAAACAACCGGTCGCGAGCGTCTTTCCGAAAGAAGGGGCGACCGGCTGGGCGGACACCACCATGCTGCACGTCGACTCGAAGCACCCGAACTGCGCCTACAAGTGGCTGGAGCATTCGATCTCGCCGAAGGTCCAAGGCGACGTCGCGGCCTGGTTCGGATCGGTGCCCGTGGTGCCCGCGGCGTGCAAGGGGAACACCCTGCTGACCGACGCCGGCTGCGCCACCAACGGCTTCGACAACTTCGACAAGATCGCGTTCTGGCGGACGCCGACCTCCGACTGCGGCGACGGCACGAAGGAGTGCGTGCCCTACTATCGCTGGACGACGGATTACATCGCGGTCATCGGCGGCCGGTAAGAAAACAGAACGTCGAATGACGGATCTGGAATGAGCGCCGCCGCCGTTCGTTTCGTCGACGTTTCGCGCCACTTCGGCGAGGTGCGCGCGGTGGACGGCGTGTCGCTCGAAATCGCCGACGGCGAGTTCTTCGCCATGCTCGGCCCCTCGGGGTCGGGCAAGACCACCTGCCTGCGTATGCTCGCCGGCTTCGAGCAGCCGACCTCCGGCCGGGTCGAGCTGCACGGCCGCGACGTCACCGATCTGCCCCCGTACGAGCGGGACGTCAACACGGTGTTCCAGGACTACGCGCTGTTCCCCCATCTAACGGTGGCCGACAACGTCGCCTACGGCTTGACGGTTAAAAAGGTGGCGAAACCTGAGATCCGGCGCCGGGTCGGCGAGGCGCTCGACCTGGTCCGCCTGCCCGACTACGGCGCGAGAAAGCCGGCGCAGCTGTCCGGCGGGCAACGCCAGCGGGTGGCGCTCGCCCGAGCCCTGGTCAACCGGCCGCGCGTGCTGCTGCTCGACGAGCCGCTCGGCGCGTTGGACTTAAAGTTGCGGCAACAGATGCAGACGGAGCTGAAGGCGATCCAGCGCCAGGTGGGGATCACCTTCCTGTTCGTCACCCACGATCAGGAAGAGGCGCTCGCGATGTCCGATCGGCTGGCGGTGTTCAACCAAGGTCGCGTCGAGCAGGTGGGCACTCCGGCCGAGGTCTACGAGCGGCCGCGCACGGTGTTCGTCGCCGGTTTCGTCGGCACCACCAACCTGCTGGTCGGAGATCTCGCCACGCGGCTCACGGGTTCCGGCGGCCCCGCGGCGATCCGCCCGGAGCGAATCCGCCTGCTCGCTCCGGAGACTCCGGCTGCCGCCGACGAGAAGAGCGCTGAGGGGGCGATCCGCGAAGCGGTCTATCTCGGCATGCACACACGCTACACGGTCGATCTCGATGCCGGCGGCGAGCTTGCCGTGGTCGCCCAGAACCTCGACGCCGATGCAGCGGACGCCGCCTCCGCCCACGGCCGGCGGGTCCGGCTCGCTTGGGAGCCTTCCGCGGTGCGCGCGCTCGTCGGGTAACCGGGCCATGCCTCCGACATTCCGCCGCGTCGCCAATTTCCTGTTCCGCCATCCGCGCGGAGCGCTCGCCCTACTGCTCGGGCCGCCGCTGCTCTGGTTGGGCGTCGTCTACTTGGGCTCGCTCGGCGCGTTGCTGATCCAGAGCTTCTTTCACGTCGACGAGTTCACCGGCCAGGTGGTGCGCAGTTTTTCGTTCGCCACCTACGCGCAGCTCTTTTCCCCGGCGAATCTCGACATCTTCCGGCGCACCACCGCGATGGCCGCCGCGGTGACGATCGCCGCCGCTCTCGTCGCTTTTCCGCTCGCCTACTACATGGCGCGCTACGCCCGCGGCCGGGTGCGCTCGCTGCTCTACCTGGGAGTCATCCTGCCGCTCTGGTCGAGCTACATCGTGCGCGTCTACTCGTGGAAATTGATCCTGGCCAAAGAGGGGATCGTCTCCTGGCTGTTTTCGGCCGTGGGCCTTTCCTCGGTGCTCGACGCCGTACTCGCGATCCCCGGCATCGGCGGGCCGTCGCTCTCTTTTTCGACGCTCGGCCGCTTCCTGGTCTTCCTCTACATCTGGCTCCCTTACATGATCCTGCCGATCCAGGCGGCGCTCGAACGTGTGCCGAAATCGCTGCTCGAAGCCTCCGCCGACCTCGGCGCGCCGCCCGGACGGACGTTCCGCAAGGTGACGCTGCCGCTCGCGCTGCCCGGCGTCGTCGCGGGCTCGATCTTCACTTTCTCGCTCACGCTCGGCGATTTCATCATTCCGGGCACGATCGGCGACTCCAGCCTGTTCATCGGCCAGGCCGTGCTCCGCCATCAGGGGACGGCGGGCAACGTGCCTCTCGCCGCGGCGATGACCGTCGTGCCGATGTTGATCATGGCGGCCTATCTCGCCTGGGCGCGGCGGCTGGGGGCGTTCGATGCGCTCTGACCGGCGCTCGGCTCCGCCCCGGGGCGAGCGCGCCCCCCTCGGCTTGAAGCTCGCGGCGCTCGGCGCGATCCTGTTCCTGCATCTGCCGCTGCTGGTGGTCTTCCTCTACGCCTTCACCACCGACCAGGCGACGCTCACGTTTCCGCCCCCCGGCCTCACTCTCCGCTGGTTCGGCCTGGCTTGGCAGCGCGTCGACCTCTGGCAGGCGTTTTCCCTGTCGTTCCAGGTGGCGGCGGTGTCGACCGCGGTCGCGGTCGTTCTCGGCACGCTCGCCGCGCTCGCAGTGGTCCGCGGCCGGTTCGCCGGGCGCGAGCTGGTGACCCTGTTGGTGATCCTGCCGATCGCTCTGCCCGGCATCGTCACCGGCATCGCGCTACGCTCCGGGCTCGCGCTCACCGGCCTTCCCTTCAGCTTCTGGACCATCGTCGCCGGCCACGGTACCTTCTGCATCGTCACCGTCTACAACAACGTGGCGGCGCGCCTCCGCCGCACCGGTCGGTCGCAGATCGAGGCCTCGATGGATCTCGGGGCGGATGCGTTCCAGACCTTCCGCCGGATCGTCCTACCGGGCATCGCGACCGCGCTGCTCGCCGGGGGGATGCTCGCCTTCTCGCTCTCGTTCGACGAGGTGATCGTCACCACCTTCACCGCCGGCCAGCAGCGCACCCTGCCGATCTGGATCCTCGACCAGCTCACCCGCCCGCGCGACCGGCCGGTGACCAACGTGACCGCTCTGTTCGTGATCGCGGTGACGACGTTGCCGATTTTGTTGGCCCACAAGCTGTCGGGCGGCGGCGAGCGGGAGGAGAGGTAAGGAGAGGAGCTTCTGGCTCCTCGAAGACGGACGGGATCGTGGCCTACGGAACCAGCAGTACCTTTCCCGAGCTTTTCCTGCTTTCCAGGAACGCATGCGCCGCAGCGCCTTCGCCGAGCGGAAAGCGGGCGGCGATCGTCACTTGGAGAGCGCCCTGCCGAACCCAACCGAACAGCTCGTTCGCACGGGTTCGGCGATCCTCCCCGGTGCGTAGGACGTTCCAGAGATCGCCGCCGGTGATCCGTTTCGACGTGTCCATCAGCATGCGGGGATCGACGAGCGGCGGGTCCCCCCCGGCCATGCCGAAGAAGACGACGTGGCCGCCGGTCCGTGTCGCGGCGAAGCTCTCCAGGAGCGTCGAGCCGATCGACTCATAAACCACGTCGACTCCCTCGCCATGAGAGAAATCCCGGGCCGCGCGCATCCAGTCGTCGTCGTAGAGCGCGGTCGCCTCGGCGCCCGCTGCGAGGATCGCCGCGGTTTTCCCGAGGCTCGAAGTGAGGCCGAGCACGCGGGCGCCGAGGCGCTTGGCGATCTGGACAAGGAGCAAGCCCACCCCACCGGCCGCGGCGTGGACCAGCACGGTTTCTCCCGGCTCGATCGGGTGGCTGTCGCGGGTCAGGTATTGAGCGGTGAGCCCCTGAAGCAAGAGCGCGGCGGCGGTCTCGAACGAGATGTCGTCGGGCAGCGGGATCAGCTTCTCGAACGGCACCGAAACCAGCTCCGCGTTTGCCAATGGGCTGTCCGCGAAGCCCACCCGATCGCCGATCCGAAAGGGCGACGCCACCCCCTCGGCCGGCTCGCTCGCCTCCACCACACCCGCCGCCTCGTACCCTGCGATATAGGGCGGCGCGCCCACCAAATGGTAGTTCCCGCGCCGCCGGTAGACGTCCGCGAAATTGAGGCCGATCGCATGCGTCCGCACCACCGCATGCCCCGGCGCAGGAAGAGGATCGGGAATCTCCCGCAACTCCAGAACCTCTGGCCCGCCGAAACTATCGAAGACGAGGGCTTTCATGACCCGCCCTACTCCGCCTTCTCCACCCGCACGTCCAGATCGCCGTAGCGATCGCGGTGGATGGTCAGCTCCCAGGGATTGCAGCAGACTTCGCAGTCCTGCACTTGTTTGCCCCACTGGTCGGATTCGATCGCGACTTCGATTCGCTCGCCGCAGTAGGGGCATTGGATCTCGACCCAATCGCTCATGCCTTGCGGGGTTTCTTTCCCTTGGCGCGCCCGAGCTTCCTGACGACTTCGAACTCCGATTTCGTGACCGGCTGGATCGACAGGCGCATGCCTTTGCGGATCACCATCATCTCTTCGAGCCCGGGGGTTTCTTTGAGCGTTTCGAGCGAGATGATCTCGGGAAACTTCTCGACGAACTTGACGTCGACCATGTACCAGGTCGGTTCGTCCGGATCGCTCTTCGGATCGAAATACTCGTGCTTCTTGTCGAAGGCGAACGAGTCCGGATAGGCCGCGCGGGAGACTTCCGCGAGGCCCGAGACGCCGGACGGCACCGAGTTCGAGGCGTAGAACAGCACGCCGTCGCCGACCTGGAAATCGTCGCGCAGGTAGTTGCGCGCCTGGAAGTTCCGCACGCCCTCCCAGGTGGTCGAGCCGTCGCGCGCGAGGTCGTCGATCGAATAGGCCTCGGGCTCGCATTTCATCAGCCAATAGCGCTTGGCGCGGGGCATGTGGAGATCTCCGGAAAAAGAAAAGGCCCGCTCGAAGGAGAGCGGGCCGTTCGACTGCGATCGCCTCAGCCCTTGAAGGTGGAGCGCCGGCCGCGGATTCCCGAAGGCGGACGCTCGGGCAGGAGCGAGGGGTTGGCGTGAGAGTTCGGGTCGCCCTGGATCTGCCGGTACGGAGGCATGTAGCCGCCGCGGCCGTTCTTGCCGCCGCGGCGTACGACGTTGCCGTTCGGGCCGGGACCGTGGCTGGAGCTGTACGAGCCTTGGACCGAGTTGCCGATCTCGCCGCGCGGCGGCTGAGGCTGCCGAGGCTCCTTGCGCGGCCGCTGCCGGTCGCCGCCCTCGGCTCCTGGGGCTTTGGGAGGCTGCGCCTTCCTCTCCTCGCGCTTCTTGCCGCGCGGCCGTTCCTCGTTGCGGCGGGACTCCGGCCGGGCCGGGCGCGCTTCGCCTGTTTCTTGGGCTTCGAGCTTCTCCTCCGGCTCCTGCGCGTAGTCGAAATCCTCTATCGTGCGCCGCGGCAGCGGCGTGCCGAGAATCCGTTCGATCGCGCGCAGCTCGCCGAGCTCGCGTTCGGCGACCAGGGAGATCGACGACGCGATGTTTGGCGACAGGGTGACCCGTTGGAGGTAGTCCTCGCCCGAGGTCGGAGCATCGAAGTGGATCACGCTCACCGTGCCTTCCACCCCCATGCCGCGGGCGGCGACGTCGGTCGCGACCAGGGCGCGCAGGCGTCCTTCATTGAAGCTCGCGATCGCCGCGGCGCGCTGGCCGGGGGAGCGGTTGCCGTGAATGCGGTCGCAGACGATGCCGTTCTTGGCCAACAGCTCGGTCAGGCGGTTCGCCCGGTGCTTGGTGCGCGCGAAGACGACGACGCTGCCGACCAGGTCGCGGCGGAGCAGCTCCAGCAGCAGGGGGGCCTTCAGCTCTTCGCGGACCTCGTAGGCCGCCTGATCCAGGTTCTCGGGAAGCTCCGGCGGCCGGGACTGGCCGATCTCGGTCGGCTCGCGCAGCAGCTGGTGGGCGAATTCGGTGACCGGCGCGGACGGCAGGTTGGCGAAGATGATCCGCTGCTTCGGCGCCTCCGGCAGGCGATCGAGCGCCGCGACCAGCTCCGGCCCGAGCATCCGGTCGACCTCGTCGAGCACCAGGACGTCGACTCCGGCGAGCAGGTCGGGCAGTCGTTCGAGCGCCGCCGGCAGGGTCGTCGGAACCGCGACCAGCAGGTCGAAGCCCGCCGCCAGCTGTTCGTCGGAGTCGCCGCCGTCGCAGACCGCGAAGATGCGCAAGCCGCTCTTGTGAGCGAACGCGCGCGCCTTTTCACGGATCTGGATCGTCAGCTCGCGCGAGGGGGCGAGGATCAGCGCCCGGCCGGTCTCGGTGATCTCGGCCGGGGGAGCCGCCGCCTCGGCGGTCTCGATGGTCTCGGCGGCCTCAGGGGTCCCTTCGGCCGTAAGAGCCTCGGAGGTCTCGCCGTCCTCGGAAGCGGTCTCCGGAATGGGAGAGTGCCGCGCGATCAGCCCGTGGAGGACGGGGAGCAGATAGGCGGCCGTTTTGCCGCTGCCGGTGGCCGCGAGAGCCATCAGGTCGCGACCGCCGAGGATCGGCGGCAGGGCGTCTTTCTGCAAGTTGGTCGGATGCGTGAGTCCTAAGTCCCGAACCCCTTCGAGGAGGTCCGGATGAAGCCCGAACGAGGAAAACGGCATACGGAGATTCCGCCTTTTCGTTGCCGCGCACGCCGCATGCCTACCAGGGAGGCGCCGGGGTGCGCACCGTTGAACCGCTACAATTGATCTCGAAACTTCTGACCTCGAAACGTGTGATCTCGAACTTCAAGGTCTCGAACATCTGGTCCCGAAACTTCGACAGCCTCACCGGAAGAGACCGCCGTTCCAGGCTCTACGGCCCTGGTTCTTACTCCCGGGCCAAGGAGCGGATCGGGAAGATCCGGGCGCCCGTCGGGTATACGGTCTCACAAAACGTCCCTTCTGCCAAGAGTCCCCCCAATTTTTTGGGATGGTCCAAGGAAACTCTGGCCGTTGGGTAGTGGCGAATGGCGAATCAAGAATCGAGAATTCCCGACTCAAGATTCGCCATTTCTTGATTCGCCGTTAATTAACGCGAGGCGGTCGCCGTCGCCGCTTTCTCCCTCGGCACGAACTCTTCGAACAACGCCTTCTTGAGCAGTGAGGGCGGCAGCAGGCCCTGGGCGAGGATGAAGTCGTTGAACCGTTGGCGGTTGAACAGGGGTCCCAGGGTGCGCTCGACCTGGGTGCGCATCTCCATCAGGCGCTGGTAGCCGCAGAAGTACGCGGTGGCCTGGCCGGGGGAGCGGAAGGTGTAGCGCTCGACCTCTTGCAGCGCCATCGCGTCGGACTCGACGACGTCCTGGGTCAACACGCGGGTGGCTTCCTCCTTGGTGATCGTGCCGCGCTGGAGCCCCGGATCGAGTTGGGCGCGGGCGGCGCGCAGCAGGCGGGCCTGGAGCGCTACGAGCTGACCGTCGAGCGGCTCGTAGGGCTTCGCCTCCGCCTCGGCGTAGAGCGCCCAGCCTTCGGCGTTGACGCTGTTGAAGGCGAACAGCGCGCGGGCGAGCGAAACCCCCTTTTCGACCAGGCCGGCGAACTGAAGCTCGTGGCCCGGGCGCCCTTCGTGCGCGGTCAAGGTCCAGGAGGCGGCGTCGAACGTGAAGTCGTCGAAGCCGATCAGCTTGCCGTCGGGTCCGGGAATCCGGAGCGGCAGGACGAATTCGCCGGTCTCGCCGGTGTTGCCGATCAGCCGCGGGGGCCGCATGTTGGGCGCGGGGACCGCGGCGCTCTCCGCCGCGCTTGCGAGGCGGATACGCATTGGCCGGTCGGGGAGGGTCACGATCTTGCCTTCGCGGATGATCCGTTCGAGATCTTTGATCCGCGCTTCGTAATGGGGCAGGATCGCCTCGCCCACGATCTGGTTTTTCTTCAGCTCGCGCAGCACGTCGCGGTAGTCGGTGACCGAAAAGCCCTTCTCCTTGGCCACCAGCGGCGCAAGCGTCTGCATCTCGTTCTGGATCTCGCGGAAGGACACCTCGGCGCGGCTCACCAGCTCGTCTACATCCATGTCGACGCCGACCTGCTTGAGCGACAGTGCGTAGAGCTCGGGCGGCAGGCGGAAGTCGGTGCGCGAGTGCGGCAGGACTTCCGTCCGGACGAACGCCTCGTAGTCGTCGAGCTGCTTTTTGATCGCCGCATAGTCCTTCTCATAGCCGGTGATCTTGTATTTGGCGAACAGCTCGCCGATGCCGTCGGCGTACGTCTTCGTGGTCTGGAGCGATTTTTCGACTTCATCCTGGGTTGGCCCGAGCAAGCCCGGAACCGCCAGGCGGGAACGCGTGTAGTCGGCGGCGAGAACCGCGATCGGCTTGCCCCCATTGGCGGCGGGATCGAGCCCGGCGTACTTGTGCAGGCGCGCCACCGCGGTCTTCCGGCGCTCGGGGGAGACCTGGTCGTCAAGCAGCGTGCGAACGCCCTGGAAGATCAGCTGATGAATGTCGAAGTACGGCACGGCGAGGCGCTCGTTGACCTCGGCCGCTTCGATGCCGTCCTTGGCCGAGCCGATCAGGATCTCCAGATCCTGGCGGACCGCCGGATCGGTTTCGGCGGCGAGCCGCTTGTCGAGCTCGGCGATCCCT
Organism: Thermoanaerobaculia bacterium; assembly: GCA_035995205.1. Lineage (GTDB taxonomy): Bacteria > Acidobacteriota > Thermoanaerobaculia > Multivoradales > UBA5704 > DASYKS01. Next base: position 17,036 of record DASYKS010000002.1, read on the forward strand.
TCCTTCGTCGCCGCCGTCTGGCGTTCGATGAAGCCCGGGGTGAGGTCGGTGATCTTGTCGTCGTAGCCGTCGACGCCGAACTGGCTCGCGCCTTCCGGTCCGAAGCGGGCGAACAGGTCGATCAGGATCTGGGCGTTCTTGTCGCTCTTGACCACCCAGGCGGGTTTAGCCGGAGGCGCGGGCTTCGCCGGGGTGGCGGCGGTCGCAACGCCTGCCGATGCGGCGAGGCCGCCGACGAGTGCGAAGACCGCGAGGTAGCGCGGCAGGACAGATTTGCGAGACATATCGGACACGAGAATGCTCCTTCCCTGGAGATAAAGGGGTACCGGACGCACGCTGTCTTCCGCCCGGCGTCCTTCGATGTACGGCCGGAGCGGAGAAAAGATTTCTCCCGGCCGATTCGAGCTCCGCCTGGAACTTTCGCCGCCCGCCGTTCGTAAGGAGCCTTGAGCCCAAGGAGAAACCACCATGCGCCGCATCGCTTTCCTCTGCTTCCTCTTCGCCGCCGCGATCGCGCGGCCGATTCTCGCGAATGACGATCAGACCGTCCGCACCTTCACCAAGACCTTCCCCGGCTCGGGACTCAAGGACGTGGTCCTGGACATTCCGGTCGGCGAAGTCCAGGTCACCGCCTCGGATGTCGACGAAGTGCAGGTGGATCTGCGCGTGCTCTGCGATCGCGACCACCTGAAGACCTGCACCGAGCGGGCGAAGAGACTGACCTTCACGGCCGGGCGCTCCGAGAATCGGGTCGACGTCCGAGCTTCCAAAAGCTCCGGCTGGGGCAACCACGGCCTCCACGTCAAAGCCTTCGTCACCGCGCCGCGCCGGCTTTCGGTCAAGGCCGACCTTGGCGTCGGCGAGCTGCATATCGACGGTTTTGCCAGTGACGTCACCGCTGATCTCGGCGTCGGCGAGGTTCACGTCACCGCGCCCGAGGCGGCCGTCCATTCGGTCTCGGTCGACACCGGGGTCGGGGAGGGGCATCTGATCGCCGCGGGCCGCCACTGGTCGAGCGAGGGGCTGTTCACCCGCGAAATCGACTGGCGCGACGGCGTCGGCAATGCCCGAATCTCGGTCGATTGCGGCGTCGGCGAAGCTCACGTCCAGCTCGACCGAGGCGTGCGCACGGCCGCGAAGCGGTAGCGGAAACCGGCCCGGCGGCCATGCTAGAGTGGGGATCCAGTCGCCGAGGATACCCAAACCAAACTCTAGCCGTCGGGTCGATCCGCTCATGATCGTCGAGAAGCGCCATCTTCCGGGTTTCACCGTGCTCAACGTCGAGGGCGTGATCAAGCTCGGCGAGAGCGCGCAGTTCTTCGCCCAGACGTTGGAGCGTTCCCTCGATCACGACCAGGGTCACGTGATCATCGATTTTTCTCAGATCAACTACATCGATTCGACCGGCATCGGCGAGCTGGTCGGCTATCTCGGGCGCTTCCGCGATTTCCAGCGCGAGCTGATCCTGGTCAACCCGTCCGAGCGCATCCGCAAGCTGCTGCAGGTGGCACGTTTGGCCGAGTTGTTCCCGACCTACGACTCGGTCGAGGCGGCGATCGCCGCGGAGGGGTGAAGCCCCTGGCCGCGCCGTCCGATTTCGCTCTCCCCTCTCTCGTTCCGATCGCCGCGGTGGTGCGGAACGGCCGGACCGAATCCTGGATTTTCGGCGCCGCCGCGGTCGCGACGCCCACGGGAAGCCTGGTCGCTTCGGCCGGCGATCCCGATCTCGCCACCTACGTCCGCTCGGCGGCGAAGCCGTTCCAGATCCTCCCTCTGCTGCTGGCCGGCGGGGCCGAGCGTTTCAGCCTCGATGCCGCCGATCTCGCCTTGATCTGCGCCTCCCACGGCGGTCGGCCGGAGCACGCGGAACGGGCCGCGCGGCTGCTCGAACGCGGCGGTTTTTCCGTCGCCGATCTGCTCTGCGGCGCGCACGCACCGTTCGATCCGGAAGCGGCACGCGAGCTGCGGCAGCGCGGCGAGGAGCCGACGGCGCTCCGCAGCAACTGCTCGGGCAAGCACGCGGGGATGCTCCTCGCCTGCCGGCTGCTCGGGCTGCCTGCGGCCGATTACGTCGATCCCGGCCATCCGCTCCAGCGGCGCATCCTAGCCCACGTCGCCTCCCTCGCCCGGGTGGAAGAGAGCGCGATCGGCATCGGCATCGACGGTTGCAGCGTCCCCGCCTACCACCTGTCGCTTGCCGCCGCGGCCCGGGCCTATGCCGCGCTCGCCGATCCGGCGGGGGCCGGCCTTTCGGACGAGGTGGCCGCCGCGCTCGGCCAGGTCGCGGCGGCGATGGGGGCGGAGCCCGAGATGGTCGCGGGTCCCGGGCGCTTCACCACCCGGCTGATCGCGGCGACCGGCGGCCGGGTGATCGGCAAAGAGGGCGCCGAAGGGTTTTACGCCATGGCGGTGCGCAGCCCGTTTCCGCTCGGGCTGGCATTCAAGGTCGCCGATGGGGGAGAGCGCGGTCGTGACGGCGTCGCCCTGGAGATGCTGCGCCAGATGGGCGCTCTCTCTGGCGAGGAGCTGTCGGCGCTCGATGATCTGATCCGGCCCGCGATCCGCACCGTCCGGGGTATTCCGATAGGCGAGGTCAGCCCCGAGATCGAGCTGGTGGAGGTGCCGGCCGCCGACGATAAGGGTTCGGCGCCCCTTGCCGCGTTGCGACAAGATCGGTTAGAAAGAGACTCGCCCGCTTGAGACCACTCCTTCCGGAGGCTTCATGACCGTCCAATCACCCGCTTCGCCCGACACCGCCGAGACCCTGGAAGAGCTCCGCACGCTCCTCGGAGCCCGGCTGCTCACTGAAGACGCGATCCTAGACACCTACCTGTCCGATTTCGGCCGCATGGTCGAACGGCGCCCGGCCGCGGTCGCCCGCTGCGCCTCTTCGGCCGAGGTGGCCGAGGTGATCCGCTTCTGCCGCAAGCACCGGATTGCGCTGGTTCCGCGCGGCCAGGCGCACACCCAGACGGGGCAGGCCACGAGCGACGGCGGAATCGTCATCGACACCGCCCTCTTGAACACGATCCACGAGATCGACGCCGAAGGGCTCTATGCCGACTGCGGCGCCGGGGTGGTTTGGCGCGACTTGGTCAAGGAGGCGATCGACCGCGGGCTGGTGCCGCCGACGCTCACCAACAACCTGGGCGTCACGGTCGCGGGCACCACCTCGATGGCGGGATTAGGGGTCGCGAGCTTCCGGAACGGCTCGCAGGCCGACAACGCGCTCGAAATCGAAGTGGTGACGGGAGAGGGCGAGATCGTCGTCTGCTCGCACGAGAAGAACCGCGAGCTGTTCGACGCCGTTCGCTGCACTCTCGGCCAGATCGGCATCATCACGCGGGTGAAGACCCGCCTGCGCCCCGCCAAGCAGACCGTGCGCCAATACAGCCTGGTCTACGACGACCTCGGCGCGTTCATGGCCGACGCCAAGAAGGTGATGGACGGGACGACGTTCGCCAGCATGGGCGGCATCTGCTCGCCCGCTCCGCTCGGCTTCCGGCGGATCGGCGAAGGGCTGGAACCGGGGGTGGGCGTGGTCGGTTTCGCCCATTGGATCTTCCCGATGTTCCTGACCATCGAATTCGGCCCGGGCGAAGAGCCGGACGACGATCAGGTGCTCGCCGAGCTTTCCCCCTACCGCCACGCCCACACCGAGGACTCCTCGCTGTTCGATTTCTGCCAGCGGATGGAGCCGATGTTCGCTGTCTGGCGGCGTACCGGCTACTGGGAGCACACCCACCCGTGGATGGAGACCATCCTTCCCTGGGAGGGCGCCAAGGAGTACATCGAGATGATCCTTGCGAACCTCCCCCCCGGGGCGTTGGGGCTCGGCGGCCACGTCCTGCTCTGGCCGTCGCGTACCGACTGCTCCGAGGTGCCCTTTTTCATGCATCCGGGCGGGGACTACGTGCTCGGCTGGGGGGTGCTCGGCGGCATGCCCAAGGAACCGGCGCATATCTACGAGGCCTACCTGCAGAACCTCGATTTCGCGAGCGAGCTGTCGATCCACCAGTACGGCGCGAAGCGCTATCTCTCCGGCTACATCACCTTCGACTCCGCCGAGCGCTGGGCGCTCCACTACGGCGACCAGTGGGAGCCGCTTAAAGCAGCCAAGAAGCGCTACGACCCGGACGGCATTCTCGCGCCGGGCTTCATCGTCTGGGAGTAGGGAACTGAGGGAAGCGCGGGACGCGCCGGTCCAAGTGGGCCGGCGCTCGTTTCAAGAGTTCTTCAGCAATGGCCGCAAGCGGTATTCGTGTGGGCCGTGGTCTGGCAGCGGCAGGTTCCATCACAGACCGTGAAATCGGTGTTGCACGTCGTGGTAGCGGCTCCCGCGACGCCCAAAAGCGCCGGATCGAGCTGACGCACGGTTTCCCGGCTCAAACGGATCTTCTTCTTCCCTGCGGGGCGCTTGTTCATTTCGCCTCTCCTGTTGAACGAAACGCCATGGAATCAGGGCGTTCTGCAATAAGAGGGTGCGTGCCGCCCTCCGGCCGGAGCCGGAACCGCGGGGGGAGGGAAAATTGCACAACCTATTGAGCACCGGTTCGGGTTAGTCTTCAGGCTCAAACGCCGTCGAACCGTAACCCCGCTGCCGTACGTGGGTGAAAGAATTCGCAGGTCGTACCCTAGCCGAAGGGCCGCCTGCACCCCGAACTTCGATTCGACTCCTCGCCGGGGGGAAAGAACTTCTCATGTTCAGATCGCGCACTCTGCCGTTCCTCGCCCTCTTGGGGCTGCTCGCCGTGCCCGCCGCCGCTCAGATCTCTCTGACCACGCTGGGAACTCCGGTCACCCAGAATTTCGACACGCTGGCCACGGCCGGTACCGCGAACGCCTGGGCCGACAACAGCACGTTGCCCGGCTGGTATTCGCAATTCTCGGCGACGCCGACGAATCCGACCACCTATCGGGCGGATGCCGGCGCCTCGAACACGGGGGCCATCTACAGCTGGGGCACGGGCACCGCCACGGAGCGGGCTTTCGGTTCGGTGGCCTCGGGGACTCCGGCCAACATCTTCAACGCGGCGCGATTGGTGAACAACACCGGCTCGACGATCACATCCTTCCTCATCGCCTTCAACGGAGAGGAGTGGCGGGATGGTGGCGCCGTAACGCCGGTCGCTCAAACCCTGTCCTTTGAATACCAGGTGGCCGCGGCCGGCGTGATCACGGATTCCAACACGCCGACGACCGGCTGGACGTCCTTCACCTCCCTCGATTTCGTGAGCCCGACGTTCACCAACACCGGAGCCGGCGTCGCCGTGGATGGCAACGCGGCGGCCAATCGAACCGCCAAGTCGGCCACCCTCACGGTGTCGGTCAGCCCCGGACAAGAGATCTGGCTCCGCTGGAAGGATTTGAATGACGCGGGCAACGATCACGGCTTGGGGATCGACGACCTCTCGGTCACTCCGAACGCCGTCGCAGCGATCAACCTCTCGGTCAACGACGTCTCTTTGAACGAGGGCAACGCCGGGACCACCTCGTTCACGTTCACGGTCAGTCTTTCCGCCCCGGCCGGCCCCGGCGGCGTAACCTTCGACATCGCGACCGCGGACGGCACGGCGCAGGACGACGTTCCGGCGACCGAGGACAACGACTACACGCCCAAATCGCTCACCGGCCAGACGATTCCCGCGGGGAGTAGCACCTACTCCTTCACCGTCTTGGTCAACGGCGACACGACACCCGAAACCAACGAGACCTTCTTCGTCAACGTCACAAACGTTTCCGTCGGAGCCACCGTCACGGACGGCCAGGGCCAGGGCACGATCGTCAACGACGACGCGGCGCCGAACCTGACGATCAACGACATCTCGCTGAACGAGGGCAACGCCGGCACTACCAACTTCACCTTTACCGTGAGCCTCTCGGCCCCGGCTCCCGCCGGCGGCACGACGTTCGACATCGCGACCGCGGACGGCACGGCGCAGGACGACGTCCCGGCGACCGAAGACAACGACTACGTGGCCAAGTCGCTCACCGGCCAGACGATTCCCGCGGGGAGCAGTACCTACGCCTTCACCGTCCTGGTCAACGGCGACACGGGGCCCGAGGTCAACGAGACTTTCTTCGTCAACGTGACCAACGTCACGAACGCGATCCCCGTCGACACCCAGGGCCAGGGCACGATCGTCAACGACGATCTGAACCGGATCCACGACGTGCAGGGCAACGGCGCCGCGACGCCGCTTTCGGGCACGGTCACCGTCCAGGCGATCGTCACCGCGAGCTTCCAGGGGACCAACCAGAAGCAGGGCTTCTTCCTCCAGGAAGAGGACGTCGACGCCGACGCGGATCCGGCGACTTCCGAAGGGATCTTCGTCTTCTGCGGCGGCTGCCCGACGGCGGTGGTCGAAGGGCAGCTGGTGCGGGTCACCGGCACCGTCTCCGAGTTCTTCAACAACACCGAGATCACGGCGACCACGGCGGGCTCGGTCATCGCCATGAGCAGCGGCAATCCGTTGCCCACGCCGTCTTCGATCGATTTGCCGGTCGTCGGCGTGGTCAACGACTTCTACGAGGCGCGCGAGGACATGCGCGTCACGTTCGTCGACACGCTCTCCGTCTCGGAGTATTTCGAGCTTGCCCGGTTCGGCCAGATCGAGCTGTTCGAGGGCGGGCGGCCGAGGCAGTTCACCGAGATGTCGCCGCCGAGTGTGGCGGGCTACAACGCCCACCTTGCCGCGCTCGATCGGCGGCGCGTGATCCTCGACGACGACGACGACGAGCAGAACGTGTCGCTGCTCGACGCGAACGGCTTCCAGTTCATCTACCCGCCGCGGGCCAACGGCGGCTTCTCGGTCGGCACGCAGGGGACCGATTTCTTCCGCGGCGGCGACCTGGTGACCGGCTTGACCGGCGTGCTGGACTGGTCGTTCGCGGGGGTCACCGGCACCGACGCCTGGCGCCTTCGTCCCACCCTCGCCAATCCGGCCACGTTCACGGTCGCGAATCCTCGCCCGGTGACGGCCCCGGCGGTCGGCGGCGCGATCAAGGCGGCGGGGATGAACCTGCTCAACTATTTCACCACCATCGACACCACTTCGAGCGACACCGCCGGACCCTGCGCCCCGGGCGGCACCCTCGACTGCCGCGGCGCCGACAGCAACGCCGAGCTGATCCGCCAGCGCGAGCGGGCCTCGATCGTGATCTGCACCCTGAACGCCGACGTCTTCGGGTTCATGGAGCTTGAAAACACGACCCCTAGCGCCTCGATCACCGACCTCCTCAGCGCGGTCAACGCGCGTTGCGGCGGCGCCCATCCGTACGCCTTCGTCAATACCGGCGGGACCCTCGGCACCGACGCTATCCGTGTGCAGCAGATCTACCGGACGGGCGTCCTCTCACCGGTCGGCTCGCCGCTCTCCGACCTCGACCCGATCCATAGCCGGCCGCCGACCGCCCAGACGTTCGACGTCGTCGACGCGACGAACCCGGCCTTCGGCCAGCGCTTCACCGTGATCGCCAACCACTTCAAGTCGAAGGGGTCGAGCGCCGGCCTGCCCGGCGACGCCGACGCGGGGGACGGCGCGGGGGCCTCCAACGCCACGCGCACCGCGCAGGCCGCCCGCCTGCTCACTTGGATCACTAACACCGTGTTGCCGGCGGCCGGCGATCCGGACGTCTTGCTCCTCGGCGACTTCAACTCCTACCCGCAGGAGACGCCGGTCACCACCTTGACCGGCGGCGGCTTCACCGACCTCGAAGCCGCGCTGCTCGGTCCGTCCGCCTACTCCTACCTGTTCGACGGCCAGCTCGGCCATCTCGACTACGCATTTTCGAACGCCAGCCTGACCCCGCAGGTCACCGGCATCGGGCCGTGGCACATCAACGCCGACGAGTCCGACCTGCTCGACTACAACGACGAGATCAAGGACACCGGCGAAGCGGCTTTCGAAGAGAAGCCGGATGGCTCCGCCCTGGTGCCGCCGCGCGTCCTGTTCCAGCCGGCCACCCCGTACCGGGCCTCGGACCACGATCCGGTCCTGGTCGGCCTGTTCAGGGTCGCCGATCTCGCGATCACCAAGACCGATTCTCCCGATCCGGTGACCGCCGGCACCAACCTGACCTACACGATCACGGTGACCAACAACGGGCCGGATCCCGCGACCAACGCGTCGTGGAGCGACACGCTGCCGGCCGGAACGTCGTTCGTCTCGCTGCCCGCCGTCGCGGGCTGGTCCTGCACCACGGGCGCCACGGTCTCCTGCTCGAACCCGTCGTTCGCCGTCGGTAGCGCGGTCTTTACGCTCACCGTGGCGGTCGCTCCGTCGGTCACTTCCGGCACCGTTCTTTCCAACACTGCGACCGTCACCTCGGCCTCGGGGGACGGCACTTCCGGCAACAACAGCGCCACGGCGACCACCACGGTCGCGGCTTCGGCGAACCTCGGAATTACCAAGACCGACGGCGTGACGTCCGCCACTCCGGGCGGCAGCACGACCTACACGATAACCGCCTCGAACGCCGGACCGTCTAACACCACGGCTACGGTGGCCGACACCTTCCCGGCCTCGCTCACCTGCAATTGGACCTGCGCGGGCGCGGGGGGCGGCCTCTGCACCGCCGCGGGCTCCGGCAACCTCAACGACGCAGCGACCCTGCCGGTCGGCGGATCGGTCACCTACACGGCCACGTGCTCGATCTCGGCTTCGGCCACCGGCTCGCTGGTCAACACCGCGACCGTCACCGGTGCCGCGACCGATCCGGTCCCGGGCAACAACAGCGCGACCGACTCCGATACGTTGGTGGGCTCCTCCGACATCGCGATCGCCAAGAGCGTCAACAACGCCTCGCCGGGGCTCTCGACGAACGTAATCTTCACGGTCACCGCCACCAACAACGGTCCGTCGAACGCCACCGGGGTCGCGGTGAACGATCTCCTCCCGGTCGGCCTCGCATTCGTCTCGGCGACACCTTCGGTCGGCAGCTATAACAACACCACGGGCCTTTGGACGATCGGACCGCTCGCCAACGGCGCCTCCGCGACCCTCTCGGTCACCGCCACGGTCAACCGCACCCAGGCGATGGTCAACCAGGCGAGCAAGAGCGCCGAGGGCGAGGTCGATACCCGGGGCGCGAACAACACGGCGACCGTGCGGCTCAACGGAACGCCATTGATCGACATCCAGGTTTCCGAGACAGTCAACAACAGCACGCCGGGCGTGAACCAGAACGTCGTCTTCACGGTCACCGCGAAGAACGCCGGGCCGGCGACCGCCACGGGAGTCGTCTTGACCGGCAACCTCCCGGTGGGGTTGAGCCACGTCAGCAACACTCCGTCGCAGGGCACCTACACCCCGGGCACCGGAATCTGGAGCGTCGGTACGCTCGCCGCCGGCGCGTCGGCGACCCTTACGCTCACCGTGATGAATACGGTCTCGACGCCGGTCGTCCAGACCTTTACCAAGACGGCGGCGACCGAGCAGGATCTGGTCGCCGGCAACAACGCGGCGAGCGTGGTCTTGAATCCCACGGCGCCGGAGGTCGACCTGGGGCTCTCCAAGATCACCATGCAGGAGCCGGTGGCGAACGGCTCGAACTTCAGCTACGTGATCGAGGTGACGAACTTGAGCGCGGGCAGCGCCACCGGAGTGGTCGTCACCGACATGCTGCCGGCCGGAGTCACCCTGATCTCCGCCGTAGCGACTCAAGGGAGCTGCTCGGGGGTGACGACGGTCACCTGCAACTTGGGCACTCTGCTCGGCGGCGGCAGCGCGACGATCAACCTGGTGGTGACCAAAACGGTCGGCGGATCGGTGTCGAACACGGCCACGGTCTCGGGTACGGAAAGCGATCCGAACCCGGCCAACAACACCAACATCGCCGGAACCACGCCGGTCTCGCTGATCGGCTTCGAGGTGGAATGACCGGTTAAGGTTTGGTCAGTAAGGTTCGGTTCCCGGCCCCGTTTTCCCGCAAGGGAAGGCGGGGCCGTTTGACGTTCGGACGACAACCAGGGGAGAGGTGGCCAGTCCCGGCTGCGGCGTGGGTTTGCACACTCTTTAGTTAGAGAGAGTTTTGCACAATCACTCCGCGGACCGGCCGCGAGGGCCTCTCCGCACTTTCCTGGAGGTCATCATGCGCAAACCGTCCCTGATCCTCTGCGTTGCCCTGATCGCCGCTCTCCTGCTCGCCCCGGCCGCTTCGGCGAAGGTGCAATACACCTACGCCGTCAAGTTCGTCTGCGGCTACAACGGAACCAACATAGGAGTCACCGACTCGGGCCCGGCCGGCGAGCCGCCGGTCAAGTTGGGTAATTACGCCACGGAGGTCAATCTGGTCTGGCCGGAGATCTACCTCACCGACCAGCAGGCGCACGTCGAAAAGCACGTCATCCTGCTTGTCGACCGGGGAAAAGTCGTGGGCCGCGAGCCGAGCGTCGTCACGCCGTCCGCCTACGACACGATCACGCTACCGTCGCTCGGCGCGACGATGGACGACTGCAATCGCCTGGCCTTTCTCTTGTGGGGAACCGTCCCGACGCCGTTCCCGATCACGATCGGTTACCTCGTGCTCCAGAGCACGCACGAGATCGACGTCACCGCGGTCTACACCTCGCAGGTTTGCAGCGCCTACGCCCTGAACACGGCGACTGCTCCCAAGTTCGAATGTCTCGACGCGAGCGGCAAGTTCCAGGGCGTGAGCAATTCGATCGACATCGAGCGGATCCCCGGTCGGATCCTGCTCGGACCGAACCCGCCGCCGCCCGCTCCGTAACCTAAGGCCCCGCGCTGATGCGGGCCTTTGCGTAGGGGCGGACGGCCGTGCGCCCGTCGCGGCGGCAAGATCGAGCGGGAGGTTTTCTTCCGCCCCGGGGGCGAACGGCCGTGCGCCCCTTGTCCGGTCCTCCGCCGCCTATCCCACGACCAGCTCGGCCGCTTGCTCGTCCCTCGCCATCTGGGCGGCGACCAGGCCGGCGTAGACTCCCCCTTGGGCCACCAGCTCGTCGTGGCGACCGCGTTCGACCAGCTGGCCGTCGTCCATAACCAGGATCAGGTCGGCCGCCCGGATCGTGGACAGCCGGTGGGCGACCACGATGCGCGTGCAGTGGAGGGCTTCCAGCTCTTTTTGAATCCGTCGCTCGGTGACCGAATCGAGCGCGCTGGTCGCTTCGTCGAGCAGCAGGATCGCGGGTTTTCTCACGAGAGCCCGGGCGAGCGCGAGGCGCTGGCGCTGGCCGCCCGAGAGGGAAGCGCCGCCGTCGGCGACGAGCGTTTCGTAGCCCATCGCCATGGCCTGGACGTCGGCGTGGATGTGCGCCTTCTCCGCCGCCCGGGCGACGTCCGCGAGCGACAGGTCCGGATCGGCGAGCGCAATGTTGGCGCGGACCGAGCTGCCGAACAGGTAAGGGTGCTGGGGTACGACGCCGATCTGGTTCCGGAGCGAGCGGAATTCGAGCTCCGCGAGGTCGTGCCCGTCGTACAGGATGCGTCCGGAGGTCGGCACGTAGAGCCCGACCAGAAGGCCCGCGAGCGTCGATTTGCCCGCGCCCGAACGGCCGACCAGGGCGACGAACGTGCCCGGCGGAATCTCGACCGTGACGTCCTTGACCACGAACGGCAGCGACGGCCCGTAGCGGAACGCGACCGATTCGAGCCGGATCTCCCCCGACAGCCGCGGCGTGCGCCGGACCTTGGTCAGATCCTGCTCGGGAGGAGTCTCCATCACGTCGTTGATCCGCTCCAGGTAGCCGCCGAGCAGCTGGAGCTGGAACGCGGTCGAGACCAGCGTCGACAGCGGAGTGAGGAAACCGTTGGCGAGCGCGTTCAAAGCCAACATGGTGCCGAGGGTGAGCTCGCCGTTCAGCACCTGGTGCGCGCCGAACATCATGATCACCAGCGGCGAGCCGCTCTGGAGCGCGGCGAGCATCGCGTCGACCAGCGCCTGTAACCGGCCGCGCGCGAGCGAAACGTTCAAGGTGTCGACGAACAGATGCGACCAGTGCTCGACCGCGCGCTTCTCCGTGCCGCTCCCCTTGAGCGTCTCGATGCCGGAGAGCATTTGGACCTGGTAGGTCTGCGACGCCGCCTGCGCCTGGAGCGATTCGGACATCAGGTCGCCGGTCTTCCGGCGCGCGGCGAGGAACAGGATCAACCGCAGGACGCCCAAGCCGAGCACCAGCAGTCCCATCGAGGGCGAAGCGGCGAAGACGAACACGAGATAGAGGACGACCAGCGTGCCGTCGAGCACGCCGGAGAGCGCGCCCGAAGTGAGGATCTCGCGCACCGTGGCGTTCGAGTTCAAGCGCATCATCAGGTCGCCGGCCGAACGCTGTTGGAAGAACAGGTAGGGCAGGTTCACCAGGTGATCGAGGAAATCGAGCGTCATCTGCGCATCGAGCCGGGTGCGCAGCGCGAGCAGCAGGTAGGAGCGCACGAGCGAGGCGAAGTATTGGAACAGGACGATCGCGCCGAGCCCGATCGCGAGCAGTTGGAGCAGCGACAGATCCCCTTGCGGCAGGACGCGATCGACGATCATCCCCGTGAGCACGGGGAGAGCGAGCGCGAGCAGCTGGACCAGCACGGAGATCGCGACCACCCGGCCGAGCCAGCCGGATTGGCTGAACAGCTGGCGCAGGTAGCGGCGCACGCCCGAGGGGCGCTTGTCCGCCGGCTCGAACGTCTCGCCCGGCTCGAAGATCAGGGCGACGCCGGTAAACGCGGTGCGCGCCTCCTCAAACGGTACCTGGCGCCGGCCGCCGCCGGGATCGACGATCGCCAGCCGGTTGCCCGACAACAGGCGCTCGAACACTACGAAGTGGTTGAACCGCCAATGCAGAATGCTGCCCGGATCGACCAGGTTGAGATCCTCGATCCGCTCGACCTTCACCCCACGCCCGCGCAGGCCGAACCACTCGCCGCCGCGCAGGATCGACGGCGCCGAGGCCCCCTCGCGGCCGAAGCCGACGATCTCGCGCACCTCGTCGAGCCGCAGGTTTTTGCCGTGATACCCGAGCACCATGGCGAGGCAGGCCGAGCCGCAATCGGACGAGGCGGTCTGCTGCACGTAGGGAACCCGTTTTTTGCCGCCGCTCCAAGCGGTGAGCCGGGCGAGCGCGGGGAAGCGGCCGACCAGGCCGGCTTTTCGCCGCGGCGGGGGAGTCGATCCCGCCTCCGGTGCGGAATCCCCCTTCGAGTCTATCGGGGCCGCCATCAGCGCCGTCCTCCGCCGAGGAGCACGCGCAGGCCGGGGATCAGCGCGGTCGCGAGCGGCTCGGAGCGGAGGCTCACCTCGGCGGTCCCCCACATGCCGTCATAGAACGCGTACCGCCGGCCATCGACGGTGAAGCCCGTCTCGGGAAGGCGCGCCCAGGCGAAGACCACCGGGCCCGAGATCTGCGCCCCTTCGCCGACTCCCGCGCCGAGCATCCGACGCGCCTCTTCGGGGCCGAGCACCTCGTCGCTCACCGACTCGATCTGTAGACGCTGGTAGGCGTAGCGGAAGCCGTCGAGCTCCAGCCGGATCGGCAGTCCCGCTTCGAGCTGCGGCCGGACCTTGCCGGGCAGCAGAACCGCGACCCGCGGCGCGGCGCCGGCCTGCACGCCTGTCGATAGCGACGCGATCACCTGGCCGGGAACGACCTGCTGGCCGGCGCGCACTCGGATGTCCGCGACCACTCCAGCGCGCGGTGCCCGAACATCGCGCTCGGCCAGCCGCGATTTGGCCAATTCGATCTGGCCGCTCAAGCCGATCAGCGCCGCTTCCGCCGACCGGTCGCCCGGATCGCGCAGGCGGGAAGCGAGCTGCAGCTCGAACTCCCCTTCCAGCCGCGATAGCTCGGCCGCTTCCGGTCCGCCGTAGAGATGGACGAGCGAGGCCCCCTCCATCACCCGCGTTCCAGGCGGCGCCTCGATCGAGGCGACCGTGCCGGCGGCGGTCGCGGTGATCTCGCTTCGGCCGCCCAGCCGGACCACGGCGACCCCGGTCGAGCGTTCGTGGATCCGGCCGAAGATCAGGAACAAAAGCCCGACCCCCGCAAGGCCAAGCAGCAGCCACGACGCCCAATCAATCCAAACCGGCGAGATGCGCAGGAGGTCGCCCTCCTTCTTCGCCGAGGTCATATGGAAGTCGAGCGCCTCTTCACGGAAAACATCGAGTGCCCCTTCGCGCAGCTGGCGCTCGTCGCGCTTGCCCTGCTCGGCGAGCCGCGCTTCGAGAGCGAGCTGGGAAAGAGCGGGCGCCGCGCGCTCGGCGTAGAGCGCCAAGGCCGCCCGATCGGCGGCGGAGAAAGGCTCGGAGCCCGGATCGCGCAGAGCGGCGAGCACTGCGATGACCGGGCCATCGGTGGTTGACCCGCCTGCGGCAGGATCGCGCACCGCGATCGCCGCGAACGGCCCCTGGCCGGAACCCTCCGGATCGTCGGCCTCGCGCTCGTAGCGGGGATCGTCCGCCAGCCGCGCAGCCGAAACCGACCGGCCGGTGCGCGCGACGAAGCTGACCACGCCGACCGCGGCGCTCTCCCGCCGCTCCTCGGCGGACATGCCGCCCCGGCGCTCCCAAAGCACCTCGGTTTCCGTGTCGTAGAGCAAAACGTGGGCGCGGGAGGCGCCGATCAGATCGCCCAGATCCTCGCGCACCAGATAGGCAACCGCGGCTGGATCGCGCTCGCCCGCCAGACGTCCGGCAGCCGCGAGCACCCGCCGCGACAGCTCCGCTCGCTCGTCGCGCCGCGGCACGGGAAGGGGCATGGTCCCGGCGAGCGCGAGCCCTTCGGCGTGGGGAAGAGGGGCGCTCTTTTCCGTCGCGCCGGCCGTGCTCTCGGCGAGCCGCAGCGCGCGGAACCGCGACAGCGCGCTTTCGAGCAGGGCGGAGAGATCCTCGCCGCCGAGCGGCTGAAGGCTCAAGAAGAAGATCCGGTCCTCGTCGATCAGCTCCTGAAAGACGGCCGGATCGGGTCCGCCCGAGGCGAGCAGATGAAGCGTCCGCGACTCCGGGAAGCGCTCGCGAAGGGTTTCGAGCAGATGCCGCGCCGGCAGCCCCGAGAATCCGGGACCCAACCCCAACACCGCGACCTCGCCGCGCTCGAAGCGAGCGACCACCTCGCCCTCCGTGCGCGCGGCCTCGACCCGCACGTCCCCCCCAAAGCGCCGCCGCTGCGCCTCGGTCTCCGCATCGGAGAACCCGGCAAGCAGAATCGCCGGCTCCGCTTCCGCGGTCCGGATCAACCTCAGGGAATCGCGTTCAGTCGTCGCCACAAATCCTTGTCCTGATGCGAGATAAGCATCCTCTCCAGAATTGACCGAGCATAAGTTCGCCCCGCCCCCGGGTCAAGGCGAACCGCCCCTGTAGGCCCCTGTAGGTCTACGGTGCCGCGGGAGGGGGGTTGTGTGCCGGAAGGGTTGAATCGGCGCCGCGAAGGGTTCGACGGCGGGGGGAGGTGGGGGTATTAGACGTTTGAGTCAGAAGCCGAACGCTGGGGGCTTTTCCCCGGGACCGCCGAGCACCAGCTCGGCCCTACCGCCGAACGGCCCCCGGCGCTGACCGCAGGGCTCGGCCTCCCGGACCGCCGGTAGCGGGAAACTTTGAAAATAGCCGAGCCGAACTGCAAGGTCCAACGGGGTGTTTCGCGTCTTTGAAGCGGCAGGAGGTACGTGCCGCTATGACCAGCCACGACCAATTGTGGAAGGATCTGTTTCGCGCCTTTTTCCCCGATTTGCTGTTCCTTACCGTTCCCGGCCTCGCGGCTCGCCTGGCCGGGAACCTCCGTCCGGGAGGTTTCACCTTCCTGGACAAGGAGGTGTTTCACGAGCTGCCCGAGGGCGAACGCCGCGAGGTCGACCTGCTGGCCGAGATTCCCGACCGCGCGGGCGGGCGGAAGTTCCGGATCCACGTAGAGATCGAGCAGAGCTTCAGCGGCGAGATCGGCCGCCGCGTCGCGCGCTATCGGCGAGGTGGAACGATTCCTGTTGCTCAACAGCGTGGAAACTTACCTACAATTGGCGTCACCCCGGGCCGGTGGTATCGATCGTCGTCTTTCTGCACGGCGGCCGGCCGGGTGCCTTGTGGACGGACTACGTCGAGCGGGCGTTCGAGCAGGAGGTCCACCGTTTCAACTACGTGTCGTTCGGCGCGAAGCGGAGAAGTACGCCGTGCTGCGCCTCGCCGAAGAGAACCCCGGAGGTCGAAGCGATGGAAATGACATGGGCCGAGCAGCAGGCAGTTGAATACCAGAAGAAGTTTCGGGAGGAGGGGATCGTCCTGGGGCTGGAGAAAGGCCGTGAGCAAGGCCGTGAGCAGGGGGTCCGTAGCACCCTGCTCCGTCTGCTCGGGCAGCGGTTCGGAGAGGTCCCCCCTCCGATTCGGGCGCGGGTCGAGGAGATCGACTCGCTCGATGAGCTGGACGGGCTCGTGGACCGGATCTTGGAAGTGAAGTCGCTCGACGAGCTGGGCCTCGGCAGCTAGGTGTTCCGCAAACGGCGCCTTCGGGCGCCGTTGCCCTCTCCCCGCGTCGCGGGACGCAGGTGATGCGCTTAGGGCCAGGACCACGACGAGAGGCGGAAGGGGTTATCCGGAAGAGTAAAGAGCTGATCCGCAGCCGAAAACCGGTGCGACGACCGCCGCCACTCCTTCCCAGCTTCCAGGCACCGCTGCGCGGGCCGCGAAGAGTCGTGCGGCGCGTCCGGCCACCACTTCGCCGGGCGGGGAGAGCGGTTTCACGACTCCGGACACCACTCCGCCAGCCCGGAGGAGTACTCCTCGGGTTCTGCGGATCGCTCCTCTGGGTAATAGGAATGTTCCTGAGGTCCAGAGGAACATTCCGCTGATCCGGAGGAGCATTCCTGAGATCTAGCGGAGTATTCCTGAGCTTGAGAGGAATTCTCCTGAGCTTCAGCGGAACACTCCGCTAAATTATAGGAATGATCCTGTTTTTTAGCGGATCATTCCGCGCATTCGTAGGAATCTTCCTGAGCTTGAGAGGAATACTCCTGTGACTCGGAGGAACATTCCTGAGGTCCAAAGGAGCATTCCGCGGATTCAGGGGAGGCATCCTGCAATTCAGCGGACCCATCTTTTGTCCCGGAGGAGAGGTGTTCGGCTCCTGCTATCCGCTTCTCCGGCTGGGCGGAGAGGTGTCCGGAGCCTGCGAGGGAGGACTGCGACCGGAAGCAGCGGAGATGGCGGTGCAAGGAGTGGTGGCGCCGGGCGGGAAACCGGTGCGCGCCGCCGGGCGCGAGGTTCGCGCGGGTTTGCCGGTTGTGGCGCCCCTCTCCTGTCCTCCCCCGGAAACCAACCCATCCCCGCCCTCTTCGCAGTTACCTCGAACGCCTGGTCGTCCACCGAGAGGAACTGTTCCGGCGGGCGGTGGAGGGGAAGCGGGCCGAGTAGCTGCGTATGCGGAGGCTTTTCCCGGGATCGCCGAGCACCAGCTCGGCCTACCGCTGAGTGGCAACAGGTGGTGATCGAAGGATCCTCTCCCCATGTCAGAGAATTTCTTCGGGCTCGACCGGCGGGTCGTCGATCTCTGGAAGGCATTCCCCGGCAGCCGGCAGCGATGCCAGAAGCTCGCTGAGACTATTCCTCTTGCGAGAGATCGGTTCGACAATCAGGCGGTCGCCTTCTCGAGACAGGACGACTTCATCGTCGGGTAGGTCCCCGAATTCGCGTGGGATGCTCATAGGTACTAGCCGCCTCCTCGTGGAGCATGCACTCGCCACACGCCGCGATCTGCGCGGATAATCGCGCATATCGGGCCAAACCAGGAAGGGCGCCGACTACGGAACCGTTGCGGGTAGTCGGGCGGATGGAGGCGTGAAGCCGGCTCCCTGGGTTCGAAGGGGCACGAAAGCCTGCGGTATGATTTCGTCGTCCCCGAAATTGACCCTCGCCATGGCCGCCTTCTTCATCAGTTATACCCAAGCCGACCGCCCTTGGGCGGAATGGATCGCTTGGACTCTGGAGGGGGCGGGGCATTCGGTCGGGATGCAGGCGTGGGACTTCCGTCCCGGCGGCAATTTCGTGGTCGAAATGCAGCGGGCGATCCTCGGCTCCGACCGGACGATCGCGGTCCTGTCCCCAGACTACCTACTGTCTTTGTTCGCCAATTCGGAGTGGGCTGCCGCGTTCGCCGCGGATCCGGACGGAACACGGGGAAAGCTCGTTCCCATCCAAGTGCGCACGGTCCCGAAGGAAGATCTCGGCCTATGGGCTGCCATCATCCATATCGACCTCGTCGGCCTCGGTGAGGCGGCGGCCCGCGAGGCGATCGTTAAAGGACTCGTCCTCGGCCGGGTTCACCCAGAGAGCGTCCGATTTCCCGGAGCGCATCTTTTTCCGGGCCAAGCTGCCGCACCGCCCGATCCGGCAGGGGCCGAGAGCGCCCTTGCGGCCCTACCTCTCGAGGAAGTGCCAAAACCTGGGCCACTGCCCATCGGCTCGCGCATGCTGCTGGCGCCGAATCCGCTTTTCGTGGGGCGCGAGGAGGATCTCAAGTCTTTGGCCCGCCAGCTCAAGGCGGGCGGAACCTCCGCGGTCGGTCAGGTCGAGATCGCCGCCGCGACCGGGCTTGGCGGGATCGGAAAAACGCAGCTCGCCTCCGAATTCGTCCATCGCTACGGCCGGTACTTCGCGGGAGGCGTCTTCTGGATGAGCTTCGCGGACGCCGCCTCGGTCCCGGCCGAAATCGCGGCCTGTGGTCATGCTCTCGGGCTGCATTCGGGCTTCGACACGCTGACTTCCGAGCAGCAGGTACGTCTTGTGGAAACGGCCTGGCAAAGTCCGCTTCCGCGACTCCTGATCTTCGACAACTGCGAGGAGGAGGAACTGCTCCGTCGTCGGCGACCTTCCTTCGGCGGTGCCCGCGTCCTGGTGACCAGCCGGAAAGCGGAATGGGATGCGGCCCTGAACGTCAAGACGGTGCCGATCACCACTCTGCCACGCCCTGTGAGCATCGAGCTTCTACGACGCTTCCGGCCCGAGGTGCCGGCGGATGATTCGGTTTTCGGCTCCATTGCGGAGGAGCTGGGAGATCTACCCTTGGCTCTCCACCTGGCCGGAAGCTTCCTCAAGACCTACCGCAGTACTACGTTCGGGGAGCCCGGGAAGTATCTTGAAGCTCTTCGGGAACCTAACCTGCTCGACCACCCTTCACTCATGGGGAAGGGTGCCGGAGCTTCTCCTACCGGTCATTCGGCAGACGTGGGCCGTACGTTCGCCCTGAGCTTCGAACGGTTGGACCCGACGAAGGCGACCGATGCGACGGCGATCCGCCTTCTCGTTCGTGCGGCATGGTTTGCCCCTGGCGAGCCGATCCCTCGATCCCTGCTCCTGCGCTCGGCGGGTGTGAATTCGGAGGCGCTTTCGGAAGCCTTGAATGCAGAAGACGCGCTCAGGCGGCTGACGGACCTCGGACTTCTGGAGATGGATGAGCGCAACGACCCTCGAATGCATCGGCTCGTTGCCGCCTGGGCTGTAGGGGTAGGAGAAGGCGATCGGGCCCAAGCAGCCGTCGAGGAGGTGTGGATCGCGGAAGCTGCGCGGCTCAACGAGATCGCTAATCCGGCCGCTCTTCGAAGCTGGTTACCCCATCTTCGGGCCGTGACCGACCGAGTTCGTGATCGGGAGGATAGGGCTGCGGCGCTGCTTTGCGATGAGTTGGGAATTCATCTCTGGCAGGCCGGGGACTATTCTGGTGCGCAGCTCTACTTGGAACGAGCGGTTGCTTTGCACGAAGTAGTATCCGGGCTGGAGGACCCCGGGACGGCGCGCAGCTTAAACAGCCTGGGACGAGTCCTGCACGGCCTGGGGAACTATAAAAAAGCACAGATAGTTTTCGAGCGGACGTTAGAAATCCGAGAAAGAGTCCTGGGCCTGAATCACCCGGATACCGCTCACAGTCTGAATGATCTCGGCGTCGTCATGGACGATCAAGGGAACTATGAGGGCAGCCGGCTTGCACATGAGCGTGCGTTGGCGATCCGAGAGCACGCACTTGGCTTAGAGCACAGGGATACCGCCCTTAGTTTGGATAATCTTGGTGTGACTCTTTTTGTGCAGAGTGATTTGATAAGCGCTCGTCGGTACTGCGCGCGAGCGCTTGCAATACGGGAAAAGGTTCTCGGTCCAGAACATCCGGAGACCGCAGCGAGTCTGAATAACCTCGGCCTGATTCTTCGGGACCTGGGGGAGGTGGCCGGGGCTCGGTCGAGCCACGAGCGGGCGCTTGCGATCTGTGAAAAGATTCTCGGTCCGGAACACCCGTATACCGCCACGAGTCTAAATAACCTTGGCAGTATTCTTCGGGATCTGGGAGACCTACCGGGGGCTCGGTTGTACCACGAGCAGGCGCTGGCAATTCTGGAGAAGGTTCTGGGTCCAGAACATCCGAATACCGCCAGGAGTCTGAATAACCTTGGCGGTCTTCTTCAGGAATTGGGAGACTTGGCGGGGGTTCGGCATTGCTACGAGCGGGTGCTCGCGATCCGGGAAACGGTCCTCGGACCGGAACATGTGGATACTGCGCGCAGCCTTTATAGCCTGGGCGTACTTTCCTTTCAGCAGGGGAATTTCGCTAAAGCCCGATCGCTTTGGGAGCGGGCTTTGCGAATCCTCAATTCCCGCCTGGGCCCGAATCATCCAGAAACGAACAGGGCACGATCGAAGCTGAGGGAACTTCCTGGAGCCCGTCGGATCAAGAAACGGCGGCCCTAAAAGCGGATCTGGCGAAGGATCGATCGAGACAGATCAGCCCCGGACCGCTGCCCAGAGTTCGCCGAGCGCCGCGTCCAAATCCTTCTCCGGTTTCCAGCCGAGCGCGCGGATTTTTTCGGCGTTGCCTTCCAGCAGCGGCATGTCGACCGGTCTTAGGCGGCTGGGATCTTCCTGGATTTCGACGCTCAGCCCCGAGATCGCAATCAGTCGGTCTAGCGCTTCGGCGATCGAGAAGGCTCGGCCGGCGGCGACGTTGTAGATCTCTCCCGGGGCGCCCTGTTCGGCGAGGAGGGCTAGAGCTGCCACGCCGTCCGCGACGTGGACGAAATCGCGGCGGGCGGAGAGGTTGCCGACTTTCAAGACCGGCTCTTGCTCGCCCTTCTTGATCGCGGCGAGCTGACCCGCGAAGGCGGGGAGGGCGAAGCGGTCGGATTGCCCCGGGCCGACCAGGTTGAAGCAGCGGGTGACGATGCCTCCGGCGCGGACGGTGAGCCGTTCGGCCGCCGCTTTGGTGAGGGCGTAGGGGGTGCGCGGAGCGACGGGCTCGGTCTCGACGATCGGCTGGTGCTCTTCCGGAACCAGTCCGTAGACCTCGGCGCTGGAGGCGAGGAGGACCCGGCACTTGCCCAGGGTGGCGGCAGCGTCGAGCACGTTCTCGGTTCCCAGGACGTTCACCTGGAAATAGTCGGCCGGGCGTTGCCAGCTTTCGCCGACGTGCGACAGGCCGGCGAGGTGGATGATCGCCTCGGGCGCGGCGGCATGTACGGCGGCCGAGAGCCCGGGGGCGTCGAGCAGATCCACTTCGTGGAGCTCGATGCCCGCCAGGTCCGAGGTCGTGCCCCAGGTCGTGCCGACCACCGAGTGGCCGCGGTCGAGCAGGCGCTCGGCGAGGTGCTGGCCGAGGAAGCCGCCAATTCCGGTGACGAGTACCCGCATCGGTTACTCGCCGACCTCCGAAACGTGGCCCTTTTGGGCGAACCGGTCGCGCCAGTAGTCGAGCAGGTCGCCGAGGGTTTTCTCGAACGGGATCTGCGGCTCCCAGCCGGTGTCGGCCCGGAACTTCGAGCTGTCGCCGATCAGGATCTCGACGTCGGACGGCCGCAGGCGGTCGGGGTCGATCTCGATGTTCACCTTGACCTTCGAGCGGTCGAGGATCATCTGCAGCATGTCGCGGATGTGGATGCCGGTTCCCGTCGCGATGTTGTAGACCTCGCCCGGCTTCGCCTTGGTCACCGCGAGCCAGTAGGCGCGGACCATGTCCCGAACGTCGGTGAAGTCGCGAATCGCGTCCAGGTTGCCGACCCGAATCACCGGCTCCTGCCGGCCGGTCTCGATCGCCGCCACCTGGCGGCAGAAGTTCGAAGTGACGAAGACGTGGCCGCGGCGCGGGCCGGTGTGGTTGAAGCCGCGGGTGCGGATCGCCTTGATGCCGTACGACTGAAAATATTGGTAGCCGAGATAGTCCTGCGCCACCTTCGACACCGCGTAGGGCGAGAGCGGCCGGAGCGGATTCGTCTCCTTGATCGGCGTCTCTTCCGGGTGGACCAGGCCGTACTGCTCGGACGAGCAGGCGAGCTGGATCGTCGGGTCGAGCCCGAGCTCGCGCACCGCCTCGAACAGGTTGATCTGCCCCTGGGCGTTGATCGAGAACGTGTCGTTCGG
Source organism: Thermoanaerobaculia bacterium (assembly GCA_035995205.1). GTDB lineage: Bacteria > Acidobacteriota > Thermoanaerobaculia > Multivoradales > UBA5704 > DASYKS01. Next base: position 39,359 of record DASYKS010000002.1, read on the forward strand.
CGCGATCCAGGAGGAGGGCACGAAGCTCTGCGCCGCGAGGTGGAAGATGTAATCCGGCTGCGCCTTCTCGAGCGCCCGGCGCATCGAGGTGTAGTCGCGCAGGTCGGCTTCGATCAGCGTGACCTTGCCTTCCAGGTGCTCGATGTTGTCCATCTTGCTGCGCCAGCGGTTGAGGCCGAAGACCTCTACGTCGGGGTGCTCGGCGAGCAGGTAGTCGGCCAGATGGGAGCCGGCGAATCCGGTGATTCCGGTGATCAGAGCTTTCATGACGGACGTCCTCCTTCGTGAGATCTCGTCGGGCGGTCCGAAACCGTGGCCGGAGTCAAGCTCCGGCCAAACCGACGTTGCGCATGCGTTCGAGGTATTCGATCACTCCCCAGAGCCAAGGCTCGACGCGGCGGCCGAGGAACGCCTCGGTTTTCGACACGTCGAGCACCGAGTAGGCCGGCCGACGGGCCGGGCGCGGGAATTGATCGGTGGTGACGGGGATCACATCCACCTGTTCGTCCCAGTTGCGCGCGATCTCGCGCGTGAACTCGAACCAGGTGGCCGACGCCCGATTGCGATAGTGGTAGAGACCTTTCGCGCCGCGCGCCGCGAAATCGGCGAGCGCGCGGGCGAAAAACGGTGTGTAGGTCGGCGCTCCCATCTGATCGTCGACCACGCGGAGTTGGCGGTTCCCTTTGTCCATCAGGGTCACCATGGTCTTGGCGAAGTTCGGTCCGTGCGGACCGAACAGCCAGCTCGCGCGGACCACCAGGGCACGCTCGTGGTGGAGCGCCCGGCGCTCGCCTTCGAGCTTGCTCTCGCCGTAGACCGATTGCGGGGCGACCGGAGCGTCCTCCGGATAGGGATGCTTCGCTTCGCCGTCGAACACGTAATCGGTCGAGACGTGCACCAGGCGGGCGCCGATCTTCGCCGCCGCGTCGGCGATCCGGCCGACCGCGAGGCCGTTGATCTCGAACGCCAGCTCGCGCTCGTCCTCGCAACGGTCGACCTGGGTGTGGGCGGCGCAGTTGAACACGGCCTGGGGGTGGAACGACTCCATCCAATGGTCCAGCGCGTCCGCGTCGCGGATGTCGGCTTGGCCGCGCGACAGCGCGAGCGTCGGCCAGCCGCGGCGCCGAAGCTCCGTCGCCAGGGCACGCCCAAGCATGCCGGCGCTACCGAAGATCAGCGAGCGCAGGTCAGGCGATCCCAACCTCGGAATTGTCTCCGAGGACGAAACGGTGGGCCTTGGGTTTTTCGTGGCTGCGCGCGATTTTGACGTTCCGGCCGACCAGCGAGGCGTCGATCCGGCCCGGGATGTCATGGATCTCCGAGTCGGCGAGGATGATCGAGTTCTCGATCTCGCAGCGCTCCAGGCGGCAGCGCTCGCCGATCGAGGTGTACGGCCCGACGAAGGCGTGGTGGATCTTCGCGCCGTCGCCGATGATCACCGGGCCGCGGACGAGCGAATCGAGGATCTCCACTCCCTCGCCGATCTGCACCCGCCCTTCGATCCGGCTGCCCGACCCGAGAGCGCTCCGGTTCTCCGGCTGGATCGTCTCCAGCACGATCCGGTTCGCCTCCAGCATGTCCTCGACTTTTCCCGTGTCCTTCCACCAGCCGCGGACGATGTGCGGATGGACGGAGAGGCCGCGGTCGATCAGATCCTGGATCGCGTCGGTGATCTCCAGCTCGCCCCGCTTGGAAGGCCGGATACGCTTGACCGACTCGTGGATGTGCTTGTCGAACATGTAGACGCCGACCAGAGCCAGGTTGCTCTTCGGCTCGCGCGGCTTTTCGACCAGGCGGAACACCTTGCCGTCCTCGGTCAGCTCGGCCACGCCGAACTGCTGCGGGTTCGGCACCTCGGCGAGCAGGATCTCGGAATTGCAGTTCGAGGCCTCGAACTCTTCGACCAGACTGGCGATGCCGCCCGCGATCAGGTTGTCGCCGAGGTACATGACGAACGGCGAGTCGCCCAAGAATTCCTCGGCGATCATCACGGCGTGGGCGAGCCCGCGCGGCGCGTCCTGCTCGATGTAGGTGACCGCGGCGCCGAAACGCGAGCCGTCGCCCACCGCCGCGCGGATTTCGTCTTTCGTGTCGCCGACGATGATTCCAATGTCGGTGATCCCCGCCGCGACGATCGATTCGATCGCGAAGAACAGGACCGGCTTGTTCGCCACCGGCACCAGTTGCTTGGCGGAGGTATAGGTCAGCGGCCTGAGGCGCGTTCCTTTCCCTCCGGAGAGGATCAGCCCCTTCATTTCACTTCCATGTTACTGATCTAGCGCGTCGGTGGCGTAGTTGCGGCCGGTCATGTCGAGGAACGTGCCGACGTTCTTCAAGCTGATCGACAGCCGGTAGTCGCGGTTTCTGAGCTCGCCCACCGATTGGTCGCGCACCTCCAGCCGCAGCCCCCAGCACTGGCTGGTCCAGCTCGCGACGTAGCGCTGGTGCTGCAGGTCTTCGCGGTCGATGTCGTAGGCGATCTGCGCTTCGATCCGCAGCTTGCGCGGAATGACGTTCAGGCCGGTGGTGATCCGGGCCTGGTCGCCGACCGTCTCGCCCGTTTGCGGCAGATAGTTGGTGAACCAGGTCAAGTCGACCGAATTGCCGCCTTTCCAATCGAGGCCGCCGGTGAACGAGCGCGACTGGAGCTGTTTGAACAGCGTGTTGTACGACAGGTCGATCTTCGCGTTGAACCCCTTGGACGGGTTCAGGCGGAGGAGCGCCTCCAGCGGGCCCTCGGTCGTATTCACGTGCAGCGGATCGGTCGGCGAGATCTGCAGCGGCTGCTTGTCGTCCAGACTGAACGCCTGGGCGATCTCCAGGTAGAACACCTCGCGGGCGCCGGGGTCCTTAAGATCCTCCGACTTGCCGAGCACGCGGTTGACCAGGGCGACTCGGGCGACGTTCTGCGAAAACGACGAGTCGACCTCGTCGAACAGCGGGATCACCGCGGTGTTGTCATATTCGCCGAAATAGGTGTACGTGATGCGCGGCTCGATGATGTGCTTGAACTTGGTGAGTGAGCCGACCTTCGCGTTGAAGATCTTCGAGACCGACGGCCCGACGATCTGCCCCGAGGCGGAGGGCAGGTCGCGCACCTCGGTCTCGCCGGTGAATTTCTGGGTCAACGGATTGATCGTGTCGCCGTACCAGGTGATCCGGTCGCCGACCGTCGCCGAAAGCGACAGCCAGGGGAACGCGCGCACCGGAACCGTGAGCTGCGGGAACAGGTCGACGCGGCTGTACTGGCCGGAGTAGCTGCCCGGGCGCTCGAGGTCGAGGTAGCTGACCGAATTCTGCGCCTGCAGGTAGAGCGGCAACTTTCCGATGCGGGTGGAACGGAGCGAATAATCGATCTCGGGCAGTTTCCGCTGGGTGACGAATTGGCCGGTGCCGACGAACGTCTTGCGGTCGTTGAGCAGGACGTTCAGCGCCTGCGGCCCCCAGTTGCCGGCGAGGAACGCGCGGCTGTCCTGGAAACGGAACGAGTTGCGGTCGAAATCGCGCTCGAAATCGCGGAAGAAATTGAAGTCCGAGAAGTCCTCGTAGGCGACCACCGCGCGCAAGCCCCCGGGGAGCTTGTTCATCTCGTGGTTCCAGTTGATCTTCCAGCGCCACTCGTTCTCGTCCGGTAGGGCGTCGGGGTCGCGCACGGCGTAACCTTGGAAAACGCCCTGGGTCCCTTCGCTCGGGCGGTAGCGGAACTCGTCGCCGATCCCGAGGAAGCCCTTGGAGTAGGGATCGACGTGGAACGTCGTGTCGTAGCTCCGGCCGAGCTCCAGGAAGTAGGCGAGACCGATCAGGCTGCCGCGCCGATCCGAATAGCCGAAGTTCGGCACCAGGAACCCCGAGCTGCGCTCGCGCTTGACCGGCCAGAGGATGTAGGGCGTATAGAAGATCGGCAGCTTCTTCGTCCGCATCGTCGCGTGGCTCGCGTGGGCGTAGCCCTCGATCTCGATCTTCGCGTGGCGGACCTTGAAGCTCCAGTCGGGGACCTTCTGATTGCACGAGGTGAAGATGCCGTTTTCGATCGTGTAGAGCGCGTCGCCGATCTTCGAGATCCGCGTGCCGGTAAAGAAGTAGTCGGGCGTCACCTGAGCCTGCGCTTCGGCCATCGTGCCGGTCTTGGTGCCGAGGTCGAATTCCAGGCTTTTGCCCGACAGCCGCCGCGGCCCCTGGTCGAGGATGACGTTGCCGAGCGCGATCACCTTCTTGCTGGTCAGGTCGATCTCGGCGGTGTCGGCCTGGATTTCGATGTCCTGGTAGCGCAGGTGGACCTCGCCCGAGAGCACGGCGTAGTCCTCGCGCTGGTATTCGAGCGATTCGGCCGAGCCCGAGGTGGCGCCGCCCCCTTTATCGGTCGGGAACTTGAGATCGAAGTCGATCCGGTCCGGTCCGGCGCCGGGCGGTCCCGGCGGCGGCGGGGGCACCGCGGGGGCCGGAGTCGTGGTCGGTACGGCGGGTCCGGGCGGAGGAGCCGGGTTCGCTTGGGCCGCGGCGCCCGGGTCGGCCGCCCCGGTCGGGGGCGGCGTTGGAGTCGCCGGGGTCGCCTGGACTGTTTCGGCCGGAGCCGTCGCGGGCGGCGCGGTTTCCGGTTCCTGGGCAACCAGCGAACCGGCGCCCCCCAAAACGATAAGACAGGCGGTCCAACAGGCGGTCCGGCGGGCGAACGCGAAAAGAGGGGCGCGACGGCTCATGTCTCTCAGGATTCTCCGTGTGCGTTCGAAGGTTCGAACCCGACCCTCAAGTCGGACCTCTAGCTCCGCCCGGCGATTCGTTCGACGACGAGGGCCGTCGCCTCGCCGCCGCCGAGGCAGATCGCGGCGCAGCCGCGCGTCAGGTTGCGCTCGGCGAGCGCGTCGAGCAGGGTGACCAGAATACGCGCGCCCGAGCTGCCGATCGGATGGCCGATCGAGACCGCTCCGCCGCGGACGTTCACCCGATCATGATCGAGCCCGAGATCCTTCATGAACGCCATCGCGACTACCGCGAACGCTTCGTTCACCTCCCAGAGGTCGATGTCGGCGATCGTAAGGCCCGTCCGTTCCAGAGCCCGGCGGGCGGCGGTGACCGGCGCCGTGGTGAACCACTCGGGCGCCTGGGCGAACGTGGCGTGGGCGACGATCCGCGCGATCGGCGTCTTGCCCAGGGCGGCCGCGTGGCTCGCGGTGGTCAAGACGAGCGCCGCCGCGCCGTCGTTCAGCTTGCTGGAGTTCGCCGCGGTGATCGAGCCGTCCTTTTGAAACGCCGGCTTCAAGCCGGGCATCTTCGCGAGGTCGACTTTGAACGGCTCCTCGTCGCGCGAGACGACCACCGGGTCGCCCTTCCGCTGCGGTACTTCGACCGGCACGATCTCGCGCGCCGACAGGCCGTTTTCGGTCGCCGCGCGGGCGCGCTCGTAGCTCGCGAGCGAATAGGCGTCTTGCTCCTCCCGGGTGAAACCGTATTCCCGGGCGCACAGCTCGCCGCAATTTCCCATGTGGACGTCGCCGTACGGGTCCCACAGGCCGTCGTGGATCATCGAGTCGATCAGCTTGCCGTGGCCGAGCCGAAGGCCGTCGCGGGCGCCGAGCGCGAGATAGGGCGCCTGGCTCATGCTCTCCATGCCGCCCGCGGCGACCAGGGAAAAATCGCCGCAGCGCAGGTCGTTGGCGGCCGTCATGACCGCTCGCATGCCGGAGCCGCAGACTTTGTTCAAGGTCACCGCCCCGGTGCTCGGCGGGCAGCCGGCGCCGAGCGCGGCCTGGCGCGCGGGAGCCTGGCCCTGGCCCGCGGTGAGCACCGAGCCCATGTAGACCTGGTCGATCTGATCGGGGGCGAGGCCGGCGCGCTCGATCGCTCCGGCGAGCGCCTTGGCGCCCAGCGCGTGAGCGGCAAAGCCGGACAGCGAGCCTTGGAAGCTGCCGATCGGCGTACGGGCGGCACTTAAGATGACGACGTCGTCCATCGGGGTCCTCTAGAGGTGTTGGTGGTGGAGATCGATGGCGTGGCTATCAACGGCCGCTCGCGACACGGCTCCTAAGGCGAAATCGAGCGCGGATGCTAGCACAACTGTAGAATCCCTCCCGCCATGCGGACCCTCGGCATCGACTTCGGAGAACGTCGGATCGGACTCGCGATTTCCGACGCCGAAGGCACGTTCGCGATGCCGCTGCTGACGCTCGAACGGAGCAGCGACCAGGCGGCGATCGCCCGGATCGGCGAGATCATCCGCGAGGAAGAGGTTTTGGCGCTGGTGGTCGGCGAGCCGGTCAACGTCGACGGCACGCGCGGGCCGGCGGCGGATCGAGCCAAGAGCTTCGCGGCGAAGCTCGCCGCGGCGACCGGCTTGCCGCTCCGGCTGATCGGCGAGGCGTTGACCACCGTGGCGGCCGCGGCCCGGCTGCGCGAGGCGGGAGTCGACGCCCGCCGGGCGCGCGAACGGATCGACTCGGTGGCGGCGCAGATCCTGCTCGAAGAGGCGCTCGCCCTGCCGGAGAAGAAGAAGGAAGAGGTGGGCGCATGAGCCCGGCGGCGTCCGCCCCCGCGAAAAAGAAGAAGCCGGCGAAGCAGCCGAAGAAGAAGGGCGCCAAACGCTCCGGGTTCGCCAAGTTTCTGCTTGGGCTAGGCATCCTCGCCCTGATCGCGGTCGTGCTCGCCGCGATGGCCGGATTCTCCGCCTGGCGGCTGGTCCGGCCGTACCAGGGCTTCGCGGGGGACTCGACGCGGGTGGTCATCGCGCCCGGCAGCAGCGCCGGCCAGATCCTCTCCCTGCTCGCCGAAGAAGGGGTGATCGAGGACGCGCGTCTCGCCCGGTTCTACCTGGTCTATTTCCTGCGCGATCCGGCGCTCAAGGCGGGGGAGTACGAATTCAAGGGGTCGGAGAGCCTGCGCCAGGTGCTGGGCAAGATCTCTCGCGGCGACGTGATGCGCCATTCGATCACCCTGGTCGAAGGGCTGACGCTCGAAGAGATCGCCGACCAGCTCGCCAAGGCGGGGTTCGGCCAGCGCGACGCGTTCCTCTCGCTGATGCGCTCGCCGGAACTGATCGCCGAGCTCGACCCGGAAGCGCAGGATCTGGAGGGGTACCTGTTCCCCGAGACCTACAACTTCGCGCTCGGCGTCTCCGAGCGGGAGGTCGTCTCGACTCTGGTCAAGACCTTCCGCGCCCGTTTCGACAAGCAGGTGGCGCCGCTGCTCGCCGCCCGCCCCGGCGCGCCGAGCGTCCGCCACGTGGTGATCCTCGCGAGCATCATCGAGAAGGAGGCGCAGAAGGAGACCGACCGGCCGCTGATCGCCGCGGTCTACGAGAACCGCCTCGACCAGAAGATCGCCCTGATGGCCGACCCGACGGTGATTTTCGCGCTCAAGCAGCTGGGACGTTGGAACGGCAACATCCGCCGCTCCGATCTGGCGCTCGACTCGCCCTACAACACCTACAAGTACCCGGGTCTGCCCCCCGGCCCGATCGCCTCCCCGGGAGCCGCGAGCCTGCGCGCCGCCGCCGCCCCGGCCGCCGTGCCCTATCTCTATTTCGTCAGCAAGAACGACGGCTCGCACGCCTTCGCCACCACGCTGGCCGAGCACAATGCCAACGTCAACCGTTGGCAGCGCCAATTCTTCCGCGATCAACGAGCGGAAGAGCGACGGGCTCGGGAGTCGGGGCGATAGGAGCCGATCTTTGGTTGACAGCCCCGTAGGGCTGGTGTATCAAAGCTTAGAAAAAATTTGCAGAGAAGGAGCTTTGCGCCGAGATTCGCGAGGCTCCGGACGAGCCGGGCGGGGGTTTCCCGACGGCAGCTTGAGGAGAGGTCGATGAACATCCCGGAGGAATTTGGCAGCTATCTGCTACTCAAGAAACTGTCCGAGGACGCGCTCGGCGAGTCGTTCCGCGCCGCGAAGGTGGGCGCCCGAGGGCTGGAGCAGGTTTCGCTGCTCAGGGTGCTCAACGGCAAAGGGATCGACGGCAACAAGCTCTGGCAGAAGATGAGCAATGGCACGGCGATCCAGGCCGCGTTGCGCAGCCCGAACATCGGCAACGGGGTCGACGTCGGCCGGGTCCGCAACCAACCCTACGTCGCCTACGACTACATCTCCGGCAAGAACCTGGCGACCGTCTTCGAGCAGACCGAGCGGCGGATGTCGCCGATCCCGACCGACCACGCCCTTTTGATCGCCGAACGGGTTGCGCTCGCCTTGGCCGTTGCGGCCGAGAGCCGGGTGGGCGATCAGCGCGTCCTGCACGGCTGCGTCGTGCCGCATCTGGTGATGGTCTCGAACGAGGGGGAGGCCCGGCTGCTCGGCTTCGAGATCGGTGCCGGTTTGCGCGAGGTCGGCGGGGTGGCCGATCCGGAGCTCTCAGCGTATCTCGCGCCCGAAGCGGTGGCCGGCGCGCCGGTCGCCAAGGCCGACGACTGTTGGTCGCTCGGTGCGATCCTGTTCGAGCTGCTGACGGGAGAGCGCATGCGGCACAACCCGCCGGAGGGGTATGCCGCGCGGGTCGAGCAGACGGTGCTTGCCCACGACGGCTCTCCGATTCCGTCGCCGGTCGCCGACCTGATCAAGAAGAGCCTGGAGCCGCGCGAGCAGCGGATCGCGGATGCCGGCGCCTGGCACAAGGCGATCGCCAAGCTGATGAGCGACGGCCATTTCAGCCCGACGACCTTCAACCTCGCCTTCTTCATGCACAACCTCTTCCGCGACGACATTGAGAAGGAGAACCAGGAGCTTTCGGCGGAAAAGAATCTCGACCTGCGGCCCGCTTCGGCCGCCACCATCGCGATTCCGATCGTGCCGGCCGCCGCGGTCGCGGCATCCTCCCCGCCGGCCCGCACGGCAGGCGCCGCCGTGCCGCCGCCTGCCCAGGCGGCGGCATCGGGCTCGAAGACCAACCCGATGATCTACGTCGCGGCGGCTGTGGTGCTGCTGGCATTGGTCGGCGGCGGCGCCTGGTTCATGATGCGCGGCAAAGCCACCCCGGCGGCGGCTCCGCCGTCCCCCGCCGTCGCCGTCCCCGCTCCGGCCGCGCCCGCGATGACCTCGGAGACCCAGGCGCAGATCCAGGCCCAGATCGACCAGTTGGTCCAGGCACAGATCCAGGCGAGCGAGAGCAAGCTCAAAACCCAGTACGACGACCGGCTGAAGCAGCTGCAAAAGCAACTCGAAGACAGCCGTCGGCCGGGAGCGTCGGCCTCGCCCGCGGCGCCGAGCCCTGCGGCCGCCCAGGAGGCGCCCGAGCCCGAGCCGCGCGCTGCAACTTCGCGGCCGGTCGAGCCCACGCCGGCTCCGGCCTCGTCCAACCCCGCTCCGGCGCAGGCCCAGCCGGTTGCCCCGGAGCCTGCTCCGGCGCGCGCCACGCCGGTCGAGACGGCGCCCGCCCCGGCTCCCGCTCCGGCGGCGCCCCGAGTGCAGGTGGGCGACCTGGTCCGGCCCGGTCCGGGCGTGCAGACTCCGAAGCTGCTTCGCCTGCCCCAGCCGAACTACCCGGCCGGGGCGCGGCGCCTGAACAAAGCGGCGACGGTCGACGTGCGCGTGTTGGTTGACGAGCGCGGGAAGGTCTTGGAGACCGAGCCGCCGAACATTCGAGCGGGGTTTGGTTTCGACGAAGCGGCGGTGGACGTCGCGCGGCGGGCGACGTACAACCCGGCGACCAAAGAGGGCGTGCGGGTCAAGATGTGGACCGTGCTGCGGGTCGCCTTCAAGCCGTAGAAAGAAGGCGCCGCCGGATGGCTGGCGCCAGCTCCCGCTGGCTCCGAGGTCCGTCCGCAGAAAACACGCCTCGCCGGCGACCCCGGCGAGGCTCGTCCTTAAAGAATTCGTCCGGACCCTGGACGGGGGCCGACGGAACGCGTCGCGAAGCGGTCTTATGAGATTTTGACGACGTTGCGCGCCTGGAGGCCTTTCGGCCCCTCGACAACCTCGAAGGAGACCCGGTCTCCCTCGGCGAGGGTGCGGAAACCCTCGGCGATGATCGAGGCGTGGTGGACGAAGACATCCGGCCCATGCTCACGCACGATGAAACCGTATCCCTTCGCGTCGTTGAACCACTTCACGGTGCCCTGCTCGGCCATGACTTTGCTCCCTACAACAGGTTGTTGATGATCGCCGCAAACGCGGCAGCTGCTCCTCCCCCAACATCGGAAACATTGGGATCGGGATTCCACGAGTCCAAACAGCGGTTCATCGGGGGTCTCGGCTTGGTGTGGCGTTGGGGCGAGGCACGGCGTAGAAACGTGAGGGGGACGGTTCGAGGGCCTTCGCCAGCAGTTCCAGCGGTATCTGTCCTACCTTTGCGAAACGAAATTTGTACCAGTGTGACACCGCTGTGCGCGAAAGGCAAGACCGAATTCGAGATCAACTTTCGATGCAGGCTGCCGCCGGTCTTCCTGTGCCGCTGTCTCGGACCGGGGCGCGTAGTAGGCTCTGGCCCGATGAGCTCCTCCGTCCGGATTCCCCGCCCCTTCGATGCCGTCGAGCTGCGGGTCCTCGGCTCCCTGCTCGAAAAAGAGCAGACGACCCCCGAGGCCTACCCGCTCACGGTGAACGCCCTGATCGCCGCTTGTAATCAGAAAACGAACCGCGAGCCGGTCACCGACCTTTCCGAAGGGCAGGTGTGGGACGCCCTGGAACGCTTGCGCCACGAAACGCTGGTTTGGAGAAGCGAAGGCGCCCGCACGGAGCGCTGGCAGCAGAGCGTCTCCCGCCGCTGGGGGCTCGATTCGGCGGGCAAGGCGCTGATGACGCTGCTACTCCTGCGCGGCCCGCAGACCCTGGGGGAGCTCCGCACCCGGAGTGAGCGCATGCACGCCTTCAATTCGCTGGAAGAGGTCGAATCGAAGCTCCGCAACCTCGCGGCGGACGAAGAGCCTCTGGTCGTCGAGCTGCCCCGCCGCCCGGGTCAGAAGGAGATCCGCTGGGCGCACCGGGTAGGCGACCCGAACGCGATCGACCCGATCCCGGTGGAACCGGTGCGGGTGATCCACGAGCCGCCGATGCCCTCCGCCCCGCCGCTTTCCCAACGGGTGACCGACCTCGAACGGGCCGTGGCGGAGCTTGCCGGGGCGCTGGCGGAGTTGAAGGCGAAACTCGGCGAGACGTAGGGGCGCACGGCCGTGCGCCCTTGGGGTCAAACGACTTCGATCCCCGCCGGACCTTCGATCACTTCCCCCACCTCGGCCGCTTTGTGGCCGCCCGCGAGCAGGTCTTCGAGCAGTGCCGCCGCCGATTCCCCCGGAACGCAGATCAATAGACCGCCGGAGGTTTGCGGATCGAACAGGACGGCGCGCTGGATGAGGTCGAGGGTCGCCCGATCTTCCCAGTGGTCGCGAACGTGGTCCTCGTTGGGCAAAGTGCAGCCGGTGGTCACTCCCCCCTCGACCAGCCGGAGAAAGCCGTCGTGAAGCGGTAGCCGCTCAAAGCGAATGCGGAGCGTCGCTCCCGAGCCGCGGGCGATGTTCCAGGCGTGGCCGGCGAGGCCAAAGCCGGTCACGTCGGTCGCCGCGGTGGCGCCGTGGAGCAAGGCGAGGCGGCCCGCTTCGGCGTTCAAGCGGCTCATTTCGTCGAGCACCGGATCGAGGTCCGCTTCGCCGATCTTGTCGGCTCTGAACGCGTTGACCAGCACCCCGGTGCCGAGCGGCTTGGTGAGGATCAGCCTTTGGCCCGGAAGGGCGCCGGTGTTGGCGAGCAGGCGATTCGGATCGGCTTCTCCAATGACCGCCAGGCCGAACTTGAGCTCCGGATCGCGCACCGAATGGCCGCCGAGCAGGGCCGCTCCCGCCTCGGCGAGCGCATCCGCCGCGCCGGCCAGAATGCCCGAGAGCGCTTCGGCCGGCACCTTCTTGGGAAAGCAGCAGAGATTGAGCGCAAACAACGGCCGGCCGCCCATCGCGTAGACATCGGAAAGCGCGTTGGCCGCGGCGATGCGGCCGAAACGAAAGGGGTCGTCGCAGACCGGAGGGATGAAATCCGTCGTCGCAACCAATGCCCGGTCTCCGAACAGAAAGACCCCCGCGTCGTCGGACGTCTCGGCGCCGACCAGCACGCGATCATCCGTGCCCTCTGCGCCTGGAGAGACGGATCGAAGAAGAGGTCCGAGCAGGTCGGAGAGCTCGCCGGGATGCACTTTGGCCGCGCAACCGCCGGTGGTCGCGCAGCCCGTGAGGCGGAACTTTTCGAGAGCGCCGGCCATCCTTACATCCGCCCGCGCTGGTCGACCAGGTCGTTCAGCTCCTGGCGGAGCGACTCCATCTTGTTGACCGCGTCGATCTTCGCCTGCTCGTCGGTCAAGTTCGGCAGATCCGCGTTCAGCCGGTCGATCTCGGCCTTCTTGTCTTCGATCTTCCGATTGAGGTCGAGCTTGGCGCCGGTCGTGTCCGCCGCGCTCGCCGTTTCCGGATCTCCTTTCGAGCCGGAGCCGACCGAGCTCAGCTTGTCGCAGCCGGAGAACGGAACCACGAGCAGGGCGAGAGCCGCGACGAACGGAAACGTACGCTTGAGCATGGCGAGACCTCCGGTACGAGATTGACGGGCGAAGTGTCCAGACCGGGCGGAGAACGTGGTCGAAGACTAACATGGGGTCGCGGGGAACGTTTCGCCCCGCGGCTCGGTTTAGACTGCCGATGGATTTGTCGTTTCCCGACCCTTCCCGCCGAGGAATCCCTACATGCGTTTGAACCGTTTTCGTCACCACGCGATCTTTCTCGGGCTCGTCGGCTTGAGCGCGCTCCTGGTCGCGGGCGCCTGCCGGGGTCGGAGCCGCGCCTCGGCGGACACCGCGGCGCCGCCGGAGATCGCGAAGGTCGAGACCCGCGACTTGGACGTCCGGGCCGAGGCGGCGGGGACGATCCAGCCGCTCAAGATCGTCGAGGTCAAATCGCGGGTCGCGGGCGAGCTGCAACGGCTGGCGGCCGATACGAATCAGATGGTGGCCCAGGGGGCGCTGCTCGCCGAGATCGACCCGCGCGACGTCAACAACGCGTTCGAGCAGGCCACGGCGGATCTCGAAGTGGCGAAAGCCCGAGTACAGACCACCGCCGCGCAGGCGCGCCGGGCCGACCAGCTGTTCGCCCAGGGCGTGGTGGCGGCACAGGATCGGGAGACCGCGGATCTCACCGCGACCAACGCCAAGGCCGACCTGCTCAAGGCGCAGACCAACCTCGATCTCGCCCGCCAGCGCTTAGGCGACGTCAAGATCCGCGCCCCGATTTCCGGCACGATCATCGAACGCACGGTCGAACAGGGGCAGATCGTGACCTCGGCGAGCGGCAATGTCTCGGGCGGCACGACCCTGGTCAAGATGGCAGATCTGTCGATCATGCAGGCGCGGGCGCTGGTCGACGAGGTCGACATCGGCCGCATGAGCCCGGGCCAGCCGGTCGAGGTCACGGTCGAGGCCTATCCCGGCCGCACCTTCCGCGGCACGGTGGAAAAGATCGAGCCGCTGGCCGTGGTCGACCAGAACATCACGATGTTTCCGGTGCTCGTCAACCTCACGAACCCCGAGGGCTTGCTCAAGCCGGGGATGAATGCGGAGGTCTCCGTCGCGATCGCCCAACGCCGCGGAGTGACCGCGGTGCCGAATTCCGCGGTTGTCGCGATCAAAGATTTGGTCTCGGTCGGCACGATGCTCGGGCTCGACGCCACGGCAATGCGCGGCAAGCTCGGTGCGATGCATGGCGGGCCGGGCGGCCGCGAAGGCGGGGATCACCGTTCGGGGCGCCGCCCGACGACGCCGACGAGCGACCGGGAAGAGGCCGGGCACCCTGGCTTCGTCTTCGTCCAGGGTATGGCGGGTCCCGAGGCGCGAGCGGTCCGGCTCGGCGTTTCGGACTGGGATTTCACCGAGGTCATCTCGGGCGTTGCCGCGGGCGATCCGGTCTATTTGATTTCAGTCGCCCGGATGCAACAGCAGCAGCAGCGGATGAGCGACCGGATGCGGCAGTCGACCGGGTTCGGCGGCGGCGCTCCCTCCGGCGGCGGTCGTCCTCCCGGGTGAGGAGAGCGCCATGCTGATCACCGAGATCCTCCGCGTGGCACTTGCGGCGATCCGCGCGAACAAGCTTCGTTCGTTCCTGACCGCCCTCGGCATCATCATCGGCATCGCCTCGGTGATCACCATGGTGGCCTTGGGCGAAGGGGCGCAGCGCGCGGTCGAGGCGCGCCTCCGGACCCTGGGCACGAACGTGCTCACCGTCCGGCCCGGGCAGGAGATGCGCGGCGGCGTCGATCGGGGCGACACGCGGCTCCGTCCGGATGAGGCGCGCGCCCTCCTTCGTGCGCCGCGGGCGATCGCCGCCGTGAGCCCCGAGATGCAGCGGCGGGTGCAGATCGAATTCGGCGAGGAGAATGCGAACCTGCAGGTCTCGGGCGTCTGGCCAAGCTACTTTTCGATCCAGAACTTCCAGCTCGCGGCCGGCCGTCTGTTTTCCGACGCCGAAGAGCGCGGCAGGCGCCGGGTCGTGCTGCTCGGCGCCACGGTCGCGGAAAAGCTCCAGACGACCAGCGGTGAGCTGCTCGACCAAAACGTGCGGATCGGCGGCGTGCCGTTCGAGGTTATCGGGATCTTCGCCGAGAAGGGATCGGTCGGTTTTTCGAGCCCGGACGACGGCGTTTACGTGCCCCTTTCGACCGCGCAATTCCGGATCTTCGGCGACGATCGGGTCAACGCGATCTACGTCCAGGCGACTTCCGAGCGCGACATGAACGCCGCGATCCCCGAGATCGACGGCGTGCTCCGCCGCGAGCATCGCCTACGTCCCGCGGAGCCGAGCAATTTTTCGATCCGCAATCAGGCGACTCTCATGTCGACGTTCGAAGCGACGACCAAGACCTTCTCCTACCTGCTCGCGGGGATCGCTCTCGTGTCGCTGCTGGTCGGCGGCATCGGGATCATGAACATCATGCTCGTCTCGGTCACCGAACGGACGCGCGAGATCGGGGTTAGGAAGGCGCTCGGCGCGAAAAAGCGCGACATCCTCCTACAGTTCTTGATCGAGGCGCTGGTGCTCTGTCTCGCCGGAGGGGCGATCGGCATTCTGCTCGGTTTCGGAGCGGCCGAGTCGGTCCGCCGGTTCGCCGGCTGGAACGCCGAGGTGGCGCCCGCAGCCGTGGCGCTCGCGTTTTCGTTCTCCGCCGCGGTGGGAATCTTCTTCGGCCTCTGGCCGGCGCGGAAAGCCGCCCGCCTCGATCCGATCGAAGCCCTGCGCTACGAGTAAAGCCCTACGAGGGAAGCCCTACGATTGAAGCGAGGTGCGTCCGTGCTGCCCGTCGCCGCGCAGGCGGGCGAGCAGCGCCTGGCCCTCGGGCCACATGCCCAGGGCGCTCGCGGAATTGATGTGACCTAGTGGTCCCACCTCGACCAGCTCGCTGCCCCAGGCCTTGGCGAATTCGCGCGCCCGTTCGAGGGTCACGAATTCGTCGTCGCTGCTCGCGACCACGATGCTCCGAAATGGCAGCCGGCCCTTCGGCATCGGTTTGAAGCCGGTCGTGCCGGGAGGGTAGAGGTCGGACTCGACATCGCTCGGCGCGACCAAAAGGGCGCCACGAATCGGCGAGCTTCCCCCCTCCCGCTTCTGGGTGGCCCAATGGGCGACGGTCGCGCAGCCCAGGCTGTGCGCGGCGAGCACCACACCAGTGCCGGCCTCGCGCACCGCCGCTTCGAGCGCCGCGGTCCAGGCGGAGCAGACGGGAGTGTCCCAGTCGGCTTGGATCACCCGGCGGTAGGTCGGAAACGCCGCTTCCCAATGACTCTGCCAATGATCGGGGCCGGAATTCCACAGGCCCGGAACGGTGAGTACTTCGGTCATGTCGTCACCGTCGGTCCGAGCGATCGCCAGGGGAAAAGAACCGCCGCGACCGGCAGCAGTAGGTGAACCGCGCCGCCGAACAGGACGCCCCAAAAGAGCGCCGCGAGCCAGCCCGAGAACGCGAGCAGAGCAAGCGCCGCGCAGAGCGTCGGAGAGAGTTTGGAGAGCATCATGGAGCACCGTATCACGGCCCGGCTTCGGGTATCGTTCGGCCGTGGCCGTGCTGTCGTTCCCCTCCCCTCGGGCTTCTCTGGAGGCGATCACCTTCGACGCCACCGGGACGCTCTTCCATTCTCCCCGGCTGGGCGAGATCTATTCCGAGATCCTCGGCCGCCACGGCATCGAGGTGGAGGCCGAAACCGCCCGCCGCCTGGTGCGCGAGGTCTGGCAGGAGCTCGCCTGTTTGGCCACCCCCGAGCAGGATCGATTCACTTCCCACCCGGAGGGTGCACGCGGCTGGTGGCTCCGTTTCGTCGAACGGTTCGCCGAGCGGTTGGAGGCGCCGCCCCCTTCCCGCTTTGCCGCCGCCGAGCTGTTCGCCCGGTTCGCCCGCGCGGACGCCTGGGAGGTGTATCCCGAGGTGCCGGTGGTGCTCGCCGAGCTGGGGAGCCGAGGGCTCCAGCTCGCGGTGATCTCGAATTGGGACGAGCGGCTGCCGGGGGTGCTTGCCGGGCTCGGCCTCGCCGATTCTTTCGCGGCGATCGTCACTTCCGGCGATGCCGGGGTCGAAAAGCCCGATCGGCGGATCTTCGAGCACGCCTTGGAGCTTTTGGGGACTCCGCCCGAACGGGCGCTCCACGTCGGCGACAGTCAGGTCGAAGATGTCGAAGGCGCTCAAGCCGCCGGCCTTTCTTTGGCACTCCGGCTCGACCGGACCGGGCGGAAAAGGGGAGATCTGCGCGATCTGACCGGGGTTCTCAAGAGGGTTTCGGCGGGCCGGTAAGGGGGAGTGCTACACTCCGGAGAAGCTATCTGGAGATAGGTGATCGGATAGCTCATCGGACTCCGCATGAAGATCTCGACCAAAGGCGAATACGGCATCCGAGCGATGCTCTACCTCGCGATGCACGCGGACGAGGGTGCCGTCACCAGCCGCGAGATCGCGGCGCACCAGGGGATTCCCGAGCCCTACCTGCGGCAGATCCTGGCGCTGCTGTCGAAAGATCGGTTGATCTACTCGAACCGCGGCCCGCAGGGCGGCCACGTCCTCGGCCGTCCGGCCAAGCAGATCTCGATCAAAGACATCATGGTCACGCTCGAAGGGCAGACCACCGCGATCGATCAGATCTTGGCGCTCCCCTGCACGATCGAGCTGGGCACCGACCACTGCGTGATCCGCGAGGTCTTCCTGGAAGTGAAATCGGCGGTCGAACGCATCCTCGCCCGCACCACCCTCGAAGACCTGGTCGCGCGGCAGAACGAAATCCTCCGTTCGAACATCATGGTGCCGCACGACCTGGTCGCTAGAGTGCCGTCGCTGTTGCCGATTCTTTCCGATTGACAACTGGTCCGACTGAAAAGCTACTTCGACCAGGGCGGTACGACGCCGTTCATCCGGGCGTAGGCGATCGATTGGCCGAGGTGCTCGTGGCTGTGGCTGATCACGGCCAACACGATGGCGCGCTTGGTCATCTGGCGGCCGAAGAAATCGACTTTGGTTTCGAGATCGGCGGCTGAGAGCGCCGCGATCACTTTCTTGACGTGGACGTAGGAGGCCTTCATTGCATCGGTCGCCTTCGCCTTGTCGGTGGTCGAGGATTCGAGATTCTTGGCATCGACCTCTTTGGGAATCGGCGCGCCGAGGAAGGTTCCAAGGAAGTAGTTGCCGCCCGCCACGTGCAGGGTGACCTCGGCGTAGGAGCGCACCCCTTCGGCCGGCCGCCAAGCCCATTTTTCGGTCGGGACGGCTCCGGCGAGCTGCACCAGCTCGTCTTCGGCGTGGTCGAGGTTCGTGGCGACGTCGGCGAGGAATGCCGCGGTCGCCGGGGCATCGTCCGCCCGGGCCGGAGCGGGGGCGAGCGAAGCGGCTGCAGTGGTAAAGGCGGCGAGCGCCAGAGCGAGAAGGGGCAGGCGGGAACGGTTCATCGGGGTTCTCCTTCGGGAAACAGGTGGGCGATCGAGTTGGCGTAGTAGGCGAGCGTCGCCCGTTCGGACTCGACCGGCAGATAGAGGCCCTCGCGGGCGGCGATCAGGTGGCGCTGTTCAAGCATTCGAAGACCGAACGATATCGCGTAATCACGGTCGCTTCGCGGTACGTAGACCCGCGCCCCGACCGACTCCAGCGTGGCGATCTGTTCGTGGATCTCCGCTTTGAGATCGAATTCCGAAAGCCCCTCCGGATGCTTGAGGAGGGCGGTCGAGACCAGCGAAACCGGCAGCGCCGGAACGACCTTGCCGATCTCGGTCATCAGCTCACGCGCCAGCTCCTCGATTCGCGGAATCCGTTCCTCGCGGGAAAGCTTTCGCGGATCGAAACCTTTCCGGGCGAGATAATCGCGGGTCGAAAACGGCGAGCCAAAGTTGACGCAGGCATAGCCGAACCGGTGCCACCGCCGAAGCGCCATCTGCCACAGGTTGCGCCCGACGAAACCGGAGGTGGTGGAAAGGGCGCCGAAGCCCCGCGCACGCGGTTTGGCGGTTGGAGGGGCGGCCTCGGCCGGGTCACGAACGTCGAGCAGGAGGGTTCGATCTTCGAGCGTCCGGTCGTAGTTCAGGCCCACGGGCACGAACACCAGGTCGCGCTCCCCTTCCGGGTCGAAGGTGCGCAGCATGTAGTCGAGAATCCCGATCTTCGGCGGCCGAAGCTTCCCGTCGCGCGACAGACCCCCTTCGGGAAAAACCGCCTGCGGCACTCCGCCGTGGGTCGCCATCTGGATGTAGCGCTCCAGCACCCGGCGGTAGAGGGGATCGCGCGAATTGCGGCGGACGAAATAGGCGCCCATCGAGCGGATCAACTGTTGGAGCGGCCAGATCCGCGCCCACTCGCCGACCGCGTAGGAGAGCGCGATCCGCTCCGCCACCAGGTACGAGACCAAAACGTAATCCATGTTGCTGCGGTGGTTCATCAGGAAGACCACCGTCGCGTTCGGCGGAATTTGCGCCAGCCCCACCTCGTCCGAGCTGCCCAGGCGCACGCGGTAGAGCAGCCGCGCGGCACCCCGGGCGATCCAATACCCGATGCGGAAATAGGCGTAGGCGTTGAATGACGGAACGATCTCGTGGGCGTAGCGCTCGACCTTGGCGACCGCCACCTCGCGCGGCATTCCTTCTTCCCGGGCGTAGGCTTCGATCGCCTGGACGACCGCCGGATCGTAGAGCAGACGGTCGAGCAGCACCTGGCGCTTGGTCAGCTGGAATTGCGGGATCGCGATCCGCAGTCGCTCGTTGACCTCCTCGATCGCCTGGTTGACCCGGCGCCGCAGGAACCAGCGCACGCTCGGCACCAGCAATCGTTCGAGCGCCCACCAGACGGCGAGCACGACAAGCACGACGACCTGCCAAAGCGGGAGCGTGACGCTAGAGGTCAAGCGATTCCTTTCGAGGAGAACTGGAAGACGATGATAGCGCGCCGGCCCCTCCTGGGTGCGCGGGCCTCCGGCCCGCCTTTGCGGGCGAGACGCCCGCGTACCCAGAGATCAAAGATAACCGAGCGCTTCGAGCGCCTTCCTCTCCTCCGCGCCGAGCGGTGCCGAAGCCGTGAAGCGCCTTCTTTCGGCGAGATGCTCGGCGCGCAGCAGCGACCGCAGGTAGCCGGCCCGCACGGGGTTTTCGGCCGCGAGGTTGCGCGTCTCTTGCCCGTCCGCCGCGAGATCGAACAGCTTGGCCGCGTGGGAGAACTTGCGGCTCCAGGGCTCGATCAGGTGCCAATTCCCAAGCTCGATGCTGCCCCCCTGGCGCCCTTCATAGTCGAGGTGAGAAAACCTCGGCCCCTCTCTCGTCTCCGGCCCGAGCCGATCGACCCCGCGCAAGCCGGCTCCGGCGGGAATGCCGAGCGCCGCGAGAACCGTGGGCATCACGTCGAGATGCGCCGCGGGCGTCGCGATCCTTCGCCCGGCCGTCGCTCCGGGAAGGCGGACGATCCAGGGCACGTCGAGCACCTCGTGATAAAGCGTCTTGCCGTGTCCGAGCCCGCCGTGCTCGCCGAATTCCTCGCCATGGTCGGAGATCACGACGACCAGCGTCTCGGCGAGCCGGCCGCGCCGCTCCAGCTCGTCGAGCAGAATGCCAAAGCTGCGATCGATGCCCGCGATCTCGGCGTCGTAAAGCGGCGACATTTGCGCCACGAGCCCGCGGGCTTCGGGGCGATGCCGGTCGAGCGCCCGATAGATTTCCTCGACCTTGGCGAGGCTGCCGGAGCCGGAGGGGACGTTTCCGGCGAACCGACCGCGAAGATCTTCCGGGGGCTCGTACGGAGCGTGGGGGTCGATCGCGTGAACGTAGAGGAAGAACGGAGCCGGGCCGCGATCCGGTGCCGAAACCGATTCGTCGAGCCAGGCGAGCGCCCTACCCCCTAGCGCATCGCCGCGCGCCAATTCATCGAGAAACTCGAAGTGGTCGAACCCCTGGGCGAAGCCGGACGCCGCCGTAATATGGGCGTTCGCGCTGAACCCCCCGGTCCGATAGCCCCCTTCTTGAAGCACCTCGGCGAGCGTTCGCGCCGCCGGAGGCAAACGGCGGTCGAGGCGATTCGCTCCATGCACGGCAGGCGGCAACCCGGTGAGGATCGTCGCGGTCGCGGGTCGGGTCCAGGACGAGGCGGCCGTCGTCCGCTCGAACACGATGCCCTGCCCGGCGAGAGCGTCGATTCGAGGGGTGAGTCCCCGCGTCGAACCATAGGCGCCCACCCGATCGGCGCGTAGCGTGTCGATCAAGAAGAGCAGGACGTTCGGCCGCTTCGCAGAAGGCGATTTCGGGGCCGCGGGTTTCGGAGGGGAGGGGTGCAGAGGGTCGATCGAACGCACCACCGGTCGCCGCACGATTGCCCAAGCCGTCGCGTCCCCTGTGGCGCGAAACGTCCAGCGCACCAGCCGCTCGCCATCCCCGGGAATCTCCCAAGCCCCGCCCTTCGCTCCCGGTTCGAGCCGTGCGAGCACCGTCTCCGACCCGCCTTCGACCTGCACCAGAATCTCGACCCGCGGCGCGCCGCCGCGCGAGGCGACTCCCTCGATTCCGATCGCCGTCCGCCCGTGGACCTCCAGATAGCCGTCGATCCGCGCGCCGCCCGCGATCGCGATCCCTTCCGCCACCCTCATCGCAAGGTTCCGGTCGACCGGCCCCGGCGGGCGCGGTGGTCCGGCAGGCTCGGCCTCCCGCCGTGCCTCGGACAACGGCAGCTCGGCCGCCAAGTCGCGCGCCACTGGCCAATCGCGAGGGGCGGGTCCGCAGGCGGCGAGCAGGAGGGCCGCGATGAGCGGGCCGAGAGGGCGAAAATGCACGGGGGGATCTTAGTGGCAAGCCGAGGCCATACAATCCCCCCGTCCATGCGCCGCATCGCCCTTCGCCTGCTCGTCGTCCTGGCGACGATCGCCCTCACCCTGCTCGCCGCCGAGGGTGCGCTACGCTTCTACTTTCGCGGCAAGGGTGGCGACTCGGGCGACGTGCGGTCGATCCTCGCCAAGTCGGCAAAGACTTCGGTCGCGGACAACGCGGAGCACGGCGGCAAGTTTTCGCTTTCCGGGCTGGTGAAGGCGAGCGCGTTTCCCGGCGTCGTTTACGAGCTGAAGCCGAACGTCTCGGGGACCTTCCGGGGCAAGAGCCTGCGGACCAACGCCCAGGGGCTGCGCGGGTCTCGCGATTACCCCACTGGCAAACCGGCCGGCACGTTCCGGATCGCCGGGCTCGGGGATTCGGTGATGTTCGGCTGGGGTGTGGGGGAGGGGGAGCCGTATCTGGAGGTCGTGGAGCGGGAGCTGGCGGCCCGCGGGCGCCCGGCGGATGCCTTGAGCTTCGCGGTGCCGGGATACAACACATCGCTCGAAGTGGCGGCGTTCGAGCACCGCGCGCTGCCGTTTTCGCCCGACTTGGTGGTTCTCCATTTCATCGGCAACGACTTCGGGCTGCCGCACTTCCTGCGCCGGCCGGACGCTCCTCTCTCCCGCGGAGCCGCCCCCTCTCGCTGGCTGCTGTGGGAGCTGCTGAAATCGCGCTTTACGCCCCCCTCGCCTGACGACGAGGTCGATCCCGACCTGATCGGCCACGACACGACCGGTGGCGCGCCGGGCGAGCGTTACGAGGCGCGCAAGCAGTACGAGGGGATCGTCGGCGAGGGGGCGTTCGTCAAAGCGCTCGGCCGGTTGCGCGAGCTGACCCAGCCGCGCGGCATTCCGGTGATCGTCATGGCGCTCGCCGGCGACGAAGGGCGCGGCAAGCTGGCGCGCGACACCGCGGAGAAGAACGGCTTCACCTTCCTGAACGCGGCGCCGCATTTCTATGACTACCTCGTGGCCCACGACCTCCAGCATGACCGGAAGAACTGGGTCACCGTGTTCCGCATCCCCCACGACGGCCATCCGAACGCGCTCGGCCATCGGCTCTACGCCGAGGTACTGCTCGAAGAGCTGGCGCGGCGCGGCGTCGTAAGCTCCGATAAACCGAAAGGAAACACCCCTTGAGTCGAACCGAGCGCCTCCGCCTGCTGTTTGCGGTCCTTCTGGTCGTCTTGGCACTCGATCAGGCGACCAAGCTGCTCGCCCGGAAGCACTTGGCCTACCAGCCGGGGCGAAGCTATCTCGGCGGTGTCGCCCGGCTCGAATACGCCGAGAACCGCGGTGCGTTCTTGAGCCTGGGCGCCAATCTTCCCGCCGGTTGGCGCGAGGGTTTGCTAACGGGCTTGAACATCCTGCTGGTCGTCGGCCTCACGATCTATCTGGTCCGCGGCAAGGATCTCGCCCGGTGGCCGACGCTTGCGCTCGCGTTGTTGATCTCCGGCGGGCTTGGCAATCTGATCGACCGCGTGGTCCGCGGCGGGGCGGTGGTCGATTTCATGATTCTGGGGATCGGTCCGGTGCGCACCGGGGTGTTCAACGTCGCGGATCTTTGCCTGACCACCGGGGCGATCCTGTTCGCCTTTACCGGCGCCACTTCGGGGCGCGCCGAGCCGCCCGAGACGGATTGATTCGGGCAACCTTCGAAAGCGTGGCCGCTCCTTGACCGAGCATCCCGACCCCGCGACGGTCGCCCGCTACCTCGCGGGAGATCTCCCCGCCGCCGAGGCGCGCGCGATCGAAGCGCATCTTTCGACCTGCGTCTTCTGCCGAGAATCGATCCGCGACGCGGTCGAAACCGCGACGGCGCCCGCGCGGCAAGCTCCCGTCCTCTGGCGCGCCGAGCGGTTCGGTCGAAGCGAGGCCGCGCAGGGAAAAGAAAAATCCGCCAAGGACGATTCCGAGGCGGCGGTCCGGCGCGAGGCGGTCCGTTTCTTTCTCGGCGATCTGGGCCACACCCTCGCGGTACGCGGTGAGCGGGCGGTCGACCAGCTGCTGGAACTTTCGGAACACGAACGGCGGCGCGCCATCCGGCATGAACCCCGGCAGCGGGCCGACTCGAACAACGAGGACGTGGCCGCCCGCCTGCTCGCGCGCTGCCGCGCGGCGTGGAGCGTAGATCTCGACCTCGCGGTCGAAACGGCGAAGCTCGCGGTGCTGGTCTCCCAGCGGTTGACGCCGAGAGCGGGAGCCGAAGAGCGCTGCGCGGATTTGCGCTCGCTCGCCCTCCAGCACCTCGCGGCGTCGAACCACATCGCCCGCCGAGCCCAAGAGATCGACGCCGAGATCGCGCGCCGACGGCTGGTTTCGGCTCCTGAGCCCGCCACGGCGGACGATGCTTATCCGACGGGAGTTCCTTCGCGCTCTGCGGTCTCCGAAGTCGCGGAGGATGCCCTGGCGGTCGAGGTCGAGGCGGCATTCGACGATCTGCGCGACGCGAGCCTCGCCCGCGGCCGGGCTCACGACGCGGTGCTCGCGGTGCTCGATCAGGCGCGCTTTTCCCTCGATCGCGGCGGTCCGGAGGCTCTTGCCACCTTCGCTCGCACCGAGGCCGCCCGGTTCGCGGCGCTCGAACTGCCGCCGATTCCCCGCGACGCCGTCCGTTACCTCGCGGCCGAAATGGAGCGGGGAGAGGCGGCGCAGCCGCTCGATCGGCTGATCGCCCGCCTCCGGCGGATCGTGCTCGATCGACGCGACGACTTCGGGAGCTGAGCCGGCTGCTATGCTTCGGAAGGACTCCGGCGCGCTCGTTGCCCGGTTCGATCCGACTCCAAAAGGAACCCCATGCGCCTGATCAAGATCGCCATCGCCAGCCTCGACGCGACCGTCGGGGCGGTGCGTTCGAACACCGACCGGATGCTCAAGATGGCGCGCGAGATGGCGGCCGAGGACGTGACGCTCGGCGCGTTTACCGAGCAGTCGATCGGCGGCTATCCGGCCGAGGATCTCGTGCAGTGGCGGGCGTTCCTGGCCGCCCAGCGGACCGAGCTGGAGCGCTTCGCGCGGGAGACGGGGAAGCTGAAGACGGTGTTCGCGGTCGGGCTCGCGGTGCCGGTCGGCGGCCAGATCTTCAATTGCGCGGCGGCCGTTCATGGTGGTTCGATCCTCGGCTTCGTGCCGAAGGAAAAGCTGCCCACCTACAATGTCTTCTATGAGGCGCGGACGCTGTCGCAAGGGGCGCGCGGCTTGGCGCTCGACGCGGACGGCGTGCGGCTCGGCGACTACCTGTTCGACTTCGATTTCGGCACCGTGGCGCTGGAGGTGTGCGAGGACGCCTGGTCTCCGGACGGTCCGATGCGCCGGCGCTGCTACTCGGGGGCCGAGCTGGTCGTGAACCTTTCGGCCTCCCCGTTCCGGCTCGGTTTCGTCGGCACCCGGCGCGAGATGCTCGCCACCCGCTCGGCCGACAACGAGGCGACCCTGGTCTACGCCAACGCGGTCGGCTCGCAGGACGGTTTGATCTTCGACGGCGGCGGGTTCGTGTTCCAGAACGGCCGGCGGATGCTCGATCTCCCGCGCTTTAGCGAGGGGTGGAAGGCCTGCGTGATCGACCTCGACCGGACCCGCCGCATCCGCCAGGAGAACACCACCTGGCGGGTCGACTGCGAGGATTTCCAACGTGCGCTGCCGCGGGTTCCGTCGATCGACCGCCGTGGCCAGCCGACCGCCGATCGCTCGCGCCTCACCTATCCCGCGCCGGCCGGTGGAAGTTTCTTCCTGCCCGCCCCCTCCGATCCCTCGGCGCCGCCCGAGCCTACGGCGCGCGAGGAGGTGCTCGACGAGCTGTTCGAGGCGCTCGCGCTCGGCGTCCGCGACTATTGGGTGAAGACCGGCGCGTTCAAAGGTCTGGGCATCGCGCTTTCCGGCGGGCGCGACTCGATGCTGACGATCCTGGTCGCTTGGCGGGCGTCCCAGCTCGCGGCTCCCGGGCTCTCGGGTGAGGCGCTCCGCGCGCGGGTCGGCGAAACCGTGCAGGCGTTCTACATGCCCACCCGCTATTCGGCCGAGACCACCCAGGGTGCGGCGGCGAAGCTCGCCGAGGAGCTGGGGATTCCGCTCCGCACGGTCGCGATCGAGGAGGCGTTCGAGCGCGAGGTGGAGGCGACCCGCGCGATGCTTGGAAAAGGGGAGAGCGGGGTCGGCGACGAGGCCGCCGAGCCTTCCGAGATCACCAAACAGAACGTTCAGGCTCGCCTGCGCGCCGGGCGGATGTGGAACTGGGCGAACACCTCCGGCTTCCTGTTCCTCCAGACCGGCGACATGAGCGAGAAGGCAGTGGGTTACACGACCATCGGCGGCGATCTCGAAGGGGCGCTCTCGGTGATCGCGAACGTGCCGAAGACCGTGGTGGTCGCCCTGCTCGAACGGTTGCATGCGCGGTTCGGATTCGAAGGGGTCGCGATGACGCTCGCCACCGAGCCCGGGCCGGAGCTGGCCACGGCGCAGACCGCCGAGAAAGAGCTGATGCCGTTTCCGGTGCTCGACGCCTGCCTTCACCTCTACGCGGGAGAAAAGCTCGCGCCCGATGAGGTGGCCGCCGCCCTCCCCTCGCTCTTCCCCGAGATCCCTCCCGAACGCCTCGCGGCCTGGGCGGAACGGTTCGCGACGCTTTTTACCCGCTCGATCTACAAGTGGGTCCAGGCGCCGCTCGCCCTCCACGTCGGCTCGCTCGACCTCGACCGCGAACGGGCGCTCCAGCTCCCCGTGGTCCAGAAGAACGAATGGAGCGGCCAGGGGTAAGCGGGCGGTGGCTCAGGTAAGCCTCCTCGCTCCTTCGGGCGCCTTCGGCAGCGGCCAGTCGCTGCGGGGCTTCCCTGAGCCGCTGCCGCGATTTGAAATTTCTTTGGCCGAAGTATCGAGATGAACGAGGTCCATTACGTCTTCTCTGTTCCGTGAGCATTTTCGCTCGCGGAAATGGAGATGACCGATGGATTCCGCCACCCATCCCGCCAACGCCCCTCTCGCGCCGCCGCTCTCCCCGCCCCTTCCGCCGCCCCCTCCTCCTCCGCCACCGCCGCCTCTTTCCGCGGCCGACCGGCTGGTCCTAGCGATCCACGACGCCACGCGGCCGCAGGGTCCGAAAGCGCGGAGAGATCCGCACGGCATCGGCGACCGTCTGCGCCGTGCCTCGGTCGATGCCGCCGATCTCCTTTCCCGCCTCGACCCCGATCGCCCGGAGGGGCGGCCGCGAACCCTCCGTCTCGGCGAGCTGGCCGAGGCGCGCAGCCGTCTGGCCGAGGTGGCCTACTACGTCGATCTCGGCGAACGGCTCGGCACGCTCGACCCCTGCGAAGCGCTGGAGTTGTTCGAGCTCGGCCTCGCCGCGAGCGTCGATCTCGCGGGCCGGCTCGACCGGTTGATCTATGCCCGGGCCGACGAGAGGCCGGGTCGAGCGGGCGATTCGTTTGCTCCGGCGGTGACGATGCGGGTCGAAATTCCGAGCGTCGTACGGGAGGCGCTCCCATGTTGACAGATTTCTGCATTCTGTCAGAAGATATCTGCATGAGAACGACTCTGGATTTCGAAGACAACCTCTTCCGCGAAGCCAAAGCCCGCGCCGCCGAGCTGGGCGAGCCTCTCACCCGCCTGCTGGAGCGTTCGCTCCGGCTCTATCTGCACGGTGGCCAGCCGGCGGAGACCTCCTTCCGCTTTGCCCCGCTGATCAAGAGCGGCCGCAGCGCCCCGGGAGTCGACTGGGATGATCGAGACGCGCTGTACGAGCGAATGGAGGAGCGCGGATGATCGCGGTGGATACCAACATCCTGGTCTACGCCCATCGCGCCGAGTTGCCGAAGCACGCGGCGGCCCTCGCTCAGCTGGCGGCGCTCGCCGAGTCGGCGGAAACCTGGGCGATTCCCGCCTTTTGCCTGGGGGAATTCGCGCGGGTGATCACCCATCCGAAGCTGTTCAATCCGCCGCATTCGCCGAGCGAAGCGGCCGGTGCGATCGAGCGCCTGACGGCGTCGCCCTCGCTTCGCATCTTGAATCCCGGGCCGCGCTTTCCGGCGTTGTTCGGCGAGGCGATCCGCGCGGCGGAAGCGAAGGGGAACCTGGTCTACGACGCCCAGATCGTTGCCGTCTGCCGCGAGCTGGGCGCGCGGAAGCTGCTCACCGAAGATCGCGATTTCGATCGCTTTCCGGGCTTTGCGACGACGCGCCTCGCGCCGATTTGATCCACCACGCCGCGCGCGGATTGAGCGGGGTCCGCGCGTCTCGCTTTTTTCGTTGCGGGCACTCTCAAGGTTCAGAGGGATGCGCGCTTATCTCTTTGCGCATCATAGGGTGACCGCTCGCGCGTGGCGGGCGGTCCCTTCTCCTCTGAGGTTCCCCACCTTCCGTCCAAGGAGACCGTCATGAAGAGCCCGCTTCGCATTGCCTTCACCGCCCTCGCCCTCCTCGGTGCCGCCTCTATCGCCGAGGCCAAATGGGTCCCGGTTCACAGCGTCTGGTCGGACAATTCGCCGTTGGCCGTGAGAGACGGCGCCACCGGCGTCTGGTCCACCCCGACTCTCGGCTATTCCTCCTCCAACTGGCAGGAGGGGACCTCGCAGGCGTTCTCCCACGCCGTGGCGCTCAGCGACGGCCACCTGTACGAGTTCCGCCTGGTGACGGTCTCGACTTCCGACAACGATCAGATCGGCAAGCTCTGGGACGTTTACAAGGACGGCGTTCTCGCCTGCAATGATTGCGTCGGCAAGGTCTATGGTCTGAGCGGCCCGATCGGCGCCTACTTCAAGATCTACGTCGGAACGCCGTTCGCCTACGCCGAGCTCTGGCACTTCTCGGGCTACATCACGAACCGGTTCGACTACTAAGTCTCACTCGCTTGATCTCACGACGGAGAGGGCGCCGCGCCCTCTCCGTCGCCGTGTTACAGTTACTGTGTCACAGGAGGGGGCTTCGATGGCCACCGTGCGACTAGACGTCACGACCGAGGCGGCACTGAATCAATTGTCGGCGCGCCGGGGACAGACCCGTTCCGAAGTGATCCGCGATGCAATTACCCGCCTTGCCGATGAAGGAGGCCAGACTCGGTCGGCCTACGAGAGGCTGCGAGCCTTCGAAGGCATAGTAGACAGCGGTGGTCTTCAGCTTTCGACGCAAACAGGGAAGAGGTTCCGCGAGATTCTGGAGAAGAAGCGGGATGCGCGCCGTCCTGGTTGACGCCGGTCCTCTCGTCGCCTTCCTGGACCGAGGCGATGAGCATCATGAAGTTGTCGCAAGGACGCTGCGGAAGATTACGGACCCGCTGGTTACTGTCTGGCCGGTCTTGGTAGAGGCCATGTACCTCCTCTCGTTCTCTTGGCGGGCACAGAAAGCCCTCTGGGAAATTCTCGAGACCGGCACGGTTCAGCTCCTGCCTCTCGACGATACCGACTTCTCCAAGATCAAGAGCCTGATGGAGAAGTACCAGGATCTGCCGATGGATCTCGCCGATGCCGCGCTCGTGTGGGTGGCGGAGCGAGAGGGCCTACGTCGAGTACTGACTCTGGATCAGCGAGACTTTGCGGTCTATCGCCTGCCCCGGAAGGGTGTGTTCACGCTTCTGCTCTGACCCGACGCCTGGCTCCGAGAATCCAGCCTTCTTCTTTGACACAAATGTCTTGCTGGTGTTGGTCGAGACCTTGTGGAACATCGAACCAGGTGCCGAGTTCCTCTTCTTCATCGAGCCTGGCGAGTAGTTCGGCGAGTAGGATCACTTGGGCTTCGTCGCGGCAGGACTTCCCGTGATTTTCCAGTAGCCGTTTGTCGAGAATACCGGGCCAAATCTCTGCGTGGATCACAAGGGCGCCGGAATCTCGTGTGGGATTCGGCGAGAAGCCGGTCTCGAATGGCCAAACGCGACTGTGGTTTTGAAGACCCTGGTCATCGCGAAGGCCACGTACGACCGGAATCCCAAGAAGCGACTGGCTACCCACGGAGCCTGCGGTAAAGAGCTTCCAAACTTCTTGGGCTCCGGGAATGTCTGTAAACCTACGGCTTTCGAGGTGCTCGTCATCTGCGACGGGATAGGGGAAGGTTGATCGAGTCGGTAAAAGCCCAGGCAATAGGGTCTTGCTGACCGGACGAGCCCAGAACGGCCCCGGAGCGGTGGGGTCACCAATTCTTCTATTGAGGCTGGCCGCCGCGCTAAATCGATCGTTGGTATTTCGCGGCTGTGCCGCGTTGCCGACGGCGACGGAGATTTCATTCCAGACGTAGCGCCAGGGGGCCAGCTTCTCCTCCGATGTCCAGCCCAGTGCGCGAGCGAGACCCTTTGGGTAGGCATAGGCGAAATCGAAACCGACGAGCGTCCGGATGCCCTCGCGATATGCCGGACGAAGGCACTCGAACGCAAACTCGAGTGCCTCTGCGCGAGTCGGAAGATTGCGAACCTCAAGTTTTCGGCCGTGTTGAAGCCATGCAGCCCAGATGCTGTCCTTCTTGGTTTTGGGCTTCGAATTCGCACTCCAATCGACCATCAGGTAGGCGTCGAAAATAGGCATATATTTCTCCCGAGTGTGGACGAACTAAGATCTCCTTTTTTAACGGGAGACGCAAGCGATGGCAAAAGCGGTGTGGAAAGGCGCCACGATCGCCGAGAGCGATACGTTCGAGGTCGTGGAAGGCAACGTGTATTTCCCGCCCGAGGCGGTGAAGAAGGAGCGACTCGCTCCGAGCGAAACGACCACGGTGTGCGGTTGGAAGGGAACTGCGAACTACTACAACGTGATCGTAAACGGCGAAGAGAACCGCGATGCCGCTTGGTATTACGACGATCCGAAGCCGGCTGCGGCGAACATCCGCGGCCATGTGGCGTTCTGGCGTGGGGTGACGGTCGAGCGGTAACCGAGAACGGCGAGGCGGCGCAGTTCCCACCAGGAGGTCCGAATGGAAGACCGAAAGATGATGGCTCTCGGCGGCGTGACGAACGAAGACCTGATCGACGCGCGCCGTACCCTGCATTGGGCGATCGCCGCCGCCTCGGCTCCGGGCAAGCAGTTGATTCCGGCGCGCCCCGACGCCTCGGAGCAAAGTCTGGTTTGGGACGGCGCGCGCTCCGCGTTTCTGCAAGGCGTGATCGCGGGCGTCCACGAGAGCTTCCGCTCTGCTCCCCGAAAGACCCGGCGTTGCCTGCGCTTCCTTCCGGCGGTGTCTGGAACACCGAAGGATGGTTCGGCGCGGTGCTCGACGCCGCGCCGCTCCTCGCGCTTGCGACGGCGGACCAGCAAATTGCCGCGGCGCGGGATTTCTTGGCGGTCGCGATCGAAGCCTGCCGGCGCTTAGTGCGCGCGGCCTCCTGAGAAGCGAGCGTGCCCGCCGCGAGGGATCTCACGGCGGGCGGGTAAGGTCTGCCGGTTCGGCTGGAAAGACCGGTCGGTTCACGCCGTCAGGGCGTCACGTTCACCGAGACCACCGCGCCGGGATCGTCGATGAATTCCACGCACTCGTGGACCATCTGAAGCCGGAAATTGTAAGGCCCCGGTGTGGTCGGCGCTATGCCGTTGATCTGCAAGGTCGCCTGCTGCCCGGAGATGAGACTCGAAGCGAGATCGACTCGAACCGGATTCCAAGCCGGGCTTCCGATCTGCGCGAGGCGGTACGCATCGCACTGTGGCCCGATCGGGCTCCAGGTGAGGTTGCCGTCATTTTTGACCGTTACGGACGCCGAATAGGGCTGCCCGGCCGCCATGGTAGCCGGTACGTTCTGAGCCACGATCTGCGCATGCTTCCCACCGACTCGGACCGTGACAGCCGGGCTTGAGGAGCCGAAGAATTCGACGCATTCGTGGACCATTCGCAATTGGAAGATGTAGGTCCCGGGCGTCGAAGGCGCGATCACCGCAAAGGTCAGGGTCGCCTGAGCGCCGGGTGCGACAGAGGCGGGGAGCTCGGCGCGGATCGGGTTCCAAGCCGCATTGCCGACTTGGGCGAGCCGATAGGCGTTGCATTGCGGTCCGATCGGATTCCAGGTGATTGTGCCGGTGTTCTTGACCGTCACGTTCGCGAAGTACTGCCGGCTGGGGGCCATGCTCGTGGGGACGAACAGACTCAGGAATTGCGCGTTCTTCGTAGCAGCCTGGACGTCGACGATGACGCTCGGGCTTGAGGAGCCGAAGAACTCGACGCATTCGTGGACCATTTGCAGTTGGAAGGTATGGGGCCCGGTGGTCGAAGGCGCGATCACCACGAAGCTCAGGGTCGCCTGCCCGCCGGAGTCGACGGGGGCGGAGAAATCGACGCGAATCGGACTCCAGGCCGCATCGCCGACCTGGGCGAGCCGATAGGCGTTGCATTGCTGTCCGATTGGATTCCAGGCGATGCCCCCGGTGTTCTTGACCGTCACGCTCACGGTGTACGGCTGGCCGGAGACCATGCTTGTGGGCACGCTCAGGTTGAGGAACTGCACGTTCTTCGTGGTGTCGAGGCAGGTGCTGGGCGCGGCGTGGCAGGCTTCGTTGCCGTTCGGATGGGCGACGACCTGGTAAAAGTAGGTCGAGCTCTCGGCGACCGAGCTGTCGGTGAACGACGATGTCGCAACGTTGTCCGCGATCTTTGCGAAGCCCGCGTTGCAACCAACCTCGTTGCGGAAGACGTCGTAGACCGTTCCAGCCCCCGAGGGGGTCCAGGACAGGCCGACCTGGTTCGTGCCGTCGGCCAGCGTCAGCGCAGGCACCGCCGGCTGGGAACAACCCCGGAAACAGGTGTTGGCCTCCGGGTCGGTCGTGCAGGCGATGCCGTGGCGACTGAACGCCGCGAACAGGTTGCATGAATGAGGCGTGCCGTTTGCCAGGTTGCCATCGTCGTCGTCGACCGCCCGCATCGTCTTCCACCAGGAGCCGACGTTGCAGCCATTCGAAGTGTAGGTCGGGCCGGTGACGCAAGTGAACGCGCTCGCCGAGGTCGGCCGAGACAGGTACCAGAGCCGTTCGAGCACGTTCCAGGCGGCCGCTCCGCCCGGGCTGGGCAGGTCGCGGTTGGCGAAATCCCAGACCGCCTCGGTGGGCACGTGGCCCTCGCAGTGGGCCTCGCCGGCACAGGGGCCGTTGTGGGTGGTGCTGGACAGGCAGAACTGCTGGGTGAAGTTGGCGACCGTATGCGGCGCACCCGAGACGTGCTTGCCCCAGTCGATGTCGCGCAGCCCCGTGCAGGCGGTGCAGGGGTCGCCGTAGGCGTTGCAGTTGCCGAGCCGGAACCCGGGTCCGACGCAGGAGTTGTGAAGCGTGAGAGCGGCGACCACGTCGGCGTAGGCCTCGCTGCTCGAGTTGTTCAATCCGTTGCCGTCGTTCTGGTCGAGCCCGTGGCCGTATTCGTGAAGAATGAAGCCCGGCTCCTCGCCGCTCGCGCCGCAGTTGCCCCCGACCGCGCGATAGAGCGTAATCCCGTCGCCGTTCCAAAAGCCGTTGCAGGTACCTGTGTTGTTGACCGAGACGGTAAACTGGCCGTTGAGCCAGGCATTGCCCGGCAACCAGCCGAGGGCGATTTCCTTGCCGCGGTTGACATTGTAGAAGCTGGTGCGCGAAGAGCGCGTGTTGCCCGCGCCGCCGACTCCCGGCGTGGTGCAATTGTTGCCCGCCGCCGAACCGAACGGCAAGTTGCCCGATGGGTTGGTGGTGAGCGAGATCGGGCCGCAGGTGTCGGTGATTCGGACGCGCTGCCCATTCAGCGTCGAGGTGAGCGGCGTGCCGCCGTACGTGTAGAGGCCGGCCGAATTCGTGAACAGCCCGCCCCCGAGGTCGGCGAAGGGCATGGGGCGGAGTGTCTCGGTGCCCGCCGCCAAGTCCGCCGCCACTCCGCCCGTCGCTTGGGCGTCGAGGTCGGTGTCGATGAATTCCACGACTTCGCCGGTCGTGGCATCGATGCGCCCGCGCCAGGTGCCGAGGACTCCCTCCCGGCGAAAGGCGATCTCCCAAACCGTCGACAGACCGTAGCCCTTGGCGAAATCGAATCCCTCGGGCAGGGCCACCGGCAGCAGGTGGAGCGAGCCGCGATCCAGAATCGTGTCGGCGAGCGGATCGAAGCCACCAACGTAGGAAGCGAGCGCGGCGTAGGCGGACTCACGGCTGACCTTGACCTCCGGGGCCGCGGCGTCGGACGGTGGCAGTAGCTCGCTGCCCATCTGGATCAAGTTGCCATGGCCGACGCGGAAGACGATGCGGGCGCCTTCGACGGTCAAGCCGCCGCGCACCAAGTCGAAATCGACCAGCCAGAGCGAGTCGGAGGCTTTTCCCGAGCGCCCCGGAGAGAGCCGCAGCTCCCGTGCCTTGACCCCGAAGAGCGCCGTATGGTCGGCGACGAACCTGCGCGCGATGGATTCGAGCACGGCCAGGTTGGGCTCCTGGTGGGCGTCGAGCGGTACCGCAAGATCTTCTGTCGTCAGCCGGTTGCCCGCACCGGGAATCCAGGGAATACCGGTGCCCTCGGCCGCTTCGATGCGGCTGTTTCGGGCGTCGACGTA
Source organism: Thermoanaerobaculia bacterium (assembly GCA_035995205.1). Lineage (GTDB taxonomy): Bacteria > Acidobacteriota > Thermoanaerobaculia > Multivoradales > UBA5704 > DASYKS01. The sequence goes on from DASYKS010000002.1 coordinate 73,063, forward strand.
GGCGGTCCAGTCGTCATGGTCAAGCAGGAGCTTTGCCCAGTCGTCTTCGACCCCGGGGGTGAGGTTGGCGCGGACGTCATCGAGCGGCTCGAGCGCCTCCCGCGGCTGGAGCCGTTCGTCGGTCCGCACCAGCGCCGCGAACGGACCTCCGAGATCGCGCGGCAACTGGGCGACGGCGGCGCTCAAGGGAACGAGCCCGGTCCATCCGATCAGCAGCAAGGGGAGGGTAAAAGAGGAACGATGTCGAGCTCTCATGGAAATCCTCCGTCGTGGTCCAGCGCGCCGCCCCGGCGCTCGGCATAGAACAATAGCGTTTCCCGACCTTGACGGAAGAGACTCAATTTCTTGGAGAAGGTGTGGGTCTCAAGGTCGGGCTACGATGGGGAAACGCCCGCCGCGAAGCTTTTCGGCGGGCGTCGATCGAACCAGTCGATCGAACCGTTTGGGCCGGACGCGCCCGGCAAGCCGGGTCGGTTCGCCCCCTCAGGGCGACACGTTGACCGCGACGACCGGTCCGGATTCGCCGAAGTACTCCACGCACTCGTGGACCATCTGGACCTGGAAGTTGTAGGTCCCCGGCGTTGCCGGCGCGATGCCGTTGATCGCGATCGTCGCCTGCTGGCCGGCGGCGAGCGCCGAGGGGAGCTCGGCCCGGACGGGAGCCCAGGCCGAGGCGCCGATCTGGGCGAGGCGATAGGCGTTGCACTGCGGCCCGATCGGGCTCCAGGCGAGGGTGCCGACGTTCTTGACCGTCACGGTCGCCGAATAGGGTTGCCCGGCCGTCATGCTCGCCGGCACGCTTTGGGACACGATCTGCGCCTGCTTCGAAGCGCCTGCGACGGTGATCGAAATGCTCGGGCTCGCGGCGCCGAAGAACTCGACGCATTCGTGGACCATCCGCAATTGAAAGGTGTAGGTCCCGGCGGCGGTCGGCGCGGTCACCGTGAAACTCAACGTCGCCTCCTCGCCGGAGAGAACCGCGGCGGAAAAATCGACGCGCGACGGGCTCCAGCCCGCGTTGCCGATCTGCGCCAGCCGAAAGGCGTTGCACTGTGCTCCGATCGGATTCCAGGCGACGCCGCCTATGTTCTTGACCGTCACGGTCACGGAGTATTGCTGGCCGCCGGCCATGCTCTTGGGGATGCTCTGCCGGATGAATTGCGCGTTCTTCGTGTTGCCCACGCAGACGCTCGGCGCGGAGTGGCAAGCCTCGTTGCCGTTCGGATGGGCGACCACCTGGTAGTAATAGGATGTGCCGTCGGCGACCGCTCCGTCGGCGAACGAGGTGGTCGCCAGGTCGTCCGCGATCTTGGCGAAGCCCGCGTTGCAGCCGGTCTCGTTGCGGAACACCTCGTAGACCACGCCGGCGCCCGAGTTGGGCCATGAGACCGTGGTAGTGCTGTCGCCGTCGGTGAGATTGATCGAGGGCGGCGCGGGCTGGGTGCAGCCGCGGAAACAGGTGTTGGCTCCCGGGTCGGAAGCGCAGGCGATGCCGTGGCGATCGAAGGCCGCGAACAGTTGGCAGGAATGGGGGGTGCCGTTGGCCAGATTGCCGTCGTCGTCGTCCATCGCGCGCATCGTCTTCCACCAGGAGCCGACGTTGCAGCCGTTCGAGGTGTAGGTCGGGCCGGTGGTGTTGCAGGTGAAGGCGGCGGTCGAGGTCGGGCGCGACAGGTACCAGAGCCGTTCGAGCACGTTCCAAGCGGCGCTGCCGCCGGGGGCGGGCAGATCGCGGTTGGCGAAATCCCAGACCGCCTCGGTCGGCACGTGGGATTCGCAGTGGGGCTCGCCGCCGCAGGGGCCGCTGCCGCCGGTTCCGCAGTGGGTCTGCGTGTAGTTGGCGACGGTGTGCGGAGCCGCCGAAGTGTGGCGCGCCCAGTCGATGTCGCGCAGGCCCGTGCAGGCCGTGCAGGGGTCGCCGTAGGAGTCGCAATTGGCGGCGCGGAATCCCGGGGCGACGCACGAGTTGTGGAGGGTGAGCGCGGCGGTCACGTCGGCATAGGCCTCGGTGGTCGAAGCGTCGAGGCCGTTGCCGTCGTTTTGGTCCACGCCATGGCCGAATTCATGAAGGATGAACCCCGGCTCTTCGCCGCTCGCGCCGCAGGCGCCCTGGACCGCGCCGTAGAGCAGGATGCGGCTGCCATTCCAGTATCCGTTGCAAGCGCCGACGTTGTTGACCGAGACGACCAGCTGGCTGTTGAGCCAGGTGTTGCCCGGCAGCCAGCCGCGGACCATGTCCTTGCCGCGGTTGACATGGTAGAAGCTGGTGCGCGCGGCGCGGGTGTTGCCGCCCCCTCCGAAGCCGGGCGTCTCGCAGTTGCCCGCCGAGGTGGAGCCGAACGGCAGGTCGCCCGCGGTGTTGGAAGTGAGCGAGATCCCGCCGCAGAAATCGCCGACGCCGACGAACAGTCCGTTGAACGTCGAGGTGACCGGCGTGCCGCTGTAGCTGTACATGCCGGCCGAATTCGTGCTCTGGCCCCCGCCGAGATCGGTGAAAGGCATCGGACGGAGGATTTCCGCCCCGGAGTCCGAATCGGCGGCGACCCCGCCGGTCGCTCCCGCATCGAGGTTGGTGTCGAGGAACTCGACGATTTCGCCGGTCGTGGCGTCCACCCGCCCCCGCCAGGTGCCGGAAACCCCCTTGCGGCGAAACGAAAGCTCCCAGACGGTTTCCAGGCCGTAGCCCTGGGCGAAGTCGAAGCCCTCGGCGAACCTCGCGTCGGCGGCGGCGACCGGCAGCAGGCGGAGCGTGCCGCGATCGACCAGCCGGTCGACGGCCGGATCGAACCCGCCGACGTAGTCGGAGAGCTTGGCGTAGGCCTCCTTGCGGGTCACCTTGACCTGCGGTGCCGGGAGGCCGGGCGACGGCAGCCGCTCGCTGCCCATCTGGATCAGGTTGCCGTGGCCGACGCGGAAGACGATTCGCGCGCCTTCGACCGCGAGGTCGCCGCGAACGACGTCGAAATCGACCAGCCAGAGCGCATCGGAGGCCGGACCCGAACGCCCCGAGGCGAGCCGAAGGTCTTTGCCGTCGGTGCCGAAAAGGGCCGGATGAGCGGCGAGGAATTTCCGCGCGATGCGTTCGAGAACGGACAGGTCGGGAGCGGCTTTTCCTTCGAGAAGGCCTACCAGGTCGGCGCTGCGCAGGCGGTTTCCCGCGCCGGGAATCCACGGAATTCCCGCTCCTTCGGCCGACTCGACGCGGCCGTTTCGCGCATCGAGGTGGGCGTTCCAATCCTCGTGATCGAGCTGAAAAGCGTTCCAGGCGCCATCGAGATTGCCGACCAGCTGAGAACGGTGATTTTCGAGCGGTACGAGCGCTTCTCGGGGCTGGAATCGATCGTCGGAACGTACGAGCGCCGAGAAGGGGTTTTCGGAAATACGCGGCGGTGTTTGGGAGAGCGCTACGCCTGAAGGTACGAGCCCGATCAGTCCGATCACGACCGGGCGAGCCATGGAAAGAGGGTGGGAACCGAGCCGGAATCGCATGAGTCTCTCCAGTGGTGTCCGGTGTGCTTGACCGGAGGGCCGGTCGTGACAAGGGACCCCAAGTGCAAGAGAAAGACCAATCTCGAGATCGGCTTTGCGCCCGGAAAGGCGTCTCCGGAATAGAGGCGTCGGCAAAAAATGCCGCCGCAGCATGAGAGGCGGGCGAGCTTCTGCCGCGGTAGTGTGCGAGCGATCGACGGGAGGGTTTTAGCCCGATCCCGAATGCGGAGTGGCCACTCCATCCGCCACGACCACCCGGTCTCGCCCTTCCTGCTTCGCCCGGTAGAGCGCGCGGTCGGCGGTGGCCACGAGATGCGCGGGCGAGGGCTCGCCCGACGGAATCACGCTAGCCACACCCACCGAGAGGGTCACCACCGGCTTGACCGTCGAGCTCGGATGGTCGATCGCGAGCCCGGCGAGCCGTTCCCGGGCCTGCTCGGCGAGCCGCGCCGCGCTCGCGGTATCGGTGCCGCTCAAGATCACCAGGAACTCCTCGCCGCCGTAGCGGGCGACCAGGTCGCCCGCGCGCTGCACCGAGTCGCGCAGGACGCCGGCGATCCGTTGCAGGCAGCGGTCGCCCGCGATGTGGCCGAGGCTGTCGTTGTAGGCCTTGAAGCAGTCGACGTCGCACAGGAGCAGCGACAGCGGCTGCCCGGCCCGCGCGAGCCGGCGCCATTCGAGGTCGAGCGCCTCTTCCAGACGGCGGCGGTTCGCGACCCCGGTGAGCGGATCGATTTGCGACATCTGCTGGAGCGTGCGGTTCGCGCTCTGGAGGTGCCGGTTGGCCTCTTCGAGCTGGCTCTTGGTGACCGAGATCTGCTCGTTCAAAAGCGCCATCTCGATCGCCCCGGCCACCTGGTCCGCGACCAGATCGAGCAGGCGCAGGTTCTCGACCGAGAAGACCTCCAGGTCGTCGTTCTCCAGGTTGAAGGCGCCGAGGGTGCGGTCGCCGAAGCGGATCGGTGAGACGTACTCGGCCTTGACGTCGGGCGAGACCGCCCGATAGTCGGGATCCGCCGCGACGTCGCGCACCAGTTGGGGCCGGCCGAGGCGGGTCGCGCGCCCGACGATGCCGGCGTCGATCGCCCAGGTCTCGCGGTCCGAGACGTCGATCGGCGTTCGCGTCGCCACCGCGTGGTACGACCACTCGACCTCGGACACCGCGGCGACCACGATGTCGACCAGCAGGATATCGAAGCGGCGCTGGATGTAGGTCGCGATGCGGTGAAGGATGGTGCGCAGGTCGGCGCCGCCGAGGGCGGCGCGCGAGACTTCGGTCAGCACCTCGAAATGGAGCGCGCGCTGGCGGGTCGCCTCGTAGAGCCGCGCGCTCGCGATCGCGCCGGAAATCTGGTCGGCGATCGCCTCGACGGTCGGCCGATGGTGGGAAAACGCGGCTCGCCGCGGGCTCTCCAGGTTGAGCACGGCGACCACTTCGCCGCGGTGGCGGATGGGGGCGCACAGCTCCGAGCGGGTCCCCGGGAAGACCTCGATGAAGTCGGGGTGATCCTGGGAATCGTCGATCACCAGGGTGCGGCCGGTTGCCGCGACCTCGCCGACCACCCCGCTGCCGTACGGCCGGCCGTAGCCTGGCCGGACGTCGGTTTGAACCGAGGTGGTGAGCGCCTCGCAAACGAAGCGTCGGCGCTCGACGTCGAGGCTGATCAGGGCGACCAGCTCCCAGCCGAACGCCGCAGCGAGCGCGTCGGTAATCCGTTGGAGCATCGGCCGCAGCTCCAAGTCCTCGGTCGCGATCCGGGCGATCTCGGCGAGCGCCACCCGCTCGCGGTCACTCGCCGCGGGAGGAGGAACGCCCCGCCGTCTGGCCCGTTTTTCCGGCATGCGGGCGATCTTACCCGGGGCGGAAGCCGAAGAGGAGCGTTCTTTGCCGGCACCGAAACGAAACGCCCGTCGCGAGCGGCTAAGGCGGCGCGCTGCATGGGAACGCCTTACCCAGACCTCTGCCATACTTTCGACACTCGTTCGTTTCGGCCCGATACCCTGAGATTCCGCCCCGAAAGGACCGCCATGAGCCCCACCGAACCCGCAACCTCTCCCGGCTCCGCCGGATCAGAACGTTGGTACGACCTTGGGCCGGTCGAAGAATTGCGCGCCAAGCCGCTGCAGCAGATCGTGATCGGCCGGACCAAGATCGCTCTGTCGTTCGTTGGCGGCGCCTTCGGAGCGGTTTCCGGGGCCTGCAATCACGTCGGCGGACCGCTCGGCGAAGGGCACCTGGATGGCGAGTACGTCGTCTGCCCATGGCACCACTGGAAGTTCCACCGCACGACCGGCGAGGGGGAACCTGGCTTCGAGGAGGACCGCGTGCCGCGCTTCTCGTTGCGCGAAGAGGACGGTCACCTGTGGGTCGATCTGCAACCCGCGACGCGACGGCAGAAGGCGCCGCACGAGCCGCACCGCCTAGCCCGCAAGGTCGAGCGAGAGATGGGGCCGATCCGCGTGCTCGGGATCGCCACGACCGTGATGGACAACGCGTTTCCGCGTTATTCGACCTCGGACGAGCTGCTCGAGACCGCGTTGGCGCACGCCGGAGCGCATGGCGCTGTCACCCGGCTGATCCGCCTGCGCGAGTTGGAATTCCGCGCCTGCGAGGGGTACTACTCGAAGAGCTCCCACGCCTGCACCTGGCCCTGCTCGATCACCCAGATGGACCCTGAAGACCAACTCGACCAGGTCTACGAGGGGCTCGTCCATTGGGCCGACGTGGTGCTGGTCTCGACCCCGATCCGCTGGGGCTCGGCCAGCTCGCTCTATTACAAAATGGTCGAGCGGATGAACTGCGTTCAAAACCAGGTCACCCTGTCGAACCGGGTCCTGCTGCGCAACAAGGTCGCGGGGTTCATCATCACCGGCGGCCAGGACAACATCCAGGCGGTCGCCGGCCAGATGCTCGGTTTCTTCGCCGAGATCGGCTGCGTCTTCCCCCAGTTTCCCTACATCGCCCACTCGCGCGGCTGGACCGCCGAGGACATGGAAAAGAACGTCGCGTTCGTCAAAAAAAGCACAGAGCTGCACGACGCCGCCCGCGAGCTGGCCGAGCGTTCGCTCGCGATGGCCGAAGCCCTGGTCACCCACACGATCGAAGGGGAGCACCTCGTGCGCGCCGGACGCAAAGGATTCTCCCGCGAGGGAATCGAAGCCCCCGCGGCGATCGCGGCGGAGGCGGAGAGCTGACGATGAAGCGTTTCGCCCTCCTCGCCGTCAGCGTGGCGCTCGCGGGCTCCATGGCGACCGCCGATCTCGCCGCCCAGGCGCCGCGGCGGCCGTTTCCGCGGCATACGGCGTACGCCGCCGGCTCGATCCTCCCCGGTCATCGGTCCCGGCCGCAGCTCGATGCGGCGGCCTTGGCGTTCTATCGCCAGTGGCGAGCGCGCTATCTGGTCGCCGGCTGCGGCCCGGGGCGCTATTACGTCTCGGTCAACGCGGACGGCAAGTTTCCGGACCCGGAAGTCCTCTCGATCTCCGAAGGGCACGGCTACGGCATGCTGCTCACCGCCTACTTTGCCGGCGCCGATCCGGACGCGAAAACCGCCTTCGACGGTCTCTATCGCTACTTCCGCGACCATCCGAGCGACCGATATCCGAACGTGATGGCCTGGAAACAGCTCGCCGATTGCGCCGACGCGCCGGACGGCCAAGACACGGCGACCGACGGAGATCTCGACATCGGTTACGCCCTCTTGCTCGCCGACCGGCAGTGGGGAAGCGCCGGGGCGATCAACTACCTGGCGGAGGCACGAAAGGTGATCCGGGCGATCCGCGCGGTTGAGCTCCATCCGGTCGATGCGACAATCCAGCTCGGCAGTTGGGTCTCGACCGATCAACCGCGGCATTTCAACTCGACCCGCACGTCGGACTTCATGCCCGGTCATTTCAAGGCGTTCCGTCTCGCCACCGGCGACGCGCGCTGGGCGACCGCGGCGAATCGCGTCTATGTCCTGGTCAAGCGCATGCAGACGGTCTATTCCCCCGCGACCGGTCTGCTCCCCGATTTCATCGAAAGGACGAACGCGGTAGCCCGCCCGGCGAGCCCCGGCTTCCTCGAAGGTCCGGCCGACGGCGCCTACTTCTACAACGCCTGCCGAACCCCGTGGCGCCTCGGTCTCGACGCTCTGCTCTCGGGCGATGTCCGCGGTCGGACCGCGGTGCGAAAGATCTCCACCTTCCTCCGAACGGCGGCGGCGGGCGACCCCGAACGGCTGCGCGCCGGTTTTCGGCTCGACGGCCGAAACCTTCCCGGCAACGACTACACCGACCTCTCCTTCTTGGCCCCGGCCACCGTCGGCGCCCTGCTCGACCCCGAGCATCCCGAATGGGTCGAGGGCCTCTGGGACGAGATCGTCAGCGCCCCGATCCAAGAGGCGGACTACTACGGCAACACCCTCAAGGCGCTCGCCCTGCTCGCCGCCTCGGGCAATGCTTGGCAGCCGTAGAACGGAGATAGGCCGGAAGCCACCCAGAAATTCGCTGAAGCGACCCGGATGATCGCCGAGGCCATCCGGCCGAACGGTGAAGTCACCGAGGCGAACCCTGAAGCCACAGACTGGGACGGTGAAGCCACCGAGAAATTCACTGAAGCCACCGAGAAATTCGCTGAAGCCACTGAGAAAACCCCCGAAGCCACCGAGAAATTCACTGAAGCCACGCAGAAAACCTCTGAAGTCCCCCAGAAATTCGCTGAAGCCACACAAAGTGCCTAATTCTTCGGTGGCTCGACCGATTGATCGGTCCAATTCGTTGAATTTCTCGGTGACTTCACCCTTGGGTTGGGTGGTTTCAGCCGTTCGATGGGTGGTTGGAGGGAACTTTTGCGCTACTTGGGCGGCCGTTTGTGTGGCTTCAGGGGTTTTCTCGGTGGCTTCAGCGAATTTCTCGGTGGCTTCGCACGGTCCGTCTGTTGCTTCGGGGCGTTTTGCGGTGCTTCACCCCCGTTTTGCGTGGCTTGGACGCCCAAACTGCGTGACTTCACGGAAAATTCTGTGTGGCTTCGCGTGAAGCCCCGCGAGGCTTGGACCTTCGGTCGCGGGTTTTGAGAGGTTCCCGAGAGTTGCCCTCTCCCGGAGACCTCGTTTTAAGATTGGGCCTTCAGCCAAAATGGAGAGCTACCCCATGACCATCGCCGCATCTCCGACCGAACCGAACGCCCCGACAACGATCACCGAGCACGAGATGCAGCAGGTCGAGCGCGCGAACGCCACGGGGCGGCAACCGGTCGTGTTCGTCCACGGCCTTTGGCTGCTGCCGAGCAGCTGGGATCGCTGGGCGACCGTCTTCGAGGAGGCGGGTTACACCGCGCTCACGCCCGGCTGGCCGGACGATCCGGAGACTGTGGAAGAGGCGAACGCGCACCCGGAGGTCTTCGCCCACAAGACCGTGGCACAAGTCGCGGACCACTTCGACCAGATCGTTCGCGCGCTACACAAGAAACCGGCGATCGTCGGCCATTCGTTCGGCGGCCTGCTCGCGCAGATCCTCGCCGGCCGCGGCTGCTCCTCGGCCACGGTGGCGATCGATCCCGCTCCCTTCCGCGGAGTCCTGCCGCTCCCTTTGTCCGCGCTCAAATCCGCCTGGCCGGTGCTCGGCAATCCGGCCAACCGAAACCGCGCGATCCCGCTCACCTATGACCAATTCCGCTACGCCTTCGCCAACGCCGTGAGCGAAGAAGAGGCCAAGGAGCTGTACGCCACCTTCGCCGTTCCGGCCGCCGGCGCGCCGCTCTTCCAGGCCGCGGCCGCCAACCTCAACCCGTGGACCGAGGTGAAAGTCGACACCGAAAACCCGGAGCGCGGCCCCCTCCTGATCATCTCCGGCCAAAAGGACCACACCGTCCCCTGGGCGATCGCCAACGCGTCCTTCGAGCGAGAGAAGAGAAACGAAGGCGTGACCGAGATCGTCGAGATCCCCAACCGGGGCCATGCCTTGACGATCGACAGCGACTGGCGCGAAGTCGCGGACACGGCGCTCGCCTTCGTCCGGCGCTTCGTCTAGAGGCTTACAGATCCTCTTCCGTCGGAGGAACGTCGTAGATTTCGATCAGGTCCTGGAACCGGGCGGCGAGCTTCTTCCCCGCGGCGGCGGAGAGAGGGCCGTCGGGCCAAGCGCTCCGGATCTCGTCGATCGCCTTCTCCGCCCCCGCCCGGTCCGGAGGCGGGATCCGATCGAAAAATCGCTCGTTGGCTCCCTCGGAGAAGAACGCGTCTCGCGGCCCGAGAGCGGCCAGACGGCCGGCCTCCCCGCGGGCTCCGAGCTCGAAGATGTGAAGGTCTGGTTCGTGGTCGTTGTCTCGCCGGAAGGCGCCTTCGAGGGTGCGGAGCGCGGTCAGGCGCTCGGGCTTCGGGACGCTCGCCTGCTGCAGTCGGTCCCTGGCCTTTTCCACCGCCGCCTGATCTTCCGGCGAGGGGAAGTTGGCATAGGTGAACAGAACTCCGAGGCACTGGGCGAAGTCCGAGATCTGCTGCTCGTCGCCGCCTTCGATCGCGACGCTCAGGTTGACCAGCGTCGCCCCCGCCTGGAACGCGACCACGTCGTGCAGAACGATCGCCTCTTGCTCCACCCCGCGTTGCGCGTCGAAAGGCTCCAGCTCGCGGGCGAGCGGTCCGGGATTCGCCAGAGGCGCGGTCAGGCTCGCAAAATCCACCGGCGGTAGCGGTCGAAGGTGCCACCAGACCGATAACCCCACCCCGACCACCAGCACCGCGGCGAGTGCCTGCCACGCGGGCCGCATGACCGACCACCCCGCCTTGCGGCCGAACGGCAGCACCTTGCCCTTCTCCTCGGCTTCCTCCCGCGCCCGTTCGTCGCTCTGGAACCGCACCGATTCGGTGTAGATCTCGTAACACTCCGCGCAGTGATCGAGGTGACCGGCCACCTCCTCCCGCTCGGGAGGGCCGAGGCGGCTCTCGATAAACGCTGCGATCGCTTCAAGTTGCGGATGTGGGCTCAACAGCGGTTCTCCCCCGGGCCGGCCTGTGATTCTGGGTGACACGCGGTGCTCGATCCCATTGGACGGACAAGACTACGTCCGTTACCGCCTGGATCGCGACGAATAGTTACAAATCGCTCCGGCGGGCGCCACGGCTAGCCCTTTTTTCTGCTTGCGCGGTGAAAACCCGGTCTTGCGTCCGTCTCCTCCTGCAAGATGTCGCCAGGCTCGTTGAAAACTGGGGCCAAGCCTACGTGCCAATCCTGCCAGGTTAGCGTAAACTCTTGGCATCAGGCTTCAAAACAACTTTTCGGTCGAAAGGGCAACCCGCGGGCAATCCTTCTCTTGACCGCTGCCCGCACCCTCCATGAGCTATGCGAACCGATCTCGCCCTGATTTCATTAGACCGTCCCGCAAGGCGCTGGGGTTGGACTTCGAGGGCTGGAGCCTGTGCGCTCCACACGCAAAATCGGCTACCGCTCGCGATCGAACTCTGCATAGCCATCATGAGTCTCGTGTTCATATCTGGAGGATGCCCCTCGAAGGCGCAGAAGTGCGATGCAGAGCTCAGTGTTCTACGGCAGGTTTCAAGGGGCAAATTGATCTTCCTGGGGCGTTTCACCGGAGATCCTTCTTTTCTGCGGTCCAGAGAAGATCAGAGTGGCGAAAGGCCCTTGTCCCGAGTCGTGGCTGGCCTCCGACAATGTTTGGAGCAGGAAGGTTCACCCAGAGCGATCCACGACATCGGACTTCTTGACTTCTTTCAAGGACGGTTTCGTCAAGCGGCTCTCTCCTTCGAAGCGGCAGCGGTCGCAGAGCCTTTAAATGCCCTATTCCTAAATGACCTGGCGGTTGCTCGTCTTGCATTCTCGAAGCTGCACCCCGAGAATCTTCCCGCTGCTCTGGCTGCGGTCGACGAGGCACTTAAGGTTAAGCCAGCACTGGAAGAGGCGTGGTTTAACCGAGGCGAGATTCTTTCACTTCTTGGTTTGAAGTACCAAGCGGCCTCCGCTTGGGAAACTTATCTTCTACTCGACGGATCTTCTTCCTGGAGCGCTGTCGCACGAGCTCGTGAAGCGAACCTCGCCCTGCCTTCAATCGAGGAAACATGGAGCCGTCAGCTGCGCGAGATCAAGCAACTAGGCGTGAGCCCCTCAGCCGCGCAAGCGGTTGTAAACAGGTTCCCACACGCAGCAAGGCTCTACGTGGAGGAGGAAGTGCTCTCCGGTTGGGCCGACGCGACGCTTCAAAATAATCCAGGTCGGGCAGAAACCCAACTGGCAACCGCACGGGCGATCGGGCACGCGGTCTTTAATCGGACCGCGGATCCTATGACGCGCGATGCCGTGAATATTATCGATCAAGCGCGGGAGGTAGGGAATTCCGGCCTTCTCAATCAACTAGCCTTGGCCCATGCAGCATTCGGTCGCGCTATAAAGCTCTACAAGGAGCAGGATCTGGAGGAGGCCCATTCTTTGTTTGTCCGAGCCGCGAGTGGACTTGGAGCTTCGGGTAGCCCTTTTGTAGGTTGGGCTGAGTTCTACTCCTCTCTCTGCGACCATTACTCTGATTCCGAGGGAGCCCTGCAAGCGTACGAACATCTTAAAGAGACATTCGGTTCGACGCCATATTCGACTCTTGCTGCTCGCATCGAGTGGATGCTCGGAACTGTCGAGAGCAACCGTAATCAGCCCGAGGTCGGTCTAAACCATTTCCACGCCGCCTTGAGTCGCCTCGACTCAAGCATTGGTTTTCAAGCCTCGGCCTTCGTTCACGTTCTCCTTGCAGAAGCATACAAAACGCTAGGTGACCAGGATAACGCCTGGCGGGCGCGGCTAGCGGCTCTTCCAATGCTCGCTCATTTAGGTGATCGCCGCCGACTGCATGCCGCCCTCTGGGAGGCGTCCGACGCACTTCTTCGGCAGAAGGCTACTCGACCGGCCCTCGACGTGATCGAGGAAATGCTGGCTAATGACGAGTTGTGGGCGAATCCGGGCGCATTGGCCGAAGCACTGCAAATCAAGACAGAAGCGCTTCAGGCTTTAGGTAGATCTCACGAAGCTCTGGAAACTGCGCGGAGGGGCCTCAATTTAGTACGTATGATGCCCCCAAGTGCGCAAAGGGAACGAATCGAAGTGGCACTTCAGCTTGCTGAAGGAGAGTCTCTTTCAGCAGATCAACCTCGGCGCGCGATCGAAATCTTAAGCGAAGCTCTTGAGAGCGATCTCAATCGCGGGTTCTTCTTTCGAGAGGTGCGCCTCCGAATCGCTCGGGCGCAAGCGGCCGCAGCAATGGGACGGGTGGCGCTCGCCAAGTCAGATCTTCTTCAAGTAATCGCCGAACAGGAACAAATTCGCCGAAAAGTCGCGGATCGACAGCTGCGACTGAGTTACTTCTCGGGTGTTCAGGCTGCGTTCGACTTAATGGTTAGCATTCAACTTGCAGGCAGGGATAGTGCCGCTGAGATCCTAGAAATTGCAGAACGAGCCCGCGCCCGCCAGTTTCTTGACTCACTCCTCCTGCTAGATGGAAGCAGGATCCGCGGTAACGTGGGTATGCAGCCTCAGCGGCTTGCCGAGATCATTAAACACTTACCTCTTCGTACGACGCTTGTAGAATTCTTCGTCTTGCCAGATCAGTTGGTTGTTTGGACTATACATGCTGGAGTTCTGAGCGAATCTAAACAAAGAGTCGATCGAGAGACACTTAAGGGAGAGGTTCATACATTTCGCCTTGCTCTCGCAAGGCACGGTACAATTCACGAGATCCAGGCCGCGGGCGCCCGTGTCTTTAACCGGCTTCTGCGGCCTTCTCTGGCGGGACTTCCAAATGAATCCCTTGTCCTCGTCCCCGACCGCTTCCTTCTTGATGTGCCATTTGCCGCACTCTACGATTCCCAGAGGCGCCGGTTTTTGCTCGAGGACCGGGAGATCATGCTGGCGCCTAGCGCATCGTTTTTTCTCTCGACCGCTGAGAGAGAGCCCGCACCCGAATATAAGGATGGCATAGATGCTCTCGTCTTCGGCAATCCAGCATTTGATTCGAAGCGTTCAAGAGACCTTTCTCGCCTGCCGGCTGCCGCTGCGGAAGCCGCCGGTGTCGCAGCCCAATATTCGTCATCGCGGCTATTGCTAGATGCTTTCGCGACACGAGAGGTATTCACTCGCGAAGCGGGGAACTGGAAGGTCGTACATTTCGCTGGCCATGCCCTCGACGATGCCGATACGCCCGATCGCTCGCGGCTGGTATTCGCTCCAGATAGAAGAGGTGATCCCGGGTTCCTTTACGCCTCGGATATCGTTGGCTTGCCATTTAGAAAGACTCAGCTCATAGTACTGTCGGCCTGTCAATCCGTTAGTGAGGATAAGGGCCGAGAGGGCTTTTCTGGCCTTGTAGCAAGTTTCCTTTCGGCAGGAGTGCCAGCAGTTATTGCAAGTTTATCCGACGTCAGAGATCGTGCGGCCCGAGATCTGATGCTTGATTTTCATCGACAGCTTGCGGCAGGAATGCCCGCGGTTGCGGCACTGAGGTTTGCTCAGTTGAGCATGATGCGTAGGCCCGCTAGTCGATCTCCCGCAGATTGGGCAAGTTTTGAAATTTTTGGCCGTAATCAGGCCAGGAGGGCGCAATGAACGAGTATACGCTTGAGTTATCCTTCTCAGGTCTCTGCCTTTTCACGTTTCACGGAGACCGCAAGAAACCAGACGAAGTGAATGTGCTCTTCCTCGCATCAGAAGGATGTCACGAAGGACACCAGAATCAGAGCGCTAGTGATCTGCACACCCCACGCTTGACCTTTAGTCCTCAAGACCTTGAGGAAGCAAGCGTTCCTTATGACCTATTTCCAGATCTTGACGGGCGACAGTTAGCTATTCTGCGTCTGCCGGATCTTCCGATGGAGATCGTTGCCCCATCTAGAAGTGAATTACTCGCTTGCTGGCGAGATGAAGACAGGTACAATGATCTCCCGAAATCGCCGCCGACTGACTCCGATGAAACTTGGCTTGACTGGATCCCTTCTCTTAGACTGGTAAACCCTGAGACCCCAATTCCCACGGAGGAGGTTCCTTGGCTCGGACTCCGACCGGTTGTAATACCGCGGTTACGCCTGACAAAAGGGGATCTGAGTGCCGCATTCTTTTTGCGCGACAGAAACAACGATTACGTTTTTTGGGAATTTAAGGCGAGCGAGTCGGACGAGGCAATCGATTACCAGGCTATGGCCGGGATCATCCGTTTAGAAATCCATGGTATTCCCGTGGAGGAGTCGGTTGAGATCGTCGCGGACGACGGGAAGTTTGAAGTCTCACTTCGGCCTCGACGATATCCGGACGGGACGGTAGCTGACCGTGTGCGCGCGAGTTTCACGAATCTAGTCTCGGTCGACCCGAGGTTTCCTCCAAACGTTCTCGAACATTTTATACATTTTTACGACCTCGTTGAATTCGGGGGGCGTCGGCCTAAGCTGCGAGTTCCCTACGCTCGCAGTGCGCCGATCACATCTGGGACAACTTACTGCCCAGTGAGCACTCACGGTGGGACTTCCACAGGGAGATGTAAAGAGTGATAGCGCCTATTCCACGATGCCTTTTGGGCAGTAATCAGCGTCACGCTGTTGACCACTTCGACGTTGATGGAGACGGGTTTGTGGAGAATGTTGACTTGGTGCGAGCAGTCGGTGCCTATGCCGGGCGGCCGCTGCTAGCACGCTGGACAAAGGAAAGGGAGAAGATATTCGGTGCTGTTGCTAACCAGCTAATCGTGAGATTGACTAAGGGCGTCCCGAAAAAAGATGCGGTGTCAATGTTACAGGCTGCGTTGTGTGACAGGCCACATTTGCGCGATAGAATCATGATTCGTGGGAACACAAAGGATCTGCTTCTCGTCGAGCTTCGATCTACTCCAGGGGATCTTGAGAAATCGACAGATGAGGTCCCGTATCTGCTTACGGCGCTTCCGCGTCTAAAAGGTAATGCCTATTTCGAAGCTAGCCCCAACTATTTGGTTTTCGCACCTGAAGATATTGTCGGAAGTGCGACTAGCATAGCGGCAGGGCCGAAGCAGGATGACATTTTGCGAATTGGAGGTAAAGCGGCTTGGGGAGAGGGCGGAAGTACTGACATTCGAGTCGCCATTCTCGACTCTGGAATTGAAGCGACGCATCCTGACCTGGCAGGGAATATCTACTCGGATTCGTCGGGCGCAATTATTGGAGCGAACTTTTCTCAGAGCGGATCGCTTAATGACGACAGCTATCACGGTACTTTCTGTGCTGGCATTATTGGTGGCACCGGCGTCAAGCATGTAAATGGTGTTTGCCTACAGGTTTCGCTGATGCCAATCAAATTCTTGGGCCCAGATAGCTGCGGGTCGATTTATGATGCGATGAGAGGTATCGACTACGCGGTCGCTAACGATGCGCATGTTATCTGTGCCTCATGGGGGGGCATGCCTTTTGACAAAAACATGCGAGACAAAATCTCTCAAGCTAAGAACAGTTTATTCGTGACTGGCTCAGGGAATTTCACCCACAACCTCGACACAGATCCTCCTTACTATCCTGCGAGCTTCGGCCTCCCCAATATGATCACAGTTGGTGGCACAGACAATCATGGTAACCCGATTACATGTTGGGGTGTGGGAGAGAAGAGTGTCCATCTGCTTGCACCTGGAGAGTCAGTCTATTCTACATTGCCACCTCCATTGCTTTGGGGAAGAGATAAAGGAACGTCGCTCTCTGCGGCCTTTGTTGCCGGGGCTTGCGCGCTCCTTGGGGCGGTTGCACTTAAGGGCGGTCGCCAATGGGACCCTGCGTGGGTCAAGTCAACCCTGCTACAACGGGTTTTACCGTTAGGTAGCGCGAAGTTGCTCTGCGTTTCGGGTGGCGAACTCAACCTTGCAGAACTGATAAAATTGCCCTTGCCATGAGGTTGCTGCTTCGGGATTGCGACGTGAGATCAAGCTCATTGTGTCTTTCACGGAGTTCCTGAAGTGACATCCGTTGGTCCGTGAGTGAAAGATGGTTCTAGGTCATCTGGCCTGAGGGAACGACGTCAGTAGGCGAGTCCGCCGGTTGCCTGCCCAGTCTCGCCGGCCGAGCGATGTTAGGGGGCGATTTTCCCACTCGCCCTCCACCCCTGACACCTAGCTCTTCGTATAGTCTCGACAAGAACCAAGAGGGACGTAGAGAAGGGACCCCCCGAGGATGAGGATTCTGGTCGTCGAGGACGAACCTGCGCTTTCCTCGGCGCTTGCCGAGTTGTTGCGGCGTGAGTTCTATGCCGTGGACGTGGCCGAGGATGGGGCGACGGCGGAGGAATTGGCTTCGGTCAACACCTATGACTTGATCGTTCTGGACTGGACGATTCCCGCTCCGAGCGGGATCGAGCTTTTACGCGGGTGGCGGGAGAACGGGGATCAGACCCCTGTTTTGATGCTCACGGCGCGGAGCGGGGTGGACGATCGGGTGGACGGTCTGGACACCGGGGCGGACGATTTTCTGGCGAAGCCATTCTCGCTCGCGGAGTTTTTGGCCCGGGTGAGGAGCCTTTTGCGGCGGCGGGCGCGGACGTTGCAGAGCGAGCTTTCCGCGGCGGATCTGGCGATGGACCGGGCGGCGCGGCGGGTGACGGTCGGCGGCCGGCCTCTGGATTTGTCGCCCAAGGAGTTTGCGTTGCTGGAGTTTCTGCTCACTCGGCGCGACCAGGTGGTCACTCGCACCGAGATCTCGGAGCACGTCTGGGACGACTCGTTCGATTCGTTCGCCAACGTGGTCGACGTGACGATCCACCGTCTGCGGAAGAAGATCGACGGCGACCGGACGGATCGCTTGCTGCAGACGGTCAAGGGGGTCGGTTACGTGCTGCGTGGCGCGCGCGCGGTCCCGCCCGAGCCGGAGGGCTGATGCCTTTTTCGGATCTTCCGGCGCTTGAGTCGCCGCCGCCTCCTGCCGGGTCGAGACGGGGTTTGCGCCTGCCGGTCTTGATTTTGGTGCTCGGCGGCGCCGCGTCGTTTCTGTGGGGTACGTCCTACAAGGTGTCCGAGCAGCAGCGGCTGCGGGACCGGGCGCTGATCCGCGCCACGCGGGAAATCAGCCTGGCGATGGCCACGTCCCATCTCTGGCTCGAAGAGGTGCTGACCGGGGACCACATCGATCGGCGGCAGATCTGGGGGCGGCTCGACCATGCGCACGATCTCGCGCTCCGGCTTCTCGACGGCGGCCGGTTGCCCGCGGACGGGATTGCACTGCCTCCAATCGAAGATCGGGATCAGCGTCGGCGGGTCGAAAACCTGCTGGCCGACATCGATCGGCTCCGTAACCTGGCGAGCGAACGGTTGCACGGGTTGGACACCGGCGTCGCGACGGGAGTGGGAACGGAGATCGATGCCCTGTACGACCTCCTGTTCGAGCATGCCCTCAAAGAGGCGGCGGTGCTCGAAAAGGAGCTCGAGGGACGGATCCTGCACGACGACGATCGGACCCGCCGGACCTTTCTCGGTTTCCTCCTTCTCTGGCTGGCCATCGTGATCGTCTCTGCGATCGGTCTTTGGCGGCGGGAGGTGCGGCGCCTGGCCGCCGAGGAATCGCTGCGCAAGAGCGAGGCCCAGCTGCTCCAGGCGCAGAAGATGGAGGCGGTCGGCCGGCTCGCGGGCGGCCTTGCCCACGACGTAAACAACTTCGTCACCGCAATCACCAGCCAATGCGAGTTGGTCCAGCTCGATGCGGAACCGGGGGGTCCGCTCGACGTCCGAATGGACCTGGTGATCGGGACCGCGCAGAAAATCTCGGGCCTCATCCGGCGGCTTCTGGCCTTCAGCCGGCGCCAGGCGATCCAGCCGCAGGTGGTGCGATTGAACCGGGTCGTCGCCGGTCTGGAGGCAATGATGCGTGGATTGATCGGCGAGGACATCCAGCTCGAAACCGTGCTCGGCGACGAGGTCTGGCCGGTGAAGATCGATCTTTCCCAAGTCGAGCAAATCGTCCTCAACCTGGTCGTCAACGCCCGAGAAGCGAGCCCGCGCGGCGGCCGGATCATGATCGAGACGGTGAATTTTTCGATCGATCGCGGCCTGTTCGAGGGACCGACGGTGGTGGCGCCGGGCGACTACGTGCTGCTCGCGGTGTCCGACACCGGCATCGGGATCCCGCCGGAGCTGAAGGATCAGATCTTCGAGCCGTTCTTCACCACCAAGACCGGCACGGGCAACGGGCTTGGGCTCGCCACGGTGTATGGCATCGTCAAACAGGCGGGCGGCCACATCTCGGTTTACAGCGAGGTGGGCCGCGGCACGACGTTCAAGATCTATCTGCCGCGGACGATGGAGGCCGAGCCGCAGCCCGCCGTTCTGGCGGCGCCGAGCCTCGGCCGGCGCGGGTCGAGCGGCCGCGAACGGATCTTGCTGGTCGAGGACAACGGCGAGCTACGCGAGGCGACCGGCGGCATTCTTGCGGCCTACGGCTACCGGGTCACGGCGGTCGAGAGCGGCGAGGCGGCGCTCGAAGCGATCGACCGAGGGGTCGCGCTCGACTTGGTGGTCTCCGACGTCGTGATGCCCGGGCTGTCGGGCAAGGACGTGCTCGATCGCATTCGCGAGCGGCGCCCGGACCTGCCGGTGCTGTTCATGTCCGGTTATACCGACAACGTGATCTTCCGACACGGCCTGCTCACGGGAGAGCTGGATTTCTTGGAAAAGCCATTCGCCGCGGCGCGCCTGACCGCCAAAGTGCGCGAGATCCTCGATCGGAAGGTTGTGGCTTAATCCAGATCGATCCAATCGCCCTCGGGCACGAAACCTTTCGTCACCACGTCGAGCTTCACCAGATAAGCGCCGCGGGCGCCCATCCGTTTGCCGGGCCGGAAGCGGAGCGGGGGAGAGACCCCGGTGTCGTAACGCTCGAAGGTTTCGAGCGTCGCGATCAGGTGGTCGCGGGTGAGATCGCGGCCGATTTTTTCGAGCGCCGCGACCATGAGCTTGATCGCCGCGAGCGCCGCTCCTTGAGTGCCGAGATCTCCGGAGGTGAGCCGGTGCGCCGTGGCGAGCGCCCGCCATTCGGCCGCCTCCTCGGATTTCAGATCGAGCGGGCGGACCGGAAACGCGAGACGGACCCCTTCCGCGAGCGCGGTCGGCAGGTCCAGCAGAGCCCGGTCCGCGTACGCGCCGAGCGCCAGGAGGCGCGGTCGCGAGCCGAGCCGGTCGAGCGCGAGCAGCAGGGCCGAGGCGTCGCGGGCGGGGCCCAGGTGGATGATCGCGGTAACGTTTTTTGCGGCGAAATCGCGGGCGGCGACTTCGACCCAGGGGTCATTCGGGCCGCCGGCGGCGGAGTAGCGTCGAATTACGGTGGGGGCATATCCGCGGCGTTCGGCCTCGGCGACCACCGCGTCGGCGAGCGGCGAGATCTCGGCGGCGTCCGAAGCGACCAGGGCGAACGCCGGCCGCACGGTTTCCTTAGCCAGTGTTTCGACCAAGGCGCGCGCCTGATCGGCGGGCGAAGCGAGGAGATAGAACGTCTCGCGGTCGAGGTCGGCGTCGGCCGGTGGAAACAGGCTGATCGCGCCGACCGCCGGAACCTCGCGCTCTTCGAGCAGGTCGGCCAGGGCCCGGTCCGAGCCCGGCGCGCCGGAGAGGTCCGGAGCCACCAGGGCGAGCACGGGGATACGATCTAGAAAGTCCGCGGCGATCCGGGCGCGATCCGCCGCGTTGCCCGTGAGCGTTTCGGCCGCCAGCTCCAGCTTCCGGCCGTAGAGGCCGCCGCGCTGGTTGACCTCGGCGACCGAGGCGTCGAGGAGAGCTCGCGTGACCCCACCCGGTTCGCCCGGGGCGAGCAGCGCGCCGAGCCGCACGGTGGTGGCCGAAACGCCGGGGATTGGCTCGTTGCCCACCCGCTTCAAATAGGCGACCAGATTGGCGATGTCCGCCTGGCTCATCCGGTAGCGCGGCATCGTCGGATTGAGCGGATTGCCCGCCGGATCGAACCCGAGCGTGACCGCGCGCTTGACGCTCTTTTCGTCGTACGGCGGATGGGTGCGGCCGAGCAGCGCGCCCGAGCCGTACGGCTTGGTGAGAGAGTCCCAGGTGATGTTCGAGGGGGCGATCCCTCCCTCGGGCCGGCCCCGGCCGTCGCGGCCGTGGCAGCTGCCGCACGGCAGGGTGACGCCGGGGACCGCGCTTTCGGGTCCGCCCGATCCCATCACCGCCGTGATCTCGCCGCCCGTGCCGCTTTCGCCGGCCAGGAACAGCCGCTTGCCGCGCGACTCCTCGGGGGAAAGCGGCGCCGGCTCCCCGGCCGCGGCGGCGAACCGGGGAATCGCGAGACCCGCGGCGAGCAGCAGGGCGAGCGCAAACGGGAGACGCCGGGTCTGGGTGTTCATCCCTGATCCTTTGCGACGCTTTCGACGATCTCCACGATCTCTTTCGGCTTGGCGACGCCGAGCGCCTTCTTCCACAGGCCGGTCTGATCGTTGCCGATCGTGAAGACGGCGGAGTGGGCCTCGCGGTTTTCGGAATAGAGGCCGAGCTTTTTGAGCGCGGTCTCCCAGTTGGCTTGCGTGCCGGTGAGGAAGTACCAGCCCGGCTTGGCGTGGAAGCGTTCGGAGAAAGCTTTCATCTTCGCCGGGGTATCTTTCGGATCGACCGAGAACGACAGGATGATGACGTCTTTACCCATCCGGTCGCCCGCCCATTCCTGGACCCGTTCGAGGGTGCCCGCCATCACCGGACAGACCCCGGCGCATTCGGTGAACATGGCCTGGATGATCACGATTTTGCCCTGGAGCAGGTCGGCGTAGAAGCGGTGCTCCGTGCCGTTTTGGTCGACCAGGGGCGCGTTCGTGAAGTAGCGCTCGGCGGGGCTGCCGGGGCCGGTTTTTGCGGCGACCACGGGCGTTTCCGGCGACTGTGGCGGATCCTCTGCACGGAGGGCGCCCGCGAAGCCGGCGCAGAAGAGTAGCGCGAGCGGAAGAGAGAGAGCTTGAGCGAGGCGCATGGTCATTTTCCTTCCTTCATTTTGGTGGTTGCACCCCCGAGGCCGTCGAGCAGCTCGGCGAGCTGGGCCGCCGGAGCGAGCGAGTAGGCCCGGGTCCAGCGCTTGTCGCGGTCGTTGCCGAGCAGCAGCGACGGGGTATGCCGCTTGATATCGACGTCGAAGGCGCCGAGCGATTTGAGCAGGCGGACGATCTCGTCCTTCTCTCCCGTCACCAGCGTCCAACCGGGACCGGCGCCGAGCTTTTCGGACCATGCCTTGAGCTTGGCGGGAGTGTCGGATTGCGGATCGATCGACACCGAGATCAGATGGACGTCTTTGCCGGCTTTGGCGCCGAGCAGCTTGCGGAGCTCGGCGAAGCGCGCACCCTGCGGCGTGCAGATCGTGCTGCACGTGGTGAAGACGAAGTTGACCGCGACGACTTTGCCTTGGATCAGGTCGCGGTAGAAATGGATCTTCTTGCCGTCCTGATCGACCAGGGAGACGTCCGGAATCGTCATGGGAGCCAGCTCGGTCGTCGCTCCGGGGCCGGCACCGGCCGGGGCTCCCGAGAGCGCGAGCGAGAGGACGATGCCGGCCAGAGGAGCGAGCGAAAACCAAGTGCGGAGAGTCATGACTGCGGCGCTCCTTCGTTCGGCGGTTGGACTGTAGAGGGGGCGGATGCGGCGACCGGTGCGGATGCGGCAGGCACCTCGGTCGTATCGATTACCGTGGCCGGCGATTTTTCGACCTTCAGCCCCGCCGAGGTGGATTCGACGAAGACGAAGTAGATCCCCTCCTCGGAAGGAGTGAAGCGGGTCTGGTAGACGCCGGGCTCGACCTCGGTGGCGGGCAGGGCGCGGCGATTGACGCCCGGCGAGAGGAACGTGACGATGCGGACGTCCGAGAGCCCGGTCAACAGGGACTCGTCGGCCGTGCGGGAGAGGCGGAAGCGAAGGTTCACCTCGTGCCCCGGAGCGATCTTGGAATTCGGCTGAAGGGCGGTCGCGACAACCGGGGAGCGGGTATCGGGTTTGTCCGGATTCGCTTCGATCGTGAAGGGGAAGCATTCGACCATCCGCGGCGAGTTGACCAACAGGGTCAGGTCGCGCCGGCCGGCAGGGCCGAGCAGAAACGTGGTCGAGTAGCGGCCCGGTCCGGCGGGGCGTAAAGAGCGATCGACGGCGAGCACGGCGCGCGGCTGTCGCGAGTAGTTCTGGAAACTGCCCATCGGCGCCGCCATGCCCTCCTTGTAGTAGTAGATCATCCGGTCTTCCGGGTTCGCGAGCAGGATGGCGTCTTCACCCGGAGCCTGCACGATGCCGGCCGCGGGGGTCGGCAGATCCATCCTTCCGGGCGGGTTCTGACCGCCGGGAAAGTCGACCACCGGAACCGCCGCTCCTTCGTGTCCGACCTGCGAGAGCGGAATCATCAGAATGGTTTCGCTGCCGCGATGACGGACGTAGGCGATGTCCTGGCTGAACGAGACCTGATCGGGCTCGCTTTCGACTCCGGGGCTCTGGACGATCCGCGGTCCGGCGGCGTCGACGATCGAGACGACGTTCTTCTTCGGGTTCGGCACGAAGCCGAGCCGGCCGTCGGGCGAAAAGCGGATCTGCGCGAGACCGGGTTCGGCCTGAAGCCGGACCAGCGGCCGTTCGGGGTCGGACGAGACGGAGACGATCGCGCCGTCGCCTTGGCAGGCCACGAACGCCGAGGCCGCCGGCTCGGACCAGGCGATCGAGACCGGCTGCTTGCAGGTCTCCACCCGGCGGATCTCGGCCAGGGTACGCACGTCGATCACCGAGACGCCGCCCGATTCGCGATTGGAGACGAAGACGTAACGGTCGTCGCCCGAGATCGCTAGATCGTGCGGCCCGGCGCCGAGGGGGATCGCCGCCGCCTGTTCGAGCTTGACGGTGTCGATCGCCACGACTCCCGGATCGTTCTTGCCGCCGTCGATCGCCACCCAGAGATAGCGCTCGTCGGGTTGGAGCATCAGGCGTCCCGCCCCTTTGCCCGCGGGGACGTTGGCGATCACTTTCCAGCTTTCGGTGTCGATCACCGCGATCTCGCCCGCCTCGGCCATCGAAACGTAAAGGCGAAGCTGGTCTTTGGACAGCGTCCAATCGGTGCCGGCGCTCTTCAAGAAAACCATGTCGAGCAGTTTGCTGCCGCCGAAGGTGAACAACGGATCGACCACCGTGATCGTCGCGTCGTCGTTCAGGCCCAGGACGAAGTACGCGTTCAGGTCGTGCTCCGGTGGATTGAGCAGCGAGCCGCCGACGAAGCCCTGCAATTTCTTTTTGCACTCCTCCGGGTCGCTCGACTTGGCGGCCGGGGTGAGCGCGTCGATCCAGGCGCCTGGGAACAGTCCGTCGAGCGGGGCCTTGGTGTTGGCGTCTTTGAACTCCAAACGGACGCGGGCCTCTTCGCCTTCCCGCAGCGGAGCGCCCGCACGAACGGCTTCCAGGTAGACCTCGACCGCGATACCGCCGACTTCGGCGTGGCCGATGGGGGAAGAACGGGAGAGGGCGGGAAGGGCGGGAGCCCCACCGGCCAACGCCCTCCCCGCGAACGGGGAGAGCAGAAGGCCGAGCAGGGCACCCGCGACCCGCCGAAGGGCGGGGGCGTTATTTGACACGGAAGAGTCCCCAGAGTCCGTCGTCGAGGTGAACCGGACCGTAATCGCGGTACAGGTAGTCGCCGGAGACGCTGACCATGCCGCCGGCCCCTCCCTTGAGCAGCGCGTCGAAGTGGTCGGAAGCTCCCATGCCGTCGCGGGTTCCCTTCCACTCGCACACCGGGTTGGAGCCCTGCCGGGTCGATCCGGAGCCGGCCAGGACCGGGTACTCCTCCCAGATGTGGCCGTGCAGGTCGAAGACGATCGGCGCTTGGTGGCCGCCCGGGTGCACGACCCGCATGCGAACCTGATCTCCCTTGGCGGCCGAAAACACCGGAGTTTCCGGATCTTGATGGACCCAGGCATTCTCCATCAGGAGGTTGAACTGGGTGAAGTTGCGGGTGTCGTTGGTCGAGGTTTCGGGCGCCCAACCGGCCCGGTACCAGAGCGGTTCGGTCCGGTAGTTGACCGCTTTTTGCCCCGAGCTTTCCGGATCGTCGGCGACCATCAGGTTCTGGATCGCCGGTCCGAACGCGGGGTTCGAGTAGTCGTAACCGTCGCCCTTGGCGAAGCGCAGGTTCAGGTCGTCTTGGAACATGACCACGAACTCCTTGAACTTCCGGACGTCCGTGGGGGTGATGGTCGCCGAGGCCCGCGACTTGCGGACCGACAGGTCGGTCTCCGCCACCAGATCCTCCGTCCAGGTGGATCCCGGCGGCTCGATGACCAGAGCGCCGATCGCCCCCTTGCTGGAGTGCTTGATCGGGTCGGAGGAGGTGAGACCCGAGCCGCCGAATTCGACCGCGAGAGGCGTCGAGCCGGTGATCGTTCCGGCGAACCAGTAGTAGACGACGCCTTCGCCGGGCGCCACCGTCTGCTTGCCCAACTGGAACGGGTTCAAGCCGACGTTCGTCCCGTCGCTGGTCATGACGTCGAACGCGACCAACTGGGGATGGAGACCGACGTCGAGCGAAGTCTTGAGCTGGTCGGTGTTGAAGTTCTCGACGATCATCGGAACGCTGTTCCAGCCGTCCAGAAGGTCGGTGTAACCGGGCGGGATGTCGTTGTTCAGCTTGACCTCGATGCACTCGCCGGACCGGGCCCGCAGGACCAGCGGCTCGCGCCGGACGCTCGGAATCAGCAGCGGTCGGCCTTGCGTGTAGTCGAGATCGCTCGTGTAGACGAACATGATGGCGTCGGGCTGGCGCAGCGGACCTTTGCTGATGCCGCCGTGGCCCTCGGGCGGAGCGGGGTGATTCACGATGTCCGGGCGCCGGTTGTAGATCAGGCCGGCGTTCGGTCCGAAGCCGTCGTTCCTGAGAACTTCGGCCGCGGAGACCGCGGTGACGTCGAAGTGCCGCAGCTTCGCGGCCGAGGGGCAGTTGGTCGGGATGGCCGCCGCCGCGCCGTTCGATTGAAACGGACGCTCGCTGGGGTCGCCGGTCTCGAAATCCTTGATTCCGACCGCGGAGGGTTGCTCGCTGACCCGATAGCCGCCGTCGACATCGGGAGCTCTCGCGTCGGGGTTCGCGACTTCGAGCACTTTCAAGTCGGGCCGCGCGCCGCGGTAGGTGCGGATCAACCCCCAGAGCCCATCCCACTGCGATTCGCTCGCCGCACCCGGCTTGTAGAGGAAGTCGGCGAACTTGCCGTCGACGTTGAGCGCCGGGATGCGGCCGATTTCCAGGTCGAACCATTCGGAGATGCCCATACCCTGCGAGTTGCGCCAGCCGGAATCGGCGACTTCCGCTTCGCGAAGCCACTTCATGCCGTGAACCGTCATGTTGTGCGACTCTTCATGCGCGCCGACGAGGACCCGGATCTTCACCGTGTCGCCCTCGTAGGAACGCAGCAGCGGCGTATACGGATCTCCTTTGAACAGGCCCGCGGGATCGGTCAACGGGCCGTACGGCGCCTTGGTCAGGTACGGCGCGTAGGGGTAGGTGTTGAACTCCGGATCCCACCGGTCGGTGCGGGTCTCGTAGGCGAACGACAGATCGCCGCCCCGGCCGAGGAAGCCGCCGGTGTACTGCTGCGGGGCTGAGCCCGACTGGTCGAGCACGCGCAGCGCGATCGGCTCGTTCCGGTAGTTGACCGTATTGGTTCCCGGATCGTCGGCCGACACCGCTTCCGGACAGGGAGCCGGCGGGCCGGGCGTTCCATCCGGGGCGTTGACCGGGCAATCGATCGGCTTCGAGAAGAGGATCGGCGGCGCCTCTTCCTTGCGGCCCGGCGGGTTGATCGCCCGCTTCGGATCGGCAAAGCCGAGCGCGTTGGACGGGCACTTCGGGCTGCCCTTCTCATAGGCGAGGAAGAAATCGCCGTACTCCAGCATGAACTCGCGGTAGTTTTCGGTCGAGCTGCTGATCACGGCCTGCCAGCTGGTCGGGCCGCCGTCCTGGGAGAGGCCAAGACCCATGTTGGTGCCGAGCGGAGTGCCGCTTTCGTTGTGCGCCCAAGAGGAGCCCGGGGGCTCGACGATCAGGCCGGCGTACAGCCCCACCTGCTGGTGGGTGGACGGCCCGAAGTGATCGTGGGTGAAGACGGTGCGCAGGGTGCGCTGGCCGCCCTGGAGGGTGGTCATCGGGTCCGCATACCAGCGTTGCACGGTGGTCTGGGCGCCCAGCCATTCGTTTTCGTCCGAGGACGCGCATTCCGAGGAGTGCGAGCCGAAGAACGGATGCACCTGCGCCACCGGGCAGGAGGTCGGATTGAACGCGCCCGCGGCGCAGTGGTTGGCGACCCGGATCGCCTGGATCCGCTCGCGCACCTCGGCGGGGGAAAACGTGCCGTCCTCGTAGTTCCAGCCGTTGCCGCCGCCGTCGGAAGCCAGGACGTCGAACTTCACCAGGTGGATGTGCTGGCCGAGGATGTCGGTCGGGGTCTTGACCTGGAAATCGTCGAGCTCATAGGTGTTGGGCACCAGGTTGGTGCTCCAGAACTCGATGCACTCGCCCGAATTGGCGCGGAAGAAGAACGGCTCCGGCGGCCGGGTTCCGGCGAGCGTCGGGGCGACGTCGTTCCACAGAGTGATCATGCGCGCCTGCGGGAAGTGCCAGCCGGCCTTGTTGATCACCATGTCGAGCTGGATGTCGGCCGCCTTGTAATACCGCATCTTCGAGCCCGTGGGGCAGGGGTCGGCGATCGGCGCGCCGCGCACCTGGCCATGGGTGTTGACCTTGAACGTCTTGGTCGCGGGAAGGTTGTCGGCGCGCGGGGTGGTGTAGCCGGCCGGGTTGTTGTGGAAATTCATCGCGGTCAGCTCGACCGGTTCGCCGGTCTCCGCCAGGAACTTCGGGGTCAGAGAGGTGATGAACTTGTCGAAGCTGAGCCGGGTCTCGACGTGCGTCGCGGCGCCCTTGACCACCACGTGGCGTTGCAAACCGCCGTCGTGAATCGTGTCGAGAGGAGGATGCGGCGCGCGCCGGCCGGCGATGCCGGGGACGAAGAACGGATAGCCGGGGTTGATCGCGGTGGTGAAGACCGGCTGGCCGGTCGCGGGATTGATCGAGGCGGCGCCGGGGATCGGCGCCATCGGCAGGACCGGAATCGGCACCAGGCCGGGGATCGGCGTGCCGGCGAGGATTTCGTTGTCCGGCAGGGCGCGCGAGCCCGGCGCGGGCTTGCCCTTGTCGGTCAGCTTGGTGCCCAGCTCCAGCACGTCGTGAACGCGCCAGAGCGACCACATGCCCTGCGCGAAGTGCGGATAGAAATGGCAGTGGAAGATCGAGTCGCCCGGCGTCTTGTTCAGGTTGCCGCTGCCGCCGTTGGTGATCTCGTAGGTGAAGCTCCCACCCTGGCCGATCGCCTGAGAGTCGCTGTAGTTCGACTTGTCTTCTTTCGGCGTGTGCAGCCACTGGTGGGCGTGAAGGTGGAAGATGTGATGGTCGTCCGAGCCCGCGTGCAGGTTGCGAAACTTGACGTGGTCGTTCAGGTAGCTGTGGTAGACGTTCGACGGATCGTCGGGATAGAGCGCGCGGGTCGCTTTCGGTCCCGGCGTCGGGGTGCAAGGATAGGGCGGAAGGTTGTTGTACAGCGGCTCGCCCATCTGGTCGAGGTCGCTCTCGGTGCAAGGCGAGTTGGCCGGCACGTTGACCACCATCGCCGGGTCGCCGATCGCCCAAGAGGAAAGGAAAAACTCTTCGTACATGCACTCCGGGCAGTCGTGCGCGGGGCCGACACCCAGGCGGTTCGCGATGATCTCTGCCCCCGCTCCTCCGGCGCCATAATTGATCGCAAAGGCGTCGCGGACGCTGTGGAGCGTGTGCTGCAGCTCCCGGTCTTCGAACTGGGGAAACGCCTGCACCGCGCCGATCTCGTCGTGGAAGATGATCGTGAACTCGCGGAACGGTTCGTTGCGCTCAGGGTAAATCTTGGTGCTGGGGTTGGCCGACGACAGCATGCCCGCGTTCGGACCGGTGATCAGCGCGGTCAGGTCCGAATGGACCAGCGTACGGGCGGTCGACGAACCGGTATACATCTTGAGGATCGGCTTGCCTTCGTAGCGATGGCCGACGGGATAGGTCGCGGCGTAATTCAAACGCGGGAAGCCGTTGACGTCGGTCGTGGTCGTCGCCTTCGTCATGTCGTCTTCGGTCACCTGGCTGCGGTACCACTCGGACCCCGCCGGCTCGACGTCCACCGCGCCGAACAGGCCCGCGGAGATCGAGCCCGCGTCCGCTTCGCCGCCGATCGGAGCGCCCATGCTGTGGAAGACGTACGTGCCTTCCTGCGGGGCATAGAGGAGATAGTCGATCGAGCCGCCGGGAGGAATGATGCCGGAGGTGGGATTCTGACCGACGGAAGAGCCGTCGCTCTTGATCGTGTCGACCAGCTGCAGGCCGACGGCATGGATCGAGGCGTCGCGCGTGGCCGGCTGTTCCTCGTCGCGCTGGACGCCGTCCAGAAGGTTGGTGAAATGGATGCGCAGGCAGTCGCCGACGTTGACCCGCAGCACCAGAGGCCGCGGCCGCTTGTCGCGCCGCAATTGGACCTGGCCGGCGGAAAGCGTGTAGGCCGTGGGCGGCGGATCGGGCAATCCGTCGGCGTCGGAAAGGGGCAGGACGTCGCTCCTGAGCGCGTACATCATGCCTTGGGGTTCGAGCGCGCCGTAGCGATTCCAGGTCCAGGCCTGGTCGAGCGCCACGACGTCGGCGTCGACATAGCCCGCGCAGCTCACCTGCGCGGAGGCAGGTAAGGCGGCGAGACCTGTCAGTAGGGCGAGGGCGCACAGCCATCGCGAGGGACGGGGTGAAGCGTTCATTCCAGATCTCCTTAAGGCGCTATTCGGCGCCGCTGTCGGTTGAATCTGGGCGAACCCTAGGCCCCCGTCTCTTACACCGGCATTACAGAAGGGTGAAAATGCCCGCCCTCTTCCCTTCCTGGGTGCGCGGGCCTCCGGCCCGCAATGGCGGGCGAGACGCCCGCGCACCCAGGAAGAGGGGCCGGGGTCCGCTTGACGCTCCGGCTGGGCCGGGTACAGACTTCGCGGCCTGAGCATTCTTTCCTCCATCCCGCGGGGCCGGTACGCCCCGACCCCCTCAGGCTGGCTCCATCTCGGCAACGCCCGAACCGCTCTGGCGGCTTGGTTGTCGATTCGTAGCCAGGGTGGCGCGTTCGTCTGGCGTCTGGAGGATCTCGACGGCCCACGGACGGTCCCCGGCATGGCGGAAGCGGCCGAAGAAGACCTCCGCTGGCTCGGCCTCGATTGGGACGAAGGGCCGGAACCGGTCGGCGGGCCGTTCGCGCCTTACGTTCAATCCCAACGCGCGGAGCTTTACGAGGCGGCGCTCGAACGACTTGCGCAAGCGGGCCGGCTCTTCCCCTGCCGCATCTCCCGTGCCGATCTCGCGAACCTTGCGACCGCGCCCCATGGTCGCGAGGGCATGCCGCCCTACCCGGCCGGCCTGCGCCCGAAGGATCTGGAAACCGGCTGGTTCGAAGCGATGCGCGCGAATCCCAATCCCGACGCCGCGCTCCGCTTTCGTGTCGACCCAGAGCCCGTTTCCTTCGTCGATCGAGTCTGCGGTCCGGTCGTCGAACAGGTCGACCAAGAAGTCGGAGATTTCGTCCTCAAGCGCCGCGACGGCGTCTACGCCTACCAACTGGCCGTGGTGGTGGACGATCTCGCGATGGGCATCACCGAGGTCGTCCGAGGCCGCGATCTGCTCGATTCGACCGCCCGCCAGATCCAGCTGATCCAGGCTCTCGGGGGCACCGTGCCGAGCTATGCCCACCTGCCCCTAGTGGTGAACGCAGAGGGCGAGAAGCTTTCGAAGAGGGACGATGCCCTGAGGATTCGTACCCTCCGTGAAAGTGGCGTCGCGCCCGAGGAGGTGGTAGGCCGACTGGGGGCGTCGCTGGGGTTGCTCGACCGCCCGGAGTCGTGCAGGGCGGAGGAGCTGGTGCCGCTGTTTCGGTGGGAGAAGGTGCCGCGGGCCCTCGACGCGCTTCAAATCAGGCTCTGAGCTCGGAAGTCTACTCGGAAGCTCGGAAGTTTTTGGACTTCCGAGTAGGTTTCCGAGTCGCGTGTTTATCGGGTGCGGTAATAGCGTCGTTTGGGATCCTGAGGTCCGGTTCCGATCTCCCGCACCAGTCCATGACCGATAAGCCGGACCAACCGCGTTCGCGTCGCGCGAGGAGAGAGGCCGATCGCGTTGGCGATTTCGGCCGTCGTAAAGCCGTCGTCCGACGACAGGGCATTGAGAATAGCGGCGTCGGTCGCGTGCAGTTTGCCTTTCCCGATTCGGGTCGTAAACAGGGTGACGCGGAAACGAGAGCCGATTTCCTCCAGAGTGGGAGGGGCGAGGCCCGCATCAACGCAAGCCGCGCTCATACGTTGGATGCCGCTGCCCCAGTTCTCGATCAGCCCAAGCTCGTGAAAAACCCGCCCGATCACCCGGTTGCGGAGCTTCGAAATGCCGCGACGGAGATCTTCGATGGCCAAGCCGAACGGCAGGATGCCTGGATTCTCAACTTCTAGCCGGTCCGCGAAGATCGAGATCCGGATGGGTGCGCCCCGCTGCGAGTAGTCCGCGTGCGCCACGGCGTTCACGACCGCTTCACGAACCGCGACCGGCGGTAGGTTCCACCGATCCGTGCGGCGAACAGGACCGATTTCGGCTCCGTTGAGAGAGTGCTTGGCGACAAAAGCGATGGCCGCTTCGACAACCTCCGGCAAGTGCAGGCGAATCTCCGCGCGATCGACGAAAACCGACTTGTCGGCCCCCTGGAACCGTCCGGCCTGAATCCATGCATCGGGGAATAGGCGCGATCTCTCATGACCGAACAGCAATACGCCTCCCACTGTGGGTGTGAGGCGCCCCTGATGGCGGGTCACCAGCCGGAGGGTCTCCAGGTCGTTTCGCTTCAGCTTGCGCCACGGTGCAAAGTGCTTTGTCGCAGCTCGGAAGTCGATCGCTTCCGAGCTCAACTCCGGAATGGCCTGTTCGTCGTAGGACTCGCCACGTGCCAGGCGTCGAAGCTCCTCGATCAACTCCCGATCGGCTCGGCGATTCGTCGAACCGATTCGAACGTAGACCCCGGCTTCAGGACCCTCGCGCTGGAGGAAGTGAGGCCGCGTGCCGCTGGGAAAAACGCGCACCGCCATGACGTAGGTATCCCGCCAGGGAAGGATCTCAAGGTCGGGCATTAGGCGAGGGAAAATGCTGTCCGTGATCAAGCTCGCCAGTCGCTCTTCAAGGTCGAGAGGGTTCTGGACGCCTCGGATGTGGCCGGTCCCGTTTTCGATGCCGATCAGCAGGACGCCGCCCGCGCTGTTGGCGAACGCCACGATGGTTCGCAGCACGCCATCCGGTTTGACAAGCTCGCGCTTGAATTCGAGAGTCTTACTCTCGGGACGCTTGAGTAGGTCCATCAAATCCATAGCTCGGAAGTCTACTCGGAAGCTCGGAAGTTTTTGGACTTCCGAGTAGACTTCCGAGTAGATGCCCGACGACGCGGTTGGGACGACCGTAGACCCTTCCGGGTTCCACGCCTTTGACATCGACGTCCTCCCCGGGTAGCGTTGCCGCCTGGAGGGTTTTGCCGATGCTGCGACGAATTTCACTCCTCGCCCTCTCTCTGGTTCTGGCCGCCGCAGTGGCGGGTTTTGCTCCGCTTCCGGTCTCCGCGGGCGAAGCGTCCCATTTTGGGGTCAATATCCACGCTCCTCTGGGGTCCGAGGTGGCGGCGCGGTTGGACAAGGTGCGCGATGCCGGGATCGGTTGGGTGCGGATCGATTTCATCTGGCCGTGGATCGAGACGGCGCAGGATCAGTTCGATTGGCACGTTTATGACGATCTGGTCGCCGCGGCGCATGCGCGCGGCCTGTCGGTCTACGCGACGATCGCCGATACCCCCGCCTGGGCGACGGACGGACCTCCGATCACCGGGGTGCCGCGGAGCGTTGACGATTGGACGGACATCTGCGTGCGCGCCGCCGATCGCTATCAGGGGCGGATCCAGGTCTGGGGGCTGTGGAACGAGCCGAACCAGGACCGTTTCTGGGCGGGCAGCCGGAACGACTACATCGAGAAGATCTTGAAGCCGGGCTCGACCGCGATCCGCTCGGCCGATTCAGGCGCGAAGATCGCCGGGCCGGAGCTTGCGCATTTGACCTCCGGCGACAGCGATTGGTACGTCTGGCTGCGCGACATCTTGCAAAAGGCGAGCGATCGGATCGACATCGTGGCCCACCACCTCTACGACCGGGACAGCTCGCGCGACGTGACCAAGAAGCTCGACGACGACACGCAGTTCGGCGGCAGCCCCTCGCTCTGGCCGCTGGTCAATCCCTCTCTGCGCGAAGTGCTGCGCAATACCGGCTGGTTCGGCCGTCCGGTCTGGCTCACCGAGACCGGCTGGGCGAGCGACCAGGCGGGAACCACCGGCCAGGCGTCGCAGCTTTCCGGTCTGCTCAGCGACTGGTTCACCGAGCAGCCGGGGCGCGAGTGGATCGACAAGATCTTCATCTACGAGCTGATCGACGATCCGAACCCGAACGTGCCGCGCTGGGGCCTGTTGAACGCCGACGGCTCGGAAAAGACCGCCTATGCCGCGGTCAAGGGGTTCATCAATCTGGAGCAAGGGCCGGCCGATGCGGCGGAGATCGTGTCCAGCACGTTCCCGACCACGATGCGCAAGGGGAGCACGTTCACAGCGAAGATCACGGTGAGAAACACCGGCACCACGGTCTGGACCCGGGCCGCCAACTACAAGCTGGGCGCCGGGGACGACAGCGATCCGTTCACGCCGCCGCGCAAGCTGCTCGGACGTTTCGCGCAGATCCAACCAGGGAAGACCGCGACGTTCTCGTTCAAGCTGACGGCGCCCTCGCGGACCGGCACCTACACCACCGACTGGCAGATGCTGCGCGAAGGGGTCCAGCGTTTCGGGCCGGCCCTGGTGCGCGAGATCCGCGTCACCGCGCATTAGAGGCCAAGCTGGGGCTTGACACCGGTCCTAATCTAGATCATCTTACTTACAAATGAGTCGTACACGCCCCTCCTCCGCCGAGCCTCTGCCGTTCTCCCTCTGTAGTTAGCGGCTCGGGGGCATTCTCGTCGCCCCCATGTCCGCGTCTCTCCTGATCTGATTTTCCCCCCGCGAAACACGCGTAGCGGCTCCATCGAGCCGGGAAGGAGAGGTCTACCTTGCGGGCCCCGAATAGCCCTGAGCCCCCGACCTGGGAGCTGATCTACAAGCGGAACTCGATCGAACGGCTGAAGCGCGACAAGCCGGGGCTCGACGTGCTCGCGGAGATCCCGGCGATGATCGAGACCGGCTACGAGGCGGTGCCGGAAGAGGATCTCGTGCGTCTCCAGTGGTACGGGCTCTACCACGACAAGCCGAAGACCGGCCGCTTCATGCTGCGGGTGAAGACCCCGGGAGGATTCCTGACCCCCGCAAAGCTGCGCGCGATTGGCCGGATCTCACGCGATCTGGGTGGCGATTACGCCGAGCTGACCACGCGCCAGAACATCCAGCTCCACGATCTCGAGCTGGCTCGCCTTCCCCAGGTTCTTGCGGACCTTTCGGCCCTCGGGCTCGACACCGCGGGGGCCTGCGGCGACAACGTGCGGAACGTCACCGGCTGCCCGCTCGCCGGGCTCGACGCCGAGGAGCTGTTCGACGTCCGGCCGATCCTCGAAGAGACCGCCGCGTTCTTCCGTTCCCGGCCGGAGTACTCGAATCTGCCGAGGAAGCACAAGATCACGATCTCCGCCTGCCCCCACCAGTGCAACGCGCCGGAGATCCACTGCATCGCCCTCCTTGGCACGATCCGCGGCGGGCGCGAGGGCTTCTCGGTCCGCGTGGGCGGGGGACTGTCCACCTTTCCCCGCCTCGCCTCCGACCTTGGCGTGTTCGTGCCGAAAGGGCAGGCCGTTACCGTGCTCGCGGGAATCGTCGACACCTGGCGCCTCGATCTGCGCTACCGGATGTCGCGCGCCCGGGCGCGGCTCAAGTTCCTGATCGAAGACGTCGGGGCCGAGACGTTCCGCGCGCGGGTGGAGGAGCGGCTCGGCTACGCGCTCGAAGACGGTCCGGGCGCCGAGCCGATCGACCCGGCGGACCCTCTCCATTCCGGCCTTCACCCCCAGCGCCAAGACGGCCTTTGGTACGCGGGTTTTCCGGTTCCTGCCGGGTTGATCTCGGGCACGCAGCTGCTCGCCCTTGCCGACCTCGTAGCGAGCTTCGACGGCGAGATCCGGCTCACGCGCCAGCAGAACTTCCTGCTCGCGAACATTCCCGCAGCGCGGACGGCGGAGGTCGTGGCCGCGGTCTCCCGGCTCGGCTTTCCGCTCGACGCCTCCGCGCTTCATGGCCGGTCGATCGCCTGCACCGGCGATCCCTATTGCAACTTCGCGGTCGCCGAGACCAAGCGCCGGCTCGGTACGATTACCGGCCACCTCGCCGCCCGTTTCGGCCCGGCCGTGGCCGATCTCGCGATCCACCTCGACGGCTGCCCGCACGCCTGCGCCCACCATTGGACCGGCGACTTGGGTCTTCAGGGGACGACTTTGCGCGAGCGCGGTCCGAACGGCGAGCGGCGGCAAGGGTTCGACGTTTTCCTGCGCGGCGCACAAGGAAAAGAAGCCGCGATCGGCCGCCCGGTCCTCAAGCGCGTGCCGGCCGACCAGATCCATCTCGTCCTCGAACGCCTGGTCGGCGCCTACCTCGAAAAGCGCGTGAGCGGCGAGAGGATCCAACAATGGCTCGCGAGGAGCGACGACGCGGATCTCATCGCCCTCTCGATTCCTCCCGAAGTCCCAGGTCTTGCCGTTCCTCCGTCCGTCGTCGCAGCACAAAACTTGGAGGCTTGAAGATGCTCAGCTCCCTCACCGGCCACGACTCCCGCACCGTCCTCGATCCGGCGGTCGCCTCCGCGCTCGTCACGGTGCCCGCTCCGCGGGCCGGATTCACCTCCGCGCTCGTCACGCCCAAACACGTCGCCAACACCGAGCGCGATTTCCTCGACGAATACGAGGCCGGCCGCCTGGCCGCCGATCTCGACGGCGCGGAGCCGCAGGAGATCTTGGGATGGGCGCTCGACCGTTGGGGCGCTCAGCTCGGGATCTGCACCAGCTTCCAGGCCGAAGGAATGGCGCTGCTCGACATGGCGTGGCGGATTCGGCCCGACGTCCGGGTCTTCACCGTCGATACGGGTCGGATGCCGGAAGAGACCTACGAGGTGATGGAGCAGGTCCGCGCCCGCTACGGGGTGGCGATCGAGGTGCTGTTCCCGGACGCCCACCAGCTCGAAACCTTGGTTCGCCGCCACGGCCCGAACGGTTTTCGCGGCTCGGTGCCGCAGCGGCTCCTCTGCTGCCACGTGCGCAAGGTGGAGCCGATCCGCAAAGCGCTCCAGGGTCTCGACGCCTGGGTGACCGGTCTTCGCCGCGACCAATGGGCGAGCCGCGCGAACCTGCGCAAGCTGGAGATCGATCACGACCACGGCGGCCTGGCGAAGCTCTCTCCCCTCGCCGACTGGAGCGCGGAGGAGGTGCTGGACTACGTGCGCGAGTACGACGTGCCGGTCCATCCGCTCTATGCCAAGGGATTCACCAGCATCGGCTGCACCCCCTGCACCCGGGCGACCCGTGCGGGCGAAGATCCGCGCGCCGGCCGCTGGTGGTGGGAGACGAACGCGCCGAAGGAGTGCGGCATTCACTGCCCGATCGAGACCGGCGGTCTGGAGCACGAGATCGAAGCGCTGGTCGCCGAGGAGGCGCGATGAGCGCGGCGGCGAGCCCCACGGCAACGATCAAGGCGCCGCCCGCCGCACCGGTTTCGCGCGAGCCGCGTAACCTCGAGCGGTTGGCTATTCCAGCCCTCCACCGCGGCGATCTGCTGGAAGAGCTGGCCGCCTACACGGCGAGCGTTCATGCGTCGTCCGAGCGGTCGGACCTGGCGCGACTCGCGGGTTCGATTGCCACGGGTGAGGTGCCCGGTACCCTTCAAGCGCCGCTCGCGCGTCTGCTCGATCTTTCGCTTTCGACCGGCCGCGCGCGCCGGCTCCATGGGCCGGAGGCGGAGGGGGCGTTCCTCGATCTTTACAGGAAGACGCCCGCCGGCCTCGATCTCGCCCGCCGCGCCCGCGAAGCGGAAACCGCCCTTGGCGCCCTCGTGGGCACGACACTCACGGGCATCTCGATCGCGGGAGGTAAACCCGGCCGGGTGCGGATCGAGCTGTCGACCTCCGTCGCGCGCCTGACGCTCGACGTCGATCGCTCCGGCGTCTCGGTCGAAAGCGTGGCGGTCGAGCTCTAAGGCCGGGACGGAAAGATCCCTATGTCGTCCTATCCGATCACGCTCGATCTCGCTGGCCGCCTCGCCATAGTGCTCGGCGCCGGCCGCCCCGCGCCGGAAAAGATCGACGGGCTGCTCGCCGCGGGAGCGCGAGTCCGCCTGATCGCCCTGGAGCCGTGCGAGCGGCTGCTCGCCCTGGCTGAGACCGGCGCGATCCAGCTGCTCGCCCGAACCTACCGGGAGGGCGATCTTTCGGGCGCCTGGCTCGCGATCGCGATCCCGGAGGAGCTGGAAACGTCGCTCCCGGCGATCGCCCGCGAAGCCGATGCGCGGCGGATCTTCTTGAACGTCGTCGACCGTCCCGCGCTGTGCAGTTTCGCCGCTCCCGCGATCGCCCGCCGTGGTGATCTGACAGTCGCGATCTCGACCGCCGGCCGCGCGCCCGCGCTGGCCGCAAGGATTCGCGATCGGATCGCCCGCCGCCTGGGGCCGGAGCTCGAACGTTTCCTGGAGATCGCCGGCCGCGCCCGGGCGCCGCTCGCCGAAAGGCGTCCCGATTTCGGCGAACGGCGGGAGCGCTGGTACGCCCTGGTCGATTCCGACGCCCTGCGCCTGCTCCGTTCCGGAAGAGAGATCGAAGCGCATCGCCGTTTCGAAGAGATCCTAGGCATCGAGCTACCCGAGGTCTCGCCGTGAACCATCCGTTGGAATTCGGAGGGCGCGGTCGCGTCTGGCTGGTAGGCGCCGGCCCGGGCGATCCGGAGCTGATCACCGTCCGCGGCCTTCGTTGCCTGCGCCGGGCCGAGGTGGTCCTCTACGATCGTCTGGTAAGCCCGGAGCTGGTCGACGAGGCACCCCGTGCCGCGCTCCGCATCGACGTCGGCAAAGCGCCCGGCCGTCACGCGAGAAAGCAGGAGGAGATCTGCGGTCTGCTCATCCGTCACGCCCGGGCCGGCCGCCGAGTCGTGCGCTTGAAAGGAGGCGATCCGTTCGTCTTCGGCCGCGGCGGGGAAGAGGCGCTCGCCTGCGCTCAGGCGCAGGTGCCGTGCGAGATCGTCCCCGGCATTTCGAGCGCCGTCGCCGCCCCGTCCGCGGCGGGAATCCCGATCACCCATCGCGGCGTCGCGGGAAGCGTTGCGATCGTCGCCGGTCATTGCTCTCCGGGGCTCCCCGAGCCCGGTGATTGCACCGACCGCATCGACTGGCCCGCGGTCGCCAGGCTCGACACGATCGTAATCTTGATGGGCCTCTCCCGCCTGCCCGAAATCTCCGCCGCCTTGATCGCCGCCGGCCGCTCGCCCCAAACCCCGGCTGCCGCGATCGCGAGCGCCACCCTCTCCAACCAGCAAACGGTCGTTGGAACCCTCGGCACATTGGGCCGATGGGTCGCAGAGGCCGGCCTCGAAGCGCCCGCAACGTTGATCATTGGAGAGGTTGTGCGGGTGGGGGAGAGGATCGCGGAAGCGAGCCTTACCTGGGAGGAGGATGTGCTCGCGGTGGCGTGACAGTCCCGACCCACAGTCCGTGAAAGAATGCCATAGCGTCCGTCCAACGGTAGAGTCTCGTGACCCGAAGGGGCGACCATGGCAAAGGCGAAGAAGAAGACCGGACAACAAACTTCGGCGGGCTTCATGAACTCGGCGGTCGCTCCGGGTAAGGCGCCTGATTATGTTGTCGTGGAGCTGCTCTACGAGGCGCCGGTGGGATTCACCGCCACGAAGTTCGTGGCGCCCGCCGCTGGCGATACACAGGCCGGTAAGCTCAACGACGTGCTCGACAGGTACGAAATTCAGACGCTCCGCTCGCATTTCCGGCTGCCGTCCGAGGCGATCCGGTCTCGGGTCGAGGTGGCCAGCGCGCTGCCGAAGGCTCCTTTTGCGGAGACGTTTCCCGACCGTACGAAAAAAAAGTTCATCCAGAGCGGATTCGTGCAGGTCGTGCCGAAGCGCGATCAGGACGCCGGGAAAATCGCCGAGGAGCTCAACCGGCAGAGCGCCGTCTGGAAGGCGTTCGTCGCGCCTCGCCCGGTGCCCGCGGTCGCCGGTTCTGCCGCGGGCAGCCGAAACTTCGAGCCCTCCCAGGGTTACCTCTATTCCGCGCCCGATGGCATCGGGGCCGCCGAGGTCTGGGATCTCCCAGGGGGCAAAGGCGCCGGCATCACGATCTGCGACATCGAAGGAGCATGGAATCGGCGTCATGAGGATTTGCCTACCGGCATCAAGCTTCTCGGCGGCAACATGCTCGATGACCTCGGCTGGCGAGATCACGGCACGGCCGTCCTGGGCGAGATGGTTTCGGTGCCGAGCTCCAAAGGTACGGTAGGAATCAGCCATGCCGCGACCGCCGTCGTGCAATCGGCCTACTTCAACGGGGTTTACAACTTGGCCGGTGCGCTCGACAACGCGGCCGGCTCTCTGAAGGCCGGCGACGTGATCCTGATCGAGCTGCAAGCGGAAGGCCCCAACAAGAAGTATGTCGCGATGCAGTATTGGAACGACGTTTTTTCCGCCATCAAGTCCGCGACCGAGAAGGGGATCACGGTCGTCGAGGCCGCCGGGAACGGCGATGAGAACTTCGATCTGGCGATCTTCAAGAATACGGGCTTGCAGAAGGATAGCGGCGCGATCGTGGTCGGTGCGGGTGTGCCGCCTGCCAATCACCTGGACTTCGAAGGTTTCGGTGGTATGGCCCCGTATGCTTCGCTGGGCGCGCCGCGATCCCGGATTTGGTTCTCGAATTACGGCAAGATCGTCAACGTTCAGGCTTGGGGCTGGAATGTCGCGACTCTGGGATATGGCGACGCGCAGGGCGGCGATTCCGAGAACCGCTGGTACACCTTGCGCTTCTCCGGTACCTCCAGCGCATCGCCGATCGTCACCGGAGCCGTCGCCTGTCTCCAGGGAAGGGCCAAGGCGAAAAACGGCAGGCCATTGACGCCGGAGAGGGTCAGGGAAATACTGGTGAGGACGGGGACGCCCCAGGAAAAAGGTTCTGGCGCTCTCCAGAAGATCGGGCCTCAACCGAATCTGGTCAAGGCGATG
Source organism: Thermoanaerobaculia bacterium (assembly GCA_035995205.1). Taxonomy (GTDB): domain Bacteria; phylum Acidobacteriota; class Thermoanaerobaculia; order Multivoradales; family UBA5704; genus DASYKS01. Next base: position 112,869 of record DASYKS010000002.1, read on the forward strand.
AAGGAGGTCTGATCAGGGAGGTGGTTTGACCCAACCAGCAGTTCCCGCACCGTCGTCGCCCAAGAGTCTTGAGCTTCAACTCGGGCCGGGATGGCGCTTCGATTCCCGCCGGCGCCGCTTCGAGCAGGAATCGGGAGAAACCTTCTCGCCCTACGGCGACCTGCCGGAAGGCGCCAGAATCGTCTACAAGGTGCCGCGGCTTGCCAAGGCCGATCCCGCACGGCTTTCCGGTGCGGAGAGAGACTTGCAACGCTATGTGCAGGTGATTCTGCCCGTCGATGCCCCGGTGCATACCTACCTTGCGCAGGTTCGGGCTTGGCCCTCCGTGGCCGAAGCACAAGGTGGACCTGTGGTCAGCCTGCCCCGTCTGGGTAAAAGCTCCTAATCGCGCTTGCATGAGCGCCGAGTCGTTTGTCGCCCGTCGTTGCGGCCCCTGCCACCGGCCTGTTGACGCGGCACCCCGGAGTTGCGACCCAAAGTGCCTCTGTTGCGGCGCGCGCCCCTGCTACTGCAACACAAACCTCCGGTTTCTCGAATACGGGGACCGGTCACACAACACAAATCTGTGTTGCTGCAACACGAGGCGCCACTCCCACAACACAAGTCATCCCGGTCGTGCGCGCCGAAATCACTGTTGCAACACAATGGAGTGGTGTTGCAACACGAAGCACCGGTGCGCGGACGCAAGAAAGTGGTGCGCGGACGCTACAATCCGGTGGGTAGCGTCCGCGCACCAGTTTCTTGTGTCACAACACCACTCCGTAGCGTCCGCCCACCGGTGGGTAGCGTGCGAAAAGTAGTTCGTAGCGTCCGCTCACCACTCGATAGCGTCCGCTCACGGATGGGTAGCGTCCGCCAAGTGGTGAATAGCGTCCGCTCACCGGTGGGTAGTGTGCGGAAAGCGGTGTCTAGCGTCCGCTCACCGGTGCGTAGCGTGCGCGACGGGGTGGGTAGCGTGCACGACGGAGTTTGTCGTGTCGTTCAGCCCTTGCGCCGTTCTCGCCTCACCGTTTCCCTCGTCGGCGAACCGGTGCCGCGCGTCGCGAACGCGGCGAGCCGCGTCCCGAAACTCCATTCTCGTGTTCGCTCGATCTTCCTTTGAGTTCACGAACCGGTTCTTCGCTTCGCTGAAACACCGGGCCGTTGCGGGACATTCCTAGCGCGCTTCCCGCGACGGTCAGCTGAAATCCCGAGCACCGCACGGCGGCTTCCGACGTTGCTGCCGGGCCGAAGATCAGCCTTTCCCAAACCGATAGTGGGCGAACCTGCCACTCGCCTCCGTGGGCGTAGCCCTCGTCGTTGCGGCCCCGTGAAATCTGGTTTAGAGTCCCAACAACGGTCGAGAGAGGATGCCCCCTCTCGCGGCCGGGGTGATCACCGAATTAGACCTCGGCGCTCACGGACAACCCTTCACTCCCCTTGGCGTCGGTCAAAGCCTTCGCTTTGGCCCTCGCCGAGGGAGCCTTCCTCCGCAAATCCTGAGGCCGAATGCCGAGCTTCAACAGCTCGGGGTTCTGGAGCCCAGGTGGACCTGAAGGTGGGTCTTCAGACGGATTGCGCCCTCCGAGACCTTACGGATCAGATCCCTCCGCAGCCCGGAATAGACTGGCACGAGTGAAACCGCTCCTCGCCAAAAATCCGACCTCCCTGCGGCAGGATCGCCGCTTCTCCGCCAGAATCACTGCTTCTGGCTCCCAATCACCGTTTCTGTCCCAGAATTACTTCGCTTCTTGCAAAATAGCTACTGCACCAGAATCACCGCTTCTGTACCAGAATCCCTACTCCTGTACCAGAATCCCCGAAGTGCGACGAGGGGAGGGACGGCCTTCAACCACTCTCCGGAAAGCGGAGGAGGCGGTGCACAGATAAGGGCAGAAAGAGATTTCCCTGGTAGCATGGTGGATGAACCCAGCAGGGGGTTAAACGTAGCCGCGAGACGCTCGGTCGTCTGAAGGAGAGAGTCCACGGTCAACATAAAGGATAGCTATCATGGCTATATCCGATGACGACAGGCATGCGGCTGCCTTAGATGCACTTGCGCTCCACATAAGGACCGTTCACTTTCTGTTGATCGCAACTTGCTTTACTCTTGCTGCGCTAGCTATCGCCAGTGAACCGCAACGCCAGTTCATGCGAGCTCAGAACGACCTTGAATCAATTATGCGAGCCAATGAGCGGTGGAGCAGGCTTACACCAGAAACATTGCCAAATCAAATAGATATTCTCGCGCCGCAATTTATCGATGTCTTCCCGAGCGATGACATCTCGCCCAATGTGAGACACACAAGAAAAGATTGTGTATCCATCGAACCAGTTGATACATATTTGAATTTCTTGACGCCACTCCTTGAGGGAAAATCTTCTCGGGGTTCCAGTGATGATTTTGGCGTTATTACAGCAGAAGAAACATTTTTGATAGATGTGCCGGCAGGAGTATCCTATACTTATGGTAGCCCCGCAGACTTAGCGACCTGGTTCAATTTTTGGGATAGTATACGAGATCCACTTCTTGCCCTGAAAGTTACACCCAGGTCGCTAACTTGGATAAATTCCGACCATCTCACTAACCTGGTGCGAAACCGGTTATCCAGAATTACTTTTGCTGGCAGTCTAGACTCGCCTCCGCCGGGAGAAATCGACCTAATTCCGATACTTGATTCAACCACAGGCATGCCTGCTGATCTTGCTAAGCATGAACCGAACTTGCGCTGCCAAGGTATTTACTCTGGATCTTTTAATCTAGTACAGTTAAAAAGTGAAGCCCAGGATAGATGGAGAGCCATTTTTGCTTTACCGGTAGGTCAGAGGTCTCCGGTAAATGATCGCGAAATGGTGCTTGAAGGAGTTGCACTTTTCGATGCAACCCTCGAGAAATCTGAAGTTCCTGCAGGTTGGCAAGATCAGGTCGCGAAGGCAGGAATGGCTTCATGGAAGCCCGGAAACTCTAGCGACACATTTCCTGACCTCTACGAACTCACGAAGGGCGTGGACTCGATGACGATAGAGCAGGCGGCGCGCTTGCTTCGCAATCTAGAACGTCAAGCTGAAGCTGCGCAAGGCCGTATAAGTATTGCGAGTGTTGACCTTCCTGGCCAACTAGCTTCTACCTGGGGTATTGCTGTTGTGGCTGCCATCCAACTTTATCTCTGCCTTCATGTCCTTCGCTTCAGAGATCGTCAGCGCAAATTCAAGAAGCCATTGGCGGCATGGATTGGCCTATACCCTGATATTGCAAGCAGAGTTACCACCACGCTCACTCTCTGTATCCTTCCGTTGGCATCTGTCGGGATACTGGCCACCGCAGCCGCACAAGATGGCGCCCTTGAAAGCTGGGGAGGACAAGCGGCACTCTGGATCGTTATTGTCGCAAGTCTTGTTCTCGGCGGTATCACGGCCATAGCAGGTAGCAAATTGAATTGGGAAGCAAGGCTGGAGGCTAGCAACAATAGAGAAGCTCAGTTGGGTCGGTAGGCGTCACGCCATCCCGAAAGCCGCTCGCGATAAGCGTCAGTGGCTCCCTGCGGAAAAGAACCGCGGCGTCCGTCTCTGAAAGAAGCGACGAATCCAGGGGCAGCCAGCCCCAACGGACCCCCTTTGGAGAAAGCATGCGAGAGACTCCTCGATACCGCCGCCCTGCCTTCCTGAGAACTACGGGTCTCCTTCTCCTGGGCGTACTGGCCGCCGCCGGGATTTCATCGGCCCAGCCACCTCCCGGGACTTCCCCTGCCTCGACGACCACGGTGCCGCCCGCTGTGGCGCCTTCGGGAACGGCAGAATCTGAACCTGCGGCCGCCCCGGCACCTCTGACCACTCCGGAGGGAGGAGGAACGAAATCCCAGGGTACCGTTCAACAACCGATATACGTCTGCGGGGTCGAAAAAGTAGAGGCCTTCCAAGACAAGATTCCCCCGGCGGAAGCGAACAACACATCGCCATGCGCCCTCTCGAAGGAGGAACCTACGGTAAGGCTTCGGGACACCATTGCCGTCCGAGTCAACAACTTGGCTCGTCTGATCGACGAGCAAAAAGCGGATCCCAGCAAGAAGATCATCCTTTTTCTGAATGACCATCCCATACGCGCCCTGGACGACGACCCGCCGACGGCTCCCGAGCAGAACGTGCTGAGATTCCCCTTGCGCCGAACCGAGGATTCTCGCCAAGCCTGGGCAAGTATCTTGGGCAAGCCTCCGCTTTGGGGTACCCGCAGGGTCAAGGTGAGCGTCGGCATTGGATACGCCATCCCTTCGGGCACCTACGTGCAGCTGCAGGTTCTCCCGGCGAAATGGTTCGCGTTCTGGTTGTTCCTCTTCGCCGTTCTCGTCTTCGGCTTCCGACAGCTCGCGAAAAGCAGCAACTTGCTTCGCGACGACGTTCCGACGGTCGTGATGGGGGAGAGGCCCTCCTACAGTCTGTCCCGCTGCCAGGCGGCCTGGTGGTTCTTCATCGTCCTCGCGTCTTATCTTTTCATTGGTCTCGTCACCGGCGACTACAGCACGTCGATCACCGGGACCGTTCTGGTTCTACTGGGAATCAGTGCCGGTACGACCCTCGCGTCGGCGGTCGTAGACAGCAATAAAGACACGCCGACCGAGAGAAAAATCCAGGAAGATGCGGCGCAATCGCTTTCCAAAGAAGCCACCAATTTGGCCGCGAGCAACAAATCCTCTGTCGAGAAAACAGAGGAGTGGAGCCTGATGCAATCGCAGCTTCGAAAGCTGCGGAATCAGTCGGAGACTTTTTGGACCGACATCCTGAGCGACGCGAACGGCGTCAACCTCCATCGATTTCAGATGGCGGCCTGGACCTTCATCCTGGGAATCATCTTTGTCATCGAGGTTTTCCGCGAGCTTGCCATGCCCCAGTTCAACGAAACATTGCTGGGTTTGATGGGGATCAGCGCGGGCACTTTCCTTAGTCTCAAGACGACAGAGCCGACGGTTCCGACGGTCTCGAAACCCGACCCGAGCGCTGCACCGCCGAATGGAAATGCGAACACACCCCCGGAGCCCGATCCAAAGGAATGAGGTGAGAGCTTACCCAGCGAATCGGTCTTGCGCGACGAGGGTGGCCGGTGCCTATCCGGCCACCCTCATCATCGCCTAAACCGGTAGTGGGCGACCTGCCATTCGCCGCCGTCGGCGTAGCCGAAAAGCTCGGCGCAGGCCATGAAGAAGACCCGCCAGTAGACCCACCAACGGGTGGCGGCACCCGGGGTGTTATCGCTCCCGTAGACCTCGGCGATGAGCGGCTTCAGCTCGCGCGAGAAGCGGTCCTGGTTGGCGAGCCAGGCCTCGGCGGTTTTCTGGTAGTGGGTCCCATCGACCAACCATTGCGCCTCCACCACCAGCGGTACCTTTCCGGTCGGCGCGACGAAGCGGGGCAGAAGGTCGGCCGAGGGCATCAGCCCTCCGGTGAAGAAGTAGCGGGCCATCCAATCGCTCTCGTCCTTGACCTCGAACGGGTAGGCGACGTCGCGGTGGCAGAAGACGTGGACGAAGAATTTGCCCGCCGGGCCGAGCCAGGTTGCGACGCGGCCGAGCATCTCCTCGTAGTTCCGCACGTGTTCGAGCATCTCGATCGACACGATCCGGTCGAAGCGGCCCGCGAGATCCGCGGCGCGCAAACCCTCGGGCGCCGCCTCGGTGCCCAGGACATTGGCGTCGACCGTGCGGACCGTAACGTTCGGCAAACCGCGTTCGCGCGCCTGCTCTTCGATGAAAACCTTTTGGGTCGCGGAGTTGGACACCGCGAGAATCCGGGCGGAAGGAAAGCGCTCCGCGGCCCAAAGCGTGAACGAGCCCCAGCCGCACCCCAGGTCGAGAATCGACTGGCCGTCCGCGATCTCCGCGCGTTCGGCGCTGAGCGCGAGCATCGCCTCTTCCGCCCGATCGAGGGAGTCGACCCCCTCCGGCCAGTAGGCGCCGCTGTACTTGAGCCGGCGTCCGAGCACGCGGCGGAAGAAGGCGGTCGGCAGCTCGTAGTGCTGCGCGTTGGCTTCTCCCGTATGAACGGCGACCGCGCTCGCGCACAGGCGGGCGATCAGCTCCCGCTTGCGGTTCTCGATCGCGCCCTGGCCACCGGCCGTTTCGGCTTCGAGACGTTCGGCGCAAAGCCTGCGAATGCCGAAGCGGATCAACGCGTCGGGCAGCAGGTTCTGTTCGAGCAGGCGCAGAAAGCCGCGGACCACGACGTGCGGCCGTGGTGCGGCTGTGGTTTCGGCGATCGGTGCGGCAACCGAGGTCGGAGGGCTCGTCATCGCATCGCTTTCGGGGTGGCGCGGGGTCGGAACAGGGCATCCCAGGACTCTCCGGGCGGCAGGCGCAAGAGAGCGGCCAGGAAGTAGAGGGCGATCGCGATGTTGCCGAGGGCGAACAGCAAAACGAGCCAGACCACGGAGCGTAGGGGCGTGCGCTCGCGCCACGCGATCCAGACCCAGACGGCCAAGAAGGCGAAGTAGGTGTCGAACAACGTCGCTCGGCCCCAGGGGTCGTGCCACAGGTTCGCGGCGCCGAGGAGCACGTTCCGATCGAGGCTCGCCCAGGTGGTGACCCAGATCATGGCGATCAGAACGACGCTCCAGAAGGCGATCAGCAGGCGTTTCATCGTTATCCTTCCATCGTAGGCGCCCAGTCGATCAGGAGGCCGCGCATTGGGGCTTGGCGAGGATGATCTGCGCGTCGCCGATGGTGCGTTCGCGAAAGCCCGCCTCGCAGTACGCGAAGTAGAACTCCCAGAGGCGGACGAAACTCTCCGGGAACCCCTGGCGGCGGATCTCGGCCCGGTTCGCGAGAAAGCTCCGGCGCCATTGGAAGAGAGTCTCGGCGTAGCTCGATCCAATGTCTTCGAGGTGCGTGACCACCATGTCGGTCGATCGGGCGACCGCGCCGGAAATGGCGCTGATCGACGGGATGAAGGCGCCGGGAAAAATCAGGTATTGGATGAAGTCGATGCTCTTGAGCGCCCGTTCGTAGAAGCTGTCGCGGATGGTGATCGCCTGGAGCGCCATCTTCCCGTGAGGGGCGAGCAGCCGGCTGCAAACTCCGAAGAAGGTATCCAGATAGCGATGGCCGACCGCCTCGATCATCTCGATCGACACCAGCTTGTCGAACGGCCGGCCGGTGGCTCCCGGCAGGTCTCGATAGTCTAGCTCGAGAATTTCGACCCGGTCGGCGAGGCCGGCGCGGGCGATCCGCTCGCGGGCAAACGTTGCTTGAGCCGGCGAGATCGTCGTGGTGGTCACGTACACGCCGTAATGACGCGCCGCGTGCTCGGCGAAGCCTCCCCAGCCGGTTCCGATCTCGACCACCCGCTCGCCCGGTTGGAGCGCCAACCGGCGGCAGATCCGGTCGATTTTCTCGGTCTGCGCTTCTTCGAGGCTCATTCCCGGGCGGGAAAAGATCGCCGAGGAATACGTCATGCTCGGGTCGAGAAACTGCGAGAAGAACTCGTTGCCGAGGTCGTAGTGGGCGTGGATGTTGCGCCGGCTGCCGGAGCGGGTATTCGCCCGCAGGGCGTGCGACAGGCGTTGCCACGGACCGGCGACCCAGTCGAACAGGCGCTCGATCCGCAGCAGGGCCGGACGGTTGCGAACGACGATGCGCAACAGGGCGACCAGGTCATCGACGCTGAACGCGCCGTCCATGTATGCCTCGGCGGTGCCGATGCTGCCGCCGAGTCCGATCTGGCGCCAGAAACGCGGGTTGTGCACGACCAGCTCGGCGGCCAGATCGCCCCCGGCTCCGGTTTGACTTCCGAAGGAGCTTCGGCTCGCTCCGTCCTTCACCGTGACGCTGCCCTCGGTCAGGTGGGCCAAGGCGCCCAGAACGACCCGCCGGCAGAGCGCGTCGAGACCGCGCGCCTCCAAAATCGGAATCTTCTCGTCACGATCCGCGGCAAGGGCCGGATCGAGAGGCGAGGCCAGGGGGGTGTTGAGCTCGCTCATGGCGTAGCGTCTCCGGAGGGAGTGGCTTTAGAGGGAGAAGAAATAGCTGCGGAGACGGCGTTCGCGTGCGTGCGGCGCGCCGCCTTGGCCGGATGGTCGTAGATCGGTAGGCCCTTCCACCAAAGCCGCAGGGCTTGCCAGTGAATGCCCGCCACGACTTGCAGGGGCATGAACGGAAAGCGGGCAATCGCGGCGGCCAGGTTTCGGCCCGTGATCGGTCGGCGCCGGAGGAGCAGGGTGGCGTCGAGAAGCGGCGCCTGGTTTGTCGCGCCCTCGGCCAGCGGCCGGTTGACGATTCGGACCGCGAGTTTCTCGCCCGGGGTGGAGATGCGCCATTCCCAGTCCATCTCGAGATTCATGAACGGAGAGACGTGGAGCTCCTTGCGGTGGCGCGCCCGGATCATCGGGTCCCCCGGCCTCTCGGGCCGGACCACGTGGGCCTGGCGTTCGCCCCACGGGGTGTTGGTGATTTCCGAGAGCACGGCTTCGAGTCTCGGCGGCTCCGGTGCGGCCCCGGCGTCGGCAGGGGCGAAGCAGTAATAAAAGCTCACCGGATTGAAGACGTGGCCGAACGTCCTCAGATGGGTCAGCAGGCGAATCGGCCCGGTGGGCCGCCGGCCGGTTTCGAGCTCCACGGTGCGCCGTACCGCTTCGTCGAGCGGCAGCTCGGGATCGCCGTGATAGTCCTCCCGGCGGAAGGCGACCAGATTGGCCCGGTTGGTCGACCAGAGCCAGCGACCGCGAAACACGGTTTCGAGCTCGTCGAGATCGAGATAGGCCAAGAACAGCGGGAAATCGAAGCTGTGCGCCTTCGGTGTGAACCGGCGGTGGCGAACCGTGCCGACGTAGAGGGCGCTTTCCATCACCCGGCGACCTCGACACCCGTCTCGGCCGGAGTGGCCGCGTCCCATGCCGCACCGTCGCGGGTTCCGCCGGTCCATGCCGCATCGTCGCCGGCTCCGCCGGCTTCCGCGGCGATCGCCTCGGCCACTCGATAGGCGCTCTTTACGCCGTCCTCGTGGAACCCGAAACCCCAGTAGGCGCCGCAGAAGTAGGTGCCGCGCCCGCCGTTGATCTCGGGCCAGCGCCGCTGCGCGGCCACGCTCGCGGAGGTATAGACCGGGTGGGCCATGGTGAGCTGATGGAGGATCGTCTCCGGTGCGATTTCGGCGGTGCGGTTGAGGGTGACGCAGTAGTTGCGCTCCGCGCCGACATCAGACAGCCCCTGGAGCAGGTTCATCCAGTAGGTCATTTGGGGGCCGGCGCCTGGAGTCGGCGGGTTCAGGTGGTAGTTCCAGCTGGCGCGGGCGAGCGGCCGGCGCGGCAGGAAGCGGGCGTCGGTGTGCAGCACGACGTCGTTTTCCCGGTATGGGATCGCCTCCAGGATCTCGCGCTCGGCCGGCGAGGCGTCCGCCAGCAGGCGGAGGGCCTGATCGCTATGGGTGGCGATGACGACGCGATCGAAGCGCTCTTCCTCCGCGCCGCGCGGCTTGAGGTACACGCCGTCCTCGCGCCTGCGGATCCAATCGACGGGAGTGGCGACGGCGATGCGGTCGGCGAAGCGGGCCACCAGCGGCGCGATGTAGCGCCGAGATCCGCCGACCACGACCCGCCAGACCGGCCGGTCCTCGACCGTGAGCATGCCGTGGCTGTCGAGGAACGAGGCGAGGCTGCGGGCGGGGAACGCCATCACGTTCTCCGGCTCGGCCGACCAGATCGCCGACACCATGGGCACCAGGTAGTGGCTGACGAACGGCCCTCGGAACCCCTCGTCGGCAAGCCAGTCGCCGAGCGTCGGATTCTCGCTCGCCGCGAGCAGCGACGGTGCCCTCTGGTGGAAGCGGAGGATGCCGCGCAGCAGACGGTAGAAGCGAGGCGACAGCAGGTTGCGGCGCTGGGCAAAGAGGGTGTTGAGGTTGGTGCCGTTGTACTCGAAACCGCTCGTTTCGCAGCGCACGCTGAAGCTCATCGAGCTGGCTTTGGTGGCCACTCCGAGGTCGGCCAGCAGGCGCGAAAAAAGCGGGTAGGTGCGCTCGTTGTAGACGATGAAACCGAGGTCCACCGGGATTTCCCGGCCGTTTTCCTCGACTTTCTGCGTGTAGGTATGGCCGCCGATCTTGGGCGCCGCTTCGAACAGCCGCACGTCATGATGCTCGGCGAGCAGATGGGCGGCGACCAACCCGGAGACGCCGCCGCCGATGACCGCGATTCTCACTTGGCCTTCCGACGCGGCCGACGCGGGAACCAGGGCACGAACGCGGGAGTGGTCTCGATGTACGTCTTGTATTGGGGCCGGCGCTCGACGATCGTCTTTTCGAGCAGAACCACTCCGGAGACCTTGAGCAGCATGAACGTCATGACGATCGGCCCGACCACCGTCCACCCGCGGCCGGGGGCCGCCAAGGCGATCAGCCAGAAACCCCACCACTGGGCGGCATCGCCGAAGTAGTTGGGGTGCCGGCTGTAGCGCCAGAAGCCGCGATCCATGACCTGGCCGCGGTTCTTGGGGTCGGCCTTGAAGCGCGCCATCTGCCAGTCGCCGCCGGCCTCGAAAGCAAACCCGATCAACCATAACAAGACCCCGGCGAGATCGGTCCAGCGCCAAGACGCGGCCGTCGCCTGTGCCTGGATTGCCAGGAGCGGCAGCGCGATCAAGGTCACCAGGGCACCCTGGAGCAGAAAGACGGTGAACAGGCTCACCCACCAGAACCGCCGGCCATGGGCTTTTCGCATGGCGGCGTAACGGTAGTCCTCGGGCTGGCCGTGGGCGCGGAGGAAGATGTAGCCGCCCAGGCGAAGCGACCAGATCGCCACCAGAGCGAGCGACAGCAGATGCCGGGGCTCGGTGGGCGGAGCGGGAAGCCGGTAGACGACGCTCGCCAACAGAAAGGCCGGTCCCCAAAAGACGTCGACGATCGCGACGTTCCGCAACCGAAGGCTCAGCAGCCAAAGGAGCGTCGCCGTGCCGAGCACGGCGGCGGCGCCCAGGAGCCAAGGGTAGAGGAGCACCGGGAACGCCATCAGGACTTACCTTTTCATTCCCAAAATCCCATCGATCGTGCCTTGAGAAACCGAGTGATACGTCGGGCGCGCCTTTTCGTAGATCCGCCGCCCTTCGGCGAGACCTTCGGGGGTTTTCGCCAGCTCGGTATAGAGCGGCTTCAGGAACTTCCGCCGGCCGACCGTGGTGAGGAAACGCTCCAACGCCCCGTCCGCTGCGGCGTAGCGCGCTTCGATCGCGCGCAGCAGCCAAGCGGCGAGGATTTCGGCGTTGGTGCTGTCGGTGAGGTGGAATTGGGCGTCGAGCGCGGCGAGCTTCTCCAGGTCGAGTGGGGCGGTGAGGTTGCGGATGAAGTGGAGCCACTCGTGGGTGCTCCAGCCGGTCGTGACGAGATCGGCCGGGGCGGTGCCGGCTTGGAAGGCGGCGATCTGGGCGGCGACTCTTTCGAACGCGTCGGAGTGGGGCTGCGGGCGGTCGGCGGGTATCCCGGGATGGAACACCCAGGTGTCGATCTGGAGCTTGTTTTCCAGCTCCGGGTCGTCGCCGATCAGCTTTTCACGCAGGTCGGCAAGGCAGGTCGCGGTATCGACCGATTGGAACGCGTGCCGGTCGAAATAGCCGGTCACGAACTCGTCCCAGCGGGCGCGGCCGACGTTTTCCTCGATCCAGCGCAGGAGGAGCGCGCCCTTCTCGTAGGCGATGTCGTTCATGCCGTCGTCCGGATCGCGGCCGGCGAGATTGAGCCGCAGGCAGGTGTCCGGGCTTTGCGGGCCGCCGAGCAGGTTCACCGTCTCGAACAGATCCTGCAACGAGAGCACCTGCTCCATCTCCTCGTAGGCGCGGCCGTAGACCTCTTCCATGATCCGGCGCTCGAAATAGGTCGTGAACCCTTCGTTCAGCCAGAAGTCGTCCCACGAGGCGTTGGTCACCAGGTTGCCCGACCAGGAGTGCGCCAGCTCATGGGCGACCAGCGAGACCAGCGAACGATCGCCCGCGAGGATGGTCGGCGTCGCGAACGTCAGCCGCGGGTTCTCCATGCCGCCGAACGGGTAGCTCACGGGGAGGATCAGCAGGTCGTAGCGCCCCCAGCGGTAGGGGCCATAGAGCTTCTCGGCCGCCGCGATCATGCGCGGCGTGTCTTCCAGCTCCCAGTGCGCTTTTTCGATCACCGAGGGGAGCGCGTAGACGCCGCTCCTGGAATCGAACGAACGGAACGCCAGATCGCCCACCGACAGCGCGAGCAGGTAGGAGGGAATCGCCTGCGGCATGCGGAAGGTATAGGTGCCGGTCTCGGAGAGCTCCTGCGGGTTCTCGGCGCTCATCACGGCAAGCAGGTCGGCGGGGACGCGGATCGTCGCGTCGTAGGTCATGCGCACGCCGGGCGAGTCCTGGCAGGGCACCCAGGTGCGCGCGAGGATCGCCTGGCTTTGGGTGAACAGGAACGGCCGCGTGCTGCCGGCCTGCGCCGGGTCGAGCCATTGGAGGGCCGCGGCCTCCGGCCGGGTCGAATATTCGATGCGCACCGCGGCGGTGTCGGGAGCGATCTCGATCGTGAGCGGCCGGCCGAGATGCGGCTGCTCGGCGCCGAGCGCGACTTTCGCTTCGGTATTGCTCGGCTGAAGCATGATGCGATGGATATCCAGATCGCGCGCGTCGAGCCAAAGCGCGGTGGCTTCGGCGTAACGGGCAAGCCGAAGCGTCGCCGAGCCCTTCAGCTGCCGCGCGTCGAAATCGACGGTGAGATCGAGGCTCAGGTGATCGACCGCGATCTCGTCGGGCCGGCCATAAGAGTGAGGGTCGCGGCGCGGCGCTGTGGAGCTCGGCGGGGTCATGGGGGGATTCCTATAAGGAGACTACGCGGCTTCAGCCCGTCCAGATTGAGGCGGCGATCTCGGCCAGCTCGCGCGCGTCGGGCGCGGGGACGGGGGGCTCCCCGGCGTCGAGCGCTTTTTCCAGCCGGCCGATGATCTTCCACAGCTCGGGGCGGCTGACCTTGGCGCCCGGCCCCTTTTCTTCCAGCCGGTCGAGCGATGCGAGCGCGAGCCGCGCGGGCAGGGCGTTGAACGCCACCACGCCGCGCGCGGCGCCCGCGAGCTGGATGGTGCGGACGTACTCGGCCGCCAGCCCAAGATCGTGGCGGGCGAGCGCGAACACCTCCTCGCGCGGCACGTCGGCCGGCAGATAGGTGCGCCCCTCGGTCGCGTCGCTCGCGGCGTCCTTCAAAATGTTTACCAGTTGCAGCCCCTCGCCGAAGTCGCGCGACCGGGCGCGCAGCTCTTCGGCCACGGGCAGCAGCTCCGGCCGGTCGAGCAGCAGCAGCTCGGTGAGCAACTCGCCGACGATTCCGGCGACCACGTAGCAGTAGTGGCGAAGGTCGGCGAGGTCGGCGAGCACCAGCTCGCCCCGGTCGGTCATCCGGTCGACGAAATCGGCCATGCCGTACACGGTGCGCAGCGTGTAGGACCGAATGAGGGCGCTCGCCTGTTCCCCGAGCGCGTAGGCCGCATCGAGCACGTCGGGCAGGCGGACCAGCAGCTCGCGGTAGCCCGGTTGCGCGCAGGGCACCGTCTCGCTCCAAAGCGCGGCGAGACGTTCGGCCTCGGCCGGCGCGGGCGCTTCGAGCAAACGGCCGAACTGTTCGAGCGCGGCGCGCCGCCGCTCGCGAGGCCAGGTCGCTGCGTCCTCGAACGTATCGGCGATGCGGAACAGAAGATAGGCGAGCGTCACCTCGCGCCGCGTCGGCTGCGGCAGGTGCGGAATCGACAGCGCGAACGTCCGGCTGGTCTTGCCGAGCAGATCCTCGAAATCGAGGTCGGTGTCGGAATCGAGGGCCGGTTGGAGATCCGGGCTCGCGGGTTCGGTGGGCATTTTCGGGAGGATAGCAGGCCGGGACCGCGCGGTTTAGCCAATTCTCGTTCCTGGCACCACTTCGCCACGAATCGCGGCGGCGAGCCGGCCGGGCGCGCGGCCGTCAAGGATGGTCGAGGCAATGCCGAGGCGCGCGAGCGCGAGGCAGGTTTCAAGGCGCAGACGCATGCCACCGGTGACGTCTGTGCCGCGCACCGCGCCGACCGCCGCCTCTTCGATCGTCGCGAGATGGGGAATCGTGGCACTCGCCGCGTCGTAGACCCCCTCGGTCTCGCCGAGCCAGAGCGCGCGGGAGATTTCGATGCCGAGCGCGGGTAGGCCGCTTGCGATCTCGGAGAGGACCGCTTCGGTCGAAGCGATCGAGGCGCCCCAGGTTCGGTCGACCACGACGTCGCCATAGACCACCGGCAGCAGGCCGAGCCGCAGCGCGTGGGCGAGGGGGGAAAGGAACCGATCGACGACCACGCCGCCCTCTGCGAGCAGGAAGCTGGAAGGCGCGAGTGAAAACGGTGCGAGGCCTGCCGTGCGGAGCGCTTCGACCACGAGGCCGTGGAGCGCCGCGGCGCGCTTCTGGGTGCGGCTGGCGCCCGTGAGATTGCGCGGATCAAGAGGTCCCTTCCCAAGCCCCGCGGCGGCGGCCGCGACGTGGCCGAACGAGCCGCTGCCGTGGCCCAGCACGATCCGCTCGCCGTTCGCTTCAGCCGCCTCGCGCGCCGTCGCGATCTCCTGAGCGAGGCGCTCGATCCTCTCCGGATGGGGTGTTTCGGCGCGTTCCTTGTCGGTCAGGAGGCTGCCGCCGAGCTTGATCAGAAGGGCGCGCATGGAGGCGGGATTCTATGTGAACCGCGGACAGTCCCGACCTGGGCGTCTCTACGCGCACGAACCAAGCACCTCGAAGTGCGGACGACGGGCAGAGGTGTCAGGCCCGTTGGGCGGCTCCTCAGATCAGATGCTCCGTCATCCGCTCCGGCCCGTCGCCGACGCTGTCGCGGATGACGAATCCGACGCTCGGTAGGCTTTCCAGGCGGTCGACCAGGTCGGCTTCGGAGTCCGGCTCGCAGATCACGTGGACGTTGGCTCCCGCGTCCATCGTCGACCAGGCGGCGAGACCTTCCTGGCGCAGCTCGCGGACGGCGCGTAGGACTTCGACCGAGCCCGGGCTCCAGTAGTGGATCGGCGGGTGGGCCGACATCGCGATTAGGTGGAGGTCGATCGCCTCTTCTTCGATCGTGGCGCCCAAGGAGGCGAAGTCGCGCTCCGCGATCGCGCGGCGCACGCGGGTCAGGCGATCCGGGATCAGCTCCAGGCGCCGTTCGTAATACGGACTGCTGGGCGCGAGCGCATGGCCGTCGCGTGAGGAGACCGATTTCGGTCCGATCTCGACCACCGCGATGATGTCGCGCAAATCCCAATGGTCGGCCTCGGCGAGCGGACGAGCGAAGGAGTCTTCATCTTCCGTACCCGACCACTCGACATAGCCGCCGAGCACCGAGCGACAGGCCGAGCCCGAGCCGCTGCGCCGGGCGAGCAGGGACGCCTCGCGCGGCGACAACCCGCGGCCGAGCGCGCTCGAAGCCGCGAGGGTCAGAGCCGAGAAACCGGAGGCGGACGAGGCGAGACCGGCGGCGCTCGGGAAATTGTTGCGGGTCGCGATGCGCAGCCGGCCGGCGCCCGGCGGGATGCTCAGCTCACCGCGCAGGCGGTCGAGATGACGCAGGATCGGGCCGCCGAAATCCGCCTTCGGCGCGATGAAACCGCCGCCGGGCTCGGCGAGCCAGATCTCGTCCTCCGCCGCCTCGATCGGCTCGGCGGTGCAGGTCGTGACGCAATGGCTCAAGGTCATCGAGATCGACGGGTTGTTCGGCAGGACGAGCGCGGCGTCGCGCACGCCCCAGTACTTGATGAATGCGATGTTGGCGGGCGCTTCGAACGTGGCTTTGCTCATCAGGACTCCTCAATCAATAAACCGTGCGCGCCGAGCGCGACTTCGCGCCGGGCATACCCCTCCAAGGCCCCGGTGGTCGCCCCCGTGTCTCCGACCTCGGGCGCCACCACCAGCAGCGATCCCGCGGCATCGCCGCTTGCGGCTCCGGCCCCCGAGATCTTTGCCGCGCCACCCGCGGCTTCGATCGCCCGCACGCGTTGCGCCATCGCCTCGGGCACCGCGCCCATGGCTTCGAGGCAGGCTTGCCCCTCGCGCACGGAGTCGATCAACTGCCGGACCTCGCCCTCCGAGGATTCGATCGCGGCGCGAAACGCGCGCGTCGCCCGCTCGAAGCGGTCGAGCGTCTCATCGAAGCGCGAGGGATCTCGATCGCGGAAGCGACGCACGGCGGCGACCACTTCGCCGGTCGTCTCGCGCGGGCGGCCCGTGTCGTAGACCGCGATCGCGGAGAGGAGCGGCGGCAGGATAAGGAGGTTCGAAAACGTCAACCGCTCGGGCCTCTCGGCCGTCCGCTCCGCCCAGACCAGGCCGCCGCGGACGACGGTTTCGGTGTCGATGCCCGACGGGCGGCCATGCTGGCAACGCTCGACGTCGAGCGCCGCGGCGAGCAAAGCCTCGCGCCCCGCCGAGGCGCTGCCCATCGCGGCTTCGAACGCCGCGAGCACGCCCACCGCGGCGGCGGCCGAACTGCCGAATCCCGAGCCGACCGGCAGGTCGGAGGTGACGTCGATCGTGGCGCCCGGCAGCTCTCGCGGAGAGAGGCCGGAGCGGGAAAGCGCCGCGCCGAGCGCGACTTTCACCAGGTGGGCCGCCTCGGTGCCTCGGACGGCGGCGAAATCGGCGTTCGGCTCGCCGTCGAACCGTGCCCACGCGGACAACGAGCGTTCCGCATGCTCGGCGATGGCGTCCCAGGAGGTCTGTTCGGCGTGAGCGATGCCGGGCAGCGTCAGGGAGACGCCGCCGGAACCGGTCGGACGAAGCGTGACGAAGAGGCGCCGGTCGATCGCGGCGGCGAGCGCCGGCCGTCCGTAGACGACGGCGTGCTCGCCGATCAGGATCAGCTTGCCGGGAACCGAGACACGGACGGATCGCATGAAACAGACGTCCGCCTTGGTTCTCCGGCAACCTGGCTTTCCCGGTCGTTCGGTCGAGCCCTAGTCGAACGAGAGCGCCGGCCGTTCGATGCCGCGGCCGAGCTTCTCGTGGGCGCGCGCCAGATCCTGCGAGGTGAAGGCCGCCATCAGCGACAGCTCGCCCGCGAGCACCGCGGCGCCGAGGATCTCGGCCAGGCGCATCGCGGCGACGCCTGGACGCTCGGGATCGGGGGTGACGCCCAAGATCGCGAGCGCCTCGCTCTGGGTCGAAAGGCCGGTGCCGCCGCCGATCGCGCCGATCGGCACGTCGGGCAGGAAGACCGAGGCGAACACCGAATCCTCGCCGCGCGGCTCGATGCAGGTGACGCCGAGCGACCCTTCGACCACGTGTGCGGGGTCCTGGCCGGTGGCGATGAAGAAGGCGGCGAGGACGTTGGCGAAGTGGGCGTTGTAGCCCTTCGAGCCGGAGGCGATCGAGCCGAGCAGGTTCTTGCGGTACTGCACCTCGACCAGCGCCTGGGCGTTGGTCTTGAGCACGTCGTGGAGCACCTGGGGGCCGAGCACGACCTCGGCGTAGATCCGTTTGCCGCGCCCCTCCTGGAAATTGAGGTCGGCCGCCTTCTTGTCGACGCAGTAGTTGCCCGACAGGCCGATGCACGGCACGCCGGTCGCCGGCTCGATCAGGTCGGTGACCACCCGGTCGCAGGCGATGGTCGCCATGTTCATGCCCATCGCGTCGCCCGCGTCGAAGCGAAAGCGGAGGAAGACCGTGGTGCCGAACGCGAACGTGCGCACGTCGATCAGCCGCAGGTGGTGGCTGGTCTTTTCGGTCACCGCCTTCAAGTCGTCGAAGTGCTCTTTGATCCAAGCCAGGAAGCGCTGGGTCTGCTCGATGCCTGAGGTGCGGAAGACCGGCGCGCGGGTCATGCCGACGTCTTCCACCCGGACCACCGCCCCCCCCGCCTCGCGGATCGCGGTGCAGCCGCGGTTGGTGCTCGCGACCAGGGCGGCTTCGGTGGTGGCGAGCGGGACGTAGAACTCCCCCTCGGCGTAGGCGCCGCGGACCGCCAAGGGGCCGACGACGCCCATCGGGATCTGGGCCACGCCGATGAAGTTCTCGCAGTGGCGCTTGCTCGCCTGATGCACGTCCAACGAATGGTGCGCGATGTGGTGGAGGTCCGTTTGCGTGAGCGCCTCGATCGCCTCCCGGCGGATGTCGCTCGCCTCTTCGGCGGAGAGATCGCGGGGGAGCTGGTGGAAATGCAGCTCGCGAGAAGAGAGAGCGCGGACGAGCTCGTCGTGCCGCGAGCGGGAAGGAGCGAGAGGACGGACAGAGCTGATCATGGTCATCGTCGGAGCCTTATCGGAAAGCCAGAATCGAGAAACTAGAACCCGGAATCCAGGGAGCCTCTTCCCGGCGGGAGCGCACCGCTCCCTTGCCTACGTTCCAATCGCACCTCGGTCAAATCCGCGGGCGTCCTCGCGCCCAGGCAGAACATCGCGATCGAAAGCTCGCGAATCGTCCGTTCGATCCGCTCGATCACCCGCTCCGGCGACTCGGTCGCCGCGGCGAGGAAGCGGAAGGCCATCCCGGCCATTCGCGCTCCGAGCGCGAGCGCCTTGGCGACGTCGAGGCCGTGGCGGATGCCGCCGCTGCCGATGATCGTCAAGCCGCCGATCCGCGCGAGCGCCGCGATCGACTCGGGGGTCCGCACGCCCCAATCGGCGAACAGCTCGCCGAGATCGAGGTCGTCCGCCCGCGCCGCTTCGATCCGCGCCCAACTGGTGCCGCCCACCCCCGCGGTGTCGAGAATCGAAAAGCCCCGGCCGGCAAGCGCCCGGCCGGCCGCCTCGGAGAGGCCGGAGCCGACCTCCTTGACGATCACCGGCACCTCGATCTCGTGCGCCACCGCGGCCATCCGGTCGAGCAGGCCGACGAAGTTCCGCTGCCCCTCGGGCTGGATCGCCTCCTGGAGCGGATTCAGGTGGAAGACCAGGGCGTCGGCCCCGATCATTTCCACCGCCTTCCGGCACTCGTCGAGCCCGATCCCGTAGTTGAGCTGGACCGCGCCCAGATTCGCCAACAGGGGGACCGACGGTGCGAGATCGCGAACCCGGAAAGTATCAGCTTTGGCCGGGTCTTCCAACGCCTTGCGCTGGGAGCCCACCCCGACCGCGACACCGGTCGCCTCGGCGGCGATCGCCAGGTTGCGGTTGATCCGGGCGGCGATCTCGGTGCCGCCGGTCATGCAAGAGATCAGGAGCGGCGCTTTGAGCGTTCGGCCCAGAAACTCCGTCGACAGGTCGATCGCGTCGAAATCGATCTCGGGCAGCGCCTCATGGCCGAAGCGGTAGTTGTCGAACGCGCTCGCGTCGACCTGCATCCGGGGTTCGAGCGCGAGCCGGATGTGCTCCGCCTTGCGGTCGCGCAGGGCGGGATCGGTCGGATCAGACCGATCGGTCGGATCGGACCGATTGGATGCTGGCGCAACCGCGCTCACGTTTCGCGCCCTCGCAGGTGATCCAGCAGACCGGAGAAGAAAACCTCCCCCTCGGGCTCAAGCGCGAGGCCTGAAAGTGCGTCGCGCGCCTCCGCGAGCCGCAGGTCGATCATGGCTTCGACTTTCGCACGGGCGCCGGAGGCTTCGATCAGGCGTTGGATTTCGCGGGCTCTCTCCTCGTCGAGCTGCGGATCACCGAGCGCCGCCGTGATCATCGCCCGCTCGGGTGCGGCGGAGGCGGCGAGCGCGTGGTGGATCAGGAAGGTGAGCTTGCCCTCTTTCAGATCGGCCTCGACCGGCTTGCCGGTGCGCTCCGGATCGCCGAACGTGCCGAGCAGATCGTCCTGGAGCTGGAACGCCTCGCCCACCGCCCGGCCGTAGCGACGGAGGGCGGCTTTCTCCGCCGGGGGCGCGCCCGCGAGGATCGCGCCAAGCTCGATCGGCCGCTCCGCGGTGTAGCGTCCGGATTTCATTTGCAGGACACGCAGCAGCTCCTCTTCGCGCACCTCGCCCGGACGCCCGCGGCGGCCGGCGATCAGCAATTCGGAGTATTGGCCGGCGATCACCTCTTCGCACATCGCGGAAAACGCTTGGAGCAGCTCACCGCGCCGCGCTCCTTCGACGGCCAAGCCGAAGACCTGCTCGATCGCCCAGGTCTGGGCGAGGTCGCCGAGCAGGATCGCCACCGAGACGCCGAACTCGCCCGCGTTGCCCGCGAGGTTACGCGCCCGATGGGCGTCGCGGAAGCGCACCTGCGCCGACGGCTCGCCGCGGCGCAGATCGGCGTGGTCCATCACGTCGTCGTGGATCAGCAGGTAGGTATGCAGCAGCTCGGTCGCGAGCGCGAGCGGCAAAGCCTCTTCGCTCCGTCGGCCGCCGAGCGCGCGGTAGGTGAACCAGACGAACGCCGGGCGCAGCCTCTTACCGCCCAGATTGGCGAGCCGGCCGACGCCGTCGATCAGCTCCAGCCGCGCGGGGTCCGCCTCGGTCGACCCGGTTTCCCCGCCGGGCGCCGCCGCCTGTCGTTTCGCCGCGAGCAGGCTCTGGAGCTGGGCGTCGAGCCGGTCCCGAAACTCGGCAAGCAGGGGAGCGAAAGGCAGGGCCTCGCCGACGGGCGGCGCGGCTCCCGGAGCAAGAGCGGTGGCGAAGGTCGGAGTCATGGATCAGGTCGGCGCACGGACCCCAGCGGCTGGCGCCGGATCGAGGGCCAGTCTAGCAGGGGTCGGCGGTCGCCCGCCCGGCGGCTCAGGCGCCCTTGACCCGATAGCTCCGCAGCTTCCGGTTCAGGGTCTTCACGTCGATGCCCAGAATCCGCGCCGCGCGCGCCTTCAAGCCGCCGGTGTATTCCAGGGTGCGCATCAGATGGCGGCGCTCGATCTCGTCGAGCGGCAGCGGCTCCGAGAGATCGTCCGCCTCGGAAGGCGAGATGGGGTTCGGGCGGAAACCGTGGGGCAGGTCGTCAACGTCGATCGTATCGCCGCGCGAGAGCAGGACCGCGGTCTCCACGGTGTTGGCCAGCTCGCGGACGTTGCCCGGCCAGGAATACGAGGCGAGCAGGTCGAGCACCGGGTCGGCGAACCGTTTGCGCGCCGTGCCCGGAACGTGAAACCGCTCCAGGTAGTAGTCGAGCAGCAGCGGCACGTCCTCGCGCCGGTCGCGCAAGGGGGGCATGCGGATCTGCACGACGTTGAGCCGGAAGAACAGGTCGCGGCGGAACCGGCCGGCGGCAATCTCTTTTTCCAGATCCCCGTTGGTCGCGGCGACCACCCGCACGTCGACGGTCTTTTCGACCGTGCCGCCGACCGGCCGGATCTCTTGCGTGTCCAGCACTTGCAGCAGCTTCGCCTGCATCACGGGCTTCAGCTCGGAGACCTCGTCGAGAAAGATCGTTCCGCCGTCGGCGACCTCGAACAGACCCGGCTTCGATTCGACCGCGCCGGTGAACGCCCCCCGAAGATGGCCGAACAGCTCGCTCTCGAACAGCGCTTCCTGGAGCGCGCCGCAATTGATCTGGAGGAACGGCTCGCGCCCGCTTGCGAGGTGGAGGGTCTTCGCCATCAACCCTTTGCCGGTGCCGGTCTCGCCCGTGAACAGCACCGGGGCGCGCGAGGCGGCGACGGTCTTCAGTTTGTGCAGGACGTCCTGGATTCTCTGCGACGCCGAGACGATCGGCCCGGTGAACGGCTGCTGTGCCGCGACCCGGCGCAGCACCGTGTTCTCGCGCGCCAGACGGTGGCGCTCTACCGCGTGCGAGACCGTTCGCACGAGCGCTTCGGCGCCGATCGGCTGGCGGATGAAATCGAACGCGGTGCGGCGCATCGCCTCGACCGCCTGCTCGAAGGTCGCCGCGGCCGAGGTGACGATCACTTCCGGGGCGAGCCCGGCGCCGCGCACCTCCGCGATCAGCTCTAAGGGATCGCGGCCGGGCAGGTCGAGGTCGAGCACCAACACGTCGACGTTGAGCCGGCCGACGGCGCGCGTGATCGTCTCGGCATCGTCCGTGGTCGCCACCAACAGGCCGGCCTGGCGGAGCGCCTTTTCGGCAAAGGGCGCGAACACGCGGTCGCTCAAGGCGAGGAGAATCTGGGAGCCGTTGTTGGTCATGGCAGCAGCCTCTGGAGGTGATTCCGACAAGGGTTCGCTGGGGTCATCTAGCGGGTCACTCTGCAGTTTCAGTGCCAATTCTTTCTTCCTTTGC
Source organism: Thermoanaerobaculia bacterium (assembly GCA_035995205.1). Classification (GTDB taxonomy): domain Bacteria; phylum Acidobacteriota; class Thermoanaerobaculia; order Multivoradales; family UBA5704; genus DASYKS01. The sequence continues at coordinate 134,918 of DASYKS010000002.1, forward strand.
TAAAGCGCGCGCTTTGACTCTTACATCTTCGGGCGTCGGCTACAATCCGTCTCCGCGGCTGATTCTGACGGAGGTTGCGATGTCCCGCACACTGCCCTTGCTTCAGGTCGATGCTTTCACCGACCGGCCGTTCGCGGGCAACCCCGCGGCGGTCTGCCTGTTGGCCGCCCCCGCGGAGGCCGAATGGATGCAGGCGGTAGCGCGCGAGATGAACCTGTCGGAGACCGCGTTCGTGGCCGGCCATGGCGACGGCGATTTCGCGCTCCGCTGGTTCACCCCGGCGGTCGAGGTCGAGCTGTGCGGCCACGCGACGCTCGCCGCGGCGCACGCTCTGTGGACCACCGACCGGCTCGCCCCGGAGCGGCCGGCGCGCTTCCATACCCACTCGGGGCTGCTCACCGCGGAGCGTACGGCCGACGGCCTGATCGAGCTCGATTTTCCCAGCCGCAACGCGGAGCCGGCCGAGCCGCCGGTCGGTCTCGCCGAGGCGCTCGGCCTGGCCGGCGAGGATCTGCGGTGGGTCGGCCGCAGCCGCTACGACGTGCTGGTCGAGCTGCCGAGCGAGACCGAAGTGCGCTCCCTTGCCCCCGATCTCGCGCGGCTGCGAAGCGTCGAAGCCCGCGGGGTGATCGTCACCGCGCGCGCCGCGACCGGGGGGCGCTACGACTTCGTCTCGCGCTTTTTCGCGCCGCGGGCCGGGGTCGACGAAGACCCGGTGACCGGTTCGGCCCATTGCACGCTCGCGACGTTCTGGGGCGAGCGTCTGGGCAAGACCGAGCTGCTCGCCTATCAGGCCTCCGCCCGCGGCGGCGAGATCCGGCTGCGTTGGATCGACGACCGGGTCCGCCTGGGAGGCCACGCGGTGACCGTTTCTCGCGGCGAGCTGATGGTCTGAGACGGCGTTTCGAGTCTTGAATAACTTACAACCGCACGAGTAAAAACGATAGACTCCGGCGAGCCGGTCCTCCACGGGGCCCTCTGCTACACTTCCGCCCCTCATGTCCGACGCCCTCCTCCGCCACAGCCAGACCTCCGCGCACCTTCCGGCGGGCCGCCCGGGGCGGGTCGGGATGATTTCCTTGGGCTGTCCGAAGAACCTGGTCGACAGCGAGATCATGCTCGGCGAGCTTGCCCGCCGGGGCTACGAGGTCGTGCACGACCTCGAATCGGCCGAGACGGTGATCGTCAACACCTGCGGCTTCATCGAAGAGGCGAAGCAAGAATCGATCGACGCCATCCTGGAGGTCGCCGGGCGGAAGGGCGATGGAGGAGTCAAGAAGCTCCTGGTCGCCGGCTGCATGGTCAACCGGTTCGGCGACCAGCTGGCGCGCGAGATCCCCGAGATCGACGGCTTCGTCGGCCTCGACCAGCTGCGCGAGGTGGGCGACGTGGTCCAGCTGGGCGGCGGGCCGCCTCTGCCCGCGCCGTCGCACCTGGTGTTCGATCACACCGCGCCGCGCCTGCTCACTACCCAAGGCTTCGCCTACCTAAAGGTCGCCGAAGGGTGCAACAACCCCTGCACCTTCTGCGCGATCCCGATCTGGCGCGGCCGGTTCCGCAGCCGGACGATCGACAGCCTGGTCGCCGAGGCGCGCGACCTCGAAGCGGCGGGCGTCGTCGAGCTCAACCTGATCGCCCAGGACACCACGCGCTACGGCGAGGATCTCGGGCACCGCCGCCATGGGCTGACCCGGTTGGTCGAGGCGCTGCTCGCGGGCACAACGATTCCCTGGATCCGCTTCCTCTACGCCTATCCGACCACGCTCGACGAAGATCTTCTCCGCCTGATGGGCCAAGAGCCGCGCTTCTGCTCCTACCTCGACATGCCGCTCCAGCACAGCCACGGCGAGATCCTCACCGCGATGCGCCGCGGGGGCGACGCGAAGCGCTACCTGAAACTGCTCGACCGGGCGCGCGAGCTGGCGCCCGACGTCTCGTTGCGCACCACGTTCATCGTCGGCTTTCCGGGCGAGACCGAGGAGCATTTCCAAGACCTGCTCCGCTTCGTCGAGCGGGCGCGGTTCGATCATCTCGGCGCCTTCGCCTACAGCCCGGAGCCGGACACCCCCGGCGCGAATTTGCCCAACCGGGTGCCGAAACAGACCGCGCGCCGCCGCCATCGCCAGCTGCTTGAAGCGCAGGCGCCGATCGCCCTGGCGAGCCGCCGCGCCCACGTGGGGCGCCGCCTGCCGGTCCTCGTCGAGGGCGTCTGCGAAGAGAGCGAGCACCTGCTCCAAGGCCGCCATCAGGGACAAGCCCCGGAGATCGACGGCCGCATTCTGATCAACGATGGCTCGGCTCCGGTCGGTTCGATCGTCGAGGTCGAGATCACCGAGGCGCATCCGGTCGATCTGGTCGGCCGGATCGTCGGCTCGCTCGGCTTCCCGGGGGTCGTGGCCGCCGAGGCCGACGAGCTCGCCGCCCTTCCCGCTTGAGAGCCGGCCCACGATGATCGTCATCCAGGACGCTCTGGACGCGAGCGATCCGCCGCGCGAAGGTATCGTCACGATCGGCAATTACGATGGCGTCCACCGCGGCCAGCAGGCGATCCTCGAAACCGTGGCCTCCCGGGCGCGCGAGGCCGGTTGCCCGGCGATCGTCGTCACCTTCGATCCCCATCCGCTCTCCGTCCTGCGGCCGGGCCAGGCCCCCCTGCTGATCACCACGGCCGAACAGAAGGAGCGCCAGCTCCGGGCGCTCGATGTGCAATATTTACTCATCGTCCGATTCACTCGCGAGCTCGCGCGCATGCCGGCGCGCCAGTTCGTGCGCGATTTTCTCCACCGGGAGCTGGCGGTGCGCGAGATCCACGTCGGGGCCACCTTCACCTTCGGCCGCGAGCGGGAAGGGAACCTCGCGCTGCTCGCCGAGATGGGCGCGACGCTCGGGTTCACCGCCCATCCGGTCGAAGAGGTGATCTACCGCGGCGAGCGGATCTCCAGCACGCGCATCCGCGCGGCGATCGGCGACGGGCGGATCGCCGAGGCGAACGACATGCTCGGCCGGCCGTTCGCGATCACCGGGACGATCGCCCGCGGCGACCGGATGGGCCAGCGGCTCGGCTGGCCGACGATCAACGTCGCCTCCGACCATCGCCTGCTGCCGGGCGACGGCGTCTACGTCTCGCGGGTCCATTTCCCGAGCTACCCGGCCACTTTCGACTGCGTGACCAACGTCGGCACACGGCCGACCGTGTACGAGAACTATCAAAGAGTGGTCGAGAGCCATATCCTGGACTTCTCCGCCGACGTCTACGGCGAGCGGGTGGAGCTTCAGTTCCACCGCCAACTGCGCGAGGAACGGATCTTTCCGACGGTCATGGATCTCTCGGCCCAGATCGGCCGGGACGTCGAGGCGACGCGCGAGCACTTCGCGCGCAAACGGATGGAAGACTTGGCCGAAGCGCCGGCGCCGAGGACTCGGGAGTAAACCGGGGCGAGAGATCGTTCAGTAGAGAAGGATCGGCCCCGGCGCCACCGGCGCGCGCCCGATTCGCAGGTCTTCCGTCTCATTGTCGAGACGGAAGTTGAGACGACCGACATTTGCTGCGGACCACAGATCCGCCGCTGAAGAAGGAGAGGGAGACCATGGCGAACGACAAGATCGTGACCATCACCGAGCAGAATTTCGACGCGGAGATTCTCCAGTCGAAGGAGCCGGTCCTGGTGGATTTCTGGGCCAGCTGGTGCGGCCCTTGCCGTATGGTGGCTCCGACGTTGGACACCCTGGCGGACGAGCTGCACGGCAAGGTGCGGATCGGCAAGCTGAACGTCGACGAGGAACGTAACCTGGCGATCAAGTACCAGGTGCAGAGCATTCCGACCTTCATCCTGTTCAAGGACGGCAAACCGGTCGACCGCGCGCTCGGCGCGCTGCCCAAGGCGGCGTTCCAGAACCTGGTCGGCAAGCACGTCGCGATCGCCTGACCCGCCTGGCCCGGCCGGGCGTAGGGGCGGCCCTTGTGGCCGCCCTGGGCAGGCACAAGGCCTGCCCCTACACCAGCCCGGGCGCCGCTTCGCCAATGTCTTCCGCCGATCTCAACCGCGGCCGCGATCTGCTCGCGGCCGGTCTAGCCGATCTGGGCGCCCGCGCCCTGGTGATCGTCGCAGGCTCCGCGGGCGATCCGGACATCGCACCGTTCGCCCGCGGCGCCCATATCCGGGACTGTTTCGTCATCGCACCCGGCGGCGCGCCGCCCAAGTTCGGCTACCTGTCTCCGATGGAGCGAGGCGAGGCGGCGGCCACGGGGCTCGACCTGCTCACCCCCGAAGCGCTGGAGGTCGAGCGGTTGATCCAGGAAGGAGCGGAACCGCCCCGCTTCTGGGCTGAAGTACTGGCCAAGGGGCTCGCGCTCACCGGTCTCCTGCCGGATGTCGATTCCGACCGCCTGGCGCTCGCCGGCCACGCCCCCGTGGGAGTGATCCACGCGGCGACCCAAGACCTCGGCCGCCGCGGCTGGTCGTTCGTCGCGGGCAACGACCTCGCCCGCCGCTTCCGTCAAGAAAAAACCGAAGAAGAGATCGCCGAGATCCGCCGCGTCGCGGCCGGCACCTGCGCCGCCTTCCACCGGGTGGCCGAGCTGCTGGCCAACGCCACCCCGCGTCCCGAAGGCGACCTCCACCTGGAAGGCGAGCCCCTGACCGTCACCCGCCTCCGCCGCGAAGTCGCGCGCACCCTCGCTGAGCATGGCCTCGAACAGCCGGATGGCAACATCCTCGCGCCAGGAGAAGAAGGGGCGATGCCCCATTCGACCGGCACGCCGGATCGCGTCCTCCGGGCCGGGGAGTCGCTGGTCGTCGACCTCTTCCCCAAAGGGCGCCTGTTCGCCGACTGCACCCGCACTTTCTGCGTCGGACCCCCGCCCCCGCCCCTCGCCGCCGCCCACGAAGCGGTCCGAGGAGCGCTGGCCCAAGCCCACGAAGCGGCACGCCCGGGAGTCCGCGGCTGGACGATTCAAGAACAGACCTGCGCGCTCCTCTCCGCCCGCGGCTACCGCACCCCGATCACTCACCCTGGAACGACCGAAGGCTACGTCCACGGCCTAGGCCACGGCGTCGGCTTCGAGCTCCACGAGTTCCCCAGCTTTAGGAAGCACGCCGGAGCCGAAGCGGTCCTCCGTCCCGGAGACGTCTTCACCCTAGAACCCGGCCTCTATCAGGTCGACGAAGGTTGGGCGGTCCGGCTGGAGGACCTGGTGGTGCTTGGGGCCGAAGGGCTGGAGAACCTGACCCCACTGCCGTACGAGCTAGATCCGCGGGCGTGGCAGGCGGAACTCGGTCCCAGTCGTCCAGACCTGGTTCCGGGTCGTCCAGACCTAGGTCTCAGCCGTTCGGACCGGGGTCCCGGTGGTTCGGACCTAGATCCCGGTCGTCCAGACTAGGTCCGAGTGGCCCAGACCTAGGTCTCAGCCATCGAGACCGGGGTCCCGGTGGCCCAGACTTAGGTCTCGGTCGTCCGGACCGGGGTCCCGGTAGTTGGGACCTAGATCCCGGTTGTCCAGACTGCGGTCCGAGTGGCCCAGACCTAGGTCGCGGTCGTCCAGACCTGGGTCCCGGCGGTCCCGACCTGAGTGTCGGTAGTCCGGACTTGAGTCCCGGTGATCCAGACCTGGGTCCGAGTCGTCCGGACCCGATCCATAGAGGCACGGTATGCAGCACCGAATCGTCCTCTTGTAACCTCGACTTTTGCGGAGTATCCTCCCGTTTAGTTCGACTAAAGCGGAGCCAACTCCCGAATGGTCAGCATCGAACGTGCTCTGCAAATCACCCTGCCGCCTCGTCAATCAGCATTTCTCTGGGGACCCAGGAAGACCGGAAAGAGCACTTATCTCCGATCGGCGTTTCCCGACAGCCTGACGTTCGACCTCCTCCAGACGGACCTGCTTCTGGATTTGACCCGACGCCCGGCTCTGCTGCGCGAGCGCCTCTTGGCGACCCCGGCCGAGAAGCTCCGCACGCCGGTGATCCTGGACGAGGTCCAGAAGGTCCCTCAACTTCTGGATGAGGTTCACTGGCTGATCGAGAACCAGGACTTAAGCTTCATCCTTTGCGGCTCGAGCGCCAGAAAGCTCAAGCGGGGCGGCGCCAACCTTCTGGGCGGCCGTGCCTGGCGCTATGAGATGCACCCCCTCACCTCGATCGAGATCGGGGATCTAGATCTCTTGCAGGCCCTCAACCGGGGGCTCGTCCCGGCGCACTATCTTTCCCCGGGGTACCGGCGCTCGCTCGACGCCTACGTCGTGGACTACCTCAAAGAGGAGGTTTTCGACGAGGGTCTCACTCGCAACGTCGCCGCCTTCTCCCGATTTTTCGAGGCCATGGGGTACTCCCACGGCGACCTCACGAGCTACGCCAACATCGCCCGGGACTGCGGCGTCGACGCGAAGACCGTGAAGGAGTACTACCAGATCCTCGTCGATACACTGCTCGGCACGTTCGTCGAGCCCTACAAGAAGCATCAAGAGCGGCAGGTGATCGGAAAAGCCCCGAAGTTCTATTTGTTCGACGTAGGCGTGGCGGGCGCCCTCTCCCGACGGAATATCGTCGAGGAAAAGGGCGAGTTCTTCGGCCGGGCGCTCGAACATTTCATCCTCATGGAGATCCAAGCCCACCGGTCCTACCGTGATCTCGGCTACGGGATTCACTTCTGGCGCACCAAGAGCGGCCTTGAGGTCGACTTCGTTCTCGGGGACGGCGAGGTCGCGGTGGAAGTCAAAGGGACCTCGCGGGTCGACCCGTCGGATTTCCGCTCCCTCCGTACTTTCGTCGAGGACCACCATCCGCGCCACGCCATCCTGGTCTGCAACGAGCGCTCCCCCCGGCTCGTCGAGGGCATCGAGGTTCTGCCCTGGCGGGAATTCCTGACCCGGCTGTGGGGCGGGCGGATCCTCACATAACCGATTTGGACAGCGAAATAGGTTTCCCCACCCGAGATATCGGGCAGCTCTCTTTCGATACTCTGCGGCGCAATCTCGCACGGACTTGGCTTGCCCGCAAAAACGGTATCTCGGATGGCCAAACCCCTCTTGTGGATGGCGGACGGCGTAATGCGGACCGGAGAAGTCGAAGGGCGATCGGCGGAGGGGGCGTTGCGTGTGCCGAATTCGGTTTTCTGGGTACGCGGAACAGTTTTCTGGGCGAGCGGAGCGTTTTTCTGACCGCCGAATTCGCTTTGCGGACTGGAAATTGACGTTCTGAGTCAGCCGAGGGATTTCGGCGATCAGAAAACCGAATTCGGCACCGAGCCAAGGGGTTTTCTGACTGAGAAAACCCCTCGCGGCGATCAGAAAATGGTTTTGCCGGTCGCGAAACGAGCTCCGGAGTCAGAAAAGGGAATTCGGCGATAAGAAAAGGGTTCCGCTCACCCAGAAAAGCGAGCTCGACACCCAGAAAAACGCTTCGCGCGACCAGAAAAGGGAATTCGGCGCCCAGCTTTCGGGACTTGGGCTCGACGTTCGAGAGTTGGTGGATTGGCGAGTGAAGGAGATTCTCGAATAGAATCGCCGAAGGAGAGACTGCCCATGGCCGAATCCCACCTTTTGGAGCGCATCACCTCCCGTCAGGACGTTTTCGCCGGGAAGCCGATCATCCGGGGAATGCGCATTTCGGTCGAGCTGATCTTCAGTCTTCTGGCGCAAGGGGAGTCGGCCTCTGAGATCCTCGCTGACTATCCGGACCTCGAAGGGGAGGATATTCGGGCCTGCCTCGCCTACGCGCTCGCCGTCATTGCAGAGGATTCGCTGGAAGCCGTCAAGGTAGAGTGAAGTTTCTGATCGATCGGTGCGCCGGGCGCACTTTGGCGGACTGGCTTCGTGCCGCGGGGCACGACGTCGTTGAGTCGCAGGAGTGGGGCGAAGATCCAGGGGATACGGAGATCCTCCGCCGCGCCGCAGCCGATCAGCGCGTCCTTGTGACCATGGACAAGGACTTTGGCAGCCTTGTATTCATGCAGCGGGAGCGACATTCGGGTTTGATTCGACTACCGGATATTCCGGCTCGGTTGCGAATCGAACTTGTTCGACAAATTCTGGAGGACCACGGCCAGGATCTCGAAAAAGGCGCGATCGTAACCGTCCGCGGTAGCCGCATCCGTGTTTCTTGGACGTGGCGCAGGACAGAGGCCTGAGGGAGGAGGCGACGGTGTTGACCGCTACTCCCGATCGAGGCCGATATTATCCAGCCAACCGCTCGCCGGTGCCTCCTCCATCCGTTCGGCAGGGACCATCTCGGGATCGTGGAAAAGAGCCGCCCAAGGGATGATGTCGCGGGGCTCCGAGGGTTCCGATAGACCCTGGGCGATGAAACCGCGAATGACTTCGGACACGCTGCTCCCTCGACGCCGAGCCTCCCTGGCGACGAGGTCGGCGAGATCATCAGAGAGGGTGATCGTCATGCGCTTCATGTTTTCCGTTCAGCGCGCGATCTCAAGCTCTCCGGCCAACTCGTCGGGAGAGTAACTCACCGCCGAAACGCCCGCTTTTCCGAGCAATTCGATGAAACCTTCCACCGAAAGGTTGGCAAACTTCGCGGCTTGGGCCAGCGTCGCCTGCCCGGATTCGTAGAGGTCGAGCGCCATGTTTCGATGAATTCCAAGGTCGAGCATGCGAGTGCGCAGCCTTTCCGTTTCGAGGGTCGAGCGCCAACGGCGCGTCCCCATCATAGCCTGGGGCAGCGCCCCAGGTAACGGAAGGATGCAACACCAGCAAGGGCTGTAAGCCCGATTCATAGAGTTTGGAACGGACCTTCAAGCCTTGGGTCTCTGTCGGTCCGGAAGCCTGGGGCGTTGCCCCAGGCTGGTTTAACCCGGATAATGCATGAAGGAGCGCTGAGCCTATAGACACGGAAGGCCCCGGGAACGGAGAATCTCTTTTGCGAGAAGGGAATTCTGACGTTCTAACGGAGCCTTGCCGATGCCACATCCTGCCACACAGTGTGTTTTCTTTCCAGAGCTTGTCAAGCGGCCCGTTCAAGTGCGATTCGATGCACCGGCCACCAGTGTGGATGGCGGTGCGGTGTTGCTCGCGGCGTTGGATCGCCAGATCGGCCTGACGGAGCGGTTGGCAGGGGCGATTCGCGATCGACGGCAACCGGGCAAGGTCGCCCATGGTGCCGTGGACCTCGTGCGGCAGCGCGCCTTCGGCTTGGGATGCGGCTACGCCGACTGCAATGACGCCAAGGCGTTGCGCCATGATCCGATCCAGAAGCTCCTGTTGGCTCGCGATCCGCTGGATGGTCAGGGGCTTGCGGATCAAGCGACGCTGAGCCGGTTCGAGAATGGGGTTGACTCGCGCGATCTGTACCGGCTGGCCTCGGAGCTGATGGACGTGGTGATCGAGCAGCACCGCAAGCGGCGGCCGGGGCGCCGCCTCAAGCAGATCACGATCGACCTGGACCCGACGGAAGACAGCACGCACGGTGAGCAGCAGCTCGCGCTGTTCAATGGCCACTACGACACCTGGTGCTACTTGCCCCTTCTGGCCTTCGTCACCTTCGACAAAGAGCCCGAGCAGCAACTGGTGGCCGCAATTCTCCGCGGGGGGCGGGCTCCGGCGAGTCAGGGTGCCGTCGCTCTACTGCGCCGTCTGCTCCCACGGCTACGGCAAGCCTTTCCGCGCGCTCGTCTTCGGGTCCGCCTTGATGGCGGATTCGCCAGTCCTGAGATTCTCTCCTTCCTCGAGCAAGAGCAGCTCGAATACATTGTGGCGATCGGGAGAAATCCTGTGCTCTCTCGCCGGGCCGAACCGCTGATGGAGCGGGTGCGGCGGATGACCGAGAAGAGCGGGCGGAGCGAGGCCGCTTTTGACGAGACGAACTATGCGGCGAAGTCTTGGCGCAAGCTGCATCGGCGCGTCATCATGAAAGCGGAGGTCGTACGACTCGGGACCTGCGCGCCGCGCGACAACGCGCGATTCGTCGTGACCAACCTGCAAGACTCGCCGGAGAGTGTCTACCAGATCTATCGTGGCCGCGGTGACTCCGAGAACCGAATCAAGGAGCTGAAGAACGACCTTGAGATGGATCGCACGAGCTGCACGCGATTTCTCGCCAACCAGTTTCGCGTCCTGTTGACGGCCGCCGCCTTTGTGCTCTTCCAACAGATGCGGCTCCGGCTCGCCCATGCCACGAACGAGCGCCCGACGGTGGGCACGATGCGCTTGCGGCTGATCAAAATCGCTGCTCGCGTGGAAAGCTCCGCGCGTCGCGTGGTGCTTCACTTCTCCCAGTCGCACCCGTGGGCCGAGCAGTGGCGGCTCCTCGCTCGAAGTTGCGGCGCCGCCCCTGGATAAAGAGCAACCCTTCGAGGTTCACGCTCGATCTCAAACGGCGCTTGGATAGGCCGGAACGGGCGGAGCCTGCTCGCCGAGCAGGTCGCGCCGCCTCGGCCATCTCCGCCGGATCGCTCTTGGGCACTTTCGAGACTCAACCGGCCTGCGAACTCCAAGAAAACCGAGAAGTCGGCGATTCTGGGGGGCCAAAACACCCTTCGCCGAAACCTTCATGCATAGTCCGGGCTAGGGGAATAGGTGCCGGGAATAGGTGCCAGCCTAATCAAGGGACGAGACCGATCCTCGTGCGGCGAAAGAGGTCGGAACGACCGCTCCCGGCCGAAAACGGCAGCCGACAGCGCGAGCTAAGGCGGGCTTAGGCGGAAATCAGGTCGAGTTCGAGGCCAGTAGTTCCTTCGGAGCGTCGAACTGGAGAGCCGGGACGTGGAACCACAGCCACCAGACCAGGCAGTCGTAACTATCGAAAGCTTTTGGGTTTAAGCAGCTGGTCCTGCCTACGTCGCCGGGCTGATCGCCAGCCGGCCCGCTCGGACAAACGGCATACCGGGCGGAAAGCTCCCCCGCGGAAACCGAGCCAGTCGATCGCCGGCCCGCAGATACTCCGCCGCTTCTCGAAAGGCCCTGGCGAACCAGGCGTAGGCGATCTTCATCTCCGTCCGGACCCGCTTGCTGGCTGCGTGGACGAGCGGCGCGGGCGACTTCTTGGTCTTGGCCGGCTGGGTGAACGGATGCTGCCGGAGGATCGCGGCGGCGCCCAGAGGCTCGATTCCCGTCGCCACTCGCCGAGCGGCGGCCTTGGCGATGATCGCCTCAATCAACTCGGCGATCCTCTCGCGGTACTGCTCGGGCGAAAGATGTTGCCAGCAAGGTAAGAGGGCGAAGTTCACGACTTCGGTCTCCGCGAACTGCCGGGCGCCGATCTCCTCCCCACGCAGGCGCGCCACCCATTCCCTCGTGCGATCGAACCAGGTCCCTTCGATCGGCTGGCCTGTGAGAAGCGCGGTGACACAGTGAACCCCCGGCCAGTCCTGAGGCCGGGCAACCAGGTTTTCTTTGCAGCCATGAGAAAGGATGAAGACCAGGCGCCCCACCTGGGCTTCCTCCTCCTCGCTCACAAGAATCGCCTGGTACCGGCGAGAGAAGACCTTGTCCCGCCAGCCCGTCGATCGAGCGACCTCGCGGGCGAGCTTGGAGTTGAAGTAGCCCATGAAGCGGGCCAGGCGCTCGCTGTCCTCCACTCGGGCGAGAAGGGTGGAAATGCCCCGAGGCGAAGAAGAACGCGCAGATCTCGAGCGGGTAGAGGCGCTGCGCCCGGCCGAGCGCGCCCACGATGATTTCGTTGAGCAGGGGCCCCGGCCGCAAGAGGAATCGGCTGTGGACCGTGCGGCAGGTCACCTCTTAGAGGGCTCCCCGTCGGGCGTGAATCGGATCTTCCGAGCCATTTCGGCAGCCGGGCATCTCACAAACCTGCCAGGCAAGGCGCGTCGAGTCAAACTACAGAAACCGTTCGGCTTGCGCCGAGCGATCACATTCTCGGCAGCGGCCCGACCCCGCAAAAGATCTTGCGGGGTCAACCGGGCAAATCTGGCTCAATCGGGTGGAAAGAGCTGATTGTGCGGGGTTTACCTAAGTGTCAAAAGATCTGGACAGGCGCGCGATCTTTTGCTGCCGGGGGCAACCCGCTGGGGCAGCTTCCGTTAAGCGTCGGAGCTGCCAAGGGCGAGACATCGGTCAGAGTCCGAGCCATGCCCGAACACCCTGTTCGATAGGTGCGAGCTGCTCAGGGGTGAGACTGCCGATTCTGCGAAGGGCGTACTTGGATGGAATCGTTACGACGCTCTGCACGGCGAAAGCACCTTCGCGGAGGAAAGGAACAGGAACGGTGATCTCGAACGGCGAACCACGGAGCGAGGTAGTGTGTGAAACCACGGTAACCACCGCTCGATCAGTGTCTCCAAACGGCACGTTGAGGATGAGGGCGGGGCGGGTCTTTTGGGCCATGCCAAGGTCCACAAGCCAGACCTCACCTCGCCTGGGCATCTTCCTCCTCGTCAAGCATGGCGAAAATCCGGGAGGCAGAAGCAGTCAGCTCCTCGTCGGTGATGTCGCCATCGTCGAGCTGAGCGGCTCGATGAACGATGACGGCGCTGAGCTCCCGTTGCTCCGAGAGCGGAAGCCGGTCAAATTCCTCAAGGAGGTGTGCCGTGGCTGGGCTCATGCGGAAAAGATACTGGACTCTTTGCTTCTGTGGCAAGGCCGATCATCGGCCCCGCAGATACTCCGCCGCCTCTCGAAAAGCTCTGGCGAACCAGGCGTCGGCGATCTTCATCTCGGTACAAACCCGCTTGCTGGCGGCGTGGCGGGCGAGCTTCGAATTGAAATAGCCCATGAAGCGGGCCAGGCGCTCGCTGTCCTCTGCCCACCGTCGGCGCCCACCGACGCTTGAATCTTCGTCCCAAGACCCCATTTGCTCGATTTCTCGGAAACCGCCATCTATCGTTGCGGCGTGGGGCGGATCGCAACCGGTCGGAGGAACGTGAGGGGGGCGAACGAGAGGCTCGGAAGAGGTCGCTTAAGCCTGCTCTCGGACCCCGGCGGAACATGCCTCAGGGCGAGAGGGTCCGGTGAGAACAACTGGGTAGGTTACCTCGACAACCTCCGAGAATCCAAAGGCCCTGAGGGACGAGGGCGATTTGCTACGGTCTCTGGCGTCGAAAGAAACCGAAGCGGTCGAAGAGAGAGGCGGCGATGAACAGCGAGTGCCCTACGAGGACGCGGAACCAGGGCTCCCCCCCGAGGGAGGGGCGATCCTGGCCCCAAAACGGTGCTCCCGCGGCAGGGAGCGGCAATTTTGGCGGTGAAACCGCGGTCCTGGAGCCTCGAAGACCGGCGCCGGGAGGACGAACACATAGGGGCGAGGAGCGCTGCGGAGCTAACCATTCGGTATAACAAACGGGCCAAGGCCCTGAGGGACGAGGGGGATTTGCTACGGTCTCAGAAGTCGAGGACGAAGAGGCTCCACCTGTGCCGGCCATTTCGGCCCGCACGTTCAACAAGGAGGGCATCATGCCCAATTCGTACGCGGGAAAGACGGAGCGCTGGACCACCCTGGTCACCAACACGGAGCCGTTGCTCGGCTCCGTGCCGGCCGCCCAGGAACTTCATTCGGAGCTCAAGGTCTCGACGACCGAGCTCGGCGCCATGGCGTCCCGCATCCAGGAGCTCCTGGGCGAAGCGCACACCCTGGCCAAGCGGCGGCAGGATCTGGCCCGCAAGGTCTCTGAGGACGCCACCCGCTTGAAGACCCACCTTCAAGCCCACCTGGGTCTCAAGAACCCGGAGCTGGTGAAGCTCGGCATCCGGCCCCAGGACATGCGGAGAAGGGGACTGTCGGCCAAGGCCAAAGCCGCCAAGGCTCTGGCGGAAGCCAAGGGGAGTGAAGGGCAGTCCGTGAGCGCCGAGGCCTGATCCGGCGTTCCAGGCCGGGAGAGGGGGCAATCCTCTCCCGGCCGTTGTTGTTGCGCCTCCCGCTCTTTTCCTTTCAACTTCCGGCTCGTCACTCAGAAGACCCACAGAGCCCACGATCTCGCCCGAGGTCAGCATTTCGGTGGTCGCCTACAAGGGGCTCGACGAAGAAGACGTCGATCAAGACCGGGAGGTTTGCGCCCGACCCCGAGGTGTTATCGTCTTGGCATGCAACAGCGAGGGCAGGCGATCGATCGGCACGGCAGAACCTGGACGGCGACGGTCGTCACCGAGGCCGAAGCCGAGGAGGCCGATTTCCGCTTCTGGTATGAAGGGCTCACTCCGGCGGAGCGTGTCAACGCGGTTCAGGACTGCCTACTCTCCGCTCTGAAGACG
>DASYKS010000003.1:0-69734 GCA_035995205.1 Thermoanaerobaculia bacterium
GGACCGGCGGGCTCTAAGGCGGAAGTGTCTCTCGAAAATCGCGGCAGCCCAAGGGCTCGACGACGGGTCGCGCTTCCGGCTGTTCAACGGGGTGGCAACATACTTAGAATTGGATGGCGGCGCCGCGGCGGAGTATGTGGCACTGCGAGCGGCGGAAGCCGGTCCGGAGGCGCAGATGCGACCGATTACTTGGGAAGAGAAGGTTGAAGCACGGGGTGTGGAGCAAGGGTTGGCGCGTGGTTTGGCACGGGGGCTCGAAGGCACTCAGGAGGTTCTCCTTCGTCTGCTCCGCAGGCGTTTCCCTGCGTTACCTGGTCGCGCGGTCGAGCGGGTCCAGGCAATCACCTCGACTGAAGAGCTCGGCTCGCTGGCCGAGCGGCTGCTGACCGCTCGATCGCTCGAAGAACTGGGGCTGGCGTAGGGGAAGATCCCTCAATCCGCAACCTCCACAGGCCGCAGGCAACAGAGCCCCGGGGGGATCGGCCGACCGTGGGGGCATTCGGTCGGGTGATCGAGGAAGGTGCAGACCTGGTCCTCGAAGCCATCGGCGATCGGCTTTTCCCCTCCGCATTCGCTGCCGCCGGAGGCTAGCGTGCGGGCGAGCAGAACTTCCGCGAGGCGCATGCGGCGGACCGCGGCGGCGGCGTGCGCGTGACCGTGATCGGTGAACGCGATCTTTCCTTCGGAGAAGAATAGGAAGCCCTCGGAGAGGAGATCCGCCACTCCCCGGCGGGCGACCGAAACGGGGATGCGGTCTTCGACCAGCAGGCGCCAGATCTCGGCGAACGTGGGCACTACATCGGCCGCGGTCTCCGGGGGCTTGGCGAGCCGGCCGTGCTCCAGACGTACCTCCCGGTCGGCCTGCTCGGCGATCGCCGCTGCGTGGGTGACCATGACCAGCGTATGACCCTGCTGATGGAGGTCGCCGAGAAGACGCATGACGACCGCCTCGTTGACCGCGTCCAGGTTGCCGGTCGGCTCATCCGCGAGGATCAGCGGCGGATGGTTGATCAAGGCGCGCGCGATGCACACCCTCTGCTGCTCGCCGCCCGAAAGCTGGCTTGGCAGGTGGCCCAGACGAAGCCCAAGCCCCACCCGTTCCAGCGCTTCGGTCGCTTCGCCGAGGTCGGTGGTGCTGTGGACGTATTGGGCGAGCATCACGTTTTCGAGCGCTGAGAGATACGGAATCAGATGGAACTGCTGGAAGATCAGCCCGATCGTCCGTTGGCGGTAGGCGGAAAGCTCGCGGCTGGAAAGGGTGGCGAGATTGACCCCGGCGACGCCGACCGAGCCGCCGGTCGGCCGGTCGAGCCCGGCGAGGATGTTGAGCAGAGTGGTCTTGCCCGAGCCGGACGGCCCGGTGACCGCGATCCACTCGCCGCGGCCGACGTCGAGCGATAGCTCGTCGACCGCGGGGAGCGCGCCGAAACGACGCGTCAGGCCGCGAATCTCGACCAACGGCCCGGCCGCGCCGGAGCCGGGAACGGCGAGATCGGCGGGGGCGTTCGGCCCTCTCGGCAGGATCTCGCGCAACCGTCAATCCCCTTTCAAAACTTGGGCGGCATCGAGCCGACCGATGCGCGAAAGCGCAATGGCCATCGAGACTCCGACCACCAGGACCGCCACCGTCGCGGCACCGAGCAGGCCGGATCCCGAAATCACGCTCGGCGCTTGAGCCGAGGGCATCGCCCCGAGCAGCCGGTGGGCGAGGTCGCGGGCCGCAAGCTCGCCCAGCAGCTCACCGAGCAATGCCGCCGCGAGCGCAGCGATCAACAGCTCAGCCGCGAGCAAACGGCCGATTCGGCCGACCGAGCAGCCGAGCGCGAGCAGCAGACCGATCTCCGTGCGCCGTTCGCCGACCAGCGCGGCGGTCGCGGCCGAGACCGAGAGAAGCGCAAGCAGCAACGACACGCCGGAGACCGCGGCGAGCAATCGCAGCACCCGGCGGGTCACGCGCTCATCCGATTGGCTGACCCGGAGCAGAGGGCGCGCCTCGACGCCGGCAACCTGCGCCTCGATCGCAGTCGCGACCTCCTCCAAACGCGCAGGCTCGACCCGCACGTCGAGCCGCGGAAGGAGTCGCGCCATCGCATGTTCCGGCACGACGGCAGCCCCGTCCGGACCCTTCACCCAAAGAACGCCCGGAATCGCAACCACCCGCGCCGCTTCGGCCGCGGGGATCGCCTCCGGCCCGCCGACCTGGGGGCGCACTGTCAAGTTTGGCCCGAACGCCGCAAGATCGCGGCCGAGTGAGCGGCCGACTCGGGTTTCGAACGCGCCGAGCGCCGCGACCGTCGCCGCGGCGACCGCCACCGCGGCGAGGATCAGCGCGAGCTGCCGCACCCGTCGGCGCAGGCTCGAAAGCACCAACCGCACGAGCATCAGGCGGTCGCTTTCTTGAGCATCGCGGCCGGGTAGCGATCGAGCGCCCGGAAGACCGGCAGCACGCTCGCGCAGACGGCGAGCAGCAGACCGAGCAGCATCGCCCAAGGGAGCAGCACGGGCGCCCAGGGCACGGCGACGCCGAGAGCGCCGGAGCCCACCCAGCGGCCGGCCGCGAGACCCACCGCACCGCCGAGCAGACCGCCGAGCACGCCGAGCAAGGCGGCCTCCGAAAGGAAGAACAGCACCACGCGGCGGCGCGGCGCGCCGAGCGCGGTGAGCAGTCCGGCTTCGAGCCGACGTTCGAGCACGGTCGCGGTCATCGCGGCCGAGGCGCCGACCGCGCCGCCCAAGAGAGCGACGAAAGCGAGCGCGAACAGCACCGTGCGCAGCCGGCCGAGGATCTCCGCCGTGGCGTCGGTGATGCCGCGTACGATCGAAGCGCGGGTGTTCGGCAGAGCTTCGCCGATCTGGAGCGCGATCGATGAAGGGTACGCCGTGCAGTACCAGGCGTCGTATTCGGCCCCGGTCATTCGTGCCGGATCTTTCCGGTTCTGTTCTTCCGGCGTGGTCATCGCGAACACCTCGGCGCGCGCCACCCGGTCGCGTGGCGCGTCCGGCGCGGCGAGCGCGTTCGCCGCGGCGAGCGGTACGAACGCCTGCTCCTCTTCGTCGCCGCCGCTTTCCACCCGGCCGACGACCCGGAAGATCGCGCTCCGGCCGCCCAGCTCGGCGCGGATCGGCATCCCTTCGGTTGCCCCGAGGCGCGCGGCGAGGCGCCGGCCGAGCGCGATCTCCGGGGCTCCGCTCACCTCCTCGGCAGGCCAACGGCCGACGATCCTCAGGGTGGTCCGCACTTTCGGTAACCCGGTACGGAATTCGGCATCTACGGAATGGTCGAACCAGGTGCCGACCAACGGCGCCACGATCTCTTCCACGGGATTCGTTTTCGCCATCCGAACCCGTACCTCGAAGAGCGGCGCGACCGCGACGATGTTGTTACGCCAGAAGATCTTGCGCAGCTTCACCAGGTCGCTCGCTACCAAACGGCCGCCAGGGGCGGAGACGATCTCCAGGTTCGCGCCATAGGCGCCAAGCTCCGCCGCCAGGCGATCTCCCGACGCGAGCAGCACTTCGGCGAGCGCGCTGGCTCCGAGCGTCCCGAGGGCGATCGCGGTCACCGCGAGAAGCTTCCGGCGGGTGCCCCGGCGCAGCGATTCGCCGAGCAGACGGAAATACATTATGAGTCTCTAGCCGCCGTGACCGGCGTGGCTTGGATTGCCCGGCAGGCTCGACATACCCGGCATCCCACCCGCGGTGGCCGGGAAGGCGCTGCTCGCGGCAAGGTCCGAGGCGGTGATCACCAGGCTGCCGCCGACGCTCTTCGTGGCGAGCGGAATCGGATTGCATCCACCCGGCTGACCGATGGTCGGCGGATAGACCGCCGAGCCGCAGTGGAGGCAGACGATGTTCGAGCCTTCCTGGTAATAGCCGTGCGGGCCGCAGATCAGGCAGGCGTCGAACGCGGCGGCGACCTCGCCGGGAGCCACCTGAATGGCGATGAAGCGGATCGACCGGCCGCCGATCTCGACGCGGTAGCGATGCAGCTTCGAGTCGGCCAGATCGCCCAGCGGAATCGTCACCCGGCCGCCCACGACCTCCACCGGGGTCGCCGCCGAGAGCGCCTTGGGTTTCGCCGAGTAGACCCAACCGAGACCGAGAACGGCGAGGATCGCGAGCCCGAGCGCGCCGGCAAGCCGGCGGGCGCGCACCTGACGTTGTTCCGCCGCCCGTTCGAGCCGCCGGTCGGCGCCGGTCGGCGGATACGCCGCCGCATCGTTCGGCGCGGGGGTCGCCGCGGCCGGCGCCTTGCTCTTCGAGCCCGGAATCAGCAGCATCAGGAGCGGCAGGGCGAGCACCGCGGCGAGGAAGAAGAACTCGTTCTTGACCAGCGGCCCGACCGTCGCCATGGTCGTCTCGTTCGCCGGCACCCAGCCCGCTTCCGACAGCTCGTGGTAACCGTTGATCAGAAGCTGGAGGGTGAAGATTAAGAGGGCGATTCCGGTGACCGCGAAGAAGCGTTTGAGGTCGATTCGCAGACTGCCGCGGACGAACAGGACGCCGAACGCGGCCGCTGCCGCGATGCCGATCAGGGCGCCGAGGAACGACTGGAGACCGGTCGTGGTGAGCGAGACGGCGGAGAGGAAAAGCACCGTCTCCAGCCCCTCCCGAAACACCATCACAAAGGTGAAGAGAAAGAGGCCGAAGCGGATCGAGCCCGAGCTCTCCCGGTCGAGAATCCGCGCGAGCGACCCCTTCATCTCGCCGGCAAGCGCGTGCGAATGGCGCCACATCCAGATCAGCAGCGTCGCCACCAGCAGAGCCGAGCCGACGTAGAGCAGCCCTTCGAAAACCTCCTCGTTGACCGCGACCCGGTAGAGCACGAACGCGCCCGCGAGGCTCGCGGCGACGGCGGCGACCAAGCCGCTCCAGACTGCGGAAAGATAGCGCTCGCTCCCCTGCCGGCGGAGAAAAGCGACGATGATGCCGACCATCAAGGCCGCCTCGATCCCTTCGCGCAACGTGATGACCAGGGCTTCAAACACCGGTGCCGCCTCCCGCGCGTTGTGCCGTCGGCCGGCTCGGTCCCAGGGTCGCTCCCGGGGCCGCGCAGGCGTTGCACAAACTGCGAATCTCCAACGTATGATGCGTCGGCACGAAGCCGTGGGCGCGGCAGATCTCGGTCTGGAGCGCCGCGATCCCCGGGCTCACGAACTCGACCACCCGGCCGCAGGCGGCACAGACCAGATGGTCGTGATGCTGACCGCGGTGAACGTGCTCGTAGAGGAAACGACGATCGCGCAAGCCCCCGAGCCGCTGTTTGCTTGCGAGACCGCTCGCGACCAGCAGATCGAGATTGCGGTAGACGGTCGCCCGCGAGATCTTGAGCCCTTGGGAGCGCATCGCGGCATGGAGCTCTTCGGCGTCGATATGACCGTGTTGGGCGAAAATCTCGTCGAACAGCGCCAGCCGCTCGGCGGTCACTCGATGGCCGGCACCGCGCAGGTAGGCCAGAAACTGTTCTTTTTCACGGATCTCGGCCATCGAAACTCGCCCGCTCTCGCCTCGTCGCGCTTTTATTGCGACCAAATCTCAATACGAGCGACAGATTCTGGACTGCGCCGGTCCGATTTGTCAAACCAAGGCCGAGGAGCCGTACAGTAGACGCGATGATCGAGTCCCCCCCGCCTCGCCCTCGGCTCCGCCTGAAGGTACGAATCGGCGTTTTCATCGTCGGCTGGATTCTGATCCTGGTCGGCATCGCCGGCCTGGTCCTGCCCGGCATCCAGGGGGTCCTCACGATCGTTACCGGCGCGGCGCTGCTCTCGCTGGACAACGACCTGATCTATCGCATGATGCGCCGCGCGTTTCTGCGCTGGCCCCATCTGTGGGAGAGAATCGAGAGCCTGCGCGAAAAGACCCACGACCGGCTTCACCGGCTGTTTCACCGCGACGAGAACTAGGCCGCAGGCTGAGGAAGCGTTTCGGCAAGCCGGCTTCAGGCGGTTGGCTCGTCGGAAACCGCGATCGGCGTCGACAGGCCGGCGAGCGCGGCGATCCGGCGCTCGACCTCGGCGATCAGCGTGTTCATGCGGCGCACGCCGTAGGCGGCCGGATCGATCGGCTCGCCGAACCGGATCTCGACCGGCCCGGGGCGGATCTCCCAGCGGCCGCGCGGCTGGATCTGCCGGGTACCCCGGATACCGACCGGCACGATCCGCAGGCCGTGGCGGATCGCGAGCAGAAAGCCGCCGCGCTGCAGATCGCGCATCTCGCCGGTGCGCGAGCGGGTGCCTTCGGGAAACAACAGGATCGAGGTACCGACCGAAAGGTGCGCGGAAGCCGCGGCGAACGCCTGGCGCGCCTTGCTGCCGTCGTCCCGATCGACCGGCACAAAGCCTGCCGCGGAGAGCCCCCAGCCGAAGAACGGCAGCCGAAACAGGCTCCGTTTCGCCATCATCCGCACCTGCCCCGGCACGGTCGAAAGGAGCACCGGGATGTCGAACATGCTCTGATGGTTGGCGAGCAGAACGTAGTTTCCCCGCGGATCGATTCCCCGGGACAGCTCGGCCGTCACCTCCACGCCGCTCGCCTTGAGCAGGCCGCGCGCCCAAAAGCGCATCAGGACGAAGCCCCAGCTGCCGCGCGGCGGAATCCAGCTCGCGGGCACCGAAAGAAAGCCGAGCAGGATGCTCCCGATCAGCAGCCAGGCGTTGCCGGTCACCGTCATCAGCCACGCCCCGAACCCGAATCGCGGCAGCGGATCGGTCGGAACGGGCGCCCTGAATTCGGTCATGGGGGTCATTCTCCCCTAGAATCCTCGACGATGCTCGAAGCGATGAACTATCCGCGCCGGTTCTTTTTTATCCGGCTGCTCGGGGCGAGCCTGGTTCTGGGCGCACTTTACGACGCGGCGTTCGCGGTGGTCATGGTCGTGGCGCCCGAGCTGCCGCGGCGGATTCTCCGGCTCCCTTTGCCGGGCGCGGATTTCTATCTTTGGCTGATCGCCGTCCTCCTGCTCATGCTCGCAGCGCTTTACCTGACCGCGGCGCACGATCTGCGGCGCTATACCGGGATCATCCTGGTCGCCATTGCCGGCCGTCTGCTCGGCGCAGCGGTGCTCGCCCTGGCGGCGCAGCGCGACCCGCAGCTCGCGGGCCTCTGGCCGCTCGCCGCCGCGGACTTCGCGTTCGGCGCGGTGCATGCCGTTTCCTGGGTGGCAATCCGCAAGTGAACCTGCGGCATACCTTGGAGGAGGCGGGCGGCCTCGGCATCCTCGCCGCCCGGGCGTTCCGCGCCATGATTGCGCCGCCGTACGAGAAGGGCCTCTGGCTCGGCCAGATGGAGCAGATCGGCGTCCGTTCGCTCGGCGTCGCGGGGATCACCACGATCTTCACCGGCATGGTGCTCGCCCTCCAAACCGCGTTCAGCCTGCCCGCGATCGGCGTCAAATACTACATGGGCGCCGTGGTCTCGAAGTCGCTGGTGCGCGAGCTGGGGCCGGTGCTCACCGCGCTGATCGTGGGCGGCCGGATCGGCGCGGGAATGACCGCCGAGCTGGGCACGATGAAAGTCACCGAGCAGATCGACGCCTTGCGGGCAATGGCGGTCGACCCGGTCAAGAAGCTGGTCGTGCCGAAGCTGGTGGCCACCCTGATCATGCTCCCCGCTCTCACCATTCTGGGCGATGCCCTGGGCATTCTCGGCGGCCTGCTGGTCGCCGTCCTCCAGCTCGACCTGGCCCCCGGGTTCTATCTGAACGACGTGTTCGATTCGCTCACCCTGTCCGACGTCGCCTCCGGGATCGGGAAGACCTTCTTCTTCGCCTATTTCATCGCGATCATCGGCTGTTACAATGGGCTCAACTCCAAGGGCGGGGCCGACGGCGTCGGCCGCGCGACCACGAACACGGTCGTCCTCTCGTCCATCCTCATCCTGGTTTCCGACACGATCCTGACCAAGCTTTTCTATCTCCTCACTTGACCACGAGAGCCCCGGTGACCGACGCGCTGTTCGAAATCCGCGGCCTCGAAAAGTCGTACGGCGACCGCCGCATCCTCGCCGGAATCGACTTTACGGTCCGTCGCGGCGAGTGTCTGGTCATTCTCGGCCGTTCGGGCAGCGGCAAGAGCGTGACGCTGCGCCAGCTGAACGGCCTCGAGCCGCCGGATTCGGGCGAGGTCCGATTCGACGGAATCCAGGTCTCCGGAGTCAAAGAGCGCGAGCTGTTTCCGATCCGACGGCGGATCGGTATGCTGTTTCAAGGCGGCGCGCTGTTCGACTCGTTCGACATCTTCGACAATGTCGCGTTCCCGCTCCGTGAGCACACCGCGTTGTCCGAGGAGGAGATCGAGGCGATGGTCTCCGCCAAGCTCGCGCTGGTCGGATTGGAGGGGGTCGAAGAAAAGATGCCCTCGGACCTTTCCGGCGGAATGAAGAAGCGCGCCGCGCTCGCCCGCTCGCTCGCGCTCGACCCGGAGGCGATGCTGTTCGACGAGCCGACCACCGGCCTCGACCCGATCACCTCGGCGACCATCGGACGGTTGATCCACTCGATCCAGGAGGATCTCGGCGTGACCTCGGTGGTGGTCACCCACGACGTTGCGCTCGCGCGGCGAATCGGCGACCGTCTGGCGTTCCTCGACGAAGGCCGGTTCATCTTTCTCGGCGATTGGCAGGAGGCCGACGCCTCCGGACCGTCCCAACTCGCGGATTTTCTCGCCGGACGCGAGGAGGGCGCCCATGCCGCATGAGAAGAACCCGGGCCAGCGCACAGCGGTGCGGGTCGGCGCGCTTCTGCTCGCGAGCATCGCCGTCCTCGGCGCCGCGGTCCTCTTGATCGGCGACCGGCGCAATCTGTTCGAGCGCAAGAATCGCTACTACATCGACCTACTCACGGTGTCCGGGCTCAAGCCGGGCAACCCGGTCCAGCTGAACGGCGTTGGGGTCGGCCAGGTCCAGAAAATCGTCCTGCCGGAAGATCCGGCGGTCGAGAACATCCGCGTCTGGATCGAGGTCGATCGCAGCTACGAAGACCGGATTCGCGCCTTCCCCGACGGCAAGCCTTTGCCCGGACCGAAGGGCGACCTGCCGTACTCGGAGGCGCGGATCAAGACGCTCGGCCTGCTCGGCGACAAATTCATCGAGCTGACGTCCGGGTCGGCGCCCTACCCGAAGGTCGAATCCGAGGGCAAAATCCCCGCCGGCCAACTGACCAGCGTCGACGCCCTGGTCGCCTCGGGCGAGGACGTGATGAGCAACGTGGTCGAGATCTCTCACTCGCTGTCCAACATCCTCTCCCGGATGGAGCGCGGCGAAGGGCTGCTCGGCGAGCTGACCTCGGAGTCGCCGAACGGCAAGCGCCTGAGCGAATCGATGGTCGGCACGTTCGAGGCCACGGAGCGGATCGCCAACCGATTGGATTCGGGCGAGGGCCCCCTCCCCCGCCTGCTGAACGACAAGCAGCTCGCCGACCGGCTGGCCGGCTCGCTCGATCGCTTCGACCGCGTCCTCGCCTCCGCCGAAGCCGGGCCGGGGCTGCTGCCCGGCTTGCTCAACGATCCGCAAGCGAAGCAGAAATTCGACGAGACGCTGGCTTCGCTCCGGACCGCGGCGCAAAACGTCGAGCGCTTCAGCGGCAACCTGGAGCAAAGCGACGCCCTGGTGCCCAAGCTGCTCAAGGACGAGGCGTACGGCCGCAAGGTGACCGCCGATCTGTCGTCCCTGGTCGAACAGTTGAACGAGGTTTCGCTCCGTCTTTCCCATGGCGAAGGCACGGCCGCCAAACTGATCAACGACCCGCAGATCTACGATGCGGTCAACGACATCATGATCGGCGTCGAGGAATCGAAGCTGCTCCGCTGGCTGATCCGCAACCGCCAGAAGGCCGGCATCAAGAAGCGTTACGAGGACGCCCAGAAGGCTCCGCCGGCTACGGGGGCTCCGATGACTCCGGCGACTCCAGAAGACACCGAAGCGGCTCCCGCGACGCCGGAGCCCTCGGCCCCTCCGCCGGATTCGCCGCAGACCGTTCCTCCGACAGCCGAAGCCCCGGCACCGCCCCCCGTGCCCCCTGTGGACGATCCCGCGCCTCCGCCGCCGAGCGGCCCGCGAGAGGAGTAATCCAGCATGTCCCAACATGTCCTGGTGACCGGCGGCGCCGGCTTCATCGGCTCGCACCTCAGCCGCCGGCTGCTCGCGCGCGGCGATCGGGTGACCGCCTACGACGACTTGAACGACTTCTACGACCCGGCGAGGAAGCGCGAGAACGTCGAAACGATTCTCGCCGCGCCGGGCGGCGAGCGTTTCACCCTGATCGAAGGGGACATCCGCGACGAGTCGCGCGTCGATCGACTGTTTTCCGGTCAACTCGATGCCGAGCGGCGGAAGTTCGACGCCGTGATCCATCTGGCGGCGCGCGCCGGGGTGCGCCCGAGCCTTTCCGAGCCGATCCTTTACGAGGACGTCAACTGTATCGGCACGCTCCGGCTGCTCGAAGCGGCGCGCCGCCACGGACCGAACGTGTTCCTGTTCGGCTCGTCCTCTTCCGTCTACGGCATCAACAAGAAGGTGCCGTTCGCCGAATCCGACGAGGTGAACCAGCCGATCAGCCCCTACGCCACGACCAAGCGCGCGGGCGAGCTGCTCTGCTACAACTACCATCACCTCTACGGCTTCCGCACCGCCTGCCTGCGTTTCTTCACGGTCTAC
Organism: Thermoanaerobaculia bacterium; assembly: GCA_035995205.1. Taxonomy (GTDB): domain Bacteria; phylum Acidobacteriota; class Thermoanaerobaculia; order Multivoradales; family UBA5704; genus DASYKS01. The sequence continues at coordinate 10,654 of DASYKS010000003.1, forward strand.
GGCCCGGCGCAGCGGCCGGAGATGGCGATTCACAAGTTCACCGACCTGCTCGCCCGGGGCGCCACGATTCCGCTTTACGGCGACGGCCAGACCCGCCGCGACTACACTTTTATCGACGACATCATCGACGGTTTGGAAGCGACGCTAGACGCCGCCCCGGGATTCGAGATCCTGAATCTCGGCGGCGCCGAGACCACGGCGCTTGGCGACCTGGTCCGGTGGCTGGCCGAGGAGCTTGTCGTCGAACCGCGCATCGAGTATCTTCCCGACCAACCCGGCGACGTCCCGATCACCTACGCCGACGTCACGAAAGCCGGCCGCCTCCTGGGTTATTCGCCCAAGGTTCCGATCCGCGAAGGCTTACGCCGCTTCGTCTCTTGGTATCGGGAGCGAGCAGAGCGCCAAGCCCTACGCGCCGCGAAATGATTCCGATCCCGGTTGCCAACTCTTCCGAGCGAGCTTTTAAACGATGAACGTCTGTGTCGTGGGTAGCGGCTATGTCGGCTTGGTCACCGGAGCGTGCTTGGCCGATTTCGGCATGAATGTGGTCGGCGTCGACAAAGACGCCGGGAAGGTCACGATGCTGACCGGCGGCCGGGTGCCGATCTACGAGCCCGGCCTCGAAACCCTCGTGCAGAAGAACATGGCGGAAGGGCGCCTGCGCTTCACGACCGATCTGGCCCCCGCGATCGAGGCCGCCCAAGTGATCTTCATCGCGGTCGGCACGCCGCCGCTGCCCGACGGTTCAGCCGACCTGACGTTCATCCGCGAGGTCGCCACCTCGATCGGCAAGCACTTGAACGGCTACAAGGTCGTGGTCACCAAGAGCACGGTCCCAATCGGCACCGGCAAGATGATCGAGGAGATCGTGCGCACCGGCTCTTCCGAGCGCCATCCGTTCGCCGTGGTCAGCAACCCCGAGTTCCTGCGCGAAGGTTCGGCGATCGAAGACTTCATGCAGCCCGATCGCGTGGTGATCGGCACCCGAGACCCGCGAGCGATCGAGATGATGCTCGACGTCTACTCCCCCCTTCACGCGGCGGACGTGCCGTTCGTGATCACCGACGTCGAGAGCGCCGAGCTGATCAAGTACGCGAGCAACGGCTTCCTCGCGACCAAGATCTCGTTCATCAACGAGATCGCGGTGCTCTGCGAGGCGCTGGGCGCCAACGTCGAAGTCGTCGCTCGCGGCATGGGGCTCGACAACCGGATCGGCCCGAAATTCCTCCACGCCGGTCCCGGCTTCGGCGGTTCCTGCTTCCCCAAGGACACCCGCGCCGTGGCGCAGATCGCGCGCGATCACGGCCGCGAGTTCCGGATCATCGAAGCGGTGCTGGCGGTGAACGTGGAAACCCAGAGCCGGATGGTCGACAAGATCGCCGACGAGCTCGGAGCGATCGAGGGCAAAACCCTCGCGGTGCTCGGCTTGGCGTTCAAGCCGAACACCGACGACATTCGCGAATCGCCGGCCCTACCGATCGTCCGGGCGCTGATCGATCGGGGAGCCAACGTCCGCACGTTCGATCCCGCGGCGATGGACGCCTGCCGGCCGATCCTGCCCGAAGCGACGTTTTGCGACAACGCCTATGAGACGGCGACCGGCGCCGATGCGGTGATCATCCTCACCGAGTGGAACCCGTTCCGCAAGCTCGAATTGGAACGCCTGCGCGGCCTGGTGAAGACGCCGTTGATCATCGACCTGCGCAACCTGTACGAACCGGACAAGATGGCCGAAGCCGGATTCGATTACATTTCGATCGGCCGGCCCGACGGCCGGTCGACCGTACGGCCGGCGGGAGAGAACGCATGAAGCGAGCGGTCGTCACCGGCGGCGCCGGCTTCCTCGGCTCCCATCTTTGCGAGCGCCTGCTCGCCGAGGGGCACCGCGTCACCGCGGTCGACAACCTGCTCACCGGTAGCCGCGACAACCTCGCGCACCTGTTCGCCCAGCCGGCGTTCACCTTCGTCGAGCACGACGTGACGAAGCCATTCGAGATCGACGGCGAAGTCGATTACGTGCTCCATTTCGCGTCGCCCGCGAGCCCGATCGACTACCTGGAGCTGCCGATCCAAACGCTCAAGGTGGGCTCTCTCGGCACCCACAACGCCCTCGGCCTGGCGAAGGCGAAGCGCGCGCGCTTTCTGCTCGCGTCCACCTCGGAGGTGTACGGCGATCCGCTGATCCATCCCCAGCCGGAGACCTATTGGGGCAACGTCAATCCAATCGGCCCGCGCGGCGTCTACGACGAAGCGAAGCGCTTCGCCGAAGCGATGGCCATGGCCTACCACCGGGTTCATTCGCTCGAAGTGCGGATCGTCCGCATCTTCAACACCTACGGACCGCGCATGCGGCTGCGCGACGGTCGGGTGGTGCCGAATTTCATGTCGCAGGCACTCCTGGGCAAACCGCTCACGGTCTACGGCGACGGCGGCCAGACCCGATCGTTCTGTTTCGTCGAAGACCTGATCGACGGCATCTACCGGCTGCTCCTGTCGGACGCGAAGTCCCCGGTCAACATCGGCAATCCGCACGAGATGACGATCCTGCAATTCGCCGAGCGGATCAAGGAACTCACCGGTTCAACGAGCTCGATCGTCTTTGAGCCGCTGCCGGTCGACGATCCGAAAACCCGCCAGCCGGACATCACGCTCGCCCGCGCTCTGCTGGGCTGGGAACCCAAGGTCGCGCTCGACGAGGGGCTCGCGCGCACCGTCGAGTACTTTCGCCGGGCACTCTCGGCAGTCGCCGCCAACGCGTTGTAGCATTCGAAAAGCCATCCCCTGGAGGCGCCGCCGTGGACCCGCTCGAAACCCTGGAGTTCGCCATCGAGAAGTACCCGCATCGGACCGAAGTGATCCCTGTGCGCGAGTTGATCATGGACAGCGCGCGCCAGAACGAACGCCGCCCGGCCTTCGTCCAGCTCGAGCTGCCGGACGAGATGGTCAAGGGGTTGCGCGGGCGCGAGGATCAAGAGCCGAACCTCCTGCTTCTGGTTCGCATCCCGCGCGAGGTTCTGAGTCGGTCCGAGAGCCTGATCGTGCTGCCCAACGAGGTGCGTTAGCCGTGGCGGAACTGACGGCGGCATGTACCCGTTGCGGCCTCGTCGACCGCCCGGCCCTCCCCCGCGCCCCCCTGCCCGGTCCGATGGGCAAGGAGATCCAGCAGCGCGTCTGCGCCGACTGTTGGGCCGCGTGGCAGAACATGGAGGTCATGGTGATCAATGAGCTGCGCCTGAACTTCATGGACCCCAAGGCGCAGGAGACGCTCGAAAAGCAGATGCGCCGCTTCTTCCTCTGGGAGAGCGCCGACGACGCACCCGAAGCGCTCGATGGCCTGACTGAAAGCGGCCGGGTCGGCTAATCTGACCTCAGGCGCCGAACGCGCCGCCCAAGATGTCGATCGATCCTGCGGTTTCCGGAACGGCACCCCGCACCTCGCGGCGGGCGCATCTGCTCAAGTTTCTCGTGCTCGGCGTAATCGTCGCCGGGGGGTTCGCGGCAATCCGCTTCACACCCCTTCGCGAGCATTTGACCGGCCCGGCGCTCGAAGTGCTGCTCGGCCGTTTGCGCGGCAACCGCTGGGCGCCGCTCGCCTTCCTCGGCGCCTACGTCGGGCTGCTCCCGTTCGGGGTTCCCGCCTCCCCCCTGATGCTCGCGGGCGGCATCGTATTCGGAGCCTGGGAGGGGTCGCTGCTCAATTTCTTGGGCGTGATGGCGGGAGGATCACTCACTTTCTTTCTCGGCCGCTCCCTCGGCCGCGGATTCATCGAGCAGATCGGCGGCCGGCGCCTGGAAAGGCTGGAGAAACGCCTCACCCGCGCCGGTTTCTGGAGCCTCGTCGGCTTCCGCTTTCTGCCATTCCCCTTTACCGTCTTGAACTACGCTGCGGCACTCGTAGGCCTGAAACCCGCGACGTTTCTCACCTCGACCGCGATCGGCGTCGCCCCCCCGATCCTCCTCTACACCTGGTTCGCCTCCGAGCTCTCCCGCGCGGTCGGCGAAGAACGCCAAGCGGTCCTCACCCGCCTGGGTCTCGCGCTCCTCGCCCTCGCCGCGATGATCTTCGTGCCGCGGCTCATCGTGGGCCTCAAGCGCAGGAAGCGCCTGGCTGACCTGCGCCGCTTGCGGGGAGGACGGCGTATTATTTCAGGGTGAAGGTTGGCGAAATTCTCCGCAAACTCCAAACGGATGGCTGGTATCTCGTCGCTACCAGCGGAAGCCATCGCCAGTTCAAACACGCGAGCAAGCCGGGCCGTGTCACGGTTCCCGGCAAGCCAAGCGACGACTTGGCACCGGGCACCTTGAACAGTATCCTCAAGCAAGCGGGTCTGAAGTGAGGAGATTCCAATGCGCTACGCGATCGTGATCGAGAAGGCTCCAGGCAACTACTCGGCTTACGTGCCTGATCTGCCCGGCTGTATCGCCACGGGCGCCACCGTCGAAGAAGTTGAAGCGGAAATCCGCGACGCGATCGTGTTCCATCTCGAGGGCCTCCGCGAGGACGGTTTGCCGGTGCCGGCTCCGGCAAGCCAGGTCGAGTACGTCGAGATTGCCGCCTAGCCACTAGCCATGACAACCCTGCAAGTCGAAGTCCCGGAACGTTTGGCGGAAGAGGTCGCCGAGGCGGTTCGCTCGGGCTGGTTTGCGAGCGAAGGCGAAGTCGTGCGTTTCGCTTTGACCGAGTTTATTCATCGGAAGCGCCTCCATCTGCTCGAGGAGCAACAGCGCGAGGACATCCGCTGGGCGTTGGCCTCGAAGGTCTCGGAGTCGTGAAATCGATCGTCCGATACGGGTCCCCTTCTTCACCTTCAGGAAGCTATTCATCCGGCCATTCGAAGCAATGGTGCGGCCAGTGAAATTCGTCGGCGTAGGGTCCCCTGCGTTCAGCGACGGCGATCGATCAAGGTGCCGCGCTTCACCCTGAGAGCCCTCCGTGCCTGCCAATCCGCCACCAACTTCTGACCCGTCCCCGCCCGCTCGCCTGCTCGACGAGGTTTCTCGCCTCGCCGCCGAGCTATCCTCAGGCGGTCGTAAGCCGGCCGTTACCCTCGATTCGAACCTGGAGCGCGACCTCGGGCTCGATTCGTTGGGGCGGGTGGAGTTGCTGCGCCGGTGTGAGAAGGCGTTCGGGGTCCGGCTCGGCGAAGAGGTGCTCACCTCGGTCGAGACGCCGCGTGACCTGCTCGGCGCGATCGGCAGGGCGTCCGGAACTTCTCCGGGAGCGGAGTCGCATTTTGCCGCATCCGTGGAGATCCCTCTCGACGCGGGCGAGATCGCGCCCGAATCGACCCGCACTCTCCTCGAAGTGCTCGACTGGCACGTCGCGCGGCATCCGGAGCGGCGCCACCTGCTGTTTTATCCCGGCGACGCCGAGCCCGAGGAGCTGACGTACGCCGGGCTCGACCGGCGCGCCCGGGCGGTCGCTGCGGGGCTCGCGCGACTTGGAATCAAGCCGAAGGCAGCGGTCGCCTTGATGCTCCCCTCGGGCACCGACTACTTCGCCGCATTCTTGGGCGTGCTGCGCGCGGGCGCGGTGCCGGTCCCCCTTTATCCTCCGGCGCGCAAGAGCCAGATCGAGGATCATCTGCGCCGCCAGGCGGGCATTCTCACCACTGCGCGGGCCAAGGCTCTAATCACCTTCCAGGAGGTCATGCCGCTCGCGCGGCTGCTCGGGCTTCAGGTCGACGGCCTGCGGGTGGTCTCTGTCCCCGACCTCGAAGCGGATCGTGGCGCGGCGGGCCCGAACGTCGACGTCCGTTCCGACGATCTCGCGTTCCTCCAGTTCACCTCCGGCAGCACCGGGCAGCCGAAAGGCGTGATGCTCACCCACGCGAACCTGCTCGCCAACCTGCGGGCGATCGGCAAGGCGGTCGCGATAGGGCCAGGCGACGCGGTGGTGAGCTGGCTGCCGCTCTACCACGACATGGGGCTCATCGGGACCTGGATGGGTAGCCTCTACTTCGCCATGCCACTCGCGCTGATGTCGCCCCTCACGTTCCTCTCGCGACCGGTGCGTTGGCTGGAGCTGATCCACCACCACCGCGCGACCCTCTCCGCCGCGCCGAACTTCGCGTACGAGCTTTGCCTCGGCAAGATCGACGACGCGGATCTGGAAAAGATCGAGGGATTCGATCTCTCCTCCTGGCGCGCCGCCTTGAACGGCGCCGAGCCGGTCTCCCCCGAGACGATGCGCCGGTTCACTGACCGCTTCGCGCGCTTCGGTTTCCGGCCCGAGACGATGTTTCCGGTGTACGGCTTGGCCGAGAACTCGCTCGCGGTGACCTTCCCTCCCCTCGGCCGTCCGCCCGCGATCGACGAGATCGACCGGGCCACGTTCTCGTCCGAGGGCAAGGCACAACTCGCGAAGCCGGACGATTCGGGCGCGCTCCGCTTCCCGAGCTGCGGCCTGCCGCTGCCGACCGTCGACCTGCGCATCGCGGATGAGGCGGGCCGCGAGTTGCCGGAGCGGCGCCAAGGCAGGGTCCAGTTCCGCGGCCCTTCCGCCACCGCCGGCTACTTCGAGAACCCGGAAGCGACGGCCCGGCTGATCGCGAATCAACACGGAGAGGAGTGGCTCGACTCGGGCGACCTGGGCTACCTCGCGGCGGGCGAGCTGTACGTCACCGGCCGGAGCAAGGACATCATCTTCCGCGCCGGGAGGAATCTCTACCCGCACGAGCTGGAGCAGGCGGTGGGCGAAATCCCCGGCCTGCGCCGCGGCTGCGTCGCGGTGTTCGGCAGCCCCGATCCGAAGAGCGGCACGGAGCGGGTGATCGTCCTCGCCGAGACCCGCGAGCGCGATCCCGCCGAGCGGGAGCGGCTGCGCGAAGAGATCCAGAAACGCGCCATCGAGCTGCTGGGCACCCCCGCCGACGACGTGGCGCTCGCGCCGCCGCAGACCGTGCCGAAGACTTCCAGCGGCAAGATCCGCCGTTCCTCCGCGCGCGAGATCTACGAATCGGGGCGGTTCGTCGGAACGAGGAGCGTCGGCCTCCAGATGGCCCGGCTAGCCGTCACCGGCGTCTTTCGTCGCAGCCAGCGCGCCCTCGGAAGGATCGGGGAGACGCTCTGGGCGGCTTGGTTCTGGACCGTCGGGGCGTTGGTCACGATCCCCGTCTGGCTCGCCGTGGTGCTTGCGCCGGGACTCGGAAACCGGCGAAAGATCGCCCGGCTTTCCGCCCGGATCGCCTTCGGTTTGGCCGGCGTGCCGATCCGTACCGACACCGCACCCAAGCCCGACGGCCCGTGCCTTTACGTCGCAAATCACCAGTCCTATCTCGACGCGATCGCTCTCACCGCCGCTCTGCCCTCGAACGTGGCGTTCGTCGCCAAGCGCGAGCTTGCCGGCTCCTGGTTTCCCCGCCTGTTGCTCGCCCGGCTGGGCACCCTGTTCGTCGAGCGCTTCGACGCCGCCCAAGGGGCGGGCGAGACCGCGAAGATCGCCGAGGCCATCCGTACCGGGCACTCGATCGCGATCTTCCCGGAAGGGACCTTCCACCGCGCCCCGGGTCTCGCCGCCTTTCGACTCGGCGCCTTCAACGTTGCGGCGGAAACCGGGGCGCCTGTCGTGCCGGTCGCTCTCCGGGGCACCCGCTCGCTGCTGCGGGGAGGAAGCTGGATGCCGCGCCGCACGCCGATCCACGTGGCGATCCGGCCGGAGATCTCGCCCCAGGGCAACGACCTCGCCAACGCAGTCGTCCTGCGCGATGCCGCGCGCGCCGAAGTGTTGGCCGCCTCGGGCGAGCCCGACGCCGGCGATCGATTCCTGGAGCTGCCGACTCGAAAGCGGCGGGATTGACCACCTTTTCCCCTGCAGAGAGAACGCTCCCTGCCGCGGGATCGCTGATCCCTGCTGCGGGACCAACGTTTTTGCGCCAAATTCGTTGATCCCTGCCCCGGGATCACTGGTCCTTGCCGCGGGACCAACGTTTTTGCGCCAAATTCGTTGGTCCCTGCCCCGGGATCGCTGGTCCTTGCCGCGGGACCAACGTTTTTGCGCCAAATTCGTTGGTCCCTGCCCCGGGATCGCTGTTCCCTGCCTCGGGATCGCTGTTTCCTCCGCCAATCCGGACCATCGCGATCAATCGCTCCGCGTTCTCCCGGACTGCGTCGCGTAGCGCCTCGGGGAAGCGGATCTCGAACGGAAACGGCAACCGGCAGAGCTCGCGGGCGAACCAGCCGAGGTCGTCGGCCTGCGCTGTAAGAAGCACTCCCCCTTCGACCGCTTCGAGGATGCCGATCGCGGCGAACACCGCGCGGCGCACTTTCGGAAGATCTCCGCGGATCAGCACCTCGATCGAGTGCGCCCGGGGCAATGTCGCGACGCCTTCTTCGAGCTGCGCCAGGGCATCGAACTTTTCCGGCCGGACGAACGTGGCGTCCAGTTGGCGGGCCGAGACGATCCGATCGACCCGAAACGAGCGCTGCCCCTGGCGGAGATGGCAATAGCCCACGGCGTACCAGCACCCACCCTGGTAGGCGAGGCCGTAGGGATCGAAATCGCGCTCGCTCTCCACCCCTTTCACCGAGCGATAACGTAGAAACAGCCTGCGCCGCGCTTGAGCCGCCGCGCTCAAGATCGAAAGGGCGGCGGCTACTCCCACCTTCACTCCCCGAGGTAAGCCGAGCGCGATCGTCTCGTCCGCGGCGCGGATGCGGCGCTTCAGCTCCTCCGGTGCCACCCGTTCGAGCTTCGCCTGGGCGGAGGTCACCCCGGGCGACGCCTCGTCGAGCCCCAAGGCGCGCGCGGCGAGCAGGCCCACGGATAGGGCGAGAGCCTCGTCCTCGGTGAACATCATCGGCGGCAGCTTGAATCCGGCGACCAGACCATAGCCGCCATGCTGGCCGCGCTCGGTGGTGATCGGGATTCCCAGCTCTTCGAGGCGCTCGATGTAGCGCCGCACGGTGCGCCGGTCGACCCCGAGGCGTTCGGCCAGCTCCGCGCCCCCCAAGCTGCGGTGGGTCTGGAGTAACTCAAGCAGCGCGAGCACGCGGGTCGTCGGGTGGTACATGAGCCGGAAGTCTATTTCGGAATCAGGGCCGATCCTGTCCTCATTGATTCGTAATCTTTCTCCATCAAGCCCGGCGCGGAGCCGGGGCAAGCGCCTACACTGGAGAAGATTCCCATGACCTCAACCGCCACCATCGACATCACTCCCGCTCCTTCAAACCCCGGCGCGCCGCCTCACGCGGTGGGACCGGCCCGGACCGCGCCGGTCGCCGATCCGCAGGACGGCCGGCACGACTTCGATTTCCTGTTCGGCCAGTGGACGGTCCATAACCGTCGGCTCGCGGCACGGCTCGCCGGCTCTACCGAATGGCTTGAATTCGAGGCGACGAACGACTGCCACCCGAACCTCGACGGCATTGCCAACGAGGACGAATTCCGCACCTACTACTGGGAAGGCTTTCGCGGGATGTCGTTCCGCTTCTTCGACCCCGCCGAGAAGACCTGGTCGATCTACTGGGCCGACAATCGCATGGGCGCGCTCCAGCCGCCGGTGGTCGGATCGTTCCAAGGCGACCGAGGCATCTTTCTGGGGCCGGACGTCTACGCGGGAAAGCCGATCCTCGTACGCTTCATCTGGTCGAGAATCACGACACCCGGCCCGCGCTGGGAGCAGGCCTTCTCGGAAGACGACGGCGCCACCTGGGAGATGAACTGGATCATGGATTTCACCCGCGACGAAAGCGGAGGATCGGCGGAGTGATCCCCGCGCCCGACCTTCTGCTCTTCTTCGGCCTGGTGTTCGGGATCGTGATCCTCCCCGGCCTCGACATGGCGTTCATCCTCGGGAGCGCACTGGTCGGCGGCAGGGCCACGGGTTTTGCCGCGATCGCCGGAATCGTCACGGGAGGCTTCTTTCACGTCTCGATCGGAGGTCTCGGCATCGCGATCGTGTTAAAGCTCTTTCCCGCGGCCTTCTCCGCACTGCTCCTTGCCGGCGCCGCCTACATGGCTTGGATCGGAATCTCGCTCTGGAAGAGCGGCGCCTCCCTCGGCGCGCCGGAAGGAGCGATCCTCCCTTCCCGCGCGGCCACCTTCCGCCGCGGCGCGCTCACCAACATCCTAAATCCGAAGGCGTATGCCTTCATGCTCTCGATCTTTCCCCAGTTCGTCCGCCCCGATCACGGCCCGATCGCGACTCAAGCCTTGCAACTGGGAACGATCATCACCGCCACCCAACTCGGCGTCTACGGAGCGATCGTCTGCGCCGCCGATCGGGCGAGAGGCTGGCTCGGCCTTCACCCCACCGTGCAACGCAACCTCGCCAAGAGCATCGGCCTGCTGCTGGTCGCTTGCGCCCTATGGAGCGCCGTCGAAGGCGTCCGGCACTTCACTTCGGGGCGTTGATCGCTGCCCCACCCTTCACCTTTGCGCATCGGACCGAGAAACCGCTTTCCGCCGGTGTCAACAATTTCGTGCACCTGAACGGTGCATTGTTCTTGCGCTAGGATATCGATGTGGATATCCTGTTTGCGAGCGCCGCTCTCGAATTGCTTTGCTCTTCGGAACGAGAAGGAAAGAGGCGTTTGGGAGATCGCAGTGCCAAGAAGCTGCGCACCCGTCTCGCCGACCTACAGGCGACGACTAAGGTGACGGATCTCGTCGCAGGGCGCCCGCACCCGCTCAAACGGGACCGGCTGGGTCAGCTCGCCGTCGACCTCGACGGAGGATTGCGACTCGTCTTTGACCCGGCGAACGACCCAGTTCCTCTGGGCTCCAGCGGCGAAATCCTTTGGGCGTTGGTAACGGCAATCCGCATCGTCTACATCGGGGACTACCATGATTGAGAGCCGCACGTTCAATCCCGATTGGATTTCTCCTCCCGGAGATACCATCGAGGATCTGCTCGAAGAGCGTAACTGGACACAGGCTGAATTGGCCAAGCGGACCGGCTTCACGCCCAAGCACGTCAACGAGCTCGTCAAGGGAAAGGCGACGCTGACTCCCGACGCTGCTCGGCGGCTGTCGAGCGTTCTCGGCGCACCCGTCGAATTCTGGCTCGTTCGCGAGGCGAAATACCAGGCGGCCCTGGAGCGCCAGCGTCGCGAAGACATCGAACCTGACGAAAAGGCATGGCTGGAACAGCTACCGGTTTCTTTCATGATCCGAGTTGGCTGGATCGAAAGCCACCGGCGCCTTCACGAACGGTTCGCCGCATGTCTTCAGTTCTTTGGCGTGGCTTCGGTCGCCGCCTGGCAAGAACGATACGCCCGCCCCCTCGCCGCGTTTCGGGCCTCGGGAAAGCACCCCAAGAAATTAGGGGCGGTGGCGGCATGGCTTCGTCGCGGGGAACTCGAGACCACGGCCGTGCGCTCGGAACCTTTCGACAAAGAGGAGTTCCGGCGCGCTCTTGGCGATCTACGCGGTCTGACCCGAGAGGCAGATCCGAAGGTCTTCGTTCCTCAACTGGTCGCGAGCTGCGCGGCGCACGGCGTTGCGGTTGCCCTGGTGCCTGCCCCCGGAGGTTGCCCCGTGAGCGGCGCCACACAATGGCTGTCCCCAGAGAAGGCGATGTTGCTCCTCAGCTTGCGACACAAGACGAACGACCACCTTTGGTTCACCTTCTTCCATGAGGCGGGGCATTTGATCCTTCATGGCAAAAAAATACTTCGCGTCGAGGGTCTCGAAGGCTTGGATGACGCGGCGGAGGATGAGGCCAATCGCTTTGCCGGCGACATGTTGATTCCGGAGGAGGCTGCGAAGCGCCTGGCGGCGCTTCGGGCAGCCAAGGGTTTCTCGGAGGCGACCGTGAGGAGTTTCGCCGCAGAGGTGGGCGTAGCCCCGGGGATCGTGGTTGGGCGCCTTCAGAATAGCGGATCTGTACCCTGGTCGCATTTCAACCGACTCAAGGCGAGATACGCCTGGGCTTGATCCTTTACCGGTCGTTGACCTCCTCGCCGGGGGTCGCGCGCAGGAGCAGCCAGCCTAGGACGATCAGCCAGATCGGCAGCACCAGGTTGTTCGCCGCAGCGATCGGTGCCACCGCCCCGGTCGCGTTGCGAAACATCGCGATGAATCCGATCGCACTCACGACGAGACCGGAGATTCCCGCCCAGCGCGGCCGGTCGGTCGATCGAAGCATGGCGTAGGCGGTAAGCGCGAAGAACAGGTTCAAGAACAGCTCGCCCACGAACTCGCCGATGAAGTTGCCCAGGTAGGAGTTGAGCCCCGAAAAGACGGCGCCGAGCGTGGCACGCTGCGAGCCATCGGCATCCGCCCAGGTGCGGCCCAGCTCCCACTGGATGCTCGGCCAGCGCATCAAGCCGAGCAGCATCGAAAAGGCGCCGAGCGTTGCGAAGTGCGAGGCGGCGCGCGTAGCCCCCGGTGCCGCGCGTCGCAATGCAGCCTCGGCACCGATCCCGGCGGGAATCAGCAGCAACGGCACCAACCCGTAGAGCACCCAGACGGCACGGCCGGTGGCGCCCAGCGCGAGCAGACGCGGCAGCACCTCTCCCGCCGGCCGGTCGAGCACGTCGGGGTACTCGAACTTCGCCGCCAGGTACGAGAACACCCCAAGAAACAACAGCGCGGCGAGGATCAGCGACCAGCCTCCCGCACGCACGGCAGGAGCCACACTTCGAGAATTCATCGGTCTACCCCCCAGAGAAAAGATCGTGCCGGAGGGCGCATTGTGGCACGGGAAGCCGCCCGCGAGGCGCTCAACGTTTCGCGGCGACGATCGCGAATCGGCCTTTGTCTCGCCCGGAGGTCGGAAGGTCCATAAACTCCGCGACGAGCGGCTCGAAACCGAGAGCATTCAAGATTTTCAACACCCGCTCCGGCGGATGGGAGTCGTAGAAGAACGTCTCCCCGAACATCGTGTCGGTAAACGCCGGGTGCTCCGACCCGCCGACCGAGAGCACCAACCGCCCGCCCGAATCGAGGCACCCGGCCGCGCGCGCCAGAATCCCCTCGTGCGCTTCGCGCGGGATGTGGAACAGGGCATCCCAGCAGATCACCCCGGCATACCTCTCCGTCGGCTCGTACTCCTCCAGCCGAGCCTCGATCCACCGCCCCTGCGGGAACCGCTCACGGGCGAGAGCGAGAAGCCCCTCCGCTTGATCGACCCCGGTCACCCGATGCCCCAGCGAGAGGATGTGTTCCGCGATGGGCCGGCCGGTGCCACAGCCCAAATCGAGGAACGAGGCGGGGGCTGGAATGCCGTCCAGGAAGGCGTCGAAGTACTTCCGCTCGCGGCCGAAGGTGTTTCGTGCCCCGTCCCACGCAGGGGCAATCCGGTTGTAGGAGGCGCGATTCACGGGGTAAATCGTATCGCCGGCCAGCTCGTTGTAGCATCGGCAGGCCGCAATCAACCGGCCCTATCGATCCATGACTCCTCAGCCCTCGAGGTTCCTTCGATGATCACCCGAGACCCGTTCGCCCGCGCCCTGCGCCTTGCCGAAATCGAAGAGCTCCTGAAAGCCACCGCACCGCCTGAGGATGCCGCTTTGCTCCTGGCCTTCTCCCGGGCGTTCTACGCGGAGATGCCGGATTCCATCGCCCTCGACGGCGACGCGAAGCGAACCGCCGAGCGGCTGACTCAGCACTTCAACTTCTTCGTCCACGAGCTGCCGGATGCCCATCAGGCGGGGCCGGGGGTTCCGGGCCTTCACGTGAGAGTGAGGAACCTCGGTGTCACGGAGACCCGGGTGATCGCGGGCAAGACGATCTCGGCCGAGGTGACCGTGGTCGACACTCACACCGTCGACGCGCCGTTCATCTTCGAAAGTCTCAAGAACTACTTCCGCAAGGCTTCGATCCGCGTCATCTCCACAGTCCATCCCATCTTGAGCGTCAAGCGCCAGTGGGGCAAGGTCACGGCCATCGGGCCGGCCGGCGACGAGGGGACCCGGGAGGTCCACTGCCATTTCCGCATCGACAAGATCGAGGACGAGGACCGGCTGCGCGAGATCGAGGACGAGATCCATGCGGTTCTGAAGGCCGTCTTCGCCTCGGTCCACGATTTTTCGGACATGTGCCGGAATCTGAGCGAAACCGCGGCCCGCATCCGAGATCGCCGGGGCGACTCCGCCCGCTTGCAGTCCTCGAAGGAATTTCTCGAGTGGCTGCAGAATGACAACTACATCCTGCAAGGCCTCGCCTCTTACAAGGCGAGCCCGGGGGGCGAGCTGGTCCGGCAGCCGGAATCTGCGCTCGGAGTCTTCACGGATCCCGACCTCTTGAGCGTCGTGTTTCCTCGCATGGTCGAGGAGATCGAGCAGCGCCTCATCCCCGACCCCGAAGACGATCGGATCATCGTCATCGACTACGGCAACCACGCGGCCTCCCTCCATTCGGTGGAGCCGGTCGACGACGTGGTGATCCGAGAATGGGCCGAGGACGGGTCGCTTACGAGCATCACCCTCCTGCTCGGCCGGTTCTCCATGACCGCGCTGATCGCGCGCCCCACCGACATCCCCCTCCTCCGGCAAAAGCAGGACTACCTCCTGGAGAACTGCGGCGGGCTCAGGAACTCCCACGCCTACCGGGAGACCCGGGCCGCCTTCAACCGCATGCCGAAGCGCGAGCTGTTCTACACCGACCGCGCCTCGCTCAAGAAGATCGTCGACAAGATCGTCTTCGCGACCGGAGACGACGACCTCTTCGTGCAGGTCCGCCAAGGGGCGGTCTACCAGGCCCTCTACGTGGTGTTTCCCCGCTCGCGTTACTCCGTCCAGATGGAGCGCGACCTCAAGAAGAGATACGAGGAAGCCTTCGGTCCGATCACCTTCGTCACCTCCGCCGACTTGGGCAACACCTCGATGATCGTCTTCTACTTCGATGGCGAGCACCTCACCGGGCCGCTCGACGCCTCTCGGGCCGAGGAGATCGCCTCTCGGGAAACCAACACCTGGACGGATCGGGTCTCCCTCGAGATGGTCCGCCATTTCGGGGACGCCCAGGGCCGGAGGCTTTTCGACCGCTACGTTCGCAGCGAGTCGCGCAGCGGCGTCTATCGGGAGATGACGCCCTCCGAACAGGTACCCAAGGACATCGAAAGCCTCGAACAGTTGAGCCAAGGCCTGGGGGCGCGCGCGTTGCCGCGGTCCGCCGGGCAGGCGACACTCAAAATCTTCTCGCTCCGGCCCTTGGTTCTCTCCGAGATCTTCCGGACGCTGACCAATCTGGGCCTCAAGGTCGACGAGGAGGTGTCGATCAACCTGGCCCTGCCCAACGGGCGCAACGGCCACATCTACCAGTTCGAGACCCGGGCCAGCAGCCAGGTGATCGGCGCGCTCGCCACCGACATTTCCTCGGTGATCTCCGCCCTGCGCCTGATCGACGAAGGGAGGGCGACCGATGACGCGTTGCAGGCCCTGATCCTGGAAGGGGGCTTGAGCGCGCGGGAGATCGAGGTGCTGCGTTGCCTCCGGAACCATCTGCTGCAGCTCCGGACCCACTACAACGTCGAGACCGTGAACCAGGCGATGCTCCGGAACACACCCGCGACGGTCGCGATCTCCCGTCACTTCACCGCCCGGTTCGATCCCGCCCTGGGCGACGACCGCAAGCGGGCGGCCGAAAACGCCGACGGGCAAGTCGACGCCGCGCTCGATGCGATCGAGAGCCTCCAGGACGACGAAATCCTGCGCGGCCTCTCCGGCCTGGTCGGCGCGGCCCTTCGAACCAACGCGTTTCAGGTGCCGGAGCGGCCGGTGATCTCGATCAAGTTCGATTCGAAGAGCATTCCCTTGGCGCCGAGCCCCAAGCCGATGTTCGAAATCGCCGTCCACTCGCGCAAAGTTCAAGGGGTGCACCTGCGGGGCGGCAAGGTCGCTCGCGGAGGCATCCGCTGGAGCGACCGGCACGACGATTTCCGCCGGGAAGTTCTTGGCCTGATGAAGACGCAGATGGTAAAGAACTCGATCATCGTCCCGGTGGGATCGAAGGGCGGCTTCGTCCTCAAGGGGACGGTCCCGTCCCGTCCTGCTCTGGACAACTACCTGATCGAACGCTACAGCGAGTACGTGTCGGGCCTGCTCGACATCACCGACAACATCGTGGACGGCGCGGTGCTGCATCCCCCCGACGTGGTCCGCTATGACGGCGACGACCCGTATCTCGTGGTCGCGGCCGACAAAGGCACCGCCCATCTCTCCGACACCGCCAACGGCGTGTCGAACCAATACGGCTTCTGGCTGGGCGACGCCTTCGCCTCCGGCGGCTCGGTCGGGTACGACCACAAGAAAGTCGGCATCACCGCACGCGGCGCGTGGGAGTGCGTCAAGCACCATTTCGCGAATCTCGGCGTCGATTGCCAGGTGGATCCGATCACGGTGGCAGGCATCGGCGACATGGGAGGCGACGTCTTCGGCAACGGGATGTTGATGAGCCGGGTCATCCGGCTGGTCGCGGCTTTCAACCACGCCCACATCTTCGTCGACCCGACCCCCGACGCCGCGGCCTCCTTCGCAGAGCGGGACCGGCTGTTCAAGCTGCCCCGATCCTCCTGGCGCGACTACGACGCGTTGCTGATCAGCGCGGGGGGAGGGATCTTCGACCGAAGCGCCAAGTCCATTCCGCTCAGCGGTGAAATGCGCACCGCCCTGGGGATTGAAGCGGATGTGGCAGCCCTGTCGGGGGAGGAGCTCATCCGGGCCATCCTAAGGGCCCCCGTGGACCTGCTCTATAACGGCGGCATCGGGACCTATGTGAAGGCTTCGACCGAAGAACATCAGGACGTCGGCGATCGCGCCAACGACCGGGTCCGAGTCGATGCGTCTCTGGTGCAGGCGCGCGTCGTCTCGGAGGGCGGTAACCTTGGTCTGACCCAGAAGGGACGCCTGGAGCTGGCCCGGCGCGGGGTGCTCCTGAATACGGACGCGATCGACAACTCGGCCGGGGTCGACATGTCCGACCATGAGGTCAACATCAAGATCCTCATGAGCATTCTCCTCAAGGCCGGCGCGCTGGGCAGCGTCGGCGAGCGCAACAAGCTGCTCGCGGAGATGACGGAGGAGGTGGCCGACCTGTGCCTGGCTGACAATTCCAACCAGGCTCTCGCGATCACTCTCGACGTCCTGCGCTCCCGGGCCGCGTTGGACGAGAGCCTCGACTGCATCGACGCCCTGGTGGAGGCGCAGTTCCTCAATCCCGTCGACGACTCGGTGCCGACGCGCGACGTCCTGCGCCGGGACAGCGCGGAGACCGGCCTGCCGCGTCCCCTCCTCGCCATGTTGCTCGGCGAGAGCAAGCGCTACCTCTCCGAAGAGGTCATGGCCACGGAGTTCCCAAGCTCCCCGGAAGCCGCGCCGCTGCTCGCCTCCTATTTCCCGGAGCGCCTGCAAAAGCAGTACGCCGAGCACTTCGCCGCCCATCCCCTGAAGCGCGAGATCGTGACCACGGTCGCGGTGAACCACGTCGTCAACACCGCGGGCATCGCCTTCGTGCGCGAGACCATGAAAGCCAGCGGGCGCGGAGTGGGCGAAGTGTTCGCCGCCTTCTACCAGGTGTCGAACGCCGAGGGAGCTGCCAAAGCTCGGGAGGCCATCCACGCCGCGGCCAAGGACGCGGCCTCAATTCAGGCGGAACTCCTGGCTTTCGAAACCAGGCTGGCGGCCAAGGTGTTGAAGTCCCTCGCCGGTTAGGCGAGTCGGGCGGGCGGGGACCGTCGTCCCCGCAGCGCCCGCACCTCTTCGAGCAGCTCTCGCGCCGCGGCAATCGCCGCGGCCGACGACCCGATCCGCCCCTCAGGCGCCGCCTCGTGGACCTCGTGGTGCGTCGCATCCGGATCGCCCAGCCCCGAATCCTTCAATTGTCGCACCCGGGCGAGGATCGAGTCGCGGATCTCCTCCGCGTTGTCGACCCCTCGGAACTTGCCGACGTGCAGGTCTTCCTGCTTCTTGTCGTGCCCCGGCCTTCGGGAACCTCCCCCGCCGGCGGAGTGGACTTCGAGGTCGGCGATGCCGAACAGGCGTTGAAGGGGGCCTTGTTGGACGGCGATGTTCTGAATGTTGGCAAAGCTCATGGTCCGCTCGGCGACTTTGAGGAGCCCTTCGCGAATCCGCAGGCTGCGGTCGGTCACGATGTACCAGCGGAGCTGGTAGTCGAGGTGGACCATCAGAAAGGTGAACGGCAGGGCCGCGAGGAAGATTACGAGACCGATCGCTTCGATCACGTCGAGCAGACCCTTGTACGGAAAGTTGGGAATGATCGAGATCACCGCGAAACCGCCGAATAGGCCGGCGCCGGCCCCCAGCTGTTTGAACAGCCAGATCGCCAGTTGATAGCGGTAGAGGCCCGGGGCGCCGCGGAAGATGCGGATCGAATCGTGGGCGCCGGCCGGAGGGCCGGGCGGCGGCGGAATGCGCAGCAGCCGCTCGACGAACGCCGTGGCGCGCGGCCGGCGATCGGGATCAGGCATCGGCGCCCCGATTGCGTTGCGCGCCTTCCGCTTCAATCGCGGTTCGCAGTGCCCGTACTTCGACCGCGACCTCGCGCAGGATCGCCGCGAGGTCGTCGATTGGCGGCTCGGGCGAGCTGTGAGAAGAGGCCGAAACCGTCGAGGCGGCCGACAGGGCCGGGGCGGGCGCGCCCGCCGGGCCCTTCGTGCCCCGCATCTTGGAGTAGAGAAAGTCGCGCAGCCGTTCGAATTCGAGGATGCCCTCGATCGTCATCTCGGCGCCGGAGCTGCCGCTCGCGGTCTGGACTTGGATGCGCGCCAACCCGAGCCAGCGTTCGACCAGGTTGCTGGTCAGATGGATGTCCTGAATCCGCGCGTAGGTCAGGTTGATCTCGCGCCGGAACAGAATCCCCCAGCTCATCGAAACGCCCTGCTCGTCGAAGCGGTACCTCATGGTGTGGTACCGGAAGTAGAGGTACCCGAGCAGGAACGGCATCCCCGGCCCGGCGAGAAACGAGAGCAGCACGTAGTACGGAAACAGCCGCGGATGCGGCCGGTCGGTGGCATAGACCGCGGCGGCTTCGGGAGAGTGCGTATCCATAACGGGCGGGCCTCGGGGAGAGGCAGAGCATAACGCGTCGAGGGTTGCGCACAAGGACCAGCCCAACTATAGTCCTTGCTCAAGCTAATAAGCGTCGTTTTTCGGAGAGCTGCCGGTGACCAACGGGACGTTCCTCCATGGGGTACGGCTGGATGCGGAACCGCGCCCTCTCGGTCCGGGGGACCGCGTCCGCGCCTGCGGAGCCGAGCTCTCGGGCGCCAGGATCATCACCATCGGTCGCGAGCCGGACAACGACGTCGTTCTCGACTACCCGATGGTGTCAGGGCACCATGCCCGCATCGTGCAGGACGTCGGCGGCGCTTTCCTCGAGGATCTGAACTCGACCAATGGCACGGCGCTCGACGGACCGGCTCGGAAGATCCAGAAGGCGCCGCTCCCGCCGACCGGCACCGTCTATTTCGGCTCTCTGCCGGTTCCCGTGAGCCGCCTGCTCGGTGGACGCTTGTCGCTCGGAAGCGACCCCGCCAAGACCGTCGCCTTCCAGGGTGACACTCTTTTGCTCGGCCGCGATCCCGCCTCCGACGTGGTGCTGGACTACCCCATGGTGTCCTGGCAACACGCCCGGCTCAGCCGCCGGGCCGGCCAGATCTTCGTCGAAGACCTGGGCTCTACGAACGGCACGTTCGTCAACGGGCTGCGGATCTCGGGTCAGGTGCCGGTCGCCATCGGCGCCACCGTCAGTCTCGGCAGTTACACGTTTCGGCTCGCGGGTCTCGACCGGATCGAACAGCGCGACTACCGCGGCAACGTAACCGTTGAGGCCCGCGGTTTGGCGGTCGAAGTCCCGGGTCGCCGCCTCATCGACGAGGTGTCGCTGACCCTCTATCCGTCCGAGCTGGTGGGGCTTATGGGGCCGAGCGGTGCCGGCAAGACGACCTTGCTGAGTGCGCTCAACGGCTACCTCCGTCCCACCCGGGGCGCGGTCTTCTTCAACGGCCAGGATCTGTACGCGTCCTACGACCGCTTCCGAGCCCACCTCGGATACGTGCCGCAAGACGACATCATGCACAACAACCTGACGGTGCGACAGGCGCTCACCTTCACGGCCCGACTCCGGCTCCCCACCGACACCCGGCCGGCCGAGATCGCGCAGCGGGTAGAAGGAGTCTTGGAGCAACTTCAGCTCACCGACGCCGCCGACGTGCTGATCGGCTCCGCAGAGCGCAAAGGGATCAGCGGCGGCCAACGCAAGCGGGTCAACCTGGCGATGGAGCTGCTGACCGATCCCTTCGTGCTGTTCCTCGACGAACCTACGTCTGGGCTTTCCTCCGAGGATGCTTTGACGGTCATGCGCCTGCTGCGCAAGCTCGCCGACGACGGCAAGACGATTCTCTTGACCATTCACCAACCGAGCCGAGGGGTCTTCCGGCTGATGGACTCCCTGGTGCTGGTCGCGAAGGAACCGCGAACGCCGCACCCCGGTCGCATGGTCTATTTCGGTCCGGCTTACCCGGAGGCGATCCGGTTTTTCGCACCAGCCGCCGAACCAGGCCCCGCTCAGGAAGCCGAGCCCTCACCGGCCTGATGCTGTACGGATTGGCGCAACGCCCGGTGGACGAGTGGGCCGCCCGGTATGCGGCGAGCCCCGAAAAGCGGCATTACGTGGACGAGCGGGCGGGGACCAATCCGGCGCAGGCAGCCCCCGCCTCTGCCGCCAAGTCTTCCCGCGGCAACGGCCTGGCCCAGTGGTGGACGCTGGTGCAGCGCAACCTCGCGGTGAAGATTCGCGACCGTGCGAACCTGGCGATCCTGCTGGCCCAGGCGCCTCTCATCGGTTTTCTCATCGGCGCCGTCTTTCGGCAGCAAGGGCCCGGCGCCGCCGATCCGGCGGTGGCCAACTTGGCAACCGAGACCGCTCTCTTCCTGATGGTGCTCGCCGCGATTTGGTTCGGCTGCTCCAACTCCGCCCGCGAGATCGTCGGGGAGTGGGCGATCTATCGTCGAGAGCGAATGATCAATCTCGGCATACCGGCGTATCTGGGGTCGAAGCTCACCCTCCTCGGCGGCTTGTGCGTCGTGCAGTGCGGCGCGCTCCTGGCCATCGTGGCGCCGGCCCTCGGTCTCAAGGGACCGTTGGTCCGCATGTTCGGCCTCCTGCTCCTCGCCGCTCTGATCGGCTCCGCGTTGGGGCTCCTGGTCTCCGCGGCGGCGCGCTCGTCGGAGACCGCCATCTCCCTCGTCCCGCTACTGCTACTCCCCATGGTCATTCTCGGCGGCCTGATGCAACCGGTACATCGGATGGCGAAGCCGGTCCAACTCCTGGCCCACGCCATGCCTTCGCGCTGGGCCTTCGAAGGGCTCCTCACCCTGGAGAGCCGGGCGGCCGCGACCCAACCGGCGCCCGTCGATCTCGCCAGGGCGGAAGGTAGCCCTCCCCCGGTCGCGTCGGGCGACCTGGCCGAGCGCTGCTTTCCTTCCAAGAAGCGCTCAACCCTGCCCCGGGTCGTCGCCGTCTGCGCCGGGGTACTGATCGCCCTGATCGCTTCCATCGCCGGGCAACTCCGTCTCCGCGACATCCATGGATCGCTCTCCCACAGGAGATTGCCATGACCGGACCGATGTCCCTACGCCACCCTTAGGTCCGCCCGCAGATCGCTGCGGTTCGGAGCGCGGAGCAGAACCCGCGTACCGCCGGCCGGGGAGCGCGGCCCGAAGTCGACCGCCGCACGCGCCAAGCGGAGGGTCGCGGACTCGCCCCTCAGCGCCTCGAGCGCCTGCCTGGGAGTCGCATCGTCAACCACCGGGGCAAGAACATCGCCCGGCGCCTTGGCGCGGCGAAGCCCGTCCAGCTGGAGGTAGAGAATCGCGCGCCCAGGAGTCTCGGGCGAGATTCGTAGCGCGACGGAGAAGGTTGAATCCCCCCACGCCAGCGCCACCCTCTCCTCTCGGTGATCGACCGTCGTGAGCACCAGCTCGGCCAGGCCCAGGGTGAGCTTGCCGTACTCGCCCGCGGGGACCGGCACCCGAAACTCGAAAGGAGCCTTTTCCCGTCCGTCGATCGCGATGCGCCGCGCGAACAAGGGCGAGGCGCCATCCGTCGCCCCCACGACGAGCTTGGTGAGCAACCCGCGCACGGCAACCACCTGAGCTCCCGGTTTCGCCCGCACTTCCAGGATCAGTATGCCGTCCGCCTTGTCCGCCCCGTTCGCCATGTCGCCCTTTCCGAGCCGCCGTGTCCCAACTGTTCTGCACTTTAGGGGAGCGGAAGGGACTCCTCGTTACATCGCGAGGCCATCGATGGTCGGCGGTTGCGCCTGCCCCGCAGGACCCGCCTCCACGATTCTGAGCCCGATGGGCCAACGGCAAATCCGGCGACGATTCGGGAGCCCCGCGAGCGGGGCTCCCTTGCCGACGGGCTCAAACCGCTCGGCTACGGTTCACCGCGGAAAGCGAATCTCCGACAGTGTCGCTTCGTCGATCGCTCCGGATGCGATTCCGAGAGAGATCAAGAGGTTTTCGATCTCCGTCGCGTCGGCGGCGGAATTGATCGAACGGGCGGCGGGATCTTCCGGGTTTCCGCCGTCGACGCGCAGCAGGCCGTCTTTCACCACGTAAAAAATCGCGTCTTCGGCCTCATTGCCGAGATCCTCGATCATGATTCCGTTATAGCCGAGCACCGGCTCCGGCGCATCGCCGTTGAGGGGGGCGCCCCCGGCCCGTACATTCTCGATCCGGTCCTGAAGATCGGCCACCTGCCCCGGATCGGTCAGGGTAAAGGTCGGGTTGTCGAGACCCGAATAGATCAGAAAAGTCACCTGCAGCCCCGCCATGATCGGGGGAGGATCGATGATCCCTCCCTTCTGCGCAGCGGACGGTAAGGGGATGGCGAAAAGGAGGCTTGCGCACAGCGCGCAGGCGCGAGCTGTGGAGGTTCGAGCGGACGAGATCGGCATTTCGTGGTTCTCCCGGGCGCCGAGCTTTGACCTAGTTGATGTTTTCATGACCGTACCCTTCCGCAATGTCGGACCAGAGCATGAAGAAGCCGCAGAAATCGCTGTAGATACCCCTGTTCGCGGTGCGCGGATCGGTGATGATGTTGCCCGAGTTGTCGCGATTGGTGGCCGAAGTCTGTCCCGGTTTGTGAGACCAGGTGCCGTCCTCGGCCAGGCGGTACCAGTGGTAGTCGCGGCCGGGCGCGACCACCAGGGCGGCGCCGCTCTGGAAATCGAGCAGGGTGTTCGGATAGTCGGGCACCGGCACCAGCCCGTCGGCTTCCGCCGCTCGATGCACCCAGAAGCAGCTCATGGCTGGCGACTGCGCCCCCGAAGCGCGGCCCGGCTGCGCGAATGTGTCGGTCGCCTTGTTGTTGGTGTAGTTGTAGCAGTTGTTCTTTCGTTTCCGATTACTGTTGTTGTTCCAGAAACTCGGGTTGTAGTTGGGCCGCCCCGGATTCATGATGCTCCAAACGTCCCACATCGGCAGCGCCCGGTTATAGACCAACACCTCGTCGATTCGGTCGCCGAAGCGGGCTCCCGACCAGTCTTTGTGCCCACCGATCATGAAGGGCAAGTTGGTGTTGTTGATGTTTCCCATCTTGGGCGTCGCAAAACCCGCGCGAAAGCCGTCGATATAGAACGTGACGTTCACCGGCCAGCCCGTGCGATTGACGCTCACCGCCACGTGATGCCAACGGTTGGGCACCAGCGACCAGGTGTCCTCCGCGTGGAAGTTCAGCCAACCCGTCTCGTCCGCCATCTGCAGCAGGAGCTGATTGCCCCCGTACACTGCGAATGAATAGCCGCGTCCGTCCGTGCCGCGATTTTCGATGATCGTCTTGATGCCGCGGTTGGTATCGGTGATGCGAATCCAAGCGGCGAGGGTGAAGCTGCCGGTTCCGAAGTTCAGGTTCGGCGAGTTGTTGACGGTGATGTATTGGTCGCCGGTCAGATTGACTCCCGAATACATCCAGCCGTACGACGAAGCTTTGGGGCCGATAACACGGCCGGTCTGATTGTAACCGCTGGTATCGGGCGCCAGCTCCAGACCAGGCCAGTAGATCGTTTGCAGGTGCCACTCGCCAACCAGACCCGCGGTCAGCCGGATCGGCACGGCCTGGCTCGCGACGGGCGACAGCAGTGCCGCCAACACGAGGAGCGGGAGCCATCTCGTTTTCGACATCGGAAACTCTCCTTTGATGAGACGTAAGTGCCAGGTGCGCAGTCGCCGAACGGCGCGCCGAACGAATACGCGGAAACCGGAGTGCGTTTTGGATCAGCGCGAAGTGAATCCCGCCGCGCCTCTACGGCCTCTCGGCCGGTACCTCGCCCGCGAAACAGAGACTGGTGCCCAGGTCGTCGATCCCGGAGAGACATGCAGACGAGGGAACGAGCTTGCCGCCGACTTGATCCGCCAGGAGGAGGAGCGGGCTCACACCCTCGGCGCCCGGACGCGCCAAAAGCGCCCAATGCCCGGCGATCTGGAGGGTCAGCGATCGCGGGAAGTTCAGAGTCTCGAACGGTCTCCCGACGCGGGTGAGATAGAGGCGCGCCTCGATCGCGAGATTGCCCGCGCAGGTGCCGTAAGTTCCCGTTCGGTCGTCCCCGACGAGCCCGATGAGCGTCAGGATCGAAATCGGTTGCACCACCTCGTCGTCGAGAAGAACCTTATAGGTGAAGGTTCCACACGAGAGCGTCACCACCGCCCCGCCGAGCAGCTCGAACAAGATGGGCCGAACCGAGGCGAACACCATTCCTTCGAGAGGCCCCGTATTTTGTTCGAGAACCTCGACCGCCAATCGGCTCCGGTAACCGAGGTTGCCCCCACCGTCGTTGGCGATCACGATCACCGTGCCGCGGATGATCTCCCCGTTCGGATTGCCGCAGACCGCCCACTCGAGCGCCTTGAGGTCGAGGCCGAGGAGCGAAGCCGGGCTGTCGACCAACGACAAGGAGATCGATCCTGCAAGGTCAGGGTCGGCAAACGACGTGGAGGCGAACAGGAACATCGTTACCGTGAAGACCATCAGCCCGTGGAAACTTTTACTCATGAGGAGTTCTCCTTGGCCGGACCCGCCGACCGGTCGAGCGAGCCTGCCTAAGGACGCGTAAAGGGAGTGCCCGTTTGGATCAGAACCGTGAAATGCGCCCACGCACCCGGCGGGTTTCCGGATGGTCGGCCCCCCACGCGGCGGAGAGAATGCGTTCGCTCGAAGTCCAAAGCGCCCGCGCCTCGGCCGGCCGCCCTTGGGCGGCACGGCAATCGCCCAGCGTCCCCTCGGCCAAGCCGATCAGCGCATGTCCTGCCGGCAGCGTCCGGCGTCTCAAGGCGAGCGCCTCGGTCAACAAGGGCTCGGCCTCGCCGGCCCTCCCCGTTCGGACCAGCACGGCGCCCAGGCCGACCAGCGAGAAAGCGACGTCCGGGTTGTCCGGGCCGAGCACCTTTCTACGAAGCGCAAGGGCCTGGCGGTACTCTTTTTCCGCCTCGGCGAGGCGACCCTCCGATTGCAGGGTTCCGGCCAGGCCGTTGCGCGCCAGAGCGATCTTCGGGTGCTCGGGGCCGAGCGTTTCGGTCCAGAGCGCGAGCGCTTTGCGGAACAGCTCCTCGGCCCCGGCGAAGTCCCCCAGCTCGCGCCGCGCCTTGGCCAGGTTGTTCCAGCAGGTCGCGACGTTGGGGCTCCGCGCCCCTTCCTGCCGCGTGTAGACCGAGACCGCCTCCTGGAGCACCGGTTCCGCTTCCCGATATTGTCGTTGGGTCGCCAGGATCGCGGCCAGATTGCTCAAGGCGGCCGGCAGGGAAGGATGGTCTTCAAGGCCCGGTCCCCGGAAGATCGCGAGCGCCTCGCGGACGTGCAACTCGGCGCCGCGGAGGTCCCCGCGTTTCTCGGCGACCGCCGAGAGGCTGACCAGCGCTTCGGCCACCTCCGGATGATGCGGGCCGAACAGCCGGCGTCGCAGGGCGAGCGCCTCGCGGATCGACCTCTCCGCCTCGGCATACTTGCCTTGGCGAAAGTACAACCCCGCGAGGTTGGTGAGGTCGGTGGCCGTCTGGGGGTGATCGTCGCCCAGGAGGCGATGATGAATTCGCCGCGCCTCGTTCACCCACGCGAGAGCGCGGTCGGGACGTTCGCGCGCCACTTCGAGCGTCGCGAGGCCGCTTAAGCTGGCGGCGAGCGCGAGCTCACCTTCCACCCCGGCGCGACGCTGGATTTCGGCCGCTCGCATCAGGTGTTTTTCCGACCCGTCGAGATCGCCGCGCAGCTGGTCGAGCCAACCCCGTTCCGCCAGACACTCGGCGACCGGCAAAGAGTCGATTCCGAGGTACTTCTCCCGCGCTGCGAGCGCCGCCGACAGCAGACGCTCCGCCGTGGCGAAATCTCCCTGTTCGCGCCGAACCTCGGCCAGAAGTAGAGAGGTGCCGGCCCGATCGAGGGCGGCTTCGCGCGCCTCAGAAGTTCCGCGCAGGGTAAGCGACCGCTCCAGAACCACGCCGGCCTCGGTGGAAAGACCGAGGTTCAGATAGGTTTTTCCGATCGCATCCAAGAGATCCAGTTGGCTCTCGGGATGCTGCCTCAAACCTTCCATCGCCCGCGGAAAGAGGGGCGCGCGGCGGCTTTTGTCCAGCAGCAGGTCTCTCCCGGTATCGAGCAACTGCCGTGCGGTCACCGTCTTGCCGCGGCTGGTCTCCGGGTCGGCCACCTTGAACAAGTCGATCAGGAAGCGCAGCTGCGCCTCCGCCCGTTGCCTCTCCCGTTCGACGTGCGCCCTCTCGCGGGCCAGGGCGATCGCCTGCACCGAGGCGACCCCCATCAGGCCCAAGAGCGCCGCCGCCGCGGTCGAAGCCAGCTTGTGGCGGCGAACGAAAGAAGAGAGCCTGTAGGCGGCGGCCGGTCGCCGCGCTTCGACCGGCCGGTGCGCCAGAAAGCGCTCGACGTCGTCCGCGAAATCGGCGGCCGAGGCGTAGCGGCGTTGCGGCAGGGGCTCCAGAGCCTTGGCGATGATCGTGTCGAGATCCCCCGCGACCCTTCGCGCGAAGCGCCGCCGCCCGCTCGCCCCCTGGGCCGTTGCCGACTCGCGAAGCGCCCGGCTGGGAGGAACGACGGCTCCGGAGCCTCCCATCCCTCCAATCATCGGCCGCGTTCCCACCAGCAGCTCGTAGAGCAGCAACCCCAAGCCGTAGACGTCGGTCGCCGTAGTGATCGGCCCGCCGGCGAGCTGCTCCGGGCTCGCGTAGTCGGGGGTCCGCGGCCGGCTCCCGTCGATCGTGCCCACCTCCGCGGGCGCCAACAGCTTCGCGATGCCGAAGTCGAGCAGCTTGGGGACGCCGTCGTCGCCGACCAAAATGTTGGCCGGCTTCAAGTCGCGATGAACCACCAGATGCTGATGGGCGAATTGGACGGCGCGGGCAACGTCCACGAACAACCGCAGAATCTCTTCGAGACCGAGGTCGTGCTCCCGGCAATGCTCGCCGATCGGACGGCCGACGATCCGCTCCATGACGAAATAGGGGCGGTCGTCGACCGTCGAGCCGCCATCGAGCAACCGGGCGATGTTCGGATGAACCAGGGTGGCCAGGATCTGCCGTTCGACCAGGAAGCGGCGCAGGATTTCGTCCGTGTCCATGCCGCGCTTGATCAGCTTGATCGCCACCTGCTGGGTAAAGCTCGCGTCGTCGCGGACCCCTGAGTAGACCGTGCCCATGCCGCCGCGGCCCAGCTCTTCGGTCAGCCGGTAGGGTCCGATCCTCATGCCGACCAGCGCTCCCGGACGGAGCGCCTCGATCTCGGGCACCGCGTCGGCGGCGCGGCTCTCCAGAAAATCGCCGGCCTGCTCGGCGGCAGCAAGGAGCGCGAGCACCTCCGCCCGCAATGCCCTCTCCCCCGCCGCGCACTCGGCCGTGAGAAACACCTCCCGCTCCTCGGCCGGCAGCTCCAGGGCGCGGTGAAAGAGATCCCGCACCCGCTCCCAGGTTTCAGGTTCCATCGGCGATCGGTTTGCCGGTCAAACGGAGAAAGATCCAAGCTTTGGCGAGCGCCCAATCGCGTTTGACAGTCGCCGAGCCGATGCCGAGCGCCGTCGCCGTCTCTTCGATCGTGAACCCGGCGAAGTAGCGCAGCTCGACGATCGAAGCTTGAAGGGGCGCAAGCTGCCCCAGCTCGGTCAGCACGTCGTCCAGCGCTTGGACGTCCACCTCGGCGGCGGGCTGCTCGGCGGCGGCATCGAGCAGGGTGATCCGCACGTCGCCGCCCCGCTTCTTCGCCTTGCGCGTGCGGTAAGCGTCGACCAGAACGCGACGCATGACCTTGGCCGCCACCCGAAAGAAATGGGCGCGGTCCTGCCAATCCACTTTGCGCTGGTCGAGCAGGCGCAGGTAGGTCTCGTGCACCAGGCTGGTCGGCTGAACGACCTGCTCCTCGCCGCGTTGCAGGATTTTCGCCGCCAGCAGGCGCAGCTCTTCGTAGATCAGCGGCATCAGCCGATCCACCGGTTTTTCGGGGGGTGCGTCGAGGTTTGGGTCCAAGTCTGGGATCATTAGCCCCCGGCAGGGCTTATTCCCAGAGTTTAGTGAATCTCCGCCCCGCGCGGCACCGTGAGGAGTCGCCTCGTGGTGAGCCGAGCGATTTTCAATTGCCCGCTCGCGGATCGCGGGATGGAGCGGCAAGCCGTCGGCGACACTGACAGGGCATCGATCGAATCCCGGCGGCGGCACCCCGGGTGGAGGCGCCGCCGCTCGACGACCAACTTTGCCGCTCGGCCCTTAGGCCGGCTTGATCGTGTACGTGACCTGGTTGACGTTCCCGCCGGTGCCCGTCGCCGACACCTTGTAACGTCCCGACGGAGTGCACGCGATGGTCTGAGTGTTGCTGCCAACAAAGGGGCAGGAGAAGGTGACTTTGATCGTGGCATCGCCGAGCTTCCAGGTCGCCCAGCCTTCCGTGCCGGAGGGGGAGCTGTCGCGCCCTTGCGAGGCGAACGGGCTGCTGTCGTAGGAGCTCACGTTGACCGGGCTCTTGATCCACTTGCCCCACGAGAGGTCCGAACCGGTGATCTCCATCGTCTGGTCCGTGAAGTTGATCACCGTGGCCTGCACCTGCAGGTACTCGTAGTTGGGCTGCGGGTCGTGGAGGGTGGCGGTGGAGGAGGTGATCGGTTCGGTGCTCATGACGTTTCTCCCTTGGGTTTAGTTGTTTGCGCCTTGGCCTTGTGGCCGGGCGTCTCGACGCCTCTCTTCTAGAGCACCCTCGGTGCCATCCCGATCGCGCAACCGAAACCTCTGAATCCATTCGGTTTACCGGATCAGTCTCGATTCCGTCCGCCGCCGAGCCATGGCACCTCCCAGCTCGGCCCTCCCGGGATTTTCCGCCCGGCATCGACTAAGATCCGCCTTGTTCCAGAGACAGGTGCATTCGACCGGAGGCAGGCACGAGGTAAACCGCTGATGGACCTTTACCGGGAGCTGTTCCACATCTCGAAGGTTCTGCTCGCCGAGCCGGACGACGAGCGCGCGCCGGAGCTGCTGCTATCCCGGATCGTCGAGGCCACGGGAGCGGAAACCGGATTCGTGGTGGTGCGGGAGGAAGGCTCGTTCCAGCAGAAGTTCGACGTCGGCTACGAGCGTGATGAGCGCTCGGCCCTGGAGCGGCGCTACAGCCGGACGCTGGTGCGCGAGGCGATCGAGACCGGCCGCCTGATCTACCTGCCCAACCTGATCGACGACGATCGTTTTCGTTCGGGCGAGAGCGCCCTCCTGATCGGCCGCTGTTGCGCCCTGGTCGCCCCGTTGCGCCATGGCGGCGAGGTCTACGGCGTGATCTATCTCGAAAACCGCGAGCGGGTGGACAGTTTCGATACCCTTAGCCGCGAGTTTCTCGCCGAGCTGGCGGAGGTCGCCGGCCTGTTCCTACTCCGGGCGAGCGAGCGCGAAACGCTCAAGCGGCGCCAACGCGCCCTGGAGCGCGACCTGTTCTCGCAGCACGATTTCGCCGGCATCGTCACCCGCGATCCGCGGATGGTCGAGATTCTCGAAGTCGTGGCGCAGGTCGCGGGGGCCGACGCTCCGATTCTGGTGCTCGGCGAGACCGGCACAGGAAAAGAGCTGATCGCCAAGGCGCTCCACGTCAACAGCCCCCGGCGCGGCCGGCCGTTCGTCACCATCCATTGCTCGGCTCTCCCCGGGACGCTGCTCGAATCGGAGCTGTTCGGCCATATGGCCGGCGCGTTCACCGACGCCAAACGCGACCGGCCGGGCCGCCTCGCCTCGGCCCACGGCGGCACGCTGTTTCTCGACGAGGTCGGCGAGATTCCGCTCGAAGCGCAGGCCAAGCTGCTCCGCTTCCTTCAGTTTGGCGAGATCCAGCGGCTCGGCACGGATAAGACCGAAAAGGTGGACGTGCGGATCGTCGCCGCCACCCACCGCGACCTGAAGCAGTTGGTGCGTGATGGGCGGTTTCGCGAGGATCTCTACTTTCGCCTGAAGGTTCTCGATCTCACCCTGCCTCCCCTGCGCGAACGGAAGGGCGATCTGCTGCTGCTCGCCGATCACTTCCTCCGCCAGCATTGGCGGCGCCCGGGCGAGAAGCCACGTTTCACCTTGCGCGCCGAGCGCGCCCTCTGGTCCCACGACTACCCGGGCAACATCCGCGAGCTGTCGCACGCGGTCGAGAGGGCCTGTCTGCTCGCTCGCGGGCCGGAGCTCGATCTCAATCTGTTGCCGGCCGAGATGGCGAACGCCGCGGGCGATGGGCCTCTCGCCGAACCGGTCTTTCGCGAGCTGACCGGCGAGGCTCTGAACGAGGCGCGCGAAGCGGGCGTTGCCGAGATCGAGCGCCGGTTCGTGGCCGAGCTGATGCGCCTGTCCGACGGCAATGTCTCGCGCGCGGCGCGAGAGTCGGGCCTGCACCGGAGCTACCTGCAAAAGCTGCTCGCCCGCCACCGCTCCGGAGAGAAGTGATGTCGGCGGTCCTCTGCCCGGTCTGCCGCCGGAGCAACTCGGAGTTCGACTCCCGTTGCTCCGCCTGCGGCGCCGAGCTCCCGCTCATCTCGGCCGCGGCGGCACGGCTTCCCACCGTCGCGGATTCAAACGCCGCGGCCGGGGGGGAAGACGATCCCGAAAGCGATCCGCTCCTTGGGCGCGAGGTTTCCCACTTCCGAGTCGTCGCCCGGCTCGGCCACGGCGGAATGGGGGTGGTCTACCGGGCGGTCGATCTCGACCTCGGCCGGGTGGTGGCACTCAAGTTTCTCGGGTCGTCCACCGCGCGGACGGCGCGCGACGAGGAGCGATTCCGCCGGGAGGCCCGGGCGGCCGCAGCGCTCGATCATCCGAACGTCGGCACGGTCTACGAGGTCGGCGAGCACGAGGGGCGGCGCTTCATCGCAATGGCGTTCTACGACGGGGAGACCCTCGCCGGCCGGCTCGCCAAAGCGCCCGGCCACCGCCTGGACCTCCCGGAAGCCGCCTCGATCGCGGGCCAACTCGCCGCGGCGCTCGCCGCCGCCCACGGCATGGGGATCGTCCATCGCGACTTGAAGCCCGAGAACGTGATGCTGCTGCCCGACGGGCGCTTGAAGCTGCTCGACTTCGGACTCGCCCGCTCCGCCGGAGCTTCCCCCCTCACCGAGCGCGGGCTCGCGGTCGGCACGGCGGCCTACCTGCCGCCCGAGGCGTTCGCAGGGGAACAGGGAGAGGAGACCGGCCCAGCCGGAGACCTCTGGGCCTTCGGCGTGCTGCTCTATGAAACGCTCGCCGGTCGAAGGCCGTTCGGCGGCGAGCGGCGGGGCATGGTCCATGGCATCTTGCGCGAGGAGCCTACGCCGCTCGAAGAGATTCGTCCGGATCTGCCGCCGGTCCTCGGTCACATCGTCGGGCTCTGCCTCGCGAAAGCGCCGGCCGATCGGCCCTCCGGCGCGCGAGAGATTCTCGCGGAGCTTGCCGCCGCGGGCCTGTGGCAATCCACGGACTCGGGCTCCATCGGTGCCGCGCCGATCTCGCGAGAGGCATCCGGCGTCAGAATCTCCAAACGATCCCGTGTTCGAACCGGAGCCTTCCTCGCTGCGGCCGCCTTTCTCCTCGCCCTGATCACCGCTGGAATCTTTGTTTACTCCCGCACTCGTCCTCCCTCTCCGCCGGTCTACGTCGCGGTGCTCGAACCGAAAGTCACCGGACCGGACCCCGAGTCCGAGCACTCGCTGATCGCCGCCAACCTCCAGGCCTCGATCTTCCGCGCCTTGGCAGCGCTTGAAGGAGTCGCGGCGGTCGAATCCGCGCAGGTCAAGGCGGTCTCGGGGGAAACACCCGAAATCGCCCGCGCGGTGGCGGCGGGCGAGGTGGTCTCCGCCGAAGCCGCCTGCGCCGCGGATCTCTGTCGGGTACGCCTCCGCCGTTTAAGCGGCGTCGACGGCCGGGTGCTCTGGACCGCGGCACTCGAGCTTCCCCCTTCGCGCCCCAGCCTGTTCGCCGAGGCGGTCGCCGCCTCGGTCCGTCAGGGGTATGCCGAACGGAAACTGCGGTTCGAAAGGGAGGGTCTGAGAATCGGCGAGGGGGACTACGCCCGTTACCTCGCCCTACGCCAGCGCTTGGTCGCGGGGGAAGATCTGGATCGGCTGCTCGCTGACTTGGCCGCGTTGCGCGCGAGGGCGCCCGGGCTGATCGAAGTCTTCTTCCTCGAATCGAGCGTCGCGCGCCGCCGGTTCGGCGAATCGGGGGAGCGCCGCTATCTCGATCGGGGGTTGGAGGTCGCGCGACAGGCGAGAAAGCTCGCACCGAACGATCCGCGCCGCTCGTCAACCTGTTCGACCTGGAGCTGTTGGCGGGGCACCTCGACGCGGCGGAGGAAGTTCTCGACCTGTTGGAAAGGATCGACCCCGCCGCCGCGCTGCTCCGCCGCGGACAGCTCGCCGAACGACGAGGGGACGACTCCCGAGCGATCGAGTTGATGACCGCGGCGGCGCGCCTGCAGCCCACATGGCGCACCCTTTTGATCCTGGCGAACACCGAATACCGACTGGGCCGTCTAGACGCGGCGCGCGGCCATTTGGGAGAGCTGCTCAGACGTTCGCCGGGCAACGTCGAAGGCCTCCGCACGCTCGCGCAAATCGAGCTGTTGAACAACCCCCGCCGCGCGATCGTTCTCCTCCAACAGCTGGTCGAGCAGCGTCCCGAAGCCGGGGCGCTCTCCAACTTGGGTCTCGCGTTTCTGCTCCTGCGCCGCTACGGGGACGCCGAAGCGAGCTTTCGTCGCGCCCTGCTTCTTCAGCCGGACGACCCGTCCGCAGCTTTGAACCTCGCGGACTGCCTCACCCTGCTCGGCCGCGAGCATGAAGCGCACGATCTCTACCGCAGCCTGCTCGCCGCGACCCAACGGGAGGCGACGCTCGCCAACTGGCCGATGCTCTCGGTCCAAGCCCAAGCCCGAGCCCACCTGGGCGAGACGGACAAGGCGATCGAGACGATCCAAAAGGCGCTGCGCCTCACTCCGGACAACGCCCAGCTCGCTTTCGAAGCCGCGGTCGTCTACGTCCTGATCGGCGACCGCGGCTCCGCGCTCTTCCATGCCCGGCGAGCCGCAGCGCACGGTCTCGATCCACGCTGGTTCGCGTTTTCCTGGTTCGATCCGCTACGGGCCGATCCCGACTTCCCGACGGGCCCGGCCGCGTCCGGTCAATAAATCGGCGATTCGATCGGGTCCTGCGACACGACGATTGTCGGATCATGGCTGATCAGGTCGCGGTCCTCCGAGGTAAACAAGACCGGCACATCGTTTTGGCCCCCAACCGTCATCGGGTAGAAAAAGCTCACGAGATACGCAAGCGGGAACGCCATGGCCCTGTCTTCGCGCTTTATATTGGTGATTCTCGCCAGCCACTGGGTCTCTGAAACCTTTGCCGAATGAGTGAAGTTCGGGTCCTGGCCGAACAGCAGCTGGATCCCACCGATCTCGGGGAAGGTCGCGTGCCCCAGTTCCGGTTGAACGATCGTGGGTTGAACGATCGTGACCAGATTCCAGGAGATGACCCAACTACCCGGCGGCACGATGAACGGCGGACAGACGAGCCGCGGCTTGCCGTCCGGAGCCAACGGCGGAAGCACCGCGATGGGAACGATGAGGTTGTCTCTGAAGAGGGCCGGCGCGGGAGCGATCATGGGTTCACCTCCGATAGGACTGCGCTCTGATGACGGTTGGACGGACATGCCAACCTATCGCAAGGTCGATGCCCGGTCCGTTCGCCAGCGGATCGACGGGCTCTGACGCCGGGAGATGGCAGGCTTGGGCGGCACGCCCTCTGCTGCCGCCCCGCCGTCGAAGAGAGGCAGAGCCTCCGGACGGAGGCGGAGACGAAGAATCTCCCGCCTACGCCGCCGCTTCTCGTCCCAGCGCTTCGAGGGGAATCACCCCGGCCGACTTCGAGTCGCCGGTCGCCGCCCGGCGGTGGTAGTCGATCTGCCCCAGGTGGAAAGTGAGGTGCATCGCCAGGTGGATCAAGAACTGGCGGGTGGAAATCGTGCGCCCTCCGAGCGGCAGCGGGTAGTCGGCGTCGAGCGCGGCCGGGTCGAGCGCGGCGAGACCCGCCTCCACCTCCTGGCGCGCCGCCGCGATCTTTTCGAGCAGCTCGCTCCGCGGCACGTCGCGCGCCGAGAATTCGAGATCCCGGTCGCGCACGTAGCCGCTCCCGCCGAGGATCGCGCCGATGAAGTGGCGCAGGTTGCCCGCGAGATGAAGTGCGAGCGTGCCGCCGCGATTCGGCAGGCCCGGAATCTCCGCCCAGGGCGCGGCGTCGTCCGGATACAGCTCGATCTCGCGCCGGAGCCCGTCGAGGTCGCGGAGGAAGAGGGTGGAGAGATCTTGGGTCAACGGGTTGGTGGGCATCGGGTCTCCTTCGACTGGATCGACGCCGCCTCGATCCAATCCTCATGAATGGGGGCGATCACTCGCCCGACGCTTTCGAGCGCTCGGGCCAATCTCGCCACGAGAAGCCGGCCGGAATCGCCCCGAGCCCCTTGGGTCAGCTCTGCACGGACGACGGAAGAGAGGACCATCTGAGGCGCGATTCTCCGTAGCATCGCCTCCGCGGCGATGGCGAACGAACGATCGTGAAGAACGGTCAAATAGACCGAAGTGTCCAACAGGAACTTCACTTCGCCTTCTTGGGAGCCGAGTGCCCGACTTGGCGGAACTTGCCGATGCCCTTGCCCGCGACCACCATCAGGTCATCCACGACAGCCTCGGATTCAAGGACCCAATCGAGCGCCATGTGGATAGCGCCCGTGTCGGTCGAGGCGCCGAGCAACTCTCGCACCCGCGACACCCGCGCCTGATCCAGGTTGAGCGTCTTCTTGTGGATATCCATATCCAAGACGATATCGATATGGATCCGGCCGGGCAAGGCGGCCTCCACCGCCGCGAGATCGACGCCCTTCGGCAGCCCTATCGAACTCCGCAGCGCTGCGGCCGGCGAGACGCCGGCGCTCCCAGGAAAAGCAAATGCGCCGTAGGTGAGGGAATCGGCCCCTGCTCTTCGTTCGAAGGAATTCCTGCCCTACGACGACACCGTGTTGCCCAACCCCGGGGTCTACGACCTCGCGTTCGGCGATTACAACGGCGACGGCTTCCGTGACGTGCTGATCGCCGGCAACAACGACCTGCTCTATCAGCGCGGCACGCCGTAGAAAATGGCCTCGCCTTCTTCCCGCCGGCTGGGGAGAAGGCGGGCCGTTTGTCCGTTTCCGTTCTCCTGCCAGAATCCCTATCCGATCTCCAGGAGAACCTTCCCCACCGCCACACCCTGCTCCACGAGCTCATGGGCTTCGGCGATCCGCGCGAGCGGCAGACGGACGGCGATGTTGTGCTCCAGCCGATTCGCGGCGAGAAGCTCGGTGAGATCCGCGACCGCGCGCGCCCGATCCTCGGGGGACAAGTTGTAGACGATGAAGAAAGTGAACCGCACGTTCTTGAGGATCGACGGCCCGAAAGGAACGGGAATCTCCGGTGCGCCGCTGCCGTAGACGACGATTCGACCTTCCGGACGTATCACCGCCAGGTCGCCCTTCACGTTTGCGGCGGCATCCACTTCGACGATCCGGTCGAGACCGGCGCCACCGGTGGCCTCCAAGCACTTCGCGACCCAATCCTCGGTCTTATAGTTGAAGACGAGATCGGCCCCCGCCGCGCGAGCGAGCGCCGCTTTCTCTTCGCTGCTCACCGTGGCGACCACCTGTCGCGCACCCTCAAGCTTCGCCAGCTGAATCGCATAGTGCCCCACGGCTCCCGCTCCGCCGGAAACCAGCACGTTCTTGCCCTCGACTCCTCCGTCCACCGCAACGGCGTGATAGGCGGTGAGCGCGGGAATGCCGAGGCACGCCCCAACCGCGAGATCAACGCCCTCCGGAAGCACCACCGCCTGCGCCGCGGGAAGCGTCACGTATTCCGCCGCGGTCCCGAACGGACGCATCCAAGCGGCGTTCCACAGCCAGACCCGCTCGCCGAGCCGGGAAGGGTCGACACCTTCACCTACCTGATCGATCATCCCAGCCCCATCGCTATGCGGCACGATCCGCGAAAACGGCAAGGTCTTCGAGCGCAGGGCCGCCCGCGACTTGACATCCGAAGGATTGACCGCCGACCAGGCCACCTTCACCCGCACCTCTCCCGGACCCGCCTCGGGAGTCGGAAGATCGGCGATCGTCAGGACTTCACGGGCGGGGCCGGGGCGTTCGTAGGTGGCGGCTTTCATCGGTGACACCTCCGGAGTGGATCGGGAACCACGCCATAATGGGCGCACTGGCGCAGCGCTTCGGCGTCGAGCTTCATGCGGTCAGGGCTCCGAAGGAAAAAAGGGAAGGAGATTGCCTGTATTCTTGAGTTGTTGCCACAGATTCGGGGCCGCTGAGAACTTCTCAAACATGGGGTCATCCGGCTGAAGGGAAAAAAGCCAAGCCAAAGTTTGCGCAGGAATTGGTTGATAGTTCGTGATCGTGTATCCCTCTGCGCAAGCGCCAAAAGTCGCGTTAACAAAAGGTTGCTCCCATTTATTCCTGGAATATTCTGTCATTGCCAGCGTGAGACCTTCCCTCTTAGCCAGTTCGCGAATCCACTCATAGCTGTAGCCACTGTCAAGTCGGAAATTTGGACCGACCCCCCTGCCTTCGAGGTAGTCCGGCAGATCGCCCATCTTTCCGCTCACCCCAGCAACCATAAGAGCAGCAAGGAACTTCTCGTCAATACAACCCAACCCAAAGATCGCTCGAGAAGCGTGATCCGGAACTACAATCGGGTCGGGCTTCGTGAGTTTATCTCGAATTTCGTTCACGAAACGGTCATCCGGGGCGCCGCCAATCTCACCAACAGGAATTCTCAGATTACCGGATGAATGCCCCAGCACGTGGACCAAAAAGTTTAACCCGATCACATCCTGTCGTGAGAAGATCAGGCCCTGGCCCTTAAAATAGTCCGCCAGGACTGAGAGATCTTGGAGGTTGACGCCGATCGTGTCACCGTTTGCGTTCGTAGTAGCGGGCACATTGACTGCGGGCTTTCCGGCATCAAATAAAGCTTTGTGAAAGCCAGGGTCAGTGCAGATCCTACCAATGGTTGCCCAGAAGTCGATCACTTGAACTCCCTCCTTGGTCGGTCAGCGCCGATCCGAACGTGGCTGACAGAAAATCGTGCGGAACACCATGCTTCGCCTAAAGGTTAGACGAGTGCAGAGTCCCATTTCCGGATTCTTTTCTACACGTCACCCTCTAAGCCGCTCCCGCTCTCCACGCGCCTCAGCAACCCATGGAATCCCAGCATCACCCCAATCCTCAAGAAATTCGTCATATCGCGCGCGCGCTTCGTCGGAGCGTCCCAGCTTCGCCTCGCACCTCGCGAGGTCGAGCTTCGATCGCATCCAGAGAACGGCTTGATATTCGCGGAGCGCTCGTCCTTTCGCCTGAACGATTTCCTCAAGACGCTCCTCGGCACGGTCGTAACGCCCTTCGGCCATCCAGGCTTCAGCGAGCGATTGTGTGATCGACAGGTCCGGTCGGTAGCGAAATGCGTCCTCGAGCGCTTCACGCGCCGGGCCAGCCTCACCTCGGTGGAGCGCAAATTCCCCCTTCACCTGAGCAACGAAAGCCCTGCCAAGATCGCTCGGGTAACCGCCTGCGATGTTTCGAATTCGGGTTTCGAGACGGCGTGCCGCATCGAGATCTCCTGCTTCGATGGCGAGCAGCGCCGTGTCACGTAGCGACTTGAGATCAAGCGGAACGTTCACCAGGACAGACTCGAGCGACCTGACCGATCGAAGTACTTCCGAGCGTTCGCCTTTGAGCAGCGCGAGCTTACCCAGCTGGATTCTTGCGCCTGCCTCGTTGCGGTCGTTCCGCCCGCGGAGATCGGCACCAAGGCCTTTTTCGAGAGTCTCCTCCGCCTTCACGATCTGACCCGTGAGGATCTGTGCCTGAGCGAGAAGCAGGCGCCCCCAGGTAGCCCGACCGGAGTCCTTAGAGCTCGCCAGTCGAGAGAATGCCCGCTGGGCCGCTTCGCACTCCCCCTTCGCTGCACGGGCGAGCCCTTCACCCCAGCTGAAATACTCCTCGTCGCCGATCTGAGCTTGAGCCGTCTTGAGCGTTTCCAGGGCTTCGTCAGAACGCCCGAGAGCCACAAGAAAGATGGGCACAAGCCCGGCGGACACGACGCTCTCAGAATCCACTCGTGTCGCCTCTCGCGAAGCATCTAGCGCTGCGCCGTAGTCGCCGAGGTTGGCATGGGCGAGCGCCAACTCGCGCCACGAGGCATCGTCCTGGGGATTGATTTCTGTCGCCTTGGAGTACTCGTCAACCGCTTCGGCATATTGCATTCGATGCACGTGGAAAAGCCCGAGGTAGGCGTGTAGATCGGCGGGATCGAGACGCCCGCGTAGGGCAAAGGTTCGGTCCTCCGAGGCGAGAGCCTCGATGTACCGGCCCGTCCCTGCCAGGAACTCCGCTCGCCGCATCCAGGCCGCTGCGAATTGGTCATCTAGTTCCACCGCGCGATCGAGCGATCGGAGCGCCTTGCCAGTGTCGCCTTGTTTCTGCTCGATGAGCGCTTGAGCGAAGCTCAGCCGGGCACGCACCCAAGGATCCATTGCAAATGTCGCGAAAAGCACGACAACACCCACGAGACCAGCGCCCGCCACCCAGGCAAATTCGGGCTTCCACGAGCGCCAGCCCTTTGAGGGTTCCTTCCCGGAAGTTACGCGCGCACCGGTTCTGGCGTCCTCTTCATGACTCGTCCAGCTGGCGAGCGCTCGTTCTAGGGCTCCGGCGCTTGCGTGCCGTTCCTTTGGATCGAGTGACAGCGCCTTCTCGACGACCTCCACGAATCCCCGAGGCAGCTCGGGCCGGGCATCGCGCAAGAGGCGGGTCTCGCTTCGCTCGTGGGCTCGGCGGATTTCACCGAGCGAGGCACCTTGAACGGGGAAGGAGCCGGTCGTCAGGCAATAGAGCAGGACGCCGACGGCGTACAGATCGGAGGAAACCGTCGCGACGCCTCCCGCGATGATCTCGGGAGCCAGGTATAGCGGCGTGCCGGAAAGAGAGTGCTTCTCGTGAGCCTCCCCCAGCTCGCGACCGATGCCAAAGTCGGTGAGGACGATTCGCCCGCGCGCGGCGCGCATCACGTTCTGGGCTTTGACGTCGCGATGGAGGATTCCTTCGGTATGGACGGCCGCGAGCGCCCGGCAGATGTCGATACCGATTCCCGCAGCCTCACGAGCGCTGAAAGGCCCCTGTTCGCGGAGCAGGTCCGCAAGGGTCTTGCCTTCGAGATACTCCATCCAGAGACCGATGCGGCCGTCGTGCTGTGCTGCGCCGAAGACGGTCACCACGTTCTCGTGCCGAATGCGGGCGAGCAATTGCCCCTCGCGAATCGCCCGGCGCTCTCGGCCTTCTCGAGCTCCGTCGTCGGTCGGTTGCCTTTCGGATCGTTGCGGTAGCCGCCGGATCAGCTTGAGCGCCACGATTCGATCGAGGTGGGGATCGCGCGCCCGGTAGACATCGCCGAACGAGCCTCGGCCGAGCCGATCGAGGATCTCTAGATCCCCCCAGCGGGAGCCCGCCTCCAGTGCCGGTTCTTCGGACGCAACGTCGCCTCCATCGCGGCTTCCTTCGGCGGTATGCCAGGTTGAGAAGGCTCGGTGAACCCGCTCGATCGCGTGGAGAGCTCGGATTTGCTCACGCTCTTCGCCTTCCTCGGCTTCTCTTTCGGCGAGCTCCCAGTCGACAGGCTCACCGTCAGCGAACGCTTCGATCAGGGCCTGTACGCGCCCTGAGCCTTCGTCTACAGCGCTCATCCTCGCTCCCGCCCAATCATCAAGAGGCTCAGACGATCGACCGCGCGCTTAGTGGCCACGCGGGCGGCGTCGACGCTCGGTTTGCCGAGGAGATCGGCGACCTCCGCCCAGCTCAAATCGAGCTCGAAGCGGGCCAAAATCGCCTCCCGGTCCTCTTCCGAGAGCTGTTCGAGGGCCGTTTCGTAGAGGTGTCTCTCCTCGCTCGCGAGGATTCGATCGATCGGCGACGGCTCGCGAGCGGCCAGCGTACCGACGCTTTCCGCTACGGGCCGTCGATG
The DNA here is from genome assembly GCA_035995205.1 of Thermoanaerobaculia bacterium. Taxonomy (GTDB): domain Bacteria; phylum Acidobacteriota; class Thermoanaerobaculia; order Multivoradales; family UBA5704; genus DASYKS01. The sequence goes on from DASYKS010000003.1 coordinate 51,152, forward strand.
AAAACGGCGGATCTCGTCCCGAATGCGGTTCAGCAGGCCGCAATGGAGATAGCCGGCGAAGGCGCCACTGTGGCTAGGTTCGAAATGCTTGAGCCCACGGATGGTGCAGATCAGAGTTTCCTGGACTAAATCGTCGGTGTCGTTGGCGTCGCGCGCCCACACCGGGAGGCGCCCGCGTGCCCAGCTTCTCAATCTAGGCAGGTAGCGCGCAAAAAGCGTCTCGAGCGCGCTGTCGTCTCCCGCGTGGATACGATCAACGAGCCGGAGCGTCGATTCTTCCGCCGCACGCGTAGCGTTGTCGGGCTCCAAAGGTTTGGCGAACATTGGTGAACTCTGGGGATCATAGACTTCGCGGGGGTGCTCATCAAACGGGAGGCAAAAACGGCGATCCCGATGGAGGGAAGAGCGATCCTGGCCCAAAAACGGTGATCCTGCCGCAGGATCAGTGATTTTGGCGCGGGCGCGTCGGCCCCATCCCGTTTCTCCCCGGCGCGGGCGTCCTGGTGCCACCCCTGCGTGCCTTTTCCATCCTATCCGCGAATGCGCGCTTGCCGCACTAAATGATGTTTTACGCATCACCGAAGTTGGACACACTCACCTCACGAAACACGGACCCGTCCTCCGCCGCATGGCCAAGAGGACTTCGACCAAAGCCCGGCGAGGAGATCGAAGTGGACAACTACGAGAACGGTACCAGGCAGGCGCTCTCCAACGACCGTCCGGTGACGATGGCGCAAGCCTCTCGCCTGGCCAAGCTCGGCCTTGCCATCGAAGAGTTGGCCGGCCAAACCTTCGCCTCCGTCGAGCGCCGATTGAGCTGGAGCCTGAATCCGGAGCTCATGGGCCTGCGCAAGATTTCGGGCCGGGTCGTAAGGCGAAATCTTGCAACCGGGGTGCTCGAGCCAATCCCGTATGCCACCGTGCACGTCGAAGATACGGACTGTTCTTTCCTTCTCTATTCGCCGCCGCACTGGGCGGACTGGAGCTGGCCTCTCCCCTTCAGGCTTCGCCGGGAAGAGATCGCAACCGCGACCACCGACGAGAAAGGAAACTTCAGCGTTCACATCCCGCGTTGGGATATCGAGGCGGTCGCCACCTGGCGGCAAGGACGGATCGGCTTCCGTGATTTCAGCCGGCCGCGAGTCCGCGACATCGTGAGGGATCTCGAGCCCCAGTATCTTTCCGAACCGCCGGCCCTTGCGATCCGGAAACCCGATCTCGTCGCTCGGTGCCGCAGAAAGGTAGGGCAGACGCTGACCGACGAGATCGAGGCGCTGCTGGTCCACGAGGGCACGGCCCTGACGGACGAGGCCCTCGAAATGCTGCTCGAAACACCCGTGGCGCCGCAACGCCCACAGGCCCTGGACGACTTCTTGCGGAGCGAGCTCAACGCGAAAGCCGCCGCCCGGGTGCATGGCCTACCGTTGGAGCTGGTCAAGGATTTGGGGTTCGACCGCTCGATCGGCCCGTTGTGGCGCACGAGCGATCTGGTGCTCAAGCTCTGGACCTTGCTCATGAACGTTCCCGACATCACGTTCCGGGTGACGCGAAGCAGTGGCGACGACAGCGCCGAAGAACTCCTCTACTCTGACGGATTCTTCGACGTCCCTTGGAGCTGCGGTCCAATTCCACAGCTCACGCTGGCCGCCCCGGTCGCGGCCTTCCCTGTGCCGGTCAGGCCTCGTCGGCGGACCGAATACCATGAGATCGCGGAAATGTTCCCGGCGACCCTGCCCTTCTACGCTCAAGGGATCCCGCGGTTCGACAGCACCTCGGCTTTTTGACGGAGCCGCGAAGGCGGAAACGTCGGCCGATGTTAAGGCTGTCTGGCCTCCTCCCACTCCTCTCCGAGGTAGGAGGAGCGCATCTTTATCGAAGTTCCCACCCCCTATTTGCGGCCGAAGAAACAGCCCGTCACACAGACGAGCAGAACGCTACGACTCCGGACCCTGCGATTCACGAGCAAATTCTACGCTTCTATGAGATTTCCACATCCTGCCTGCCCACCTTGGCGAACGCGGGGGCGGCGGCCCTTGGGGCGAGAGTACACATTTGAAAGATTTCCGGGACCGATTCTGGAATATCAATGAAGCTTTCGTCACAAATCCGTGAGCACCACAGCTCTCCAAGCGTTTCTCCTAGTATCCTTAATGAAACTAGAGAGCGGACCGGTTTCGAGGCTGGAACCGCGCCGAGAGGAGCCGAGGAGGCATCATGAATAGACGTGGACGTTGGGTAGAGTTTGCAGGACTCTTGGGCCTGGCCGGATGGCTGGCCGCCGCGCCGTCGGGCGCTTCGACGGTAGAGCCAACGACTTTGGGTTCCGCCAAGACCAAGCTCGCAGAGATCTCGGCGAAGATGCCGCTCCGCTTCGAGGAGAACGTCGGCCAGGTGAAGGCGCCGGGGGAGAGGTATTTCGCCCGAGGCAAGGGCTACCGTCTGTCGTTGGGTTCCGACGGGGCGGAGATCCGCCTTCGCAACCTCGATGGCGCGAAGGCCGAGGGTACGGTCCGGATGCGCCTGGAAGGCGGCGCGCTGCATCCGGCCCTGGCCGGAATCGAGCCGCTTCTCACCAAGAGCAACTATTTGTTGGGTAGCGACCCGCGCGCCTGGCATGTCGGGGTCGCAAGCTTCGGCGGGGTGCTCTACGAAGGCGTCTATCCGGACACGGATCTCGTCTACTCCGGCAACGAACGGCGCGTCGAGCAAACCTACACGCTCGCCGCCGGGGCCGAGCCGACGCGAATTCGGATGGTGTACGAAGGCGTCACCGCGGCACAGGTCGGCTGGTTGGGCGAGCTGACCCTACGCACTCCCGGAGGCGACCTGGTGGCGGATCGCCCAATCGCGTTCCAGACCCTCGGCGGAGAGCGGCGGGAGATCCCGTGCGGCTATGAGATCTCGGCGTTCGAGAAGGGGGCGGCCCGGGTCGGCTTCGTGCTCGGCGACTACGACCACGGCCTGCCGCTGGTGATCGATCCCGTGTTCAGCAACTCGACCTTTCTGGGCGGTGCCGGCGGCGACGCCGGCTCCTCGGTGGGCCTGGATGGTGACGGCAACGTCTATGTCGCGGGCATCAGTGAAGACTTCCCCGGCGCGGGCACGCAGGCCGGCGGTGGGGACGGGTTCGTCGCGAAGATCGATCCGACCGGCACCACGCTCCTCTACGCCACCTACTTCGGCGGCAGCGACCTCGATTCGATCACCGATCTCGCGGTCGACGCGGACGGCAACGCCTACCTGACCGGCTTCACTTATTCGACCGACCTGCCAGGCGTCACCGGCTCGTCGCTCCAGTCCAGCAACGCGGGAGGCCCAGGAGACGCCTTTGTGGCCAAGATCGATCCGACCGGCACGGCAATCGTTTATGCGACCTACCTCGGCGGAACCGGGATCGACGTCGGCTACCGGATCGCAGTGGACGGTTCGGGCGACGCGTATGTGACGGGATACACCGGCTCCGCGGTTTTCCCCGGGGTGACCGCCGGCTCGATTCAACCGAGCTTCGGCGGCGGCTCCTTCGCCGACGCGTTCGTGACCAAGATCGACGATACCGGCAGCGCGATCGTCTACTCGACCTACCTGGGAGGGAGTGGCGACGACATCGGAACCGACATCGTCATCGATGGCGGCGGCAATGCAGTGGTGGTGGGGCAGACCGACTCGACCAATTTTCCGCTCAGCGCCGGAGCGCTCGAACCCGCGAGCCTCGGAAACGGTGACGCCTTCGCGGCCAAGATCGACGCGGCCGGCACCGCCTTGACCTATTCGACCTACCTCGGCGGTGAGGCCTATGACGTCGCTCAGGGCGTCGCCGTCGACGCGAGCGGCAACGCGTATATCACCGGATTCACCCTCTCGACCGCGTTTACCGGCGTGACCGCGGGCTCGTTCCAACCGGACAACCCGGGCGGCTATGCCGCGTACCTGACCCAGATCGACGCTGCCGGCAGTGCGGTCGCCTTCTCGACGTTCCTGGGCGGCGGCGACACCTTCGGGATCTCGGTCGCGCTCGATGCCTCGGCGAACATCTACGTTGCCGGCCGGGATCAGGGAGGGTCGCTTCCAATCGTCAACGCCGCGTCTCTTCAACCGGAAGAGGCCGGCTCCGCCGACGGTTTCGTCGCGAAATTCCTCGCCTCCGGTGCCAGTCTCGTGTACTCCACCTATTTCGGCGGGCAGGACTACGACGGCGCAGGCGCGATCGCCGTCGACCCCGCGACCGGTTCCGCTTTCGTGACCGGACAGACCTTCTCGAGCTCGATGTTCGGTACGTCGGCGAGCTCGATCCAGCAGACCAGCGGCGGCGGCAGCGACGACGCCTTCCTGGTGCGCATCGTGCCTGCGGCGATCCTGTCGATCGAGAAGTCCGCGGACGTTTCCCTCGTCGCCCCCGGCGACAAGATCACCTACACGCTCGCCTACGAGAACGTCGGAGAGCTGGCCGCGGTCGGGGCGACGCTCACCGAGACGGTGCCCGCCAATACGGTGTTCAAGCCGGCGCAATCGACCGCCGGCTGGAGCTGCACGCCGGACGATCAGGCCGGCTCGACCTGCACCCTCGCGCTCGGCACGGTGGCTTCCGGGGCCGGCGGATCGGCGACCTTCACGGTCAAGCTGAAGAACAAGGTCGATGCCAACGGCGGCGAGATCCACAACACGGCCTGCGCCCATCCGGGCGACAACTGCTCGACCGTCGACAAGCCGACCACGGCGGCACCGGTCTTCACGCTCACCAAGACCCCCCGCTTCAGCACGGCGCGGCCGAACAACTCGCTCCGCTACACGCTCAAGGCCTCGAACGCCGGCAACCAGGACGCCGACCCGGTGATCCTGACCGACACCGTGCCGCCCAACGCGACATTCGACCCGACCAACTCGACCTCGGGGTGGAGCTGCGACCCGAACAATTCGGCCGGCTCGGTCTGCACTTTCGCGGTGGGAACCCTGGCGGCGGGCACGCACGTCTCGGTCGATTTCGCGGTGATCATCGCGCCGATCTACTCCAACACGGCCTGCGTCGCGGTCCAGCTGCCGAGCCCTGAGCTCGCCGGCCAGAAAGGCGCGCGGACGGCGAGCGCGACTCCCGCGGCTACGGTCTGCGCAACGGCGACGACGCCGCTGCAATGAGACGGATGTCGTAAGAAGGAGCATCCCCCCGGCGAGCGATTCTCTGCTCGCCGGGGGCCTGGGTTACTCGCTGCGCAAGGCCACCATCGGCTGGATGCGCGCCGCCCGGCTCGCTGGAACGTAGCAGGCCAGGAGCGAGACGAGCGCCAACAGCACGGGGGTCGCCGAGAAGACGATCGGGTCGGCGAAGCTGACCTGATAGAGCATCCCCGCGAGCACCTTGCCGAGCGCGAGCGAGAGCAACAGACCGACCCCGGAGCCGATCGCCGTGAGCAGCAGCCCTTCGCGCAGGATCAAGCGCAAGGCGTCGCCCGCGCTCGCGCCGATCGCCATGCGGATGCCGATCTCGCGGGTCCGCCGGGACACCGTGTAGGCGCGCACGCCGTAGAGGCCGACGGCGGCGAGCAGCAGGGCGACCACGCCGAACAGGGTGAACATCCGCGCCGCGGTGCGGACGATCCAGATGTCGAAGCTCGCCTCCAGGTGATCGCGCAACGTACGGAAATTGAGCACCGGCAGGCGGCCGTCCACCGCCCGGATCTCGCGCCGCACCGCGTCCAGCAGACGCCTTTCGGCCTCTGGGCCCTGGGCCGCGATCTTCAGGTGGATGTTCATGTTCGATTGCGTCTCCTGCCCGAACGGTACGTAAATCCAGGGCGAGGGCTTGCTGCCGATGATGTGCTCCCGGACGTTGGCGACGACGCCGACCACCTCGACCTCGCGCGCCGGGAGGTCGGCCTCGCCCTCGACCATACGGATGCGCTGGCCGAGAGCATCCCCCTTCGGCCAGAGGCGTTCGGCGGCCAGCTTGTCGATCACCGCAACGCCCGGAGCGGAGCCACCCACCGAGGTCTCGCTTTCGCGGAATTGGCGTCCGCGAAGGAGCGCAATGCCCAGGGTCGAGAAATAGTCCGTGCCGACGATGTTGAATCCGGTGGAGACCAGCCGGTCCTTCTTCGCCGGGTCCTTGGCGTCGCTCGCCGGGTCGGTCGCCCGCTGGAGCGTGCGGCCCATTGAGACCATGCCGAACGGCACCGTCGCCGCCATGCTGGCGGATTCGACCCCCGGCACGGTGCGCAACCGCTCGACCAGCTCGCGGGTCACCTGGGCGCCGCGGGCTTTGTCGTATCCCGCGAGGCTCGGATCGATCTCCACGATCACCCCTTGATCGGTGCGAAATCCGGGATCGAGGCGCGCGGCCTCGAACGAGCTGCGGATGAACAGCCCGGCGATCGATAGCAGCATGAGCGAAAGGGACAACTGGCCGATCACCAGCAGGTTCCGACGCGAGAGCAGGCGGCGGTCTTTGCCCCCCTCGGTGCCGGTCTTTTCATCGGACTTGAGCTGGGTGGTCATGTTCGGCCGGGACAGGTTCCACGACGGCGCCAAACTGAACAGCATCGTGCTCACCAGGCAGAAGCCGAGCGTCGCGGCCAGCACGCGCGGATCGGGCACGGCGGAAAAGACCAGCTGGATCGGCGCGATCGAGGCGAGTGAGCGAACGAGCAACGTCGTGCCCCAATAGGCGAAAACCAGGCCGACCACGCCGCCGAGGAACGCCAGTACCAGCCCTTCGACAAATCCCTGCGACACGATGCGCGAGCGGCCGGCGCCGAGGGCGAGGCGGATCGCCATCTCTTTCTTCCGCGCGTTGCCGCGCGCGAGGATCATGTTGGCGACGTTGAGCGAAGCGATCAGCAGAACGATCCCCGACAGAAAAAGCATCAGCAGCGACGGAACCCGCAACTCCTTGTCGTCGGTGGGGCTGGTCGAAACGCTCAAGCGGGACAGCGGCTGCACGACCAACGCTTGGTCCTTGTCGTCCGGCAACGGCTTGTCCATCTGACCCCAGGTGGCGGCGAGCTGCGCGTCGGCGGTTTCTTGTCCGAGACCGGCGCGCAGACGGCCGACGACGATCAACGCGTGGTTGTCGCGCGCGGCGAGCGGCTTGGCGCGGCCCTCGAAATCGTTGATCGCCGACTCGTACATGCCGAGAGGAAGGTAGATGTCGGAGCTCACCAAGGCCGTGGTGCCGGTGAAGCCTTTCGCCGCGATCCCCACGATCGTATAGACCTTGCCGTTGACGCGCAGCGATTTGCCGAGCAGGCTCGGGTCGGCGCCGTTCTTTTCCCAGAACGACCAACTGACGATCGCGACCGGGATCGCGCTGCCGGGGCGTTCCTCCTCGGCGGTGAAGGTCCGCCCGCGCGCGAGCGGCGCGCCGAGCGTCTCGAAGTAGTTGGAGGAGATCAGGTCGGCGAATACCCGGCGGGTGGACTCGCCCTCGGCGAGGCCGACCATCGCCATGTTGTGCGCCATCAGGCTGGAAAAGACCTTGTTGGACGCCCGGATCTCGGCGTACTCCGGATAGGAGAAAGCCCGGTAGGTGTCCGGTCGCTTGGTGTCCTTGGCGTACAGACCGACGATCCGCTCGGGCTCCCGGATCATCAGCGGCTTGAACAAAAACGCATTGACCAGGCTGAACATAGCGGTGTTGGCGCCGATGCCCAAGGCCAACACGAGCACGGCCATCGCGGTGAAGCCGGGGCGCTTGGCCAACAGCCGGGCGCCGTAGCGGATGTTCTGGATGATGGATCTCATGAGGTTCCTCCCAGCCCAAGTACGGGGGAACCCCGCCGATGTTACGCACCCTCGGTCCCAGCGAACGCCCGGTTCAGATGCGAGAGGGGTGGTTTCTACCTACGTCGCAGCCAATCCTTGGGTAGTTAGTGCTCTTCTGGAGGCAAGGTCGAAGAACTAAGTTCAGGGCACGGACGAGAGGACCACCGCGAAGTTTCATGACCGCGGAGCTCGCTCAGGCCTGTTGCAGCAAAGGATGTGGAATCCCATGGCAAAAGTGAACCGGCAGATCACTCTCGCTGCGCGGCCGGTCGGATTTCCGAAGGTGTCGGATTTCCACCTCGACTACTCTCCTCTGCCTTCTCCCGCCGCAGGCGAGGTGCTGGTTCGATCGGTCTACCTGTCGCTCGATCCCTATATGCGAAGGCGGATGAACGACGCCGAGTCGTACGCCCGGCCGGTCGCCCTCGGAGAGGTCATGACCGGCGGCGCGGTCGCCTTCGTTCTGGAGTCCGCGAATCCGCGCTTTCGCGTCGGGGATGCGGTCGAGGGGATGTTGGGATGGCAGGAGTACGCCGTCGCGGAGGGGCGCGAGCTGCGGAAGATCGACCTCGGCCTCGCGCCGATCTCGACGGCTCTCGGCGTGCTGGGCCGGCCGGGGCTCACGGCCTATTTCGGCCTGCTCGACATCTGTGAGCCGCAACGAGGGGAAACCGTCGTGGTGTCCGGTGCCGCGGGAGCTGTCGGGATGATGGTCGGCCAGATCGCCAAGATCAAGGGCTGCCGCGTGATCGGCGTGGCGGGCTCCGACGCCAAGGTCTCCTGGCTGGAGGACGAGCTCGGGTTCGACGCGGCGTTCAACTACACGACCGACACGGATTTCGAACGCCGCCTGCGCGACCTCTGTCCCGACGGCATCGACGTCTACTTCGACAACGTGGGCGGAACCATCACCGACGCCGTCGTACGGCGGATCAACCCGAAGGCGCGAATCGCCATTTGCGGACAGATCTCGCAGTACAACCTGGAGCAGCCCGAGAACGGGCCGCGCTGGCTCTGTCAATTGATCGTCAAGCAGGCGAAGGTGGAGGGCTTCCGGGTCTCCGAATTCGCCGAGCGCTTCCCCGAAGGCTTGGAGCAGCTCGCCGCCTGGCTCCAGGAAGGAAAGCTCAAGTACCGGGAAGACGTCGCCCAAGGCATCGAATCCGCGCCGCAGGCCTTCATCGGGATGCTCCATGGCAAGAACCAGGGCAAGCAACTGGTGCAGCTCTCGGAGCCGTGATCGAGCCACGTCGCTCCTCAGGGTGTTTTCTACCTACGTTGAGGGCCATCTCCGGGTAGTAAGTGCGCTTCCCGCGGGGAGGCCCGAAGGGTAGCTTGGAGGCCGTTCCAGAAAGGACGGTTTCCCCATGACTTTGAAAACCCTATCGAAGGTCGCGCTGCTCAGCCTCGTGCTGTTCGGAGCCAACGCGGCGAACGCCGCGGAAAACAAGTCGGATTGGACCACCACCCTGAACGTGAAGCTCGCTCTGCTCGACAAGCTGGGTACCGACAGCTTGAAGGTGGAAGTCGATTCCGCCGCCGGAGCCGTGACGCTCACGGGCACGGTCGAGAAGCGCGAGACCAAAGAGCTCGCACAATCGGTCGCCAAGTCGGTCTCCGGAGTGAAGAGCGTAGAAAACAACGTCCTCCTCGAAGCCAGCGTCGAGAATCCCAACAAGGCCGGTGTGGTAGCCGGCGAGGCCGAGGCCGAAGTCAAGGACGCCGTTCTCTCGACCAAGATTCGCCTCGCGCTGGTCAACAAGATGGGCTCCGACGGATTCAAGATCGGCACCGTGGCCGCCAACGGTGTCGTAACGCTCAAGTTCGGTGAAGACATCTCCGCCGAACGACGCAAAGTGGCGTCCAAGCTGGTCCTGGGCGTCTACGGCGTGAAAAAGGTCGTCTCGGTCAAGAAGGTTTAGCCTTCAAGGCGGTGCAAAGGCCACGATGCCCGAATCCTCGGGCTCCGCACAGGGAGGCATCATGGGACAAGAAACGCGAGGCACGATCAAGAAGGTCACCGGGCGGGTGAAAGAGGCCGTCGGCATCGTCACCGCCGACAGCAAGCTGGAACAGGAGGGCGCCCAGCAGCGAGCCGAGGGCTCGGTGCAGGAGAGCCTCGGCAAGGCACGGCGAAAAGTGGGCGAGTTCGTCGGCGACGTGGCAAAAGCGATCAAGGACTAAAAGCGTACCTTCTCCCTCTCGCCCGGCTCTCCTCAAAACGAGAGACGGGGCGAGAGGGTTGGCCCTAGCTGGAGATTCGTTTCGGCAGGAGTAATCCCGCCAAGGCAAGCAACGCGACGAGGGCCGCCATTCCGAAACCGTCGAGCGCCGGAATTTCGGTCGGCGAAATCACGCCGCCGGTACATCCCCCAACCGTGTTGCCACCGGCGCCCGCCATCGTCACCGCACCCGTCGCACCAGTGCCCGCGATCGCCCGGCCGGTCACGTTGGAGCCGGAGCCCACGGTAGCGCTGGCATTTGCGATGACGTTGCCCCGAAAGGTGATTCCATTCAGGGTCGCCGAAGAGCCCACCCGCCAGTACACGCTGCAAGGATCCGCAGTGCCTAGGACATTCGAGTTGACGTTGGCGGTGAGGGCGCTATCCACCTGGAAAACGAAGATCCCCGGCCCGTTGAGAGTCAGGGTTCCAGTGCCCGCCAGATCGGCCGCCCCCCCCGCGAAGGAATAGATACCCGAGGTGAGCACGGCGCCGTCCAACTGCGCGGGGAGCACCGTCCCCGGCCCCTCCGCGGCCAGGAAGTTGTAGGCGGCGATGGCGTCCGAATGCGCCTGTTGCACGGTCGAGTCGTTCGTGAAGTGGACGGCGAACCCGGGAGTCACGCTCGAAGGAGGAAAGTTGGAGATCGAAGGCGTCGGCGAAGAACCGACGTCTCCTTGGATCACCGTGCCCAGGCCCGTGGAGCCCGTCACACCCGAGTTTCCTAGGATCCCAAAGTGTGACAAAACCCCCAACGGCGGCGCGGTCTGAGCAGAGGCCGAGAGTCGGCCGCAAAACAACACGGCAAGGCCCACGCTTGCTATGAGACGGACAGTTCTGGTATTCGACATTTTCAATTCCTCGGGCTTACCTTCTGCCCCGCCAGTAGAAACCACCCCCGCCGAGCAGCAGAATCAACAGGACGATCACGATCAGGGTGGTAATGTTCATAACGTTTCCCTTCCTTTCCGAAGTTCCCCAAGGCTAGGCCTAAGGCACGCCTCGGAGAAGCGCACTTTCTACCCGAGAGCGAAATCGAGCCGTAGGTAGAAACTACCCGACCGGCGAGGAGACCACCGCTTTAGAGCAGGTTGTGCTCTTCCGCGTAGTTCACCAACTCGACCCGGCTGACCAATCCAAGCTTGCCCATCAGGTTGGCGCGGTGGTTCTCGACCGTGCGCATCGAAAGACCGAGCAGGCCGGCGATCTGCCGGTTGGTGTTGCCTTTGGCGAGCAGGCGCAAGACGTCGAGCTCCCGCGGGGTCAGCGGATTGGGCGACGCTCCGCGCCGGTGCTCGGTCGTGACCGGCTGGTGGAGGAGCGCGCGGGTCATCGCGGGATGCACGTAGATGTCGCCGTGATTCGTCGCATGGATCGCCTGGAGGATCTCGGACTCTTCGGCCCGTTTGATCACGTAACCGGCGGCCCCCGCGCGCAACGCTTCGTGCAGCAGGCTTTCGTCCTCGTGCATGGTGAGGATCAGCACGATGATCTCCGGGTGCTTTTCCTTCAACCGCGCGGCGGTCTTGATGCCGTTTTCGGGCGGCATCGAGAGGTCGAGCAGAATCGTGTCGGGTCGCAGCGTCTCGGCGAGACGCAGCGTCTCCTCGCCATTTTCCGCCTCGCCCACGACTTCGAGATCCGGGTCGGCGCGGAGCAGGGCCCGGAGGCCGGAACGGACGACCGCATGGTCGTCAGCGATCAGGATGCGGATCGGCACTCGCCACCTCCACTACGATTGTGGTTCCGGTCCCGGGGGTGCTCTCCACGACCAGCGTCCCGCCCAGAGCCTCGGCTCGCTCCTGGAGCCCCAGGAGACCGAAATGACTGCCGCTCCCCACGCGATCCGGTTCGAAGCCGACGCCGTCGTCCTCGATCATCACCAGCACCCGCTCGCCATGACGCTCCAGCAACACGTCGACCCGGGTCGCACGGGCGTGGCGCACGACGTTGACCATCGCCTCTTGGACCACCCGATAGAGAGCCGTCTCCACGACCTGGGGAAGGCGCTCGCTGCCGAACCCTCGCGCCTTGAAGCGCACTTCGAGCCCGAACTTCGACCCCGCCGACCGCGAGTACTGGCGCAGGGCGGCTTCGAGACCCAGATGATCGAGGCTCGCCGGCCGCAGGTCGGCGACCAACCGGTGCAGGCTGTCGATCACGGCGTCGGTCCGCTGCATCAGCTCCGCCACCCGTTCGGTCGCGCTGCCCCCCTCGTCGATCTCCCGCTCCAGCAGCCGCAGCCCGTAGCGTAGCGAAGCGAGGGCTTGGCCCGCCTCGTCGTGAAGCTCGCGGGCGATGCTGCGCCGCTCGTTTTCCTGCACTTCCACCAGCCGCCGTGCGAGCGACTTGGCCTCGCGCAGGGCCTGGGCCACGGTCCGAGCCCGCCGTTCGGCCTCGAACGCGGGCGAACGTTCGAAGGCTTCCTGATCGGCGCCCGCGCTCGCAGGGAGCGCCCCCTTGGATCTCGCGGCGGCGACCAACTCGGCAAAGACCTCGACCAGGCGAAAATCGTCGGCCGCCACTCCTCCCGGCTGGCCGATCAAGTCGAGCACCACCTGCCCGGCCTCACGGAAAGCGGCCAGCTCCCGACTTCGGTCTTTCGGCTTTTTTTCCGCCTTCGGCGGCTTCCTCACCAGGACCCTCCACCTCTCGCTGCAATGACAGCGCGGAGGCCTCCAGGCCGTCCCAGGGTCTGTTTGCAAGATCGGAGGAGCGTAGCGCGGGGGCGACTGCTTGGATGCACCCTATCACCCACCGCTCCGACGGCCGGGGAGCCGCGCCTAGCGCCCCGCACGCTTTCTCGTTAAACTGGCGGAGCCGGTGCAGAACCCCTAAGCGGGAGTAACTCAGGGGTAGAGTCACAGCCTTCCAAGCTGTTGGTCGCGGGTTCGAATCCCGTCTCCCGCTCCATAAACCCCATAATACTCAGCGAGTTGTCGAGATCGGGAATTCCCGGTCGCTGACGCTTTGACCCAAATAGGTTCCAAATGCCCAAGGTTCGGCGATTCGATTTTCTTGGCCGAGCGATCGCCTACCTGCGCAGCGACGGGATCAAAGCCCCGCAGGCCCCCAACGAGCTATCGTCTCTCCGTGATTCCTTCCCCGCTCGACGCTCCGACCCCTGCGGCTCCGGCCGCGGCCTACCGCTTGCCGGCTTTGCCGCATCTTCGCTTTCGAAAAACGTGCTCCCGGGCCGGCCGTTGCCGGAAAGCCCCCTTCCAGGAGGCGGCCGGTCGCTACGGCTCCAGGTGCTCACGCCGCTCCGGCTTCAGGAACGCGGCAAAATCGTCCCGCCCCGCGATCCGAGGGCGCTCGTCTTTTCGGCGATCCGCCGGCTGCTCGAACTGGCCCACTTCCACGCTCCGGACCCGACGGTGGATTAAACGTTCCGGCCGCTGCTCGACGCCGCCTCGGCCGTTCGCTTCGCCGAAACCTCTCTGCGCTTCGACGATCTGGCCCGCTACAGCCAGCGCCAAGATCGGCACGTCCAGCTCGGCGGCTACACCGGAACGCTTGACCTCGAAGGGGATCTCGCCTCGTTGGGCTCCTTGCTCCGCGCCGCGGAGGTCACCCATCTCGGAAAAGGCGCCGTGTTTGGCCTGGGGCAGATCGCGATCGAGAACGGCTGAAAAGGGAACCACCGCAACCCGCAAAAATCTCGCAGGGTAGGCGACGCCTCCGCCGCCGGATCGGCGCGAGGAGAGAACCTTCTCCGATCACGAAGCCCAACCGCACGTCCCGCAGGGACGTCGTATCCGAGCGAGTGACTTCAGTCACTCGCAGTGCCCGCAGGCGGCAGGTGCAACGCGGCAATCCCACCTGGCTGATCAGGGACGCCCGGACCTCGCTGTTTCCTAAGTTCCCACAACCAACGACATAAAGGTCGCAATCCCACCTGACAGATCAGGGGCGTCCGGACGCCTTTCCAAATCTCTTTACTTCTGCCTTCCTGGATTCCCGTCGCAATCCCACCTGACAGATCAGGGACGTCCGGACCCCACCCTCCGCAACCCCTTCCGATAGAGGGGGTTACAAGGGCGATTTTCGGAACCTCGCGACATACGCTTTCCTTACGCCGGTCGATGCTTCGTTTCTGTTCGCCGAGACGGCTCGCAAAGATTTGATTGTCAAGGAACTTACGGCCGTTTTCGGAACCTGGGTGACGTTTTGGCGAAGCCGGACAGAAAAAGTGGTACGAGTTTTGCCCAGATCAGACGATATACACCTTCGGGTTCTCTGTCACCTCCCACGTCCGAGAATTTCCAACTTGAGCCCGCCGTTCGTACCAGCCGTTCGGGGCGACGCAACGATCGGGACCTGGGTCCAAGTGGTTCGGACCTGCGTCTACGCCATCCAGACCGGGGTCTGGGCAATCCGGACCCGGGTCTGAGTTGTCCGGACCTGGGTCGCAGCGGTCGGGACCTGGGTCCGAGTCATCCGGACCTGGGTCGCAGCGGTCCGGACCTAGGTCTGAGGCGTCGGGACCAAGGTCGCAACGGTCGGGACCTGGGTCCGAGTCGTCCGGACCTGGGTCGCAGCGGTCCGGACCTAAGTCTGAGGCGTCCGGACCTGAGTCGCGGCGGTCGGGACCTAGGTCTGAGTCGTCCGGACCTGGATCGCAACGGTCGGGATCTGGGTCCGAGCCATCCGGACCTGAGCCCTATCCGCAACGCCTCCCGGAAAAAAAGCGGCGGAGTATAGCAAACCGCCCCTGGCCCTGAGGGCCACACCCCGATTGGTACAACTTCGACCGCGCCTCACAGGGCGTGGCCACGCGGCAATCCCGCCGCGTCGGCCGTCCTCCGAAAGGAAGACGATCATGAGAGTACCGAAGTCTTTTGCCGACATCCTCCGCGATTGGGAGCTGCTTCTCGAAGCAGCGAACGACAATGAGGAAGCCCTCTCCCCGGCGGTGCCCGTCCGGGCCGCCCTCGCCGAAGCGCTGACCCAAGTCCGCGCGCTGAAGGCGCGGCAAGACTCGCACGGCGCGAACCGCCAGCAGATGACGCAGGAGCTTGCCGATCTGATCTTTAGCGGCAAGGAGCTTGCCCGCCGTCTGCGTGGCCTGACCAAGGGCCTCCTCGGAACCCGGACCGAACGCCTCGTGCAGTTCAACGTGACGCCGATCCGTCCCCGCACCCGGTCCCGCCGCAACACACCGCCCTCCGACACGTCGCCCCCGAGCGACACGGCTGTAAAGACCGAACGGAAGTCGGCGGTCGGCGACTGAGGCGAAGCGATTCGTAGGAAAGCCGTAGAAGGGATAGGGCGTGGGGCCTCTGGGCTCCACGCCCGTCGTTGGCCAAGCGGCGCAGCGGCGGCGCCTTCCGTTCGAGACAGAGAGTCGCAGTCCCACCTGACAGATCAGGGACGTCCGGACGTTCTCCAATGTCCTTAGAGGACGAACTTACACCCTGTCGCAATCCCACCTGGCTGATCAGGGACGCCCGGACACCTCGAAGGGTCTCGAGCTCAAGCGGAGTCCCGACAGCCCTCTTCCACGGTTCACCGTCCCCCGGGCTCCCGGCGAAGTCACGGCGCGAGTACGTGGCCCGGGCGCGCTCGAAGCTGATCCTCCTCTCGGCCACCTCGCCCCAGTGGCACCCTCTATTGGAAGTAGCCATTCACATCGAGGACAAGGTGCACGGTACCCGGAGCATCATTTCTGACTTTGATCGTCCCGGCTCCATCCTGAGAGAGAGCAATGATCGCATTATTCCCGCGGGTCTGGCCGCTGGAGAAAGCGATCGTTGCCACATTGGGAATGGCGATGTCTCCAGCGAATAGCCTTAGATCTCCTGCACTGGTCGGCTGCGTAACGGTCACGTTCGCGGAGAAGGCGGCAAAGAACGGAACACCGCATTTACCTCCGACCGTAAAGGTGGTCAGGCTGTTCGGAGCGATCGGCAGGCCCCCGGTCACCCCGAAAGGGTCCCTTGTGTCCAGCACGCGACAAGGGGAAAGGGTGTATAAGAAAGATCCTGCCGGCGGACCTCCGGTAATCGAAAAATTTGCGTTGGAGAGGTCGAAAAAGATGTTCCCGACACAGGCCACTCGGATACGAGCTTTCGTAGTCTGGAGGTTTGGCACAAGAACGGCCTCGGAGCCATCGTTGGGAGTGGACGCCTTGAGGATCAGAGGGAATGTATTACCGCCGTTCGTCGAGAGCGTGATCGACACCGTGCCACAGCTCACAGGGGCCGCGTTGGTATTGGCGACGTTCCAAGCCACCGTTTGAGACGAAAGCGCGGGCCAGGTGACAGCGGTGTTCGGGCTGGTTACGGCGAACGGCCCGGCGCCGGCAGCGACCGAAACCATCGTCGATCCGAAACCTACCCCTCCTCCACCGGCGCGGTTGTCCCGCACGGTGAAGCGGAAGTTCATGTTCCGAGTCCGCGTCGGCAGCGATTCGCCTAGCGTGGAGGTATTACCGAGGAGGTCGGAGAGCTTCGGAAAGGTCCGATAGGGAACCAGCACCGGAGGAAAACTGCGGAAAATCGGCCGCTCGGCAGCGACATCGTCATTAGGTGGCGCCGCCGCGCCCAGATCGAGCTCTTCCCAGGAGTATGTCAACCCATCGCCGTTGGCATCCGTGGCACTGCCGGAGAGAAGGAAAGGCGTCCGCGCCGGAATCGTAAAGGATGGAGTTGTCGTCACGGCCGGCGGCACGTTCCCGGTGGCGGTCGACGTACCGCAGGATGCCCCTGCAGCCGCAAGAAACGCGAGCATCTCGCCGATGCTTCCCGTATGGTAGTAGCTGTCACTACGCGATTGGAGCATTTCCGTGCCGCACAACCCGGCGTAAGACAAGAGGGTCGATCCGCTGCCAGGCTCATAAGCGGTGTCGGCATTTCGGGACCCGCCGCACCCGTCGCTGGTGCCATTGAAAGTGTGAGACGCGCCGAGCTGGTGGCCCATTTCATGGCTGACATAGTCGACCATGATGAAATCGGCTAGAGGATCGTCCAGACCCGTAGCGTTTGTGCCCTTGAAGTTCGGGTCGCACGCCCTGCCACCGGCTAGGCCGCCGCCGGTCGTTCCAAAGGCGTGGCCGACGTCGTAGTTTGCATTGCCGATCACCGCGTCGAGAGCGGACTGGTTCTGGGCGAGCATGGTGCCCAGATTGTCGTTGGTGTAGGGATCGGTTGCAGCATTCGTATAGATCAGGAGGCTTTCGTTCGCGACCAGGACCATCCGCACCGAGGCATCGCGTTCGAAGAGCCCGTTGACGCGGTTCATGATCGTCACCACGGCCGCCAGCCCACACGGGACGGCCGCCGCCGAAGGCGCACAGACCTTCGAGGTGAACTCTCCCGTCGCTCCGATCGCCGTCCGGTAGGTCTTGAGCGATTCGCCGACCGTGAGCGCCGGTGTCGCCTGGAAGGTGGGAGCGGGGGTATCGAAGTTCCGGCTGTTGAGTGACTCCCGTTCGCGACAAAGAAAAGGTTTGCCGACCCGCGGCGCATCCTGTTTGAAATAGATGAGGTAATGAAGGTTGTCGGCGGCGGTCAACGGATCGATCAAGATCATGCCCCGCGGCGAGAGGATCATCGCGTGCAGACCTCTGGGCGTCACATCCATGACCAGTATTTCCGCCGGATCGGTTATGCCTTGCCCGCGGAACGTACGGATCTCAGGGTACTGCTGCGCCAGCGCCTCGTCCATGGTCGGCGTTTCCACGACCGAATACTCAGAGAGTGTGCCCTCTGGATTCAGCAGAGCGATGGAGGGCGGCAAGACCTCGCCCGCCATAAAATCTCTCTCCGAAGGCACCTCGCGGAGCGCGGCTTGCAGAGCGTCCACATCGAGAATCAGGGTGCGGAAGCTCGACGGAAACAGCTCCCGTGGCCGCTCCGACGATAACTGGGAGAGCGAGATCTCTCGAAAGATCACACGGGACTGTGGAGCGGCCGAGGCCCGGAGAGTCCCCGTCAAAAGTCCCAAGAAGACGAGCAGGACAGACATCCGAAATGGTCGCATAAATAGTATCTCCCTTCCCGATCGCGCCGCGCGCCAACCTTCGAGCCCTGGTTCTCTTGGAAGAGGCAGCCACCGGCCACCGGTTGTTGAGTTCTCACTATATCCGCTACACCCTCAACTAGAAGACAGCTGTTTCCCGGCGAGCTGCCGTTCGATCTGATTCTGTTTGCTGAGATCTGCCGTCGCATCCGGTGGATTCGGCCGTCGAACCCGGTGCAAGCGACGACGCGTTCCAGTAGAACCGGGCCTGGTTCCACTGCAATCGACGACGCGTTCCGGTGCAACCGGCCGCAGCTTCCACTGCATTCTGTCGTCGAATCCGCTGGAAACTGCGCCGTTTCTACTGGAAGCGATCGTCGCTTCCACTGCATTCTGCGGCTGCTTGCACTGGAAACTGTCGTCGCTTCCACTGGAATCTGCGGCTGCTTGCAGTGGAAACTGTCGTCGCTTCCACTGGAATCCGCCGCCCGTTCCAGACCGAACGGCCCCCGTTTCAAACCCCGCCAAAAAGAATCTTGCCGGACCTATCGTTTTCTCGGAACCTCGTCCCGTACCCTTTCGGCGTGGGACTGATCCCACACTCACGTCGAAAGACGAAAGGAGTCCGCATCATGGCTGGAAACGGT
>DASYKS010000004.1:0-27396 GCA_035995205.1 Thermoanaerobaculia bacterium
AGCAGGGCGCCGATGAGCAATCCGAGAAAGACGTAGCAGACCTCCCAGAGGTGCAGGTCGGCGAACAGGGCGAACCCCAGAGCGATGACGGCGATCAGGAAAAGGTAGCGCTTGGCGCTGCGGCGGATGAGGCGGCCAACCACCGGAGTTGCGGGCCGTAGCCCACCGAATTGCGAGCGCCCGAGGGCTTCCTCGGGCGCTCTTTTTTTCTCGGCTCTTACTTCGCGAGCGGCGCGTGAATCTGGTAGGTCACTCCGCCGACCACGGCCTTCTTACCCGCATCGTCCTGCCGGATCTCGAAGACGTGATAGTCCTCTCCATCCGCGTTGCCCGCGGCCGTATCGAGGAAATTCATCGTCACTTTGAACTCCTCTAGCGGCGTCGTCTTGAACTGGATGTAGGCGTCCGTCGCCAGGATCCGAATCTGGTCCTTGCCCACCACCTTGACGTTCTTGCCGTCCCCGCCGCTCTCTCGCCAACGCCGCATCAACTCGGGTCCGAGATCGACGGTCACCTCGCCGCGCTTGAGGAAGCCGATGCGCACGCCACGATCCATCCGATCCTTGAAGGTCAGCTGGGTGACGATCGTTTCGCGCGAGACGTTGCGGACCACGACCGGACCTTGGACCACGTGGCCCGCGAACATTTCGAGCACGTTCACGTTGCGCCAAACGATGTTGTTGTTGTAGCGGGTGTTGTAGTTGATGTCCGTGGTCTCGGGATTGGTCATCGAATCCTGCGCGGTGACGAGCCGGGCGACCAGGCAGACGTGGCCGGTGATGTTCGGCACCCAAGGCACCACAACTTCGGTGGTCGCGCCGGCCGCGAGAGACGGGATCACTGCGGTCCCGATCAAAGTCCAGGTCGTGGGCCAGGAGAGACCGGAGGAAGCGGGCGAGAAATACACTTTGACCAGCGTGTTGTAGGCGTCGTTCGTGCCGCCGTTTTCGACGTGGACGTGGACGTAATTGGTCTGCGCTTCGATCGGATCCTGGTGACCGCCGGGCAGCAGATCGTTGCGGACCCAGATGTCCTCGCTCTCCCACATGTTGTCGGACGCGGTCGCCGGATCGGGCTCGAGGCCCGTGTCCCACGGCTTGTCGTGACTCCAGACGTCGGTGTCGGCGAGCGACGTGACCGTCTGACAGGCCGAAGGCGCCGAGGCGCAGGCCTCGTTGCCCGTGGCGTGCGCGATCATCTGGTACGAGTAGGTGGAGAGGATGTTGGTGGTCGAATCGACGTAGGTGAGCGCCGTAAGATCGTTGGCGATCTTGGCGAAGCCCGAATCGCAACCCGTTTCGCTGCGATAGACGTCGTAGACGAAACCGGCGCCCACGGTCGGCCAGGTCAAGGTCACCAGGTTGGTCCCCGGAACGGCGGTCACCGTCGGAACGGCGGGCGCCGTGATTCGGCGGCGCTGTTCGCGGCCTTCGACCGGGGCACCCTCTGGCGCGTGTTTCGCGCGGTGGATGACGACGACGGCGACCTGACAAACGGCACGCCCCAGCCAAAGGTGGTCCGCCGCGTGCTGCGAACGTCCCGCGGAGAGCACCAGGCTCTTCGGATCGACGCCGAGCAGATCGGCCTGGGTCGCCACGAAGGATCGCGCGATCCCTTCGAGCTTCGCCAGATTGACCGTCTCGCCCGCCACCGCGGCGAGCCGGTTGCCGTATCCCGGGATCCACGCCAGACCGGAACCCTCGACGTAACCGACTTGCCCCGTCCGGCGATCGCGCAGGGTCCAGACGCGACACGCGGCAGTTCCAGGGATACGATCGAAGCTCGTTTTATGGAGGAGAGATCGCCATGCCGTCGATCGCCGGCCGTTCCGTTTTCCTGCTGGTCGCTCTGTGCGGAACGCCGCTCCGCGCCCAAACCGCCCCGCCTGCCGACCTCGTGCTTCGGCATGGGACGATCTACACGATGTCCGCCTCGCGCGGATGGGCGGAAGCGGTGGCGATCTCCGGATCGCGTTTGGTGTTCGTGGGAGCCGATCGCGACGTGGCGCCTTACGTCGGACCGAAGACGCGGGTGGTGGATCTTGCCGGCCGGTTCGTGCTGCCGGGGTTTCATGACTCGCACGTTCACCTGGTCTCGGGCGGCATCGAGCTCGGCCAGTGCGACCTGAACGGCGCAAAAACAGGCGACGAGGTTCTCGCGCGGGTCAAGGCGTGCGCGGCGGCCAAACCGAACGCTCCGTGGATCATCGGCGGCGGTTGGGATTTGCCGCTCTTTCCCCAGGCGAACCCGCACAAGCGGCTATTAGATGAGATCGTGCCGGACCGGCCGGTCTACCTTTCGGCGGCGGACGGGCATTCGACCTGGGTGAATTCGAAGGCCCTCGCTTTGGCCGGGATCACGCGCGAGACGCCCGATCCTCCCCGCGGACGGATCGAGCGCGACGCGGAGGGCAACCCGACCGGGACCCTACGCGAGGCGGCGGCCGATCTGATGGACGAGCATCTGCCCGAGACCACGGCGGCGGATCGCACCGAGGGTCTGCGGCGCGCGGTGGAGCGCGCCCACGGTTTCGGCATTGTCTCGGTGCAGGAGGCTTCGGCGGGCGCGGAGAGTCTCGCGACGTTTCGCGCGCTGGACGCCGCGGGCGAGCTGAACCTGCGAGTGGTGGTCGCCAACTACGTCGATCCGGAAAAGGGCACCGCCCAAGTGGCCGACTTCCTGAAGCGGCGGGACGATCCTGCCGGAAAAGCGGCACCGCACGTCAGAGCTTCCGCGGCGAAGATCTTCGCCGACGGCGTGATCGAATCGGGAACCGCGGCTCTCCTCGCCCCCTATCTCGGCGAACGGGGAAAAGACGGCTGGCGCGGCGAGTTGGAGATCGCGCCCGAGCGGTTCGCGGAAATCGCCACCGCGCTCGATGCGGCGGGGTTTCAGATCCACGTTCATGCGATCGGCGACCGGGCGATACGCACGGCTCTCGACGCTCTCAAAGAGGCGCGGAACGTCAACGGTCCGCGCGACGCACGGCCTCTGCTCGCGCACATTCAGCTGTTCGATCCGGCCGACATTCCGCGCTTCCGCCGGCTCGGCGTGATCGCCGATTTTCAGCCGCTCTGGGCGTTCGCCGATCCCTACATCGTCGACCTGACCGAGCCGCAACTAGGCCCCGAGCGCTCGCGGTGGCTCTACCCGATGGGCTCGCTCTTCCGCTCCGGCGCGGTGATCGCGGCGGGGAGCGATTGGTCGGTCTCTTCGCTCGATCCGCTGCAGGCGATCGAGGCCGCGACGACCCGCTGCGATCCCGACGCCGCGGCGTGCCCGAAGCCCTGGATCCCCGAAGAACGGGTCGATCTGCCGACGATCCTCGCCGCCTATACGATCGGTGGCGCCTTCGCGAATTTCGAAGAGAAAGACAGCGGCTCCCTCGAAGCGGGCAAGCTCGCCGACCTGATCGTCCTCGACCACAATCTGTTCGAGATCCCCGCGACCGAGATCTCCGAGGCGAAAGTGCTGACCACGATGTTCGAGGGGCGCCTGGTCTACGGAAATTGGAGCGATCTTACCGAGGCTCCCCGGTGAGAGGGGGCCGCCCGTTTCTGCTCCTCCCTCTGCTCGCGCTCCTTTCGGCCTGCTTCGACGGCCCGGTACGCGAGACCTGGACCCTGCGCTTCCTCTCCGGCGGCTGGGTCGTCGCGGGCCGGACGATCACGCTCTCGTCGGCCGAGGATTCGAACCCCGCCGTGGCGAAGCGGCTGGCGGCCGTGCGGCGCGAGCTGATCGAAGGGACCGACCCCTGGAGCAATCGGCTCTCCGAGATCGGACCGGTCGCCGAGAAGATCGAGCAGGAGCGGGTCACCGGGGCGATCGCGAAAGCCACGCATCGGGCCGTTCTCGTCGAGCTCGACCAGGTGCGCCAGCTGTTCGCGGCCACGCCGGTGGCCGCCTCGTACACCCTCGTCTCCGGCCTCGCCGAGCTGCGGCTCGTCCCCGGTCCGGCCGACCGGGCGACCCGCGCCGACCGCCAGAAGGTGCAGCGCGCGCTCCCCCTCTGGTCGGCCGAGGTCGCCGATTACCTCTCGGCCGGATCGGCGCTCTGGAAGTATCTCGACGAGCATCCGGAGCGCGCCAGGGCTTGCTTCGGCCGCCTGTTCCGCCAGGTGCGCCAGGATGGGGCGCCGGAGCCGCCGCAGCTCCGGGAGGGCCGGGAGACCCAGCTCGTCGAGGCGTTGCAGCAGGCGATGAAGAAGGTCTGGCAGCCGCTCGAAGTCGCCGAGGGCGAAGGTTTCACGCTCGACGAGCTCTCCCATTTGGCGTTCGACCCGTTCCCCGCGCCGGTCGAGATCCAACTCCCCGGACCGGCGATCGAGGTCGAGGGCTTCGAGACCGAAGCGGGGCATCTGGTCGCCCGCGGTCCCGGGTTCTGGCACTCGCTCGAACATTTGGAAGGGCGGTGGCTCGCGCCCGATCCGGTCCTTGCGTTCGTCCGCGAGAGCCGCAAGCAGAAGCCGGCGTTCGACCTGGAAAACTTTACCAACGAGCCGCGCCGGGCGGCAACGCCCCCTTCGAGCGGCGACGTCTTAAAGGCGATCCAGGCGGAGCTGCAAGGCGCGCCGCAGTTCCGCGTCACGTGGAAAGTTGCGACCGACGGCGATGAGCCGGTCGAGCCCGCGGACGATTTCGAACCCTGGAAGGAGTGAGGGCCTGGACCCCGTCCTGCCGGTCCGAAGATTGGGTGCGAAATTGGGTGCGCTTTTAGGGGTTCACTTATGGCGTTTTGCCATGGTAGACTCCTCGATGCGTCTCACGCTAAACGAAGTTCCAGCTATAGGAGAGTGTCCCATGAAACTCCTGTCTGCGCTGCTCGTCGGCGCACTCGTCGCGGTTATTCCCGCGTCCGCTCAGATCTTCACCGCCGGTCCGGGCTTGGCGCTCGCGATCCCGGACAACCTCTACAACGGCACGGTCGGCACGATGGGCTGCAGCACGATCGCCGTGCCCTCCGGCGGCGGCGGCGGCGACACGGTCGCCAACGTCATCGTCACGATTGCCCAGAGCCACACGTGGGTGGGTGACCTGACGATCAAACTGATCGGCCCGACCGGGATCGTCACGACCTTGGTCTCGCGCCCCGGAGTGGTCGAGACCGCGGACGACGGCAACGACACGGCGGGCGTCGGCGACTCCTCGAACCTGTTGGTGGCCAACCCGCTGACCTACGATCAGGTGGCGGTTCCCGAGTCCGAGACGATGGGATCGGTTCCGAACCTCAGCACCAGCCAGACGATCTGCGTCGATCTTGCCTCGCCGTGTACCTACAACCCGAACCGAGGCGCCGCGGTCGCGACCAGTGAGGATCTGTCGACCGCCTACGACGGGACGACCAAGGTCGGCAACTGGCAGCTCTGCCTCGGCGATTCGGCCGTTCAGGACACCGGCACGCTCGACGGCTGGACGCTCAACATCACGTCGGTGCCGGTCGAGCTCCAGAGCTTCACGGTCGGCGACTGATCGCGATCCCCGGCGCCGGATCGGCGACCGCGCGAACCGCGGTGAGCGGCAGCGAAGGGTCGCCGAGCAGGTTGTACTGCTGGAGGAAATCGCGGTTGTAGCTCCGCTTCTTGGCCCGGAGGAGGGCGTCGCCCAGCCTCTCCTCCGGGCCTGCGCCGAGCAGCTCGCCGACCACGATCTGCGACAAGAGCTGAGTCGGCGAAACCCGCCAGGCGGCGGCGATCACGGCGATTGCGCCGCGGTCGGGGAGGCGTAGGAGCTTCTCGCCGATCGAGTCCGCGCTCGGATGGTCGAACGGCGCCGAGTAGCAGGTCATGCTGACGACGATCGGCAAACGGTCAGAGGCGGGCAATCGGTCGAGGTCGTCCAGGTTGAACAGGTCGCGCTGGCGTTGCCAATCGGGCGGACCGGTGCGCCAGACGAACCGGCCGCCGTGACCGACGAAGTGGAGCAGGTAGCCCCCCGCCCCGAGCGCCGCGGCGACCGCCTGGGCATCGGCCCGTTCGGGCGACACCTGGGCGCCTTGCGCAAGCGGCGGGGCGAACACCGTCCGCGGCACGAACCCTTGTCCCACCGCCCGCTGGGCCAGCTCGTCGGCCCACAGCTGCCACCCCGGATCTTCCGACGTCACGAACGTCACCGCCCGTTGCCAGGGGCCGGCCGACGCCTCTTCATAGCGCCGGATCTTTTCGACGATCCCCGCGACCTCCGCGGGCTCGACCACGGGAAAACGGCCGACCGCCAACTCGGGGAACAGATCGCCGTCGACGTCGACGAAAAAGTTGTCGCCCGCGGCGTGGCCGTCGCCCGTCTCATAGCTCCAGGTGGGAACGAGGTTCCTCGCCCGACCGCCCGAAAGGCCGCGGTAGGGGGTCGCCGGAACGTGCGCGAACTCGGCGCCATGCTCCGCGCGGTACGCCGCGTCGGGCGCTTCGGTCTCGGTGCCGGGAGGGTTCTTGCCGTCCCAGCTCGCATCGCCGACGATCAGCAGATAGCGCGGCGCGGGCGGCTTCCACTCCTTCACCGCGTGGGCCACGAACGCCTGGATCGCGCGCGGATCAACCTCGCCAAAGCTCCATTCGTCGTAGAGATCTTGGACGTCCGCCACCTCGACGGCGAGCCCCTGGCGCCGGCGGCGTTCGGCGAGCGGCGCGATCGCCGGCAGAAGCTGGGCCGGGCCGACGATCAGCAGATCGGCCCGGTGGTCGGCGCTGCGCCAACTCGAAGGCCGATCCAACTCGACCGCGGCCGGCCGGGCGAGCGCCCCCCGGGGCACCAGGTCGTACGCGCCCGGGGTGGCGGCCAGCGCCTTCGAAGCTCCCCCATCCCCGAGATCGTTCAGATCGGTGCGGCTCCCGTCGTCGCCGTACGCCACGAGCGACCCGGCTCCGAGCACCGGCAGCGGTCCGCGCGCTTCCGGGTCGATCTCCAGCCGGAGCGGCGCTCCGTTCATCCGCCCGGAGTGCGGGACTTCGACCTCGATCCAGTCGAGCAGCGCCACGTCGGCGAAGAGTTCCCCGCCCGGCTCCGTCCGAGGGGAAACGCGCAGCGACAGCGGTAGGCCTGACCGGCCGGCCAGGGAGCCCGCCGCGATCGGGGGCAGATCGAACGTTCGCGCGCCGTCTCCCTCGTTCCATTCGAGAACCGCGGCCCGGTGTCCGTCGAGATTCACCTCGACCCGATGATCGGGGAAGCCGGAGGCCTGCGCCGCCGGCTTGGACCAGCCGCGCAGGTGGACCCGGATCGCGATCGACCGGCCGCCCGCCGCGTCGAGCCCCGAAAGGTCGAGCGGCAGCTCGAACGGCGCCGCGTCGATCGAGGCGAGCTTGTGCCAGAACCAAAGCTCGCCGCGCGCGTCTCCTTCGGTCAGGCGGACCAGGATTCGGTCCTCCTCCAGATGCTCGCGGCGCAACCAGCGGCCGGCGGTCCGAGGGGTTCCGGGGATCCCGAACGCCGCCAGCGGGGCGACCGGTTCGGCCCGCTGCATGCGCGCCGCCCGCTCGGGAGCGCAGGAGAGGACATACACATGGGTCGCGGTGTACTCGTTTTCGGCGCTCCGCGCGCCGGGCAGCCGTTCGCCGCGAAACTCCAGATGGTCCCCCGGGCCGAACCGCCCGTCGCCGCCGTCCTCGATCCAGATCGGCACCGGCCGCCCCCGGTCGGAAAGGGCGAGCGCGGCGCTCGGCAGTGGCCCCGAAAGGCCCGCGGCGGCAAGGTCGGCGTGGTCGACCCGGTAGACCCCCGGCTGTTCCAGGTCGATCCGGAACGTCGGACACGCCACGGCGGCATCCGGGGGAGCGGCGCCCGAGGCGGAGGCCAGCGCGAAGAGGCCGAAGACTGTGAATGGAGCGATCCGAATCATTCCGCGGCGGATCTTGCCTCGGCGGCGACATTTACGCCAGTCCCGGGCGTGCTAACTTGGAATCCTCATGCTTCCCACCCCGCCTCTCGTCCCAGCCCTCACCCCCGGCCCCTCTCCCACGGGGAGAGGGGAGAACAGCCGAGACCCGCTTTTGTTTGGCTCCCCTCTCCCTGTGGGAGAGGGGCCGGGGGTGAGGGCTGTAGCGGGCGAAACTGTCTGGATCGAAGGGTCCCTGCGGCCCGTCCACGTCATCGGCGGGGGATTCGCCGGCTCGGAGTGCGCGTGGCAGCTGGCGCAGCGGGGGGTCCCCGTGGTGCTCCACGAGATGCGCCCGGTGCGCTCGACCCCGGCGCACAAGACGCCCGATTTCGCCGAGCTGGTATGCAGCAATTCGCTCCGCAGCGACGATCCGCTCCATGCCGCCGGCCTGCTCAAGCGGGAGATGGAGGCGTTCGGCTCGCTGATCATCGGCTCGGCCCGCGAGGCGGCGGTCCCGGCGGGCAGCGCTCTGGCGGTCGATCGCGACCGGTTCGCGGGGATCGTCACGGCCGCTCTCTCGACCCACCCGAACATCGAGATCCGACGCGAAGAGGTGCTCACCCTCCCGACCCTCCCCGGCGACACCACGACCACGGTGATCGCGACCGGGCCGCTCACGTCGGAGGCGATGACCGTAGCGCTCCAGGAGCTGCTGGGCAAAGACGAGCTCTATTTCTACGACGCGATCGCGCCGATCGTCGAAGCCGAGAGCCTCGATCTCTCGAAACTGTTCTGGCAGTCGCGCTACGGCAAGGGCGACGGCGACGACTACCTGAATGCGCCGATGAATGAAACGGAGTACGTGGCCTTCCACCGCGCGGTCAGCGAGGCCGAGGTGCTGGTGCCGCACGATTTCGAGAAGGCGGTGTTCTTCGAAGGGTGCCTGCCGATCGAAGAGCTGGCCCGCCGCGGCCTGGACACGCTGCGCTACGGGCCGATGAAGCCGGTAGGGCTCACCGCGCCGGACGGCCGCCGCCCCTGGGCGGTGGTCCAGCTGCGGCAGGAGAATCTCGCGAAGAGCCAGTTCAACCTGGTCGGCTTCCAGTCGCGCATGAAGTGGGGCGATCAGGACCGGGTGCTGCGCACGATCCCCGGCCTCGAAAACGCCAAGTTCGTCCGCTTCGGCCAGATTCACCGCAACACGTTCCTCAACTCGCCCACCCACCTCGACCGCTGGTACCGCCTGAAGGCCGCGCCGCATCTGCGGCTCGCCGGCCAGATTACCGGGGTCGAGGGGTACCTCGAATCGGCGGCGACGGGCCTCGCGATCGGGCTCTATCTCGCACTCGAACGCTCGGCCGGCGCGCCCGCCCCTCCGACACCGTTCCCCGCGACCACCGCCTTAGGCGCCCTGATGCGCCACCTGGTCGAGTCCGATCCGAAGCACTTCCAACCCGCCAACATCAATTACGGTCTGTTCGAGGAGTTGCCCCACCGGGTGAAGAAGGTCGACAAGCGGGCGGCGCTGGCGGACCGGGCGCACGCGGCGCTCGCCGAATGGGCGGGGCGGCACGGGGTGGCGATCGACCAGGAGAAGCTCGAAGGAGCCCCCGTTCCATGCGCCCCCTGATCCAGCGCTGGCTCGAACATCTGGACGGCGAAAGGGCGCTTTCGCCGCACACGCTACGGGCCTACGAAGGGGATCTGGTCGGCTTTCTCGGGTTCCTCTCCGAGGATTTCCTGGCGAAAGACCCGAAGTCGATCGATCCGACCGAGGTGGATGCGCTCGCGATCCGCTCGTTCCTCGCTGCGCAGACCAAGCGCGGCCTTTCGAGAAGAAGCCAGGGTCGCGCGCTCGCCGCGGTGCGGGGCTTCTTCCGCTGGCTGGCTCGAGAGGGGATCGTCGCGGCCAACCCGGCGCAGGGGGTGCGCACCCCGAAAGCGCCGAAGACGCTCCCCCGCCACCTGCGCCCGGGAGAGATCGAAGGCCTGCTCGCGGCACCCGACGTCAACGAACCGTTCGGCCACCGCGACCGGGCGATGCTGGAGCTGCTCTACGCCACCGGCCTCCGCGTCGGCGAGCTGGTCAGCCTCGACTGGAGCGATCTCGATCTTTCGGCCCGCACCCTGCGGGTGATCGGCAAGGGCAACAAAGAGCGGATGGTCCCGTTCAACCGGGCGGCCGAAAGCGCGCTCCGCGACTGGCTGGCCCGCTGGGAGCCGCTCGCCGACCCCGCCCGGCTGGCGATCGACCCGTCCGAAGCCGAGCCGGTTTTCCTAAGCGCCCGAGGCCGCCGGATCACCGACCGAGCCGTCCGCCGCATCCTCGACCGCCACGTCGCCGCAGCGTCGCTGGCCGCCGGAGTCCACCCCCACACCCTACGCCACACCTTCGCCACCCATCTCCTGGAAAACGGCGCGGACCTCCGCGCGATCCAGGAGTTGCTCGGGCACAGCTCGCTGTCGACGACGCAGAAGTACACCCACATCGAGATCGACCGGTTGTTGAACGTGTACCGGGAGTCGCATCCCCGGGCGCGGAAGGGGTGAGCCGGGAGGCGCCACGACGGCCAAGCCCGCGAGAACCTCGCGATCGGCACCGCGCACCGGTTTCCCGCTCGGCACCACAGATGTTCTAGCCGCCGCCACTCCTTTTGCGGACCGCGGCGCTCCCTCTCAAACTCCGAACACCTCTCCGCCCGGCCGGAAAAGCGGATCGAAGGAGCCGAGCATCGCTCCGTCAGGCCAGCGGAAGTTTCCGCGGATAAGAGGGATGATTCCTCTGAGTCGGCGGAATGCTCCTCTAGACCTCAGGAATATTCCGCCGGCGTAAAGGAGTGTTCCTCTAAAGCTCAGGAACATTCCCGGTGATTTCCGGAATGTTCCGCTGGAACCCAGGATCATTCCTCTGATTCAGCGGAGTTATCCGTTGAACCTCAGGAGAATTCCTCTAGATCTCAGGAATGATCCTCTGGATTAGCGGAATGTTCCTGAGAACCTCAGGAACATTCCTAGAGACCAGCGGAGTGATCCGTGGGAGCCCAGGAATGTTCCTCCGGATCCGCGGAGTGGTGTTCGGAGTCGTGAAACCGCTCTCCCGAGCCGGCGAAGTGATGTCCGGGCGTACCGCACGACTTTCTGCGGCTTGCGGAGCGGTGTTTGGAAGCTGGGAAGGAGTGGCGGTGCTTGTCGCACCGGTTTTCGGCGATGGATCAGCTCTTCTCTCGTCCGGCCAACCCCTTCCGCCTCTCGTCGCGGTCCTGGCGGGACTCAAGGAAGGGGTGGTGGACCGCGAACCGTGCTGAAGCGCACCGCCTGAGGTCCGCGGCGCGTGGAGAGGGGGCGCGTCCCGGGCTATTCCGGCTCTCCCCAACACCGGCGCGTCAGGATCTGGGTCCTCTGCTCCTCTGGTTGGAGCGCATACTGACTTCGGGCAAGGCGAAAGCCCAAGTAGTTGCCGCGCGAGAATGGGCTGCCCCCTCCACGATATGCCACACGGCCGGCCAGCGCGTTCGAGGTCCACGAGCCGCCGCGGATTACCCGATACAATCCCTGGGGAGGCCCCATCGGATCGACCTCTCGGTCCTTGGAATAGCCGCCGTGCCAGTCGCCCGTCCATTCGAACACGTTTCCCAGGAGATCGAGGAAGCCCCATGCGTTCGGGGCTTTTGTTCCAACCGGGTGAGTACTACCGCCCGCGTTCTCCGAGAACCAGGCAATGGAACGAAAATTGGACGTCTTGCCCTGCGTAGGATCGGCTCCCGCTCGCGCCGCAATCTCCCACTCCGCCTCAGTCGGCAGGCGGTAACCGAAGCAACCGAGTCCAGCAAAAGTAACCCTTTCGCAGTAGAAATCACCGCCGCCAAACAAACCCTTAGGATTCACCAGCTCGTAGAACCGAGGCAGCCCCTCGTCGTCAGAAAGGCGATTGGCGAGTTCGATCGCTTCAAACCAGTTGATGCTTTCTACAGGCAGGCTCTTTCCTCCTGCTTTGAAATGCGAAGGCTGCTTCCGACCCGGAACGCGTTGCTTCCACTGAGACTGGGTGACCGGCGTTTCACCAAGCCAAAATCCATGAGTGAGCTGCACTTCGTGCAGTGTCTCGTCGTGGTCGCGGCCCAGCTCGTTCTCTGGGCTACCAATCTTGTATATACCTGCTGGGACGAAACGCATTTGCATGCTGAGGGGACCGGTGATCGCAGTACCAGCGGACGGATTGGCAGTTAGGCCACCTCTACTGAGGCGTTTGAGGACATCTTCCGCCGATCGGGCGACCTGAAGGTTGCGGAGGAGGACCGGCAGAGAGGAAATCGGCTCTCGACCATCGGGAAGGATGACGAGGCGGCGGATTCCGTTGGCCGACAGGTAGCACTGAGTGTAGAAGGCCTTCTGCTCGGCCCGGACCCATTGCGAAACCTTCGCCTCAGCGGTCCAGAACAGGACGAAGTGCCGACTGCCGAGCAGGCCCGCTTCGATCGCGTCCGTGAAGTCCCGGCCGAGCGCGTCGCCCAGGGTTTCGGGCGCCCAGAAGACGCGTAAGCCCCCTTGCCGCAGGGTCCGACAGATGGCGTCCGCCGCTTCGTGGTTGGCAGAAGCGAAGCTCAGGAAGACGTCGTACTCGAAGGCCTCTTGGACCTCCGCGTCATCTCCACCTCCCGGAACCCGATCCGCCAAGCGTCGTTCCTCCTGCTTCGGTGATCTCGCGAAGAAGGCTCTAGTGTAGCGAATGGCGGTGAGCGGAGCTTGCCGAGGTCGTGGCGGGTTGGAGCGCCCCCATCCTGGCCTTCCCCCGGAGCCAACCCGCCCCCTCCCGGGGGGAGGAAACTACGTTCGGCGTGGGTGAGGATTCGGCCAAAAGCGGCCGAGCTGGTGCTCGGCGGTCCCGGGGAAAGCCGACGTTCGTCGGCACCTAGAGCGGCTAGTCAAGCTTGGTCGCCGCTATCCGGAGCTGAGACCTGCTATGCCCGCCCGATAGCGGCTCTTCGGAACCCCAGCCGATAGCCGCTTCCCGAGGCCGATAGCCGCTTCGCGGTCCGGATTAGCCAACCATTCCTGGCGTGATTTGCGGCATCTTGGAAGGCTCCTCAACAGTCCGGCAGATTGTCGAGGTTGTCCTTCCCTGTGCTGTCCTGATTCGTACGCAGGTATTTCCCTTTCTTGGCATCGTTCACGACGTGGACTCCAACCTCGTTGTCCCCAACTTTGACGAAATAGGAGATTTTCCCGCCTTCAATGTCCGAAATTGCAGCCGCCTTCTTACGAGGCGACCACGCCTTATGGGAATTGCAGAGGCTCGTGATATCTCCGTCCTTGTCTTTCCCAGTCGCCAGAACGCGTCGTTTTTCTATCTCCACTTTAAAGCCCTCCTTGGGGTCCACCTTGGTTAGTGGGCCTAAGGAGAAACGCGAAGACCTTTCGACGAACGGCTCATCGGCGCCGGGCCGAGCTCGGCTCGGCGCTCCCGGAGCTACCCCAGGCACACAGGGTAGTAATATGCTACCGGCCGGACAAAGGAGACCGCCTCATGGGAATGCCCGTCAAGCTCTCGGACGATCTGGTCCGCGCGGCCCGAGCGCAAGCGCAAGCCACAGATCGATCGATTACGTCGCAGATCGAGCACTGGGCCAAGCTGGGACGGGCGGTGGAAATAGCCCTCCCGCATGGCGATGCGGTTGCTCTCAAGGTGGACCCGGAGGCTACCTCCCGTTTTGCGCGGGTCCGCTCCGTGTTGGAGCGGGTCGCCCACTCCGACAACCGCGACACCGTGCTCGCCGAGCTGGCGGCCAGCGGCCTCCCGTTGTACGAGTCGGACCCGGAAGATCCTGAGGGGATCGTTCAGGTCGATCGCGAGGGAAATCGCGTTGCAGGACGTTTCGAAAGTAGGCGGTTCGTTCCCAACGCGCGAAAGATCGAGCGGTGACCTCCGGAATCGGCGACCTTCTACGAGGCCTTGCGCAGAGCGGAGACCCCATTCTCGTCGTGCTCGCGGGTCCGAATGGCGCCGGCAAGTCGACTTTTTACAAGCACTTCCTCCGAGCCGAAGGGCTTCCCTTCATCAACGCGGATTTGATCGCCGCCGAACTAGGTTCCGGAGATCCGGTCGCGATCGCGACCGCCGCGACACGGCTCGCCAACCGCTATCGAGAAGAGCTGCTCGAACAGAAGTCTTCGTTCATCTTCGAGACAGTCTTCTCTGACCCGGTAGGAGACAAGGTCGCGTTTCTGCGTCGCGCGCAGAATGAGGGATACAGGGTGCTTCTGGTTTTCATCGGCCTCACCAGCGCGGCCGCATCCCAAGCCCGAGTGATCGAACGAGTCGCAAGAGGCGGCCACGACGTTCCCGACGACAAGCTGCACAGTCGGTTTCCCCGCAGCCTCGCCAACCTCTCCAGAGCGATCGAAACGGTTGACTTCGCGATGCTCTTCGACAACAGCAAAGCAGATCAACCATTCCGTTATATAGCAGCCTTCGAGAGAGGCGAGTTGGTCGACATCACCGCGTTGCGGCCGAGCTGGCTTGCGAAAATCGTCGAACCGTTCGAATAGGGCACACGCCAACATCGGGCGCGGATGGCCGCTTGGAGCGACCCCCATCCTGGCCTTCCCCCGCCTCCAACCTTCCCCCTCCCCGGGGTAAGGAACGCTGCGCTCGGCTTGGGTGAAAGGCAGCCGAGCTGGTGCTCGGCGGTCCCGGGGAGAAGCTACCTCGACGTATGGGACAGAGCCTTATGTGCGGGGCTGGAATTGAAGGCTTCTCCACTTCATCAACGCCTCTTCGAAGCCATCATCCCGCTCTTCGACCGGCAAGCCAATCGGCTGTTCGCTACTCCTCCGACTCGCGTTTCGGAGCAGGCCGTCGCCCAGGTTCGAAGCGCAGGTTGGGATCTGCCCGCGAGGCTTCGAGAAACGCTCCGAGGTCGCGCAGGAAGGTGACTGTAAGCGTCTCGCGCTCGGCGGCATCGCGAAAGAGAAGCAGGGCGGCCAGCGCCTCGCGATGCACCTCGTTTGCCTCAAAGAGAGGCACGATCTCTGTGGCGATACGCTTCGTCTCCGTCGTGCGCCCGGCGGCGAGATAAGCGTGAGCCAGGTCGAGCGAGACGAGAGCGGCGTCAAAACCGATCCCGGCGTTCAGGAAAATCTCGCGCACTGCGAGAAACGATCTTTCCGCACTCCCGAGTTCTCTCTGACCGAGAGCGATCCTGCCGCGAATCCAGGTGTAGCGGATCTGAAGAAGAGGTTCTCCGAGCGTGCGGTGCCGCGCTTCGTCTCCGTCGACAATCGCAAGGGCCTCGCTCCCGCGTCCTTCATCGACGAGGTAGGCCGCGAGGTTCCGCCGAGCGGCAAGGTAGAGACAGAAGTCCGTTTCGGGGTCGAAGTATCCGACGGCCTCACGGCTCGCGCGCACGGCGCGGGCAAGTTTGCCGCTCTGGTAGTGAACGGCGGCGACCTTAAGCATAACTTTCCCGACCGCACGGCGGTCGCCAACGAGCTCGTAGAGGAACCGCGACCGTTTCAACACTTCTTCCGCCTCGCGGAAGCGGCACTGATCCTTGCGAAGGGACCCTTCGAGCGAATCGAGGCGCGCCAGGATCTCCGGATCGCTCACGCCGCCGAGGATCGTGAAGTGACGCACCTGGCCGAAGAGGCGGTCGCTCTGAGGGAGATCGCCCACGGCCCGGATCGCGTTGGCCATCTCGCCAAGCGCAAGGGCCTGCAGCTCGCGGGCGACGGGCGTGCCGGGAAGCTGGTTTGTTACCTCGCGGGCGAGGTCGGCAAAATGGCAGGCGTCCTGCGGAGCGGAAGTTAGGTGCTTCCGGCATTCGGCAATGAGGAGCTGGGCCAGGGCCGGCGTCCGGAAACGGCGATAAGAACGCCGGATGCGCGAGATGCGCCGGTCCTCGGGAAGCTCCAAGAGATCCCGGAGATCCCGATGCGCCTCGCGCTCTTCCGCCTGCGCTTTCGGAAGCTGCTGTTCGAGAAGCGTTGGGAGAAGCGCCATGGCTCGCGCGTAATCTCCTGGCCGTGCGCGCAACTCGTGCTGATAGGCGGCCCATTCGGAGGCGCAGTGCGGGCAGAGCTCGAAAAGGTGGTCGAGAACCATGTCGAGGAAGGACCGCGGGGGCAGCTCTCCGGCCGCGACGGCGCGCAAAAGTTCCCGACTCAGATGCAGATCGTTCATCTCCGTGTCCTTTCGCGACACCGCTAGAGCTGTAGTCTGTTACCTACATGAGGTGAGCTGCAAGGGGTTAGCCGGGACAAGAAAGAAAGGGCGGAGTCCGGCAATCTGGACTCCGCCGACCGGCCGCTAGTGGGTGTACGTCTGAGACTGGACGCCTGGAGATATTCCCTGCGGCGGAGCGAGAGGCCGGCCGTCGGGATCGGTCTCGATACCGTGGTTCGCAAAGAGGCCGATCGAATGGGGCAAGAGGCCGGCGAGCGCGGCGCGGAGCGACTCGAGAATCGATGCGGAGAAGGATTCCCGCGGGGGCGGAGACTCTCCGGCGGGACGCGCCGCGAAGGCCGCTGAGACCGGGAGTACGAAGAGGGCTAAGAGAACGATTGCTCGACGGAGCATCCCAAACGCCTTTCGAGACGGCTTCCGCTCGCTTCCTGACACCCAGGATGAGGGGTCGTCTGTGGAAGTAGAGTGCGGCTGGGGATGCTGTCCAGGGAAGGATGTTTCCGATCGTCGTAACAAATCGACCCGCTTGCGCCTGACTTGCGCCGTTCTTTCCTTCGAATATCCCGGATATCAGGAACGTCGAAGGGGCCTCTAGAACCCGGCGGGTATTTCCCGCACGGTCAGCTAAATGATTTCAGCAGGCAGAGGCGCGGCAGCGCGAACAGCCCTGGACTGGAGAGCACCTTGCCGGTTGGAGCGCCCCCATCCTGCCTTTCCCCGGCTCCAACCCTCCCCCCTCCCCTGGGGAAGGAACGCTGCGTTCAGCGTGGATGAGGATTCGGCGAAAAGCGGCCGAGCTGGTGCTCGGCGGTCCCGGGGAAAGGCTCTTTCGGTTGGGTCAGCCTCTGCCGGGGAGACGCGGGCGTTGGGTTCGGGCGAGGCGAAAGCCGAGGCCTTCATGGCGAAACTGGGGATCCGAAGCGCCTCGGTAGCTTGGGCCGAGTTGGCGGTCGCGGGATTCCCACGAGCCGCCACGGCAGAGCCGGCCTCGGCCCGTCTCCGGACCGATCGGATCCTGGACCGGGTCGTCGAACAGTTCGCCGCGCCAATTTTGATTCCATTCGGCGACGTTGCCCAGCAGGTCGTAAAACCCCCAGCGGTTCGGCTGCTTGGTGGCCACCGGATGGGAGGTCCCTCCGGTGATCCCGCTGGAGATCTCGTCGTACCAGGCGATGCGCGCAAGCGCTTGGCGGCCCTGCGGATATTCTCCCCCCGCCCGCACCGCGACCTCCCATTCCGCTTCGGTCGGCAGGCGGTAACCCAGGCATTCGAGGCCCACGAACGTCACGTCCTTGAAGCGGAGGACGTTGCTTTTCTCCGGGCTGAACCAGGGGGTTTCGTCTTTTTCGTCGCCCGTCCCCAAGGTGCCTTGGGGATTCAGCAAGCCATAGCAGCGCTCCAGTCCTTGGTACTCCGAAACCCGGTTGGCGAATTCGGCCGCTTCGAACCAATTGACCCTTTCGACCGGACAGTTGGCGCAGCCGGCGTTTTTCGAGGGCTGCCTCCGCACCAGCATCTCCCACCGGCGCTGCGTCACCTCGGTCTCGGTCAGCCAGACACCGCGGGTGAGGGTCGCCGGGCGCAGGGAAGCGGACTCGGACTGGGTGTTCACAGCCCCCAGGGTGTAGTCGCCGGGCGGCACGAAACGCATCCGCATGCCGAGGGGTCCCATGATCGCGTCGCCGCCGGCCAGCTCCATCGGGTCGATCGGTCGGGGCTGGCGATAGATCCGGTAATAGAGCGCACTTCCCACGGCGACCAGGAAGACGAGGCTCCAGGCTCCGATCAGGACTTCCCGGCGCGATCGGGAGGGGCTCAGGTCGCCGCCCTCGCGATCGGCTCGATGTTCCGGTTGGTCCGGAACACGTTCTCCGGGTCCCACTTCGCTTTCACCTCGGCGAGGCGGCCGAGGCTTTTGCCGATCGCGGCTTCGATGCGCTCGGGGCCTTCGTCCTGGGTGAGGAAGTTGATGTAGGTGCCGCCGGTCGAGAAGGCTTTGAGGTCGTTCCAGGCGTTCCTCGCCCAGGCGATGTTCGCTTCGTCGTCGGCGGCCTGCTCCCAAGCGCCGCCGATGTTGAGGACGTAGCGCGCGTCGCGGTTGCCGACGGGAGAGTGCTCCTCCGGCAGGTCGTTGAGCGCCCCGCCGACCTGGAACAGGATCATCGAGGAGTGCGGCGAGCAGATCTTCGCCGCGTGCTCGATGAACGTCGCGCAGAATTCCGGCTCGACGCCGGCCATGTATTCGCTCTTCCAGTAGTAGCGCCGGCCTTTCGGCTGAGTCCCGTCGAGCAGAGTCTGGAGCTGGGCGTATGGCCGGCGGACAAGTACGTCGCCCACGGGGGAGCCGAAGCTCTTGATCGCGGCGACCGCTTTTTCGCCCTCTTCGAGCGGTCCGCTGTGGCAGGCGAGGATCGCCACGATCGGCTGGCCGTGCATCTCCTTCGGCAGCCAGGGGGCCGGAGGCGCCAGGCGTAGGAACGAGACGAGCGAAAGCTCGGGCGGGGCCGCTTCGGCCAGGGTGCGGTAGAGCTCCAGCACCTGAGGCGCCTCGCTTGCCGGCCAGGCGACGACCCCGCCCACGATCTCCGGACCGACGGGATGGAGCGCATAGTCGAAGCCGGTGACCACGCCGAAGTTTCCGCCTCCTCCCCGCAAACCCCAGAAGAGATCCGAATTCTCCTCGGCGGTCGCGCGAACCCGGCGGGCGTCCGCGGTGACCACGTCCATTCCGATCACGTTGTCGGTCGTCCATCCCCAGCGCCGGGTGAGGTAGCCGAATCCTCCCCCCAGGGTGAGCCCGGCGATGCCGGTCATCGAGACGAAGCCGAGCACTGTGGCGAGCCCGTGGACCTGCGTTTCGCGATCCAGGTCGCAGAGCAGGCAGCCCGCCTGGGCGTGGGCGATCTTGCGCTTCGCGTCCACCCAGACGCCGCGCATGAGCGAGAGATCGAGCATCATTGCCCCGTCGGCCGTGGCGAGCCCCGCGATGTTGTGCCCTCCGCCTTTGATGCAGAGCAGCAGCCGGTGCTCGCGGGCAAACTGGACGCAGGCGATCACGTCGGCCTGCCCCAGGCAGCGCGCGACGAGGGCGGGCGTCCGATCGATCATGGCGTTCCAGACGGTGCGCGATTCTTCGAATCCGGCGTCCCCGGAAAGGACGACCGGTCCCTTGAGCCGCGCCTTGAGGCCGTCGAGCGCGGCCTGCGGCAGGTCGATCTCGGCGCCCTCGATGGTTTTCGCTTTCATCGTCGAAGCTCTCCTTGGGACCCGCCCGGAAGCCGGGTAAGTGCCTCATTGTACGACGGTACGCGGTGCGGGTCCGGCGTCGCCCGCGCCGATTCGGGCCGATTCGGCTTCCGACCCGAAGCCCCGGCGCGAGGACTGCTACAATGCCGGGCTCGATATGGATACCTTCCTTTCCACCACCGTCCTCCTCGTGCGACGGAACGGCCGCGTCTGCTTGGCGAGTGACGGGCAGGTGACGATGAACAACAGCACTATCGTCAAATCCGGCGCCAAGAAGATCCGCCGAACGGGCAAAGAGAAGGTGCTGGTCGGCTTTGCCGGCGGCACCGCCGACGCCCTGGCCCTGTTCGTCCGCCTGGAAGAAAAACTCGACGAGTTCGGCTCTAATTTGGAGCGCGCGGTCGTCGAGCTGGCCAAGGATTGGCGCACCGAGCGTTCCATGCGCCAGCTGCAGGCGGTGATGATCGTCACCGACATCGACAAGAGCTTCCTGATCTCGGGCACCGGCGAGCTGCTCACGCCGGACGACGAGGATGGGATTTTAGCGGTCGGCTCGGGCGCCAACTACGCTCTCGCCGCGGCCCGCGCCCTGGTTCGAATGACCGACCTTTCCGCGGCCGACATCGTGCGCGAATCGATGAGGATCGCGAGCGAGATTTGCGTATATACCAATGACCGGCTCACGCTCGAAGAGCTCTAGGACCCAAAAGATGGCTACTCCCCCGACTCCCGACGGGCAGCCCGCCCAGTCGCTCGACAACCTCACGCCGCAGCAGATCGTCGCGGAGCTCGACAAGTACGTGGTCGGCCAGCGGGCGGCGAAACGGGCGGTCGCGATCGCCTTGCGCAACCGCTGGCGGCGCCAGCAGCTCGCGCCCGAGATCGCCGAAGAGATCGCGCCGAAGAACATCCTGATGATCGGCCCGACCGGCGTGGGCAAGACCGAGATCGCCCGAAGGCTCGCGAAGCTCGCCAAGGCGCCGTTCCTGAAGGTCGAGGCGAGCAAATTCACCGAGGTGGGTTACGTCGGCCGCGACGTCGAGTCGATGGTCCGCGACCTGGTCGAGATCGCCGTCGGCATGGTGCGCGAGGAGCGGCGCGAAGCGGTGCGCGAGCTGGCGATCGAGCGGGCCGAGGATCGCCTGCTGCAACTGCTGGTGCCGCCGCGCCCGGTCTCCTCCTATCTCCATCCGCGCGAGACCGACGACGATGACGACGAGATGGCCAAGACGCGCGAGAAGTTCCGCACCAAGCTGCGCGCGGGCAAGCTCGACGCCCGCTCGGTGGAGATCGAGGTCGACGAGGCGGCCTACCCGAGCATGGAGATGTTCACCCCCCAGGGGGTGGAAGAGGTCGGCGTCAATCTGAAGGACATGCTCCCCGGCCTGTTCGGCAGGAAAAAGCGCCAACAGCTCGTGGTGCCCGAGGCGCGGGTGATCCTGGAGCAGCAGGAAGCCGAGAAGCTGATCGACCGCGCCGCGGTCTCGCGCGAGGCGCGGAACCGGGTGGAGCAGGGCGGCATCATCTTCCTCGACGAGATCGACAAGATCGCCGGCCGCGAAGGCGGACGGGGGCCGGACATCTCGCGCGAAGGGGTCCAGCGCGACCTG
Organism: Thermoanaerobaculia bacterium; assembly: GCA_035995205.1. Taxonomy (GTDB): domain Bacteria; phylum Acidobacteriota; class Thermoanaerobaculia; order Multivoradales; family UBA5704; genus DASYKS01. Next base: position 20,849 of record DASYKS010000004.1, read on the forward strand.
CTGCCGATCGTCGAAGGAACGACCGTCTCGTCGAAATACGGGATGGTGAAGACCGACCACATCCTGTTCATCGCGGCGGGCGCGTTTCACGTCAGCAAGCCGTCGGACCTGATCCCCGAGCTGCAGGGCCGCTTCCCGATCCGGGTCGAGCTGCGCGCCCTCACCGAGAACGATTTCGTCCGCATTCTGACCGAGCCCGAGGCCGCCCTCACCAAGCAGTACATCGCGCTGCTCTCGGCCGAAGGCTTGACCATCAGCTTCACGGAAGACGCGGTGGCCGAGATCGCGAGGATGGCGGTCGAGGTCAACGCCTCGACCGAAAACATCGGCGCCCGCCGCCTGGCGACCCTCATGGAGCGTCTGCTCGACGAGATCTCCTACGAGGCGCCCGGCATGGCGGGCCAGCAGCTCACCTTAGACGGCGAGAACGTGCGCACGACGCTCTCCGACATCGTCAAGAACCAGGATCTCTCGCGCTATGTCCTCTAGCCGGCTCTCTTTACGGTTCTCCGGTCGTCTCGCGGTTCTCGCGGTGGTCCTCACGCTGGGAGCCTGCGGCAAGCAGGGTCCGCCGCTGCCGCCGCTGCGCTCGGTCCCCGCGACCACCGCGGACCTCTCGGTGCGCCAGCGCGGCGCCCAACTGCTGCTCGAATTCACCTATCCGACCGCGACTCCGGGAGGCCAGGCGCTGGGCGGCATCTCGGGAGTGGAGGTGTGGGAGGCCGACCGGCCGTTCGTGGCAGTGGCACCGGTTGCGGCCGGGGCGGCGCCTGGGGCAACTGGGGCGGCTGGGGCCGTGGCAGCCCCAACGACTACGGAGGCCCCCAAGACGGAGGCTCCGGCGGAAGGGACCCAAGGGACTCCAGGGACGGCAACGACGGAAACAACAGCTGGAACGACGGCTCCTGGAGCGACGGCGGCCCCCGGAGCGGCGGCAGTTCCCGGGACGACGGCGACTCCTGGGACTCCCGGGACGACAACCCCCGGCACGGCGGCGGCTCCCGGCACCCCCGCGACCCCCGCTGCTCCTGTGGATACGGGGCCTCCGGCTCTCGATCCTCGGGAGTTTACTCTCGCGGCGAAGAAAGTTTTGACGCTTGCCACGGCGGACATCGGGGCGGCGACGCTGGGGGACAAGGTGGTCCTGATGCTGCCGATCGTCGAGGCCGACGCGGGGGTGACGGTGCGCCATTTCCAGATCCGGACGATCGGCCCTCTGGGCGACCGCTCGGAGCCTTCCAACGTAACGCGGATCGTGCCGCGGACGCCGCCTTCCCCGCCGTCCGAGATCGTGGCCACGCCGAAGGCGGCCGGCATCGACCTGTCGTGGCAGCCGGTCGAGGGCGCCCTCGGCTATCTCGTCTACCGGCGCGACGCCGCGGTCAAGACCTACGGCAAACCGCTCCAGGCGGTGATCGCTCCGGCGGTTTCCCTCTCCGACGCGACGGCGCAGCTCGGGGCAAGCTACATCTACGCGGTGACCACCGTGAGCCAGCGGACGCCGCTGGTCGAGAGCGCGATCCAGAGCGAGCGCGAGGTGCGCTACGTCGACCGCTATCCGCCGCCGCCAGTGTCCGATCTGGTGGCGCTCGCCGAGCAGGGCCAGGTGCGGCTGATCTGGACCGGCAGCGACGCCCCGGACCTCGCGGGGTACCGGATCTATCGTCGCGAGGGGGGCGATCTGCGCCGCCTGAACGTCGAGCCGGTGGTGACGACGGAGTTCACCGATCCGAACGTCGCCTCCGGACGGAGCTACGTCTACCGGGTCGTCGCGATCGACAAGACGGGCAACGAGAGCACTCCGCAGGAGGTCCCGGCGACCACCCGTTGAGGGGCAGCGGGGGCACTACGTGGCGACGACGTTCTACAAGCTCTCGGGCAGCGGCAATGATTTCCTCGCCCTGCCCGAGCCCGAGGCCGCGCCGACGTCCGAGGAGATCCGCGCCTGGTGTCGGCGCGGTATCTCGATCGGCGCGGACGGCCTGATCGTGATCCGCCGCGGGCCGGATTCTCCCTCCGGCACCGGCGCGCCGGTCGTCGAGATGACCTACTGGAACGCCGACGGTTATCCGGCCGATCTCTGCTTGAACGGCACCCGCTGCGCGGCGCGTTTGGCGTTCGAGCTGGGCTGGGCGAAGCCTACCGCTCCAAACACTCCGCTCGCGATCCGCACCGACGCGGGAACCTGGACCGCGCGCCTTCTGCCCGGCGCCCGGATCGCGCTCGATCTGCCGTTGCCGCAGGACGAAGTCCAGAGGTTCACTCTCGAAGCCCTCGGCACCCACTACGAGGCCCACTGGCTTTCGATCGGCGTGCCTCACCTCGTCCTGCTCTGGCCCGAGAGCCTCGCGACCGCGCCGGTCGATACGCTCGGCCCTCCGCTGCGCCGCCACGCGGCACTGGGCCCCGCGGGCGCCAACGTCGATTTCGTCCGCTTTCCCGCCGAGGCGAACCGTCACCGGATGGAGATCCGCACGTTCGAGCGCGGGGTCGAGGGAGAGACACTGTCGTGCGGCACCGGCGTGCTCGCGTCGGCCGCCGTGGGGCTTACGCTCGGGCTTGCGGCCATGCCGCTCACGGTTTCCACCCAAGGCGGCTTCGAGCTCGAAGTGAGCGTAGAGCCGGGAGATACGAAGAGCTGGACCCTCTCCGGCGATGCGAGGATCGTGGCCTCGGGCGAGCTTTGGCCCGAAGCCGGCGACTCGCCGCCCGCTCCGCCCTGGGGGACTTCGCGATGACCTCCGTCCGGCTTCGTTGATCGGAAACCCGCGCGCTCTTACCCCCCTCGCGAGCGAGACCTTGGCCGGACGAGACGCGACGCATCATGTTCGACCTGCAACCGAAGATGGCCCGCATCCTCGCGCGTTACCGGATTCCGGTGGATGACGCGGAGGATATCGTCGAGGAGCTGTTCTCGACCTTGCAGCTCAAGCGCGAGCTGATCGCGCAGCCCGAACGCTGGCTCCTTTCTTCGCTGCAAAACCGCTGTTTGCTCTATTGGCGCAACCAGCGTGAGCGATTATGCCGTTCGCTCGACGCCGGTCTGCTCAGCGTGTTTGCCGGCGACGACGTTCCGGTCTCGGAAAAGGAGATCGTCCGCTCTCGCCTCGCGGCGCTCGCCGCGCGCCTCTCCCCCTCCTGCCGCGAGCGGATCGTCCAGCGTTACGGGCTGGTGCCGGCGAAATCCGCCGCGACCGCCTTCGCGGCGGACGTCCTGGAAGAGTACACGCGGCTCGACGACGAAACGATGCGCTGTCTCACCGCCCTTTCCCGGCGTATGCTGCGCGATGGCCTGACCCTCGAGACCTCCGATGCCTGAGCGCAAGGACCCGCCGTCGCCGAGCTACCTCGCCGATCTGGTCCGCCAGATCCTCGGCCCCACCCTCACGGACCGCCCCGCCGGCCCGGGCCGGGAGATCTCATCCGAGAGCGACGACTTTCTCTCGCCCAATCGGCTCGCCCAAGGCGCCTGGGCGCATCTCACGCGGCTCGAACAGGAACGCGGCGAAGCGGTGTTCCGGGTCGAGGAGCTTCGCGACCTGCCGGCCGAGGAGCGGCGCGTGCGGCTGGCGCACGATCCCGGCCTCCATCTCTGGGCGGTCGCCGAGCAACTGCTCGCCGAGAGCAACGAGTGCCGGCAAGCCCAGGACGAGGCCGCCCGCGCGCCGGGTACGATGCCCACCGCCTCGCCGCTGAGCGCTTCGAGGGGAGCGGTCGCAACGGGCGCGGCGGCGGCAGGAGCGACCACCGCGACCCTCGCCCCGCCGAAGATCGTGCCCCCAAGCCCGGCCGCGGCACTCGCCGCCGAGGCACTCCTGGTGCTCGACCGGATCGACCCGAAAATCTACGGCGCTTCCTGCGTCGAAGATCTCTACGCCCAGTGCCACACCGCGCTCGGGCTCGCGCACCTCGCCGAAAGCGAGCTTGCCGGCGCGGAGCAGGAGCTCGCCCAAGCCTACGACCACCTCGAAGCGGGGACGGGAGACATCCTGAGCCGCGCCCAAATGCTCGACTTCGAGGCGGCGTTGCGCCTGGCCCAAGGCCGCTTCGGCGAGGCTCTCTCCGCGGTCGACCGGGCCAGCCGCTCGTTCCGCACCGCCCACGACCGGCATTTCGAAGGGCTCGCCCAGCTGCGCCGCGCCGAGATCCTGCGCGCCGCCGGCCGGCGAACCGAAGCGATCGGCACCTGCAGGAAGGGGCTCGCCCTGATCGACCTCGACCGCGCGACGATCGAAGCACGGCGCGCGCGGCGGTCTCTGGTCCACGATCTGGCCGCTCTCGGCCGCCACGACGAGGCCGCGGCAGAAGCCGCGCGCCCGCCGGCTCTCGCGCCCGAGGAGACCTGAAGTGCAGTGCACCGATCGACAACCCGCCCCCGCTCCGACCTCAGGCAAGGGAATGGGCATCGCCCTCCTGTTCGCTCTCCTTGCCGCCCCTGTTTTCGCCGACTCGCGGGTGCTCGCTCTCACCTTTCAAGCGCTCGGGACCGACGGCGAGATCCGCACCGTGGTGCGCGATCTCGCGCCCGAGGCGGACCCGAAATCCCAAGCGCCGGTGCTCGACGCCGGACTCGCCGCGATCCGCGCCTTCGAAGCCCAGTTGGCCCAACTGCCGACGGGCGACGGCGCACCCCATCCGTTCGATGAGCGGCTGCTCGCGCTGCTCGATCGGGCGCGCGACGCTTGCTTCTGGTCCGAAGGAATCCTCGCGCCGTTCGGCCACGGCCCGGCGCTGCCCGCCAAGGGGCCGCGGCCGGAAGGTCCGGCGGCGTGCTTCCGCGCCGAGATCGATCGCAAGAAAGGGACGGCGACGCTAGCGAATGGAGCGGTCCTCGATCTCCACGAGCTGGCCGCCGGCTACGCGGTCGATCTGGCGGTCGCCGCGATGCGGGCCGGAGCGGCGGGAATCGCCCCGCCGGACAACGGCTGGGTACGGCTCGGCACGGTTCAGCGATCGTTTGGAATCGATCTCAAACCGGGGGTCGGCAAATGGGTCGATCCGCCCGCCCCGGTGCGCCGCCTCGACCCCGAGTTCCGCGGCTTCTACCTCTCCGACCGAGCGCTCGCCGTGGCGGCCTCCACCGACGATCCCCCTCATGTCGACCAGCGCACGGGGACCGCGCCGACCGCGGCGATCATCGTCCTCGCGGTCGCCGAGCTGGCAGTCGACGCGCAGCTGCTGGCCGCCACCATGCTCACCACCGGCAGCCGCTCGGGAGAGCTTCGCCTCGGCTCGATCCGTCCCAACCCGAGCATCCTCTGGGTCTACGGCTCCGGCAACGGCCTGCCGCTCTACATCGAGCATGGCTGGTCCGCGCTCCAGCGCCGCGCGCCGTAGGACTCACCGCGCGGCGAGATAGATCTGCCATAAGTCTCGCGCGATAAGAGAGTGCCTCGGAATCGTTCGAGGCTCAGCGATATCCTTTACCGAGTGCCAACCCACCCGTTCGCCGAGACCGGCTTCCGCATCGTCCTGGACGTCTTTTCGGGCGACGAGTGTGACCGCCTCCTCGAATCCCTCGCCGAATCTTCTCTCGTACGAAGCCGGGCCGGGGCGCGACATGTTCTCTCCAATCCCGTCGTTCGTGAAGCGGCTCTCGATTCACGCCTGATCGGTCTGGCATCCGAGGCCCTCGCGGCTCCGGCGATTCCATATCGCGCCACCCTGTTCGACAAGTCTCCGGGAGCGAATTGGCTCGTCGCCTGGCATCAGGACAGGACGCTGCCGATCAAGGAACGGTTCGAGGGTGAAGGCTGGGGACCCTGGTCGATCAAGGCGGGAATCCTGCACGCTCAGGCACCGGCGGAAGCGCTCGGTCGCGTCGTCGCCTTGCGCGTCCACCTCGACCCCTCCACCGCGGAAAACGGTCCGCTGCGCGTAATTCCTGGATCTCACCGGCTCGGGGTCCTTCGGGTTGCGGCCGTCGCCAACCTCGTGGAACAGAGCACGCCCGTGACGTGCCTGGTCCCGCGCGGCGGAATTCTCGTCATGAGACCCCTCCTCGTTCACTCCTCCTCGAAAGCCACGTCCGATCAGCCGCGGCGAGTACTCCACATCGAGTACACAAGCTCCCTCACCCTCGGTCCGGGCCAGGAGATCGCCACAATTTGAAATTCATCGCCCCGAAGTATCGAGATAGCCGACCCCATTTACGTCTGTTAGGTCCGAACCAAGACCTCGCCGGAGCGAGGTCCCTCGGGAGGATCCAGAATGGCGGGCGGTCACGATCAACTCTGGAAGGATCTGATACAGGCGTTTCCGGCCGATTTCGTCCGGCTCGCGAGCCCAGACCTCGCGTCTCGGCTAGCGCTCGGCAGGATTGAATTCCAGCCGGCGGAAGCTCCCTCGGACGCCCCTCGCAGTAAGGAGCGGAGACTCGACCTGATTTCGCGGGTGAAAAGTAAGGTGGGAGAGCGAGGGCTCCTGCACGTCGAGATCGAGCTGCAGTTCCGCACGACGACGGCGGCTCGGCTCTTGGCGTACAACCGCCTGCTCGCCCTCCGCTTCGAGCTGCCGGTGCAGACGTTCGTGCTGTACCTCCACGGCGG
>DASYKS010000005.1:0-9656 GCA_035995205.1 Thermoanaerobaculia bacterium
AAAACACACTGTGTGGCAGGATGTGGCATCGGCAAGGCTCCGTTAGAACGTCAGAATTCCCTTCTCGCAAAAGAGATTCTCCGTTCCCGGGGCCTTCCGTGTCTATAGGCTCAGCGCTCCTTCATGCATTATCCGGGCTAATGAGGGCTGCCAGTGGCTGAACGATCAACCGGGCGATATGCGCGTCGTTTGCAACTGACGACAAAACAGATGCGGTAAGGAAGAGGGACGTGCCTGCAAGCGACCACGAGGGACTCGATCGGCTGGCGCAGACATCGAAGCGCCTTCCGTACCTCGCCGGGCGTGAGGGCTCTTTCGAGCCTTGCGCCCGGTTAGAATGCCCGTCATGACAACGCCCTCGATCGACCGCGACAAGCTCGTCGCCTACTTGGACGAAACCCTCGACGCCAAGCGCGGTCGCGACTACGGTCCGAACGGCCTGCAGGTCGAAGGACGACGCGAGATCAAAAAGATCGTCACCGGCGTCTCGGGCTGCCTCGAGCTGTTCGAACGCGCCTACGCCGCGGGAGCGGATGCGATCCTGGTCCATCACGGGATCTTCTGGGATGGGATGCCGCGCGAGCTGACCGGTTTCCAATTCCGGCGCGTCGCCGAGCTGATCCGCCACGAGATCAACTTGATCGGCTATCACCTACCGCTCGATCGCGATTCTAAGGTCGGCAACAACGCGGTCGCCGCCCGCGCCTTCGGCCTGGTCGATCTCGAACCGTTTGCGCTCCACGAAGGGCTGCCGGTCGGCTTCAAAGGGCGCTTCCCTGAGCCCATCTCCCCCGACGAGTTGGTCGCCCGCTGCACCAGGATCTACGGCCAGGAGCCGCTCGCGTTCCTAGGCGGCCCGGACCCGGTTCCCACCTTGGGAATCATCTCCGGCGGTGCGCAAAAAGAATTCTACGTGGCGATCGATGAGGGGCTTGCCGCCTACATCACGGGAGAGGTCTCGGAATGGGTGATGAACGTCGCCCGCGAGGCCGGCATCCACTACCTTTCGGCCGGGCACTATGCGACCGAACGGCTGGGGGTGATCGCGCTCGGCGAGCACCTGCGAGATCGGTTCGGTTTGGAGGTCGAGTTCATCGACGTGCCGAACCCGGTGTGAGGGATCAATCCTCGCCCAGCCGCTCCTCGACTTCGCGCCAGTACGCTTCGAGATCGAGTCGGATCTCCGGCAAATTCGCAGACTGATAGATCGGCCCCTCCGCGAGGACAACCCTGTAGTACCGGTCGTGGAGGTCCAGAAACTCGATCTGGCGCCCGGCAGTATCCACCAACCAATACTCCTGCACCCCCGCCTCGGCGTAGAGGCGAAGCTTCTGGATGCGATCCTTGCGTTCCGAACCCGGAGAAACCACTTCGACGACCACATCCGGCGGCCCTTCGGCGCGGTTTCGGACGAGCTTTCTCCGAGCAGCGGAAAAATAGAGCACGTCGGGCTGCACGACGGAATGATCGAAGAGCGCGACGTCAAACGGCGCCGCGACCGCCAGCGCCCTGGTCGTGCGTGAGATGCTGTCGAGGATGCGCCAAAGCATCAGCGCCGCAATTTGGTGCAGGAGCGAGGGGCTGGGCGACACGTAGAACCTCCCGAAGATCAGCTCGCAGCGCGGCGTCTCCGGCAGTTCCTCATACTCGGCCAGCCGATGCGGTCCGAGATCAAACGTCGGATAGGCCGGGGTGTCGTCGAACAGTGCCAGCGCCATGATTTGAGTATACCGCTCTCGAAAATCGGCTCAGCCTGCCGCCTTGCCGAACAGCCGGAAGAAGTTCTCGCCCGTCCGCCGGGTCACCTGCTCCAAGGTCTCTCCCGTTTCCTTCGCCAGGCGCTCCGCGATCTCGACCACGTAGGCCGGCCGGTTCGGCTTGCCGCGATAGGGGATCGGCGCCAGATACGGCGTATCCGTTTCGACCAGCGCGCGATCGGGCGGCAGGATCGGGATCACCTCGCGGACGTTGTCGGCCTTGGGGAAGGTGATCATCCCCGATAGGCCCAGCGAGAAGCCGTGGTCGATTAGCTCGCGGGCCATCTCCAGACCTCCGGCGTAGGAATGGAAGTCGGCGCGGAGCGTGGCGAATTCTGGATCGCGGACGACTTCGAGCATCGCCTCGTTGCTGTCCCGATTGTGGACGACCACGGGTAGATCAAGCTCGCAGGCGATCCGCCACTGCGCCCGCATCACGCGATCCTGCACCTCGCGCGGCGCGTGGTCGTAGTAGAAATCGAGGCCGCACTCCCCTACCGCAACCGCTTTCGGGTCGAAAAGCAATCCCCGAAGCCGATCTTCGTCGCCTTCCACCCAGGAAGCCGCGTCGTGCGGATGAACGCCCAGCGCGCACCAGACGTCCGGGTGCCGGTGGCAGAGGGCGAGGATCTCTTCCGCCTGGTCCAACCGAATGGCAGGCACCAGGAAGCCCGAGACCCCGCGCTCTCGCGCCGCGTCGAGCGCGCGTTCCGCCTCGTCGTCGCCTTTCAACGACTGGAGATGGCAATGCGAATCGATCAGCATCCCGAGTTACTTGACCCGCGTCCCCGGCGGCACCGGCTGGATCGGCCGCAGTAGGACCGGCTGGTTGTCGATCGTCGCTGCGAGCACCATTCCTTGCGACACCAGGCCCATTAGTTTGGCGGGCTGAAGGTTCGCCACCACGATCACCTGACCGCCGACGAGATCCTCGGGGCTGTAGGCCTCGGCAATGCCGCCGACCACCGTGCGCGGCGTTTCCTCGCCGAGATCGAGGGTCAGCTTCATCAGCTTCTTCGACTTCGGAACCGGCTCGGCGGCGAGCACGGTCGCCACTTTGAGCTCGGTTTCGAAGAATTGGTCGATCGAGATCATCTTCTTCTCTTCCTTTTCCTCTGCCGCCGCAGCCGGTTTCGCGGGTGTGTCGGCAAAATAAACCGCCTTGTCGATCCGCGGGAACAGGGGCGGAATCTCGGCGAGCGGCGCCCCGGTGGGCGTCCCTCCCCACGCGAGCGCGTCGAGGCTCGTCGCCGGCACATCCGTGCCCACGGCGGCGAGCACCCGGGCCGCCGCTTCGGGCATGAACGGCAGCAGTCCGGTCGCCACGATGCGCACCGCTTCGAGACCGTTCCAGAGCACGCGCGAGAGGGTCGCGCGCTCCCCCTCGGCCTTGATCAGCTTCCAGGGTTCACGGGCTACGATGTACTGGTTCGCCTCGGCCAGCAGACGCCAGAGCGCCTCCAGCGCGCGGGAGAACGCGAACTCGTCCATCGCGGCCCGGTACTCCTCGGCCACCTGCGCCGCGACCGCGATCAACGGGTTGTTGTCGCAAGCTTCCGGCGGCGTTTGATTTTCGAACGCCCTCCGCGAGAGCGTGACCACGCGGCTCGCCGTGTTGCCCAGGTCGTTCGCCAGGTCGCTGTTGTAGCGGTCGACGAACGCCTCGTCGGAAAACGACGCGTCGAGACCGAACACCATCTCGCGCAGCAGGAAATAGCGCAGCGAGTCGGCGCCGAAACGATCCACCAGATCGTCGGGGCGGATCGCGCCGCCCGACGACTTCGAGATCTTCTTGCCGTCGCGCAGCCACCAGCCGTGCGCCCAGACCGTGGAAGGCAACGGCAAGCCGGCCGACATCAAGAAAGCGGGCCAGAAGACGGCGTGGAAGCGCAGGATGTCCTTACCCACGAGGTTGATCCGCGTCCCTGCCGGATCGGCCCAGAACTTCTCGTACAGGCTCGTATCCGCACTGCCGAGCCCGAGCGCCGTCACGTAGTTGATCAACGCGTCGAGCCAGACGTAGACCGTGTGCCCTGGATGATCGGGAAAAGGAATGCCCCAGGCAACCGACGTGCGCGACACCGACAGATCCTTGAGGCCCGAGGTGACGAACGCCTTGACCTCGTTCCTCCTACTTTCCGGGCGGACGAACTCCGGGTGCTGCTCATACAGGTCGAGCAGCGGCTGCTCGAAGCGGGAGAGGCGGAAAAAAATGTTCTCCTCCGACTTCCACTCGACCGCCTCTTCGTGAACCGGGCAGCGGTTGCCGGCGAGCAGCTCTTTTTCGGTATAGAACAGCTCGCAGGCCGGGCAGTACCACCCCTCGTGCTTGGCGGTGTAGAGGTCGCCCGCGGCTTCGAGCCGGCGGATGACTTCGACCACTCCGGCCTGGTGGCGGGCTTCCGAGGTGCGGATGAAGTCGTCGTAGGAGAACCCCATCCGGTCTTTCAGCTCGAAGTAGCGCCGGACCACCCGATCGGCGAGAGCCAGCGGCGCCACTCCCTCTGCCGCGGCTGCCCGCTCGATCTTCTGGCCATGTTCGTCGGTGCCGGTCAGGAAACGGACCTCCTCGCCCGCCAGCCGGTGATAGCGGGCGATGACGTCGGCGACGATGGTCGTATAGATGTGCCCGATGTGGGGCAGATCGTTGACGTAGTAGATCGGGGTCGTGACATAGAACGATTTCATGACGGCTCCTCAGGGGGCAGAAATCCTACCAGGCTTGAGGGGACGGCAGAGGCAGCCGACCGAATCTATCCGCGCCACCTCTCTACCGGGAGATCAGGTCGTCTGGAGAGATACCGAGCCCTTTGAGAATAGCCCGGAGCGTACCGGGCGGGATATCGCCGGAATGCCGGGGGATCGCGGTGGATCGGTTCTGCGCCGGGTTGTGCCAGATCTCATGGCTTCCTTTGCTCTGGCGCGCCAACTGACAACCGCGACGCTGGAGATGCCGGGTCAGCTCTCTATAGGTCAAGCGGGCACCAAGACAGGAACACGCCAAGGGGTGGTAACTGTCTCGATGCCGCGCGGCAGTTTCTGTTGCGTTTCGACCATGACCGCGATGAGGTCATGTGCAACGTCGGGCGCCAGGCGTAGAACCTCTTCGACGCTCTCGGCCTGGACGACGAGACCAGGAAGGTCCGGACTTGTTCCGAGGAACGGCCCTTCGGGCAACTGCTCGATCTCTAGGTTGATCTTGTACATTTCCAGTATGACCCCCGCTGGATTTTAGCAGTTCGGCCGCCCAACAAAGCCCGGAGCGAGCGAGTAAGATTCGGTTCGTCCCCCGCGCTCTCCGGCTTAGGATATCTACACTGGAAGTGACTCACCTCACTGGGTGACGCCCTCAATAGTGATACCGCGCCTGGAGAAAGTCGATTCTCTCGGCCCTCACCGCGTACACCGCTACGACCGAGACCTGGGTCCTAGCCACCCGGACCCGCGTCTCGGCGGTCCGGACCGGGGTCTGGGTCACCCAGACCTGGGTCCCAACAGTCCGAACCTCGGTCTGAGTCATCGGGACCTGGGTCCCAACGATTGAGACCTGGGTCCGGGTTATCCGGACCTGGATCTCAACGGTCCAGACCGGGATCTGCGCCACCCGGACCTGGGCCTCGACGGCTCGGACCTGGGTCTGGGTCATCCGGACTAGGGTCCCGACGGCTGAGACCTGGTCTGGGCCATCCGGACCGGGGTCCCAACGATCCGGACTTCGGTCCGAGCTTCCCGGATCTGGGTCGCAATGCATGGGACCTGGGTCTGGGTTGTCCGGACCTGGTCCCAACGGTGCGGACCCGGGTCTGAGACTTCCGGACCTGGGTCTGAGTCTTCCGGACCTCGATCGCAACCGCCCAGACCTCGGTCCGCGTCGTCCGGTTCTGGGTCCCAACGGTCCGGAAACAGCTCCGGGACCGCCGTTGCACGGCTGTCACTCACGTGTCGCCGAGTCGCCCGGGCTCGCTTCTATCGTGTCGCCCATTCGCCTGGAACGTCCGCGTCCGGCTCGAGCGGTCCGCCGCCCGGCAATCTTGAACCCTCACAACTTGTGTTTCCCGTTCGGAACGCTATCGAAAAGGAGAGTCGGAATGCGCAGGAAATCTCTGTTCCGGGCCGCCGCGCTCGCGCTCGTGCTGGCCTCGGCCGCCGTCGCCGCGTCGGCCCAGGTCACGGGTCTGTATTACAAAGAGGTCGAGAAGGACGGCCGGATCTACGTCTTCAATACCCCCGAGACCTTGCAGCTCTGGGAGGATTCCGGCGACATGGGCAAGTCGATCACGCTGATCGGCCGCGGCGAGAACGGCGAGACGGTGGTGGCGGAGAACGAGACCGCCGCGGACCTCTATCTGTTCCGCCACAACCTTGAAGCCTACGACCGTCCGACGCCGAAACCGACCCCGCCCGCGGCCTATCCCTCCTCGAAGTTCGGCATCCGCGTCTATGCCGATGCCTCGTCGAGGGAGACCAACGACGAGGGGACGGGCGTCAAGAGCGGCGACAGCGGGGTGGGCATCGACGTCAAGCGCACCTACTTCACCTTCACCCACGAGTTCGACGCGAAATGGTCCGCGCAATTCCAGTCGGACATCGGCGATCAGGGCGCCCGCCGCTTCGACGTCTTCGTCAAGAAGGCCTACGTGCAGTACAAGCTGAACCCGAACGCGAGCTTCCGGCTCGGTTCCGCCGATACGGCCTGGATCCCGTTCGTCGAAGGGATCTACGGCTTTCGCTACCTCGAGCAGACGATCACCGACCGGCTCAGCTTCGGCGCTTCCGCCGATTGGGGTCTGCACTTCCTCGGCAAGGCGGCCGGCGACAAGGTCAACTTCCAGTTGTCGGCCGAGAACGGCCGCGGCTTCTCCAATCCGGCGCGGAGCAAGAACGTCGACTTCGAGGGACGCATCTCCTTCGTTCCGGTGAAGGGCTTGACTCTCGCCCTCGGCGGCTACAGCGGCACGCGCGGTTTGGAGACCGACGCGGCGCCGTCCAAGCATACGGCGACCCGCACCGACGCCCTGGTCGCCTACGGCACCGACAAGTTCAAGCTCGGCGGCGAGTGGTTCGAGGCGGACAATTGGAATACCGTGACCGTGGTCACCGAAGACAAGTCGGACGGCTTCTCGGTCTGGGGCAGTTTCTCCCCGACCGCGGTGATCACCGTCTTCGGCAAGTTCGAGGAGGCCAAGCCGAGCAAGGACTTGAAGCCTCTGCTGAAAGAAAATTACTACAACCTCGGCGTCCAGTACCGCTACAACAAGGCGTTCGCCGGCGCCCTCGTCTATAAGTACGAAGAGGTGAAGGGCGGAACGGTCAGCTCCGGCAACGGCGGCACCGTCGGCTCGACCCGGCCCGGCGCCAAGGGCAAGTTCAACGAAATCGGCATCTACACGGTGTACGACTTCTAGGAACGGCGGTCTCCTTCGGAGCTTCCGATTTCAACGGGGAGGCCGCGCGAGAGCACGGCCTCCCCTCATCCTTTCGCGCGGAGACCGACCATGGAACGCCCGCTCGATCATGACCTCGACCGCCTTCGCCACGATCTGCTGCGCATGGGCCAGTCGGTGGACGAGATGGTGGGCGACGCGATGCGCGCCCTTCTTGAGACCGATTCCGGCCTCGCCGAGCGGGTGATCCGCGCCGACGTCTCGATCGACCTGCAGGAGAAAAATCTCGACGAGGCGAGCCACGCGGTCCTTTTGCGCCACCAGCCGACCGCCGGAGACCTCCGCTGCCTGATCGCGGTGATGCGCAGCACGACCGATCTCGAACGGGTCGGCGACGCCGCGGTCAACATCGCCCAGGCGGTCCTCCAGTTGAACGAAGAGGAGCCGCTCGAACGCTATCTCGACCTACCGAAAATGGCCGAGCTCGCCCGCGGCCAGGTGCGCACGAGCTTGGACGCCTTCAAGAACCGCGACGTCGAGGCCGCGCTCGAAGTCTGCCGTACGGATGACGACATCGACCGGCTCTACGAACAGCTGTTCCGCATCCTGGTCACGTACATGATCGAAACCCCGGCAAACGTCCGCCGGTCGCTCCATCTCCTGCTGATCGCGCGCAACCTGGAACGGGTCGCCGATCACGCCACCAACCTAGCCGAAAACGTCATCTACTACGTCGAGGGGCTGGACATCCGCCACTCTGGATTCCGCAAGTAGGCTGATCGTCGAAGGAGTCGGCGGCGGCCGAATTTCCGCCGCCCGCTTCGCTCTCCAGTTCCCGTCGCCTCAGGCGGCTTTCTTCTCCGTCTCCGGCGCTTCCTTCTCTTCCTTCTCCGGCTTCTTCAGCCCCAAATCGATCAGGATCTCGTCGGCGACGCGGGTGCCGCTCTCGCAGCCTCCTTCCATATAGCCTTGGAAATCGACCGAGGTGTGCTCGCCGCAGAAGTGGAGCTTTTCGACCCGCTCCCCTTCGGCGCTGCAGATCGTCGTCCACTGGCCGGGCAGATAGCAGGCGTAGCTCGCCTTCATCCAGGGAAACGTCGGCCAGTGCATGCGGGTCTCGCCGGTGCGCCGCTCGGCGACGCCGGGATAGACCTTTTCGAGCTCTGCCACGAACTTCTCCGCTTGGTCGGCCGGCGTTCCGTCGCCCATCGCCAGGCCGCGCTCTCCGCCCGTGAAGCCCACCAGGATGCCACCCTTTCCGGATTGCAGGCGGGTCGACTCCCAGGTGAGCTGGAACGGCAGGTCGGTCAAGATGCTGCCGTTCGAGGCGACCGAGCCGGTGCGCCAGACGCGTTCGGAAAAACCGACCATCAGCTTGGCGTTCGTGCCGTAACCCAGCTCGGCGATCGCCTTCTTTTTGACCGGGGGAAGCTCGACGTCCATCTGCACTTCGCGCAGCATGGTGAACGGCAGCGCGAGCACCACGCGGTCGGCGGAGATCGTCTCCGAGGTCGCGTCGCGCCGGACCGAGCAGCGGTACGAGCCGTCGGAGGCGCGGGAGATCGATTCGAGCCGGCTGTTGGTCTCCACCCGCTCGCCGAGCTTGCCTGCGAGCAGCTTCGGCACCTGATCGTTGCCGCCGCGGATGTGGTACCGCTCGTCGCTGTCGCCGAAGATCCGGAACGGATCGGGCGTTTCGTAGTCGATCAGGTACAGCATGTTCCAGGCCGACTGCTCGGAGATCTCGCGGCCGTATTCGGTGACGTAGCCGACTTCGAGCAGTTTTCGGAACCAGCCGTCGCACTCCGCCTCGTCGAGCCATTGGGCGATCGACAGGTTGTCCACCCGCTGCGCGCCATTCGGATTCTGGTAATCGAACGAGTCGCCGGTCACCTCTTCCCATGAGGCGGCCATCTTTTCGGCGATCGGCTTGAACGCCTCGACCACGTCTTCGTCCTTCCGCCGCACGCCATCGAAGTACCAGACGTCTCGGGCGAGCTTCGGGTCGTCGGTGTCGAAATCGTCGAGCGTGAGCCCCAGCTCACCGGCCAGGCCGCGCAGGTGCTCGTGGCCGGAGTCGACCAACTCGCCCCCCAGCTCGCACACCTGATTTTCGGGGAAATAGTTGGTCAGAGAAAACATCCGGCCGCCCACCCGCTTCTGCCCCTCGATCACCCGCACCGGCACGTTCTGCTGGTGCAACCGGTAGGCGCAGGTGAGGCCCGCGATCCCGCCGCCGATGATTAGGACCGGCCGGTCCCCCGACTTGCCCGTGCCGCGCCCGGCGAGCTGCGAGATCTTGCCGCAGCCAGCCGCAAGCCCCACCGTCGCGGCTCCCGCCGTGGCGAGGAAGCTGCGCCGCGAGAACTGGACGCTCTCGCGCCAACGCTCGACCGTCTCGGCCGAGGAGGCGCCGGAAGCGGCTGCCGCGCGCGCGAGCCGGGCCGCGCGAACCAGATAGCGAAACAGGGGAGTTCTCGGCATGGGGACGTAACCTCCTCGGAGCTTTGACGTT
>DASYKS010000006.1:0-52222 GCA_035995205.1 Thermoanaerobaculia bacterium
CGCGCGCGAACTTCTCCAGCTGCTGACTCTCCTCGGGGGAAAGCAGAATCTCCGGCGCGACTCGCATCTTTGAATCCTCCCATAGGAAGATACGAACGAGTCACGCTTAAGGTTCAACAAATCGGGCGCACTACACTAGCACAGCGTCTGATCGCCGAAGCCATCCAGCGCTTCGACATCGCCCCTGGACAGCTCACTGTCCATGCCGATCGCGGCCCCAGCATGACCTCTAAACCCGTTGCCCTCATGCTCGCGGACCTTGGAGTCCTCAAATCGCACAACCGCCCTTGCACCAGCAACGACAACCCCTTTTCCGAGTCCCAAATCAAGACCCTCAAGTACCACCCCGCCTTCCCCGATCGCTTTGGCTCCTTGCAGGATGCGCGGGCCTTTTGCTCGACTTTCTTCGATTGGTACAACCACGAGCACCGGCACTCCGGCATCGCGCTCATGACACCAGCCGATGTCCATTTCGGACGCACCGAAGCAGTCCTCGAAGGCCGCAATCGCACGCTTCAACTGGCCTTCCGGCAGAACCCGCTGCGCTTCAAGCACCGGCTTCCTCAAGCCAAAACACCGCCCGCAAAGGTCTGGATCAACCCCCCAGAAGTCCCGAGCACCATTCTTCCTTAGCCCAACCTACTTTTGTGTCTCAAAACCATTGACAGGTTCCGTAAGCCTTGCAGCAGGCCGAATAGCGTTTCCCGCTACGCGGAATGCTTACCCGCTGGCAGAATAGCGTTTCCCTCCAGCGGGATAGCGTTTCCCTCCAGCGGGATAGCGTTTCCCTGCCCGAGGATAGCGTTTCCCTCTAAAGGGATAGCGTTTCCCTGCCCGGGGATAGCGTTTCCCTCTACGGGGAAAGCTTATCCCTGCATCGGGATCGCTTAACGCAGTCGAAATCAGTGTTGGCCGAAGACGCGCACCGTCGCCTTGCCGCCGAGCGATTGAGCGTCGTACCAGAACTCGATCGAGCGGATCACGCGGCGGCCGCCGGAGAGATCGATGATGCGCGACCAGCCCGCGGCGGGGATGACGCTCCGGATCTCGACGTCCTGGACGAAGCCGTCTCCGTAGTGGACCTTCACGTCGTGGAACTGCACCGCCCGATCGAAGACGCGGATCGCGATCTTCTCGAACCGGCCGCGAGCGCCGGTGACGACGATCGTGTCGTGGTCGATCCCGTCCGTGACCGACCTCTCGCCCAGGAGGATCCAGCGACCGCGATAGCCGGCGGTAGCAGGAAGCGCAAAAGCGGCAAGGACCAGAACCAGCAAGCCAAAAGCGGCGAACCGTCGATTTCTATGGCTCATGTGCGATCTCCTTAGCTCAGTGATCTCGCCGCCATCTACCAAGGACCGACCGGAGGAGGCCGGCGGCGTGTTCGCGCCCTCCGTTTGTAGTCAGAAACCCAAGAGGCGGCCGATTCCTGCGGCCGAAGGCATCGGTCGTCGTCGATAATCCTACCGTGCCCACGCCGTTTACCCGAGAACCGCGCGCCCGGCCCGGCAGAATCGCCGGCTCGTTCCTGGTCGCCGCGCTGCCCTTTGCCCTGCTCGCCGGTTTCGCCGTCCGTCTCGCCGCCCAGGCGACCGACGACATGTACATCACCTACCGCTACGCCCAAAACCTCGCCGCCGGACGGGGCCTGGTCTTCAACCCGGGCGAGCGGATCTTCGGCGTCACCGATCCGGGCGTGGCCCTGCTTCTGGCCGCCGCCCACCGCGCGACCGGTCTGGCGATCCCTCTGCTCGGCACGTGGCTCCATGCCCTCTCAATCGCGGCGATCGCCGGGCTGTTGCTCACGGCGGCGCGGCACACCAACCGCCGGCCCGAAGCGATCGCGGCGGGAATCCTGCTCGCCACGTCAAGCGTGCTCTGGGCGGCGCAAGGGTCCGGGCCGCCCGTGGCGTTGGCCCTGCTTCTCGTCGCGGCGAGCTGGCAGGAGAAGCACCCCGCGTGGGCCGGGCTGGTCGCCGGGCTCGCGGTCATCTGCCGGCCGGATGCGCTGGTCGGCGTGGCGATCCTGGGGCTGCTGGGGGCTGCGAAAGAAAAGTGCAACCAGGACGGCAAGGACCCTAAGGATGCCGGGCAACGCCAAGGGCGGGGGGCGCTGCCTTGGGCGTATGGCTTAGCGGCTGCGGTGGTCGTCGCCCTCGGCGGTTTCGCCGCCCGGGCCTGGTTCGGCACCCTGATTCCCAACACCCTGGCGGCGAAACGCGCGTACGCGGCGCTCGATCCGGAACGGTGGCAGAGCGGCCTCGCGTTCTGGAGCCGGGGTTACGAGCTGCTGGCGTCCTCCGCGGGGCCGCTCGCGATCGGAATCGTCGTTCTCGGGATCGTGGGGTTGGTGTTCCTCGCGCGAAGCGCCGGCCGGCCGGGGCTCCTGCTCGCCCTGAACGGCATGGTGCTCGCGGTGATCTACCCGCTGCTCAGGGTGCCGTTCTTCGTCTGGTACGCGGCGCCGCCGCTCACCGCGCTGCTCGCCGCGGCGCCTTTCGCAGTCGGCGCGGCGGTGCGGCGGATCGATCGAAGGGGTTTCTCGCTCGTCTCCCCTCTCCCGCTGGGAGAGGGGCCGGAGGTAAGGGCTGACGCGGCCAGAGCCTCGACGAGATCCTGGGCTTCGGCCGTGGTTCTGCTGCTTCTCGCGCTCCCCCTGGTCGGCTCGGTCCTCGGCGGTTTCCGCGCCGCGCGGCACCCGGGCGCGGGCGACTGGCGTTTTCCGGCCTACTCCCAAGCGGGCGCCTGGATTGCCGCCCATTCGACACCCGACGAAGACATCGCCTACGAGGAGATCGGCATCCTCGCCTTCACCAGCGACCGGACGGTCCAAGACCTCGTCGGCCTGGTCACCCCTCGTTCGCTCCCCTTCGCCCAAGATCGTCTCGGCGCGTTTCTCGCGAAGCCCACGACCTTCGTCATCTTCCACACCTACAACGCCCGCGGCGGCACCCGCCCGATCGTCGATCGGCCCTGGTTTCCAAAAGCCTATCGGGAGGTCGCGCGTTTCACCTCGGACGACGGGCGGTATCTCGCGATCTATCGGCGGATTCCTGGGGCGGCGGTGCCGCCGCCTCGGCCGCCGCGGAAAGGCGCCCAACGAAACTAATTCCTTGACGCTTCGGAGTTCGTCATTCCAAACGTGAGTGAGGAATCTGGGGGGTGGGTGGCTCAGATCCCGATGCGGCGAAGGGATTCAAGGCCGCCCGACCCCCAGATCCCTCGCTCTCGCTCGGGATGACAAGAAGGACGGTTTCGTCCTTGTGGACTAAAGCACCCGCTCCACGATCAGCCAGCACCATCCCGCCACGAGAAGCGCGGCGAGGAGGTCGAGGACGACGCCGGTCCTCGCCATGCGGGGGATGGTGACGTAGCCGCTGCCGAAGACGATTGCGTTCGGTGGCGTGCCGGCCGGGAGGGCGAAATCGCAGGAGGCGGCGATCGTCGCGGCGAACAGGACCGTCGGCAGGTTTTGCGCCGCGACCGCCTGGTGCAGGACGACGAGCATGACCGCGATCGTCGCGGTGTTCGAGGCCACGGCGGAGAGCGCCACGGTGACGAGGCTCGCGAGGAGGATCTGGGCGAAGGGCGGGAAGCTCTGGAGGCCCAAGAGCTGGGCGCCCACCTGGTTCGACAGGCCGCTCTTCTGAATCGCCGAGGCCATGGCGAAACCGCCGCCGAGCAGCAACAGGGTCTCCCACGGCACCCGCTTCAGGGCATCAAAATTGAGCACAGCGTGGCCGCGGCTGCGCCAGAGGAGGAGGGCGAGAGCCGCGAGCATCGCGATCCCCCCTTCGACGTGCGCCGAGGTGAGCGGAAACGCGGTGACCAGCGGCTTCAAAAAGTCGGTCAAGAGCTTGCCGCCGATCCATAAGCAGGCCGTGACCAGGAAGACGCCGAGGACGATCTTCTCCTCGCGGCGGATGCGGCCGAGCTTACCGATCTCGTCGGCGACCGCGGTGGCGCCCATTGTCTCTCCGAGCTTGTCGCTCCGGCCGATGCGCCAGAGCGCATACCAGACGACGGGCAAGAACATAATCACGAACGGCAGGCCGACGGCCATGAACTGGAGGAACGAGACCTCGATCCCCAGCCGCTCGGCGAAGCCGGCGAACTGGGCGTTCGGCGCGGTGCCGATCTTGGTGCCGATGCCGCCGACGTTCGAGCCGTAGGCGATCGCGAGCATGATCGCCATGCCATAGTGGCGGAGCCGCTCGCCCCCGCGCTGGAGCTCGATCTGGGCGAGCACCGCCATGCCGATCGGGAACATCATCGTCGCGGTCGCCGTATTGGAGATCCAGAGCGAGATGAACGCGGTGGCGCAGAGGAATCCCGCGAGCAGGCGCTTCGGGTCGGTGCCGATCGCGGCCATGATGTTGAGCGCGATCCGGCGATGGAGATCCCACCGCTGCATGGCCGCAGCGATCGCCATGCCGCCCGCGAACAGGAAGATGTAGGGGTCGATGTAAGCGCCCACCGTCGAGCGCACGTTCTCGAAGATCGTGGGGCCGAACGGCCGGAACAGCGGATAGGCGAGCAGCGGCACGCACGCCGTGACGTAGATCGGCAGCGCCTCGGTCAACCACCAGATCGCCATCAGAGCCGCGATTCCCGCGGCGAACGCCGGGCGCGAGCCGGTTTCCGGATCGTGGCGCAGGGGCGAATCGAGAAACACGAACAGACCGAACGCGACAAGGCCGGCAACGAAGCCGACGACGCGGCCCGGGGTCCAGGAGAGGCGAAGCAAGGTGCAGCGATCCTACACCGGGTGGATTCGGCCGGGCGGCAACCCTGGGTTGGTCATTCCCGTTCGATCAGCAGTAACGTCACGTCATCCGCGAGCGGCCGGCGGCCGGCGAACGTTTTCACCTCGGCGAGCAGGCCATCGAGCACCTCGGCGAGCGCCAAATCGCGGGTTGCTTCGAACACCTCGGCGAGACGTTCGCGACCGAGCTCTTCGTCCGCCTCGTTGCGTGCTTCGAACGCACCGTCGGTGAAGGCGAACAGGCGATCCCCGGGCTCGAACGTCACCTTGGCGATCGTCGGCGGGTTGGTGCGGAACGGCCAGCAGACCAGGCTGCCGGTCGGCTCCAGGCTCGTGAGCCCGTTCTTGCCGAGCAGAAGCGGGGGAGGGTGGGCCGCGTTGAAATAGCGCAGCCGCCCCTCCGGCCCGAGCTGGCCGTAGACCAGGGTCGCGAACTTCCGGCCGTTGAAGAAATCGACCCCGTCGTACAGCCAGCGCACGACGCGATCCGGGTCGGTCGAACGGCGCCGCGCGGCGTCCAGCGTCGAGCGCAGCATGCCGGCGTACATCGCGGCCGAGACGCCGTGACCGACGACGTCCGAGATCACGAAATCGACCGTGTCTTCGCCCCAGGTCTGGGTGTGGAAATGGTCGCCCCCCAGCGCATCGCAGCTCTGGAGCAGCCCGGCGATCCGCCAACCCGCGTGCTCCACCGGATCGCGCGGCAACAGGCCGAGCTGAAAGCGCTTGGCGCGCTCGAAATCCTCGTCGAGCCGCTGCGCGTAGCTCTCCTTGGCCTCGCGCTCGGCTTGCAGGCGCAGGCAGCGCTCGACCAGGGCGAGCAGGACCCGGCGGTCGAACGGCTTCCAGAGGAAATAGAACGCGTCCTCGACCAGCGAGCGGTAGAGCTTCTCGTCGGCGTGCGAAACCGAGCCGGTGATCAGGATCACCTCGGTGTGCGGATTCTCCGCGCGCAGGGCGCGGCAGAGCGCGTAGCCGTCGTCCTCCGCCTCGCCCAGATGGACGTCGACGAGGGCCAGATCGAAGCGCTCGGCGCGCGCCGCCGCCAGCCCCTCGGCGGCGTTCGCCGCGAGGGTTACCCGATGGCTCTTGAGCAGGCGGCCGATCATGCGCCGGATCGACGGATCGTCGTCGACGACCAGGATCTTCCGCTCAAGCGACATTCGGGATCTCCGAGCCGTCCGGAGCCACCTCGACCGCGGCTTCCGGCGCCGGGTCCGACGCCGCCTCGGACGGCGTGAACAGCCTCATCTCGACCGTCACGGTCGTGCCCGCTCCGGCTTCGCTCTCGATCTCGAAGCCGCCGCAGTTCTGCCAGGTGAGTGACCGGCAGAGCGCGAGGCCCAGGCCGTGGCCCCCTTCCTTGGTCGAGAAAAACGGTTCGAGCACTTTGTCGCGCAGGTGGCGCGGAATGCCCGGGCCATCGTCCAGTACGCGTAGAAACGCCAGGCCCGACTCCGTGCGGCCGGTCTCGACCGTGATCCGCTTGCCCGAGGTACGCAACGCTTCGAGCGAGTTGGTGACCAGATTGAGCAGCACGTGCTCCAAATCCTGGCGCGAGAACAGGACCACCGGCATCTCCGGGTCAAGCGCGAGCGACAGCTCGAACCCCGACCGGGCGGCGGCCGCCTCGAAGAACGAGACCGTCTCCCGCACCGACCGGTTCAGGTCGACCGGCCCTTCGCCGAGCCGACCGGTGCTGCCGGCGCGCAACATGTTGACGAAGATCCGCTTGCAGAATTGGGCGCGGTCGACGATCACCGCCAGATCCTCCCCCGCCTCCTCGGGCACGAGCTCGCCGAGGCGCAGGTCGTCCTGGATCTGCTGCGCGAGCGGCAGGATCACACCGACGGCGTTGTTGACGTCGTGCGCGACCACTCGCGCGAGGGTGACCAGACTCGCCTTAACCTCCGCCTGCGCCGCCTGGTTTTCGAGCGTCTGGTTCCACTGCGCGTTGCGGATCGCGACCTCGGCGACCGGCAGGAACCGCTCGACCACTTCGGCGTCCCAGCCGTCGAAAGCGCGGCGCTTCCAGGCCGCGACTTCGAGCAGCCCCAAGAACCGGTCGTCGAAGAAGAGCGGCGCCACCAGCAAGCTCCGGATCGGCGGGATGCCCGGGGAGGGGCCGTCGTCGAGCAGGCGGCGAACGGCGTCATGCGCGGGGTGCTCCGGCAGGCCGTCCCTATCGGTCGACAGGTGAAGCCCGCTCTGGATGACAAAGATCGCCTCGGGCGAGACCGGGATCTCGCGCCCGACCGCGGCGCTCTTCGCCTTGGTCCAGGCGATTTTCTCAGCCTCGACCCGGAGTACTCCGGCTCCCGCGTCCCAAGTGAGGAACGCCGAGGAGTGGTCGTAGCCCACCAGTTGCTCCAACCCGTCGAGGATCTGGTACGCGAGGTCGCGCGGCCGCAGCTCGGCGACGATCTTCTCCTTGATCCGGTCGAGCACCTTGTACAGCCGCTTCTTCTCGCGCCGTCCCAGCTCGGTCGCAAGGACCCCCGCGAGCCGGTCGAGCGTGCGCCGGTCGGCCGATTCGAACGGTCGCTCGCGGCGGACCGCCCCGAGCAGCCCCACCTGGCGCCCGAAGCGGATCACCCGGCCGAGGATCGTGGTCGGCGGGATCTTCGGCCGCCGCTTGGCCAGGAAGTCCTTAGCCAGCCCGAGATCGAACAGCCCCGGCTCGCACTCCCGGGCGCTCTGCGCACCGGCTCCCCCGCGCACGATCGGCCGCCAATTCTCCTCGTCCACCGTATCCAGCTCGGGGATCAGCCAGGCGCAATCGGCCCCCAGACGGACCCGCACCGCTTCCACGAAATGCCCCGAAAGCTTGTAGTCCGCGGCATACCGCCGCAGATTGCTCTCCAGCGCCACGGTGAACAGCTCGGGCGAAACTTTGGTCAGATCGATCATGGTGGTCCCGACAGCGTTTCGACGAAGGGTACAGGTGCCGGCGCCGGGAGGCAACGGGCCTCAACGAACATACAGCATTAGGGGTGCTGCTTCCTAAGTCGGCTGCTTCGGCCTCTCCGTGGGCGAAGGGGAGAGATCGCCAATCTGCCAGTCCCGCGCAAAGTCGCCAACCTGGTCACAAGGTGTGGAGTACAATAGGGCGAGGGCGCTATGGACTATGAGATCAATTGCGCTCTCGGGATCAGTGATTCTCTCGCCCATAAAGTTTGGAGTCGCGTTAGCCGAAGAAATGCGCACGATACGAAGGGCGCCGGTTCGGAGCCATTCACCTAGCTGTAAGGCCTTACGCTCGGCTAATTCTGAGGCGGGAACACTTTTCCTCTGAAACTCGAAGAGCAAGCACGCAAGGTCCAAGATCTGCCTATGAACTTCCGTTCTAGTCATTTCGCTTGCCATTGTTCTCCCGAGCACATCTGTCGAGAAACCAATCCAGACATCGGGTAGGCAATTGAGTATCGGATGCATCGGAGAACTCGGAGTAGACGTTTCCTCTCTGACTGACTGTTCTAGACTATGGATTGGCGACTGGGCATGAGGATCAAATCGCCACAGCGCTTTCTCTTCGCACTCCCAATCATCTAGAAAATCTTGCCACATCGCTTCGAGGGCGCCTTGCCCCGACGCCTCCCTTGCCAAGGCTCGGCTCTTGGAAGAAATGACCGAGGGCTTGCGTCTGAACCACTCGTTCAACCGACCAGGAAGCACCAGGGTGATCCGGTTGCTCCTCATCTTTAGCGTTTGGCACTGCTCTTGAACCTTCTCCCAAGCATAACGAATGCTAAGATCTTCGAAGTGCGGCATCACTCCGCGATGATGAAGCCGGCGTCTACCCATGAGTATTACCGGTAAATTATTTCTGAGGACAAACAAAAACCCCCCGGCTCGGGTGGTCTCAACCAGCTTGTCGAGTTCGTCTTGCAACATCTTCATACTCAGAGTGTCAGGTTCTGAACGTCCCACAGAACCGCGATCCTTTTCCGGATCGCCCCAGGTGCCAGCGGGTCCGGTTGTATCCTGATTCCAAAGACTTGCAAGCATCGACTTCGAAACGCTTACCTCCATCCGCTCCGACAACCTTACAATAACTTGAGTCACCATCGGTAACCAGAAATCTGACCACTCACCGGCGTCCGTAGCGATGAAATGAGTGAGGTTTGCGATCTCTATTAGGTTTATTCCTCCCTTGGGGCTCGCTTGGATCAGTGAATTCGTCGGAACAATCGGATCATTTCCCCCAACAACGAAGAATAGCCGAGGAGCAAACTCCGATACGCGCGCTCGATAGGAGCCATAGGGATCTTGAAGGAATACGTCATGAAAAATTCGGTAGTGCGACCCAAAATCCGAAGCAGGGATTCCGCAGATGTTGTCTGATTCCTCGAGGCGAATTCTTCCTTCGAGCATCGCGCAGTCGACCTCGAAGGTCAAGCCATGAGTTATCGAGCGCCACTCTTCTTCGTGAGCTATCTTAACGGGCCTCAGATCCTGGAGCGCTCCGCCGGAACAGAGGGCTGTGCAGGTCCCTAGAGCAAACGGCCATGTGAAAAATGCTGACTGAGCTAAATAGCCACCGAGGCTATATCCAACCACATGCAATCTGGGTGGAGGCAAAAGGCTGCCTTCTTCGAGATCCTCAAGCCGCTTTTCGCAGTGCTTCCATCCGATCGCATTTCTAAGAGCAGTTACCGCCTGGATGGCATCCTGGGTGGTACATACCTCTTCTGGCTCCGCCGAAGTTTCACGCCGACTCTGCTTGGAGCTTGCGTACATCGTGCGCCATGCCTTCGCAATCTCTTCTCCCAGGACAATACTGTTGCACCGACCCTCGCCGGGATTCATGGACTCTGCCAACAGAGGCTGGCCCGGCGTAACAGGATAAGAGCTCACTGGAACTAGAACGCTCAGAACCCATTGGATCTCAATCATATATCGTAGGTACTGACGAAAGAGATCGCTCGGATCGCTTATAAAGCGTTGTATGGGCTTCTCGGCATAGCGACCATGTAGAGGATATCGAGTGAGGTGCCCGGGGAAAGGACATATTAGGCAAGCGGTAGGGCTGTCCTGAGCCATTACCAATCTCGAAAGAGTGTGGTAGAAACCGAGATGATCAATCTCGTTGATTCCGTTGAAAAGGAGGAATATGCGAGTGGCGCTTTGGGGTTCGGTGGGCGAGAAAGGCGTGAGGAGGCGAAAAGTATGTTGATGTACTGGATTCAATCGAAACTGGTAGTCACGTTTCCTCTGAGGTCCAAAGAGCGGCGCGGTCGGGAAGCGGAGAATCGTCTCGAACATCTCCTGCTGGGCTTCAGCCTGCCCTAAACGCAGAACCCTCCAGAGGACGCCTCCGGCGTTACCTTCCGCCGGAACCCTTTGCCAGACACCGGCTCTCCAACTTTTTCCTGCATAAGCCGCCTGAGGGAACACCAGGTCGGAGTCGAGAATGTTGAGGCTAGGTGACGGCCAATTGCGATCATGAACTCTCAGGAAGTAGTCCCGTTCATACATGTGAATCTGATTCGCCGATTTCTCGCGGATCTCGACCATCGCTCACCTCACCTAACCAGTAATGGGGGCGTCTCCGGACAGCCGGAGGTTGCTAAGGAGCACTCGAAGAGGTGACTCCAATAGTTTACGCGAGAAATGACGAACGAGAGGGTCTTTGGGGAGCGCTTAGAAATTGACTGCGCTGGCAGCCCACAAATTTCAGAGCTCGAACGGCTCGCAACCCTCGAAAGTTTTGCGCCGACGAAGCGCCTCTTGGACTCCCGGGAGCTGCTGGGTCAGGCGATGTAGGTCTTCCAGCCAATTCTCTCCCCGCACTGGGCGGTTCTTGCGCAGGGCGATGACATCCTCAGGAGTCGTCGGGATGTCGCGCTCGATGTTGAGCACCCATTCAGATCGATCGGTCAAGCTCATCGAATAGGTCTCCTTGGCCCAGGCGTTCAAAATACTCGCGGATCAATCCACGGTCAACGTTGGGAAGCCCGAGCAAGAACCGGACGTCCGCCAGATCGCTCGGCGCGCGAGAAGGATCGTTCTTCGTCGCCTGCGCCTTGAGCGCGGCGAGATGCTCCGGTTTGGGGACGAGGATCGTAGTCCCTCCCGGCCCGGGCAGGCCGCGGCACTCCGCGAAGATCCTCTCAGAAGTCTCCGCGCGCACGTAGACGAAATCGAGGCGACCGCGCTCCGGATCGGGATGCTGGTGGTTCGAATAGCCGCTGCTGCGAAAGAGGGTCTCGAATCCTTCCGACTCCAAAAAGGCGATCAGCTCGACCTGTAGATCGCCGTCGACGATGAAATCGAGGTCGATTGTCGTGCGCGGGTTGCCGTAGGCGGCGAGCGCGATACCGCCGATCACGGCGCTACGGTCCGCTCGGCCAGCGAGAAAACCCGAAATGAGATTGAGGCCGGCGACGAAATCCATCGGCCGAGCTCAACTCCCGCTCTCTTCCGCCACTTTCTCTTCCGCCACGCTCCCCGCACGATAGATGAAGAGGGAGATCGCGCCGACCAGAATCAGGCCGAGGCTCACGGCGAGGGAGCCTTCCAGGCGGACAAAGCCCTTCTCGGCGAAGCGCCAGCTCTGGAGCCACTCGGCGAAGCCGCCGCCGCGAGTCTGGACCGCGACCATGAGCGCAATCGCGACGCCCGCGAGACCTTCGCCCGCGATCAGGCCGGAGGCGGCGAGGATGCCGGGATCGCCCTCGATCACTTTGCCTTTCCGCTTCCGCTCGACCAGGGCGCGGATGCAGCCGCCGAGGAAGATGGGAGTGAGGCTTCCGAGCGGCAGGTAGATGCCGACCGCGAACGCGAGCCCAGGCAGGCCGGCGAGCATGGCGCCGAGGGAGAACGCGGCGCCGGTTCCCACTAGCCCCCAGGGGAGCGAGCCGGTGAGCACGCCGTCGATCACCGTTTTCATCAATGTCGCCTGTGGCGCGGGGAGCTGTTCGGAGCCGAACGTGAACGCCTTGCCGAGCAGTAGCACGGTCCCCGCGATCGCCCAGCAGGCGAACGCCGCGCCGATCAGTTGGCCCACCTGCTGGCGCGCGGGGGTGGCGCCGACCAGGTAGCCGGTCTTCAGATCCTGCGAGATGTCGCCCGCTTTGGACGCCGCGATGCACACGACCGTGCCGACCGTCAGGATCGCGGCGCGCGCGGAAGGGTCGGTCCAGCCGCAGAGAACGAAAACCAGAGCCGTGCCGAGGAGCGTCACCAGGGTCATCCCCGAGGTCGGATTCGAGGAGACGCCGATCAGCCCGACGATCCGCGACGAGACGACTACGAACAGCACGCCGAAGATCGCCACGCCGAGGGCGGCGGCGATCCGCGGCACCAGGCTCATCTCGCCGGCCAGGAGGCCGGGGATGCCGATCAGGCCGAGGATCACGATCGCGGGGCCGGCGAGCACCATCCAACCCGGCACGTCGCGGTCGGTACGCTCGACGGTTTCGCTAGACGAATCGGCCCCGGCTCCTGGCTTACGCAGACCGCGCAGCACGGCCGCCAGCGATCGGACCATCGTGGGCAGCGAACGGATCACGGTCACTATTCCCGCCGCGGCGACCGCGCCGGCCCCGATGTAGCGGACGTAGCGCGACCAGATCTGCCCGGCGGTCAAATCGTGGATCAGCTTGGTCGATTCGGGAAACAGCGGGTTTGGCAGGCCGTCACCTACCAGACCGATCAAGGGCGTGAGCGCGAGGGCGGAGATTAAGCTGCCGGAGACCATGACCGCCGATTGCCGGTAGCCGAGAATGTAGCCGACCGCAAGCAGCGCCGGAGCGATTTCGAGCGCCAACTCCGCCTTCGGCAGGAACGGCACCAGGGTGGTCAAGCTCGATTCGATCAGGCAGGCGGCGCCGATCGCGAGCTTGATTGCGGCGCCGACGCCAAGCCCGAGAAAGATCCAGCGCCCGCCGGAGGATTCGGCGGTCGTGGCGCGCAGCACCTCGGCACAGGCCGTCCCTTCCGGATAGGGCAGCTCGTTAGCGCTCTGGACGATCAGCAGCCGGCGTAGCGGCACCATGGCCGAGATGCCGAGCACGGCGCCGAGGAACGCGAGCCCCGCGATCTGCCAGTAGGGCGGAATGATCCCCCAGAGGAACAGCGCGGGGATGGTGAAGATAGTCCCCGCCGCGAGCGACGAGCTGGCCGAGCCGACGGTTTGCGCCAGGTTCGCTTCCAGGATCATTGTCCGGTCGCTCTTCATCAACCGGAACAGCGCCACCGTGAGCACTGAGATCGGAATCGAAGTCGCGACCGTCAGCCCGACGCGCAACCCGAGATAGGCATTTGCCGCGCCGAACACGATGCCGAACACGACCCCGGCGGCGATCGCGCGCACCGTGAATTCCGGTAGCTCGCCGATCGGGCGCAAGGTTCTCGCCGAGGTACGCACGGGCTCGCTCATCGCTTCCCCTTCCTCCTCATTCCAGCCGGCCGAAACGTTGGAGGGAGGCTAGCACAGGGGTTGAGGGCTGGAATCGCTTCTACTTCTTCGGAGAGAACACCAACCGCCGCCGCGCACCCTCTTCGATATGCCAACGGCAGCCGAGCTTCTTGCACACCGCATCAAGCGCCGCCCGGACGGGCGTGGCTTCGAGATCGAGCGTCAGGTCGCCACCGACCCCTTCGTCGATGTCGACCTCGACGCTCAAGATCTCGCCGAAGGTGCGTAGAACGTCCGCGGCACGCGCCTTCGTCACTTTCAGATCGATCGGTTCGTCGAGCAGCGCCGCCTTTTCGACCGGCTTCGGCGGGGTCCGCGGCTTGGCCTCGACGACCAGTTTTCCTCCGTCCACCCGCCAGCGGCATTCCAAGCTGTCGCAGGCCGCGTCGAGCGCGGTGCGGACGCGGACTTTCTCGATCCGCAGGGTGAGCTTGCGTTCCGCGATCGCGGGGTCGACCACCGGTTCCAGCCCCGCGATCTGCGCGAACAGATCGAACGTGCCGGAGGCTTTGACCACGTCGAGGTTCAACTCTTCGTCGAGGCCCTTACTCGTGGCCCCGGCCGCCGGAGCGGCGAGCATAAGAGAGGCGGCAACCAACCAGCCCAACGAAAGGCACGACTTGCGTCTCATGGGGTTCCTCCTTGGCGAATCATCAGGGTAGTCCCCGCGTTCGGCGCCTCGGTCGATCCGGAACGGATCCGCCAGACGCCCCCCTCGGGCGGTTTTTCGGTGACCACGAAGCCGTCGACCGAAACGATGGAAATTCGCGGCTTTTCGAGCGGATCGAGTGGTCCCGGCGCCGGAGCTTCCGGCAGGGTCAAGCACCACAAGGCGACCAGCGGCAGGCTCGCGAGCGCCCACCAGAGGCCCCGTCGGCGAAACCGTCGATGGGGGACCTCGGCGCCGCCCGAGAGGGCGCGCAATGCGATCCGCTCCGCGATGCCCGGCGGGGCGGTGAGCGCAGATCGGAGCCGGGAAGCGAGAGGATCGTCGGCTGGATCGTGTTCGTCAGGTCGCATCATTCATCTCCATCGCCTGCACCAGGCGCCGTCGCGCGCGGTGCAGGCGCATTTTCAAGGCAGACACGGAAATCCCGAGCGACCGCGCCCCTTCGGCGAGCGGCAGCTCCGCCACCGCTACGGCCAAGAGGGCGGTACGGTCGCGGCCGGACAGCTCCGCCAGAGCGGTTCGGACCCGCGCGAGGTCGGCGCGATCGGCCGCCTGATCCTCCGGATTTCGATGTGGGCTGCGGCGCTCGAACAGGATCGACAGCGGCGCGAGCAGACGCTGCTTCAAACGCGCCCGGGCGGCCCGGCGCCGGGCGATCGCGAAGGCGAACGCCTCCGGACACTCGGGCGGCCCGAAGCGGCGCCACCGCTGGACCAGAGCGGTGAGTGCCTCCTGCGCCGTCTCTTCCGCCAGAGACCGATCGCGGGTCCAGGCGAAGCAGCAGGCGAGCAGGCGCGGCGCAAGCTCGGCGACGATCCGTTCGAGGTCCATTGCGAGGAGAGTACCCGCGACCTCGAACCGGTCACACTTTGGGGTTGGGTTCCGGCTAACTCGACTCGTCCGCCCGCCACGCCTCGACCGGATTGACCAGCACGCCGAGGCCGGGGATCTCGACTTCCACGATGTCACCGTCGGCCAGTGTGCCGACCCCCGCCGGGGTTCCGGTGAGGACGACGTCTCCCGGTTTGAGGGTCATCATCCGCGACAGGTAGACCAGGATGTCCACGATGCCGAACGCCATCTCGGTCGAATGGCCGCGCTGGCGCTCGACGCCGTTCACCCGGGTGACCACCGAGAGGTCGTCCAGGCCGGGATCGACCCCGATCGCCGGACCGACCGGGCAGAATGTGTCGAAACCCTTCGCGCGGGCGAAGCGGCCGTCCTTCTTCTGGAGATCGCGCGCGGTCACGTCGCAGGCGGGCATCACGCCGAGAATCGCAGTCCGCGCCTCTTCGGGGTTCGCGCGGCGTAGCCTGTGGCGCAGCACGACGGCGATCTCCCCTTCGAACTCCACCTGCTCGCTCTCCGGCGGCAGGACGATCGGCGCCCGCGGGCCGACCAGCGACGACGGCGCCTTCAAGAAGAACAGCGGCTCGGTGGGCATTGGGTTGCCGAGCTCTTTGGCGTGCTCGACGTAGTTGCGCCCGATGCCCACGATCTTCGAAGGTGCCACCGGCGCCAGAAACGAAGCGCCGTCGAGATCGACCCGGCGGCCGTACTCCCACCCCCCGGGCAAGGTTTCGAACGGGTCGGAGTAGAGAACGCGAACCTCGTCGGTAGACGGGTCGGTCGCAGCGTAGAGCCCTTCGGGCGCGATGCGGTAGAGGCGGATCATGGCGGGGATTGTATCGGTCCTACCCCCGCCCCCGCCGCACCGCCAAGAGCAATAGGAAGAACGGCCCTCCGAGCAGCGCCGTGAGCACTCCGACGGGCAGATCCGCGGGGGCCATCACCGTACGCGCCGCAAGGTCGGCGAGGGCGAGGAAGGCTCCGCCGCCGAGCAGGCAGGCGGGGGCGAGGATCAAATGGTCGTGACCGACCAGGCGGCGGAGGGCGTGGGGGACCATCAGGCCGACGAAGCCGATCGGTCCTGCCACGGCGACCAGGGCGCCGATCATCAGGGAGGTCGCGATCAGGATGCGCAAGCGGAGGCGCGGGACGTCGACGCCGCGGGAGGCGGCAATCTCTTCTCCGGCGAGCAGGAGGTTCAGGTCCCAGCGCGCGGCGAGCAGGGCGACGAGGCCGAGCAGAGTCCAGGGGAGGAGCCAGAGCACCTCGCGGTAGCCGACCACGGCGAGGCCGCCCATCATCCAGCGGACCATGCGGAAGGTCTGGGTGGCGTCCGCGAGATATTGGACGAACAGGATCAGCGCTGAGGTCGAGAGCGAGACGCCGATGCCGGCGAGCAGCAGCGTGCCGGTCTCGCTTTCTTTTCTGTGCATCGCGACGCCCGCGACCAGCGCGGTCGCTCCGAGGGCGCCGGCGAAGCTCGCGAGCGCCACGAGCGGCAGACCGAGGGCGCCGAGCCCTTCCGAGACGCGTAGCGCGAGCACCGCGCCGAGGGCGGCGCCCCCTGCCACCCCCAGGGTGTAGGGCTCGGCGAGCGGGTTTCTAAAAAGGGTTTGGAATCCCAAGCCCGCTGTGGCGAGCGCGCCTCCGGCGAGGAGCGCGAGCAACACGCGCGGCAGGCGCAGCTGCCAGAAGATCGCGAGCGCCGTCGGGTCGCCTCGCAGCACGTCCAATAGCCCGATCGGCTGGCTGCCGAGCAGGGGAGCGCCGAGCGCCACGGCGAGCCAGAGCAGGCCGAGGAGCGCGAGGGCGGAGCGGGGGTGGAGCGGGCGCATGGGGTTCGGACGAGCGCCAAGCTTACGGCGCGAGCGACAACCGCGCGGCGCGGCCATCAGCTTCCGCCTGGAACGGCGCGTCGAACAGCGTGGCGAGCGAATCCGCGGCCAGCACCTCGGATGGCGCCCCGAGCGCGAAGCTCCGGCCGGCGGCGAGCGCCAGGACCCGGTCGCCGAGCAGACCGGCAAGCTCCAGGTCGTGGGTCGCGAGCAGAATCGTCGCTCCCCCCTCGCGATGGAGGCGATGGAGCAGGCCGGCCACGTCGCGCTGGTGGCGCGGGTCGAGGTGGGTGGTCGGCTCGTCGAGGATCAGCACTTCCGCCTCTTGGGCGAGCGCGGCGGCAATCCAAGCCATCTGCCGCTCGCCGCCGGACAGCTCGTCAAGCGGCCGCTCGGCGAACGCTTCGATCCCGGCCGCCGCGAGCGCCCGGTCGACCGCCCGATGGTCCGTAGCGCTCGGCGCGAGCTGGAACGGCGAAAGGTGCGGATAGCGGCCCAGCTCGACCGCTTCGCGCACTGTAAGCGGCACGCTCGCCGGGCGGACCTGCGGCACGTAGGCGATGCGCCGGGCCAGCTCGCGGCGCGACAGCTCAGCGAAGTTCCGGCCCCGGTGCGCGACCTCGCCGCGCGAGGGCTTGCGCAATCCCGCAAGGCAGCGGAGGAGCGTGGTTTTGCCCGCGCCGTTCGGGCCGACGAGCGCCAGACACTCGCCCGCGGCGACTTCGAGATCGAGCGGTCCGAGCGTCCAACCGGCATTGCCGCGCCCCCGCTCTTCGCGGACCAGGCCGCGGGCGGAGAGCACGGGAAGATTGTTCAAGGCACGCGCTCCGTTGAGGGCTGATCCAACGCCGCGGCCATCGCCCGATAAAGCTGAGGCAGGCGCGGCCCGGGAATCAGGGTGAAGTTTCCCGCGATCACGCGGATACGCCCGTCCTTGACGGCGGGCACCGAGGCGAGCGGCCGCCAATCCGCGATCAGGTCGCGCCGCGCCGCCTCGCTTGGTTGATCGGAGCGCAGCTCGAAGATCAGATCGGGCTTCCGCGCGACGATCGCCTCCAGGCTTGCCTGCGGGTAGAGATTCGGCGCGTCGGCAAAGACGTTTTTGCCGCCGAGGCGCCCGAGCAACTCATCGAGGTAGGTTCCGGGGCCGGCGACGTACAGCTCGCCGAGCCGGCCCGCCGGCCGCTCGACAACCATCAAGACTTTCGGCGCGGTGGCCCCTGTGGGTCGCGGACGGGGTTCCAGATCCGCGTGCCAGCGGGCGGCGAGCTTTTCCCCCACTTCCGGCACGCCGCAGCGGGCGGCGATCGTCCGGAACGAGGCCTCGATGTCGGCCAGACTTTCGTTATGCACGATCAACATCGCGACCCCGAGCGGGGCGAGCTTCGTTCCGATGTCGCGTTCGCTCGGCAGGAGCACCGCGAGGTCCGGATGGAGCGCGGTGATCCGTTCCAGATTGGGATCGATCAACCCGCCGACGCGCGGCTTCTTGAGCGCTTCGGCGGGCCAGAACGTGTAGTCGCCCACGCCCACCACCCGGTCGCCCAACCCGAGCGCGAACAGCGTTTCGGTCACGCTCGGGGCGAGCGAGATCAGGCGTTGGGGAGCGGTCGCTGAGGCCGCGGCAGGCTCCTTCCGGAAGCACCCGGTGAGCGCAAGGAGCGCCAGGAAGGCCGGGAGGAACCGCGCGCGGCGAAACATCGGCCTAGAACCTTACCGCGAGGCCGCCCACCCAGGTGCGGCCGGGGGCGGGGAAGCCGAGCGCCTCTTCGTACTCGCGGTCGGCGAGATTCTCGACCCGTGCGAACGGTTCGAATTTCGACCAGCCGGAGTAGCGCGTCGAGAGGTCGAAGCGCGTGTACGACGCGATCTCGGTCCGCCCGAACGTGTCGGGATCGGTATCCTCCCGGTCGCCGACGTAACGGCCGGAGAGCGTGAAGCCCCACGACTTGGGGGCGAGGCTCGCGAGCAGGGTGGCGCTCTTCTTCGCTCGGCGGAGCAGGGGCTCGCCGGTCGTGCGGTTCTCGGCGTCGAGATAGGTCGCGGTCAAGCGGACCGTGCCAATGCCGCGATGCGCTTCGACCTCGCCTTCGACGCCGCGGGAGCGGGCGCGGAGGACGTTGACGTTGGTGAAGGTCGCGAGATCGAAATCGATCAGGTCGTTCTGGCGATTTTCAAATCCCACCAGCGAAACGCGGACGATGCCGATCTCGCGCTCGACGCCGACCTCGAAGCTCTTGCCCGATTCAGGACGCAGGGTGGGATTGCCGCTGCCGGGGAAGAACAGCTCGCCGAGCGACGGTGCCCGGAACGAATCGCCGTAGCTCGCGCGCAGGCGGAAGCCGCCGAGCGGCACGACCACCCCGGCGCGCAGGCTGGTCTGCTCGCCGTAGACGTCGTTGTCGTCGCGGCGAAGGCCCACTTGAACTTGAGCCCGGCCCAGCGGCGCGCTCGCTTCGGCGAACGCCGCCCAGGTGCGTTGGCGCGAGCCGTCGAGGCTGGTGCCGAAGGTCGAGCTGCTGGTCACTTCCAACCGCTCGACGTCGCCGCCGAACGAGAGGCGCAGATCCTTCGCGCTCTGCCAACTGCCGACCAGCCGGCCGCGCCGCCCCTCCGATTCGGTGTCCGAGCGGGTAAAGCCGAACGGATCGCTCGGCGCCCGAAAGGCATTGTTGAACCGGGTGGTCGCGAGCTGGCCTTCGATCTCCCAATTGCCGCCCACGACCGCGCGGACCGGCACGGCCACCTCGCGCTCGCGCCAGGAGATGCTTTGGTCGGGCGTCGCGGTCCGGCCGGAGAACGGAATCCCGGTCTCGGACTGGTCGCCACGAACCATCAGACCGACGCTCGCGTTCTCACGCGGCTCGAACAGGCCGCGCAGCGTAAGGTCGTCCGCGTCGAAATCGTCGTTTACGATCTCGGTGCCGCCGCGGCGGACGACACCCACGCCATCGAGCCGCAGGCGGCCGAGGCTTGTACCCGCCGCGACCGAGCCGCGGGCGTAACCGTTCTCGCCCCCTTCGGCATGCAGCGAGCCGCCGTCGTGACGGCCGGTGATCAGGGAAACCACGCCGCCCATGGCGCCGCTGCCGTAGAGCGCGGAGAAGGGGCCGCGGATGACCTCGATCCGTTCCGCGCCGTCGGTCGGCACGAACTGCCAATTCGCGCCGCCGAAATAGGGATCGTTGAGCGCGATGCCGTTCCACAACAGGAGGGTCTGGTCGGATTCGGCACCGCGCACGAACAGCGAGCTTTGCTGGCCGGGCGCGCCGGTCTGGACGATCGAAAGGCCAGGCACGAGGGTGATCGCGTCGGCGAGCGTGGTCACCTGGCGCGCTTCGATCTCGGGCGCACCGACCACCGTGACCGAGGCCGGAGTCTCGTCCTTCGTCTCGGCGTCGAGCGAGGCGCTGACCAGGAGCTGGTCGTTGAATGTAGGAATGGCGGTCTGATTCGGTTCCTGCGACCAGACCGGCGACTCTCCCCCGAGGAGGCCGGCGAAAAGGGTGACGACGAGAAGCGTCGTGCGCATGTGGCGTTCCTTCCTGGCGAATACGCCCGGAAAGTACGACGCCCCGCGCGGGAGGCGGGGCGAAGGGCAGGGGCGGCGGCCCGAAAGGGGGAAAAGCCGGCACAAGAGCTCCGAGCCCGCACCCCGCGGGTGGCGTCGGATGGCTCGGCAGGTCTCCTGGCTCCCGGATCTACCTACTCCCGGACCTTCCCGCCCGGACGACCCGCGAGGCTTTTACGCTTCGCGAATCCATTTCCGTGCAGTGGTTGTCCCGGTTTCGTCCCCGGTCACAGTGGCGGGGGCCGCGCCGGTTTTTCACCGGCTTCCCTCTTGAAACGACGGCGCGCCTCGAACCCGAGTCCACGCCGTCACCGCGCCATCGAATCTGTCAAAGAGCCTCCCCACGTCGGGGAGTTCGCGTTGCCTGTTGAGTCTACCGTGTCTACGGAGGCGGCGTGAGGTCCGAATTCGCCGGCGTCGCGGGAGCCGGCGTCGCTTGGGGGAGGATCACCACGCTCGGCGCCTGCGGCGCCTGCTGCTGAGTCCCGCCGTACCCCTGGCCGATATAGCTGAGCGGGATGCCCTGCGTCTGCTCGGTGCTGACGCCCTGCTGCACCGTGTAATTTTCCTTCGCCGGGGCCGGCGGCGGGCTCAAGGCCTGGAGCAGGCGGGCGCCGAAATCGCCCTCTACGGGCGCCGCGGGATCGGCTGCGTCGTTCGGCGCCCAGCCGAGCGCCACGGTCGTCGGGTTGATCACGAAACCAAAGCCGCGCAGGTTGTTCTCCTGCTCGACGCTCACGATGTCCGACTTCTTCAAGCCGATCCAATTGCCGGTTTCGGTCATGAACAGGACCATCCCGGCATCCCAGCTCGATTCCTGCGGCTGGTAGCGGCTCTGGATCGTGCCGCCGTTCTGGAGCGTGATCAGGTAGGTCTCGGCGGCGATCGGCGCGGCGAGCAGCACGGCGGATGCGAAGAGCGCCAGCACGGCGGTCCGAAGGGCGATACGGGTTGGAACGGTTGGAACAGTCATGGGGCAGGTACCTCCTGCGGCGATGCGTTGAGCCGACTCGTTCGCCGGCTCGATCGGAACAGTGACTCTTAACTATTGATGGTAGCACGGGAAATTCCGATTTCGGAAAGCAGCTCCCCGAGCTGGGCGCGAAACCGGGTGGCTCCTCCGTGGGCCGGATGGCGGAGCGGCACGGCCGCCGCCCCGAGCCGCGCGAGGGCGGCCTCCGCCGTCCGCCCGACCGCCGCGATCCGCGTCCGGGCGGGGAGGAGCGAGAGCAAGGTTTCCAGGATGTGGAGATTTGCCAAGAGCATCGCGCGTTCCGGCGTCCGGTTGCTGAGCGCTCCGCCCGCCCCCTGGGGGTGCCAGGGGAAGGCGTTCCACAGCAGCACGCCGTGCGGCGCGGACGGCAGCGCGGCAAGCGCGCTCCAGACGATCGTCCCCGACGGTTCGAGCCAGAGCGCGGGGTGGCGGCTGGTGGCGCGAAAGCCCGCCCCTTCGGTCCAAGCGAGCCGCTCTTGACCCTCGCCCGCGATTTGCCGCTCGCTGGTGAACGGAATGCCCGAAAACCGCCCTCCGCGATAGCCGATTGCCTCGCCGAGCAGGACCAGACGCGGCTCACCCACCCGTTCGACGTAGATCCGCAGGTTTTTTCGCCGCAGCCGGGCGGCGCCCGAGCGGTCGAGATCCCCGTCCTCGTCGCGGTAGGGATTGACGATTCCGGACGAATTTCCGACCGGACCGCGAAAAGTATCGAGAAGTAGGGGGGTCAATCGCGTCATAGGGGGCAACGGACGGTTTCGATCGCGGAGCCGACCCTACCAGAGGAGACCGCAGATGATCTTTTCCCTCGCCCCTCTCGCCCCCCTCGCCACAACCACCCGCCGCACCCTCTCGTACGTCCTGCTCGCCGCCCTTGGGTTCGGTCTTCCCATCGCGCCTTGCCTCGCGGCGAAAACTCCGAAGCATCACCGCGCGACGCCCAAGAAGGAAAAGCCGGCCGAACCGGCGACCGCTGAGGCCTCCGAAGCCCCGGAAACCGCCGAAGCCCGCGAGCCGAGTGCGGCGTACCCCCGCATCCCGGTGAACCCGAACCTTCCCTCCGAGATCTCGATCGCGCCGCACTTCTCCGCCGAGCAACGACAGGCCCGGCAGCGGGAGGAGGCCGAACGCCTGCGCGCGCTCGCGCCGCGCGCCGCGGCCTGGAGCCAGGCGTTCCGGACGGAAGGGCAGCCGTTCGCCCGCTTCGTCGACGAGACGCTGCGGACGCTCCGCACGGCGGTCGGGCGTGCCTCGCGGAACGTTTGCTATCCCCTTGGGGTGGCGACCGAACGGCTGGCCGCGGCGCTCCCGGAGGCGCCCGATACCAAGTTGGAGGGCGAGATCCGGAGCGCTCTGGCGCGTGTCGCCAACGGCGCCCGGATCTGCCTGGAAGGGCGGCCGACCACCGCGCAAACCGAGATCCGCGGCGGCGCCGAAGTCTTCGTCCGCGCGGCGGAGGCGATCGTGAATTGGGGCCGGTAGGAAATCGCCCGGGTCGCGGCGTAGGGGCGGACCTGCGTGTCCGCCCTCGGTTCGGGCGGCCATTCCGGGTGCGGACACATAGGTCCGCCCCTACGCCGGACGGCGAACACCCAGGTGCTCCGGCCCGCCTCTACCCGTTGCGCTTCGCTTCGAGCTCCGCCCAGCGGGCGTAGAGGCGCTCGGTTTCGCCGCGGGCGGCGTCGAGGGCGGTGCAGCGAGCGGCAAGCTCCGCGGCGTTGGAGGCGACTTTCGGATCGGCGACCGCCTCTTCGCTCCGGCGGAGCTTCTCGTCCGCCGCGAGGATGTCGGCCTCGATCCGTTCCCACTCTTTCTGCTCGGCGAAGGTAAGGCGTTTGCCTCCGGCTTTTGCCGGGATCGCCGGAGCGGCTTTCGGAGGGGGCGCGGCCGGCGCTTGGGTCGCCCGGTTGGATTTCGACGGCTCGCCCGGTCCGCCCGATCCCTGGTCGCGCTGCTCCTGCCACTGCGCGACGTCGGCGAAGGTACGTGCGCCGCCCCGACCGTCGAGCGCCAGGATCTCGGTCGAAACCCGGTCTAGCAGGTAGCGGTCATGGGTCACCAAGACCAGACCGCCGGGAAATTCGAGCAGGCTCTCTTCCAGCACTTCGAGGGTCGGGATGTCGAGATCGTTGGTCGGCTCATCCAGGATCAACAGGTCGGCGGGGCGCAGCATTAGCCGGGCGATCAGGATGCGCGCCTGCTCTCCTCCCGACAGGCGCGAGACCGGCGTCTCCAGCTGCTCGGTGCGGAACAAGAAGCGCTTCGCCCAGGCGGCGACGTGGATCTCGCGCCCCTGGTGGACGACCGAGTCCCCCTCCGGCGCGAGCGCCCGGCGTAGCGTCAGGGTGCGGTCGAGCGTCTCGCGGCTTTGCTCGAACAGGACGACCTTCAAAAACGGCGCTCGCTCGATCTCCCCCGTGTCGGGCTCGATCAGGCCGGCGAGCAGCGACAGGAGCGTCGTCTTGCCACTGCCGTTGGGACCGAGCAGGCCGAGGCGGGTGCCGGGGCGGATCAGCAGATCGATCCCCTCCAGCACGGTCCGGTCGCCATAGCTCTTGCCGATCCCGGTCGCCATCAGCAGTCGCTTGGTCTTCCGGCCGGACGCGGCGAAATCGATGCTCGCGGTCGCTTCGACCGTGCGCTGCTCGATCTCGCCCAGCTCGCCGATCAGGCGGTTCGCCTCCTGGATGCGCGATTTCGATTTGGTCGTCCGCGCCTTCGGGCCGCGCCGCAGCCATTCCATCTCGCGCCGCGCGCGGTTGGCGAGCGATTCCTGGTACTCCGCCTGGTTCTTCCGCACCTCGTCGCGCTTCTCCAGGAGGTCCGAATAGGTGCCGTCCACCTGCAGCAGACCTTCTGGGTAGACCCGATCGAGCTCGATCATCCGCTGCGCCACGTTCTCCAGGAAGTACCGGTCGTGGCTCGCCACTACGAACGCGCGCGGCTCGGAGGCGAGCAGCCCTTCGAGCTCCAGAATCCCCTCGAGGTCCAGATGGTTGGTCGGCTCGTCGAGCAGCAGCACGTCCGGCTCGCGCACCAGCTCGCGGGCGATCGCCAGCCGCTTCTGCCAGCCGCCGGAGAGGGTGCCGGCCGTCTGCTCCGGATCGGCGAAGCCGAGCTTGCCGAGCGCGATCGAGGCCATCACGCTCTTCTCGTACTCTTCGAGTGGCAGCCCGGCGAGCGCGTCGATCAGAACCTCCTCGGCCGAGTGGTCGGTTGTAAACGTGGGGTCCTGCGGCACGTAGCCCACCCGCAGCCCCTTGCGCACGGAGCGCGTACCGGAATCCGTCTCTTCGATCCCCGCGAGGATTTTCAGCAGCGTCGATTTGCCCGCGCCGTTCGGTCCGACCAACCCGACCCGATCCCCCTCGAACAGGCCGAACGACAAACCGGTAAACAACGGCCGGGCGCCGAACTGTTTGGCGATCGAGTCGCAACTGAGGAGGACGGGGCGCGCGCTCATGGCGAAAGGAGCGCGGAGTATAGCGGCGGAGCGCCGCATAGATTCTCAATTTCGCTTGCGAAGCCGCACCAACGCCCCGATCATGACCAGCAGGATGAAGAAAATCACCCCCGTCGGCGCGAGGGTCGGGATGCTCGGAACGAAATTGAACAGCACCTTGAAGCAGCAGGGATCGGCGTTGCCGGGCAGGTCGGGATCGTCGGTCAGGCCGCCCGACTCGTTGGTGCCGTTGCCATCCGCGTCGAAGGCGACCTGGCCCTGATTGCAGATCGTGTTTCCGGCGGTGCCCGGTTGAATCTTCGCGGTCACCGTGATCGTCACCTGGCCGCCGACCGGGATCGCGCCGTTCCACGCCATGATGCCGCCCGGCAACAGGGCGGTCGTCCCGCTCGTGGCGGACGCGTTCAGCAGCATCAGCGTACCGGGCAGCGGATCGAGGAATTCGTTGCCCGGATTGTCCTGCTGCGGGAACGGGCCGCCGTTGTGACAGACGAAGGTGTAGGTGATGTTTTCCATCTCGACGAACGGGCCGTTGATGCCGGCGCACAGGCAGGTGACCCCAAGCGGCAGAACGATCGCGTCGACGTCGGTCGCCGAGCTTTCATCCCCCTCGTCGAAGCGGACGAGCGCGGTGTTCGAGATCGAGCCGGTGGCGAACGGCGAGGCTTGGCCGCCCACCTGGTAGATTGCGGTGCCGCCGGGAGGCAGCTCGATCGAGTCGTGCAGCTCGGAGGCGGTCGCGGGGGTGCAGCCCGCCCCGCGGCACCAGCGGAACTCCTCGACCTGCGGCGGCAGGAGATCCTCCACCTCCGCCGCGGCCGGGCAGTCGCCGGTGTTGGTGACTCCGATCGTGTAGAGCAGATTCTGGCCCGGCTGGACCGCCGGCCGGCCGTCGCTCTTGGTGATCGCGAAGCTCGAAGCGGCGGCAGGGCACGCCACCTCGCGCGTCTCCTCGACGGCGTCGTTTTGAGGATTCGGATCGGTCGTCGAAGAGGCCGCCGAGGCCGTGATCGAAACCATCGGCGGCGTTCCCCCGCACGGACCCGTGCCCGGCGCCTGGCCGGTGAGCGTCACGACCGTGTTCGCGTTCGGCCCGAGGCTGCCGATCAGGCAGACTAGGCTGTCGGGTCCCGCACCGTGCGGGGTGCAGAAGGGCGGCCCGGAGATCCCCGGCGCCGAGACCACGGCGAACATCGCGACCGCCACGTCCGGACCCTGGTTGGTCACCGTCACCCGGAACGTGAAGGGCACGCCGCAAGCGAGCGGCCCCTCCGGCACCGCGAGCTCGACTCCCAGATCGGCCTTCGGCGGCGGGGGCGGCGCCTCGATCGTGGTCGATGCGCCGCAGGTGGAATCGCCCGGCGTCGGATCGGCTACGGAGCCGGTCGCGCTGGCGACGTTCGAAACCACCGCCGGCCCCGCCGCGGTCACCCGATAGGTGAAATGCAGATTGCGCACGCCCCCGCCGACGATCGTGCCGAGCGCGCAGGTGCCATCGGCGGCGCAGGGCGAGTCGGCCCGCACGAACGCGAGCCCGGCGGGCAGGGGATCGTGCAGCACGACGCTCTGCGCCGCCCGCTCCCCCTG
The DNA here is from genome assembly GCA_035995205.1 of Thermoanaerobaculia bacterium. GTDB lineage: Bacteria > Acidobacteriota > Thermoanaerobaculia > Multivoradales > UBA5704 > DASYKS01. The sequence goes on from DASYKS010000006.1 coordinate 26,157, forward strand.
GTTGCCGACCGCGATCGTGTAGGTCACCTCATCGCCCGTTCGCGCGGAGGCCGGTCCGCTCTTGGCGCAGAACAGGTCCGCGGGGAACGGGTGCCCGTCGCCGCTCACCCGGTCCCGATCGAACGCTTCGCGGGTCGGGCAGCCGTCGGCCTCCACCCGGACCCGGTTCTCGATCTCGCCGGGGACGTCCAGCCCCACTCGGCCGCGCACCCGATAGACCGCGGCGCCGCCGTTCGCCAGGGTATCCGCCAGGGGGCCGGGCCGGAAGTCTTCGCACTGATCGCCGCGGCACCAGAAGCCGTTGAACAGGATCGCGCTGAAATCGTCGGTCACGACCGCGCCCGGGGCCGCGTCGGTCACCTCGATCCGATAGGTGATCGTCTGACCCCGCTCGACCGAGGCCAGGCCGTCCGACTTGGTGACGCCCGTCGCCGGGCAGACCGGCCCCGCGAGCGGCGACGGACAGGCGAGCAGGGCGCCGGAATCGACGCGCCCTCCCGTATCCGCCAGGTGCGCGCCGAGCACGACCGAGTCGCCGAACGCCGCCACCGATTGGCCGAGCGCCGCCCCCGGCTCGGGCGGCATGCCGAGCAGGACGAGCGGCGGATCGGTCAGCGAGTCGAAGACGAAACCCGCGCCCGCGTTGTGGCCCCCCGCGTCATGATTCCGCGCTCCGACCACGATGCGGGAACCCGCGCTCCCGCCAATCGCCACGGCGATGCCGAACAGGTCGTCCGCCCCGGGATGGACGGCGGTCAACTTCGCCCGCCGCGTCCATTGGGCGCCCGTCGCATCGGCGCGCGCGAAAACCAACACGATGCCCGCGTCGACCAATCCGAAGACATCCGCGCGCCGGGCGCCCGCGACCAGGGTTTCCCCTGACAGCGCGAGGGAGAACCCGACCTCGTCGCCATTCAAGCCTTCGGGGTCGACGATCCGCGCTCGTCGCACCCAGGACGCACCCTCGCGGACGAAGACATGGACCGCGCCGGCGCGGCCTCGACCGGGGTTGTTCGCGAACGGCGCGCCGACCGCGAGAGTGTCGCCGTCGAGCGCGAGGGCGGAACCGAAGGCGTCGAACGACGCGGCGTCCGGATCGTCGATCTCCGCTTCGAGCGTCCAGGCGCCACCGCTCCGCTTGAACACGTAGACCGCTCCCGACAGGCCGCTCCGGTCGGGTGCGCCGACCGCGATCCGATCGCCCGAGAGAGCCAGCGCCTGGCCGAACTGGTCGTTGCGGCGGGCGTTCGGAGCGGTCAGCTTGACCTGCGGCGCCGCAGCGCTCCACGAGGAGCCGGGGCGCGAAAAGACGTAGACCGCGCCTGCATCCGCCGCGCCGGGCGCGTCCCCCAGCGGGGCGCCCGCGACCAGCGTCGAGCCTTCGATCGCGAGCGCAAAGCCGAGCAGATCGTGGGCTGCGGCATCCGCCGCGGTGAGGCGGACCGAGCCGCCGCGCTGGAGCACGTAGATCGCTCCCGCTCCGGGGGCCGCGGCGGAATCCTCATGGGCCCCCGAGGCGACGATCGCGCCGTCGGTCGCGACCGAACCGCCGAGCTGTGCCCCCGCGCCGGGGACCGGCTGAACGTCGATCCGGCTGGTGCAGGGGGGTAGAGCGTGGCCTGGGGCCGCGCCGAAGGATACCCAAAGCGCGAGGCACGGCGCGAGCGCCAGGCTCGGGCAGCGGTAAAGACGCGATCGGCGCATGGCTCAGGGGCTCCGGCGCCGCGGCCGGCGCAGACCCCGCAGGGCCGCGAGCGCCAGAAGCGCCGCGAAGGCCGCAAGCATCCCCGGAGCGAGGGTCGGGATCGGAAACGGCAGCCGGATCGTGGTCGTCGCCGGGCAGACGGCGTCGCCGGGAGTCGGGTCGATCTGCCGGCCGGCGACCGTGACCTCGTTGCGCACTTCGGCGGGTCCGGGGATCGTGACCCGGTAGGTGATTCGCTGGCTGCGCCGCGAGCCGCCGTCGATCCGGCCGAGCCAGCAGTTGCCGCCGGCGCACGGGGGATCGGCGCGCACGAAGGTGAGCCCGGCGGGCGTCCGACTGCGCAGCACGACGCCAGTCGCCGCGAAACCGCCCAGGTTGTCGACCTGGATCGAATAGGTCACGGTTTCGCCGAGCCGGGCCGCCGCCGGACCGGTCTGGGTGCAGGCAAGGTCGGCGGGGAGCAGGGCATCCACGTCGCGGGCGCAGACCGTCATGCAGCCGGTCGCGGCGACGCAGACCTCGGTGATCAGCGGGCCGGTCGTCGCCTGGGGCACCACGCCGCGCACTCGATAGACGGCGGAGCCGCCGTCTTGCAGCACGTCCGCGAGCGGTCCGGGGCGGAAGTCGGTGCAACCCTCGCCGCGGCACCAGCCGCCGTTCGCCAAAATCGCGGTGAAGTCGTCGGCGACGGTCGCACCCGGCGCGGCCCGGGTCACGCCGATCCGGTAGGTCACCGTCTCTCCCGGGCGCACTTGCGCGACTCCGTCGTCGTGGGTCACCGCCGTCGCCGGACAGGGGGCGAGCGGCGACGGGCAGGCGAGCAGCCCGCCGGAACCGGAGCTCGCCAAATGGGCGCCGAGCACGACCGAGTCGCCGAACGCCGCGACCGACTGGCCGAGCGCCGCGCCCTCTTCGGGCGGCCCGCCGAGCAGGACGAGCGGCGGATAGCTCAACGCCTCGAAGACGAAACCCGCCCCCCCGTTGTGAGCCGCCGCGTCGTGATACGGCGCTCCGACCACGATGCGGGAACCGGCAATCGCCACGGCGGCGCCGAACAGATCGTCCGCCCCGGGAGGGACGGCGGTCAGCTTCACGCCCAGCGTCCATTGGGCGGCCGTTGCTTCAGCGCGCACGAAAACCAGCGCCGCGCCCGCGTCGATCAGACCGAAAACGTCCGCGCGCCGGGCGCCCGCGACCAGGATTCCCCTCGACAACGCCAGGGAGAACCCGACCTCGTCGCCAGGGAAGCCCGCGGGGTCGACGATCCGCGCCTTGGTCACCCAGGATCCGCCCTCGCGGACGAAGACGTGGACCGCGCCGGTGCTGCCTCGACCGGGGTCGTTCGCGAACGGCGCGCCGACCGCGAGAGTGTCGCCGTCGAGCGCGAGGGCGGAACCGAAGCCGTCGAACGGCGCGGCGTCCGGATCGTCGATCTCCGCTTCGAGCGTCCAGGCGCTCCCGCTCCGCTTGAACACGTAGACCGCGCCCGACAGGCTGCCGGCTCCCGTCCGGTCGGGCGCGCCGACCGCGATCCGATCGCCCGAAAGAGCGAGCGCCTGGCCGAACTGGTCGTTGCGGCGGGCGTTGGGAGCGGTCAGTTTGACCTGCGGCGCGGCGGCGCTCCACGAGGAGCCGGGGCGCGAAAAGACGTAGACCGCACCGGCATCCGCCGCGCCGGGCGCGTCCCCCAGCGGCGCGCCCGCGACCAGCGTCGAGCCTTCGAGCGCGAGCGCAAAGCCGAGCAAATCGTGGGCTGCGGCATCCGCCGCGGTGAGGCGGACCGAGCCGCCGCGCTGGAGCACGTAGATGGCGCCCGCTCCGGGAGCCGCTGCGGAATCCTCATGAGCGCCCGAGGCGACGATTGCGCCGTCGGTCGCGACCGAACCGCCGAGATGGGCGCCCGCGCCGGGGGGCGGCTGGACGTCGAGCCGGCCGGTGCAGGGGGGAAGCGCCCGGCCGGAAGATGCGGCGAGGGCGAGGAGCAGCGCGAAAGCCGGAATGGGAAGGCGGTCGCGCGATCGGCTCATGGCCTAACCCTTCCCATGCCTCATTGCCGCGGCGGCGGCTTCGGCGAATCCCGCTGGAGATCGAATTGATCGAGGAGCGGCGAGTCTTCGAACGGCAGGCCGCGCTTGTCGAGCCGCGCCGGCTTGGTCGGCTGGCCGCCCGGCGGAACGACCACCCACTGGCCGGCGGCCACATCGACCTCGTCGCCTCCGGCGCGCGACCGGACTCCTACCAGCCCTTCGTCGACCGCGACGAACGTGCCGGCGATCGGATGGACGACGAACCGCACGACGGTTCCCTTCACCCCGGCGACCGCGTGCGGCGTGCCGACCTCGATATTCTGCTGGCGCTTGCTGATCCCGAGCCGCACCCGACCCGCCAAGACAGAAATAGAGGAGTTGGTGCGACCCGTCGCCGCATCGATTTCCCGCTGGTTGAAGATCAGGGCGCTCTCCGCCCCGACGTTGATCACTCCGCCAGGCGGGAAAGTCATCGCGAACGACGAGGCGCGTCCGGTATCGATCCGGGTTTGCAGCACAATCTTGTCGCTCGTCTTGACCGGTCGCGCCGCCGCGCCCGGCGGGGTGGCACGGACGTCTTTCTTGACCAAAATCGCGGTGCCGACGGTGCCTGCCGGGGGAGCGGGGACCGCCCCGGCGAACGGCGCGCCGAGGCCGCAGAGAAAGAGACCCGCGGCAATCGCGGCCGGGAGAGCGAAGTGGCGGGTGCGGAGCATCAGAAGGTCCAGGCCGCGGAGAGCCCAAGCTCGGTGCGGCGGTAATCGAGGTCCGGCAGGCCGGACCCGAGATCGACATTGCTGGTGCGGCGCGAGAACGCGGCGCGCACGGCGAGGCGTAGTTTGGCGGAGAGCGACCAGGTGAACGCGGCGGCGCCGCGGGCGGTGTCGTCCTCGCGCGGTGGGCCGAACGGCGAGAACAGGTTCGATTCCGGATGGTCGAACCGCTCGTTCAAGTAGCTGCCGGAAAGGCTGAGGCCGCACCGGGCGCCGAACGGCAGGCCGAGAGCGATCTCAGCCGTTCGCCGTTCGCTCGCGAAGCGTCGCCCGGCCGAGCGAGTCATCGCGGTCGCGCCGAGGCGGAGCGACCGGTCGGCCCGGCCGAGGAAGAACGTCTGATGAAGTCCGGCGGACAGGTCGTTGCCGGACCGCCCCTTGGAGGCGCCCGAAAAGGTGCGGTCGGAATAGCCGAAATCGATCGAGGTCGCGGTGGCGTTGCCTTCGCGCAGAGTCAGGCCGAGCCCGGCGTCCGCGGAGCGCAGGTAGGAGTCGCCGTCGAGCCACACGGCGGAGCCGCCGGCCTGCACCAAGAACGACGTGCGGGCGCCGCCGAACGGAGTCTCCGCCGGGCCGAGCGGTCCCAGCAAGTACCCGCGCGGATCGGCGCCGCGAGCCAACGACACCCTGCCGCTCGCGGTGGCCTGGTCGAGAGCGCCGAAGTCTTGATATTTGGAAGTTCCCGCATCCAGCCCGAGTCCGACCGTCCACCCGCCCGGGGTGGCGGCGGGGACGTACGCGAGCCGCAGGTCGAGATCGCCGACCTTGTCTTTGGAACGACCGCTGATCGTGCCGCCCGATCCGTCGGGCAGGATCGTCTCGCGTGACAGCAGGTTCGGATTCGAATCCGCGGTGGCGGCGATCTCCAAACTGCCGGAAAGGCCGGTCCGCCGGTCGTATACGATGTCGAAGCCGCTCCAGGTGGGAATAGGCACTTCCGGAGCCGCCGCGTTCGGTCCGCCCTGCGCCGCAGCGCGCGCCTTGGCCAACGTCGCCTTAACTTCCGCCGGCTCGACCGCCGGAGGCTCAGGAGCCGCCAAGGCCGCCTCGATCTCGCGCACCGCCTCGTCCGCCTTACCAGTCTGAAGCAGCGCCAGCCCCAGCCAATACCGCGCCGAGCCGTCCTCCGGAGCCAAGCGAACCGCCTCGCCCAATCGTTCGACCGCAACCCCGAAGTCGCCGCCCTCGTACGCCTCGACCCCCTCGGCAAACGTCACGAGAGCGTCGCCGCTATCCGCGGCAAATGCCGAGCTCGGCCCCGCCATCGCGCCCGAGAGCACGAACACGGCGGCCAGCAAAAGGACCGAAAGGCGCATGAGAGCCTCGCTTCACTGAGGTATCGAAACTTCTGGGAGCATAGACCCGTTCGGGGGCGGGTACAACCTTATAGAAGGCGGGCGATTCGGCGGTGGGTCACCGCGGCGGCGCGCTCTTTAGAGTCGCTTGAATACAGCATTATCTCCTCCTATAGTGAATTCGGCGCGGTTCGTTTTGGTCCGTGGCCCTCTGCGAGGAGGTTCTATGCGTAAGCTCGTCTCGTTGGGTGCCGTACTACTCTTCCTTTGCCCCGTATGGCTACAGGGCGCCGAACGTCAGGCACCTTCCGTACCAAAGGCCCAGAACCCCTTCGACTCCAACGCCTGCTCGCGTCAAATCGCCGAGGCCGGGATAGGACAAGGAAGCTCGGAGACGCAGGAGAAATTTCCCGCTCCCCTGGATCTGGTCGAAGACACATGTTGCACCGAGTACTGCAACGTGGTCTGTGCGCCCTGGCCCGGGTATCAGGCGTCCGCTTGCACCATCAGTCCGGCCCCACCCCACCACTGCCATAGCATCTGCTGCTGTGAGACTTATGAATTCGAGTGCGCGGCCTGGTATGGACAATGGCCGTAGAATCCTCGCCCGTCTCTCCATGAAGGACGGGTTGGTGCGTTTCGGTGGCGAGCCCCGAAAGGGGAGGAAGATTCTTCAGTCCGGGCAGTCCACAACAGGGAAACTCTTGCCTGGCAGGTCCGGCGGAGGATAGAGAGGTAACGGCACCCGAGTTGCAGATCGAGGGCTCGCGATGGCGGCTCTCTCTTATGTCACCGATTCGGAACCCGGAATCCGCAGGGTGCGCCGCGGAGAAGGGTTTGCTTACTTGAACGGTGACGGCCGCAAGGTGAGCGAGGCGGCGACTCTGGAGCGCATCCGTTCTCTTGCGATTCCCCCGGCCTGGGAGAAGGTCTGGATCTGCCCGACTCCAAACGGCCACCTTCAGGCGACCGGACGCGATGCGAAGGGGCGGAAGCAGTACCGCTACCACCCGACCTGGCAGGAGGAGCGCGGGCAGGACAAATTCTCTCGGCTTGCCGATTTCGGCCGCACTCTGCCTCGGCTGCGACGCGCGGTGCGGCGCGACCTTCGCCTTTCTGAGCTGCCGCGCGAGAAGGTGCTGGCGACCGTCGTCCGTCTGCTCGACCTGACCGGTGCCCGGATCGGCAATGAGGAGTATCGGCGGAGCAACGGCTCGTTCGGTCTAACCACCTTGCGCAACCGGCACGCCGTGGCGAAGAAGGGCGAGATCAAGCTCTCGTTCAAGGCCAAGAGCGGAATCCTTCACGAATCGTCGATCAAGAGCCCGCGCCTGGCGCGAGTGGTGCGGCAGTGCCAGGATCTTCCGGGCCAGCAGCTGTTCCAATACGTGGATGAAGGAGGCGAGCGGCGCTCGGTCACTTCGACCGACGTGAACGAATACTTGCGCCGTCTGACCGGCGTCGACTGCTCCGCCAAGGATTTCCGCACCTGGCGGGGCAGCGTCGAAGCGCTCGTCGCTCTCTCCGAGTTAGGCGAGGAGGAAGCGGCGGCACCGGAAAAAGCGATCGTCGCCGTGGTCGACCGGGTCGCCCGGAACCTCGGCAACACGCGCGCCGTCTGCCGCAAGCACTACATCCACCCCCTTCTTCTCGAATCGTTCCGGGAAGGAAAGTTCAACGACCGTCTCGCGGCCCGGTCGCCGCAGGCGCGCCGGGATTCAACCCAAGCCGAGCAACAACTGCTGGCGTTCCTGGGTGAGAAGAAGAGACGATCTCCGCGAGCCATGCCTTGAGACATTAGGACTCGCCAACGCTCGCAGCTTGAGCCGAAGTGCGGGCTCTTCGAGGCTCGTTGCACTCCGGAATGAAGTTCACCTACCATTCGAATGCTGTTCTGGCATTGAGTCCACAACGACCGAACCCGGGAGCCACCCAGCATGAGACCTCCGACCCTCCGGCGCCTCATCGCGCTGGCCGCGCTCGCTCTTTCGGCGCCCCTTTCCCCGCGGCTGGCCGCCGCGCAACCGCTCGTGGTCGGCGGCCTCAAGGGGGGCGACGAGATCTGCGAGGATCTCCTCCCGGATCTCGCGGTACGCCCCGGGGGCAGCTTCCTCCTGGCCTGGAATCGTGTCTGTACCTTCCCCCTCCCCGAGACCTATGGGATCGAGGTCCAGCCGTTCGGCCCGGCCGGCGGCGCGCTTGGTCCCCGGCTCCATCTCGGCGTCGGAATCGAGCCGCAGGTGGCGACGCTTCCGGACGGCGGATTCGTGATCGTCTGGGACCGAGAGCTCGGGCCGTTCGACCTCGCCGTCCAGGCGCTCCGTCTCGATCCCCTCGGGAGGCCCCTCGGGTCCCCGGTTCGCGTCAGCCGGCCGGCCCCGACCGGGCGGGACGTCTGGCAGAGAATCTCGACCTCGCCCGACGGCAGGATCGCTATCGTCTGGGCTTCGGAAGAGACGGATTCGGGCGGCGCCAACCACACCTACGTCCGCTTCTTCGATTCCGAACTCCACGCGACGAGCGAGCCGACGCTGCTGCCGTCGGCCGCGACCGGCGATGAGGGATATCCCGACGTGGCGTTCGCGCCGAGCGGCGAGGCGCTCGCCGTCTGGCAGGACCGGCTGGGAAATGGCTTTGCAGGCAGGGCGATTTGGGGGCGACGGTTCGACCTGAGCGGCACCCCCGTGGCGCCCGAGTTTCGGATTTCGGTGAGCGAAAGCGATCGGTACCAGACGGTGCCCCGGGTGATCGCGGACTCCGAATCCGGCTGGTGGGTCGCCTGGCAGCGCTGGGCGGCCCCTTCGACCGGCGCGGCGGAAACAGATCGCGACGCACGGCTCGCCCACGTTCCCGCGACCGGCCTGCCCGAAGGCGGTGTCGCCGGGGCGGCGCTCGGGTTGCCGAGCGGGGGCTACATCGACCCCGTCGTCGGGCTCGACGGCCGGGGCAACGTTCTTCTGCTCGGTCAGAAATTGGACGGCGCCCTTGCCGGCCGCCTGTTCGATCGAGAGGGAACCCCCCTTTCCAACCTCTTCGACGTGGCGCTTCGCGATCCTGAGGCGCCGCTCCTTTGGCATCAGCTCGCGGATCGCTCGCCGGGGGACTTCGTCGCGGTCTGGGCCGGCGATGCATACATCTGGCACATCCCCATCGATCCTCAACCGATCGTCGGCTATGACATCCGTGGCGAGCTTCTCCGGGCGCCGTGCGGCGGCAGCCCCCGGGCGGCCTGCCTCGCCGACGGACGCTACGCGGTCGAGGTGAGCTGGCGGCAGTCGGATGGACGCCACGGCATCCAGGCGGCGATTCTCCTCGATGACGACACTGCGGTTTTCACCCCGGACGATCCGAACGGCTTCCCCGTCGCGGTCTTCCTTTCCGGCTCGGACCTCACCTTGGCGGCCACGACCAATGCCGAGATCAAAGTTCGCGTGACCGGACCGGGCGGCTTCGTGCGCGAGGTCGCAAAACCGGCCGGGAGGTTCGCCAGCCTTCGCTTCCCCGACATCCTGCCGACACCGGTCACGGCCTCTGAGGCTCCGAAGGCCGGAATTTCTGAGACCGCCGGGTTCGTACCCATCACGACCACCTCCCCCTGCCGCCCATCGAAGACGACCCTCTGCCTGCTTGGCGGGCGCTTCCGGGTCGAAGCCACCACCGAGGGCACTGCCGGGCCTCAAAACGCGAGGGCGGTGCCGCTCGCCGGCCGCCAGGGCGCCCTGACGTTCGGGGATGCTCCCGCCGTGCTCGTCACCCTGGTTGACGGCCGTCCGACCAACGGCAGATTCTGGGTCTACCTGGGAGGTCTCTCGTCACTCCCGTACGAGGTGAAGATCACCGATACGACGACTGGGGTCAGGCGCCGCTACGTCAACCCCTCGGGCCGCCTCGCGAGCCGCGCCGACCGCCTGGCGTTCTAGCGCCGAGGTCTCGGCTCACTTCTCGGTCATCGTATCCACCCCGTCCCACTCCGGGCCGGGCGGCTCGGCACGCAGGCGACGGCAGCGCTCGAGCAGCAGGGCGGACGGGTCGTCTTCGGGGTCCTGCTCGGCGAGCGCGGAAAAGATCGCCTCCGCTCCGGCGAAGTCGCGGGCGCGGTACGCGGCGAGGGCCTCTGCCGAGCGTTGCGCCCGCTGCCGGTCGCGGTCGGTCGCCGCGGCGGTCTCGCAGACCAGCTCGAAGATCGCGACCGGCTCCTTCTTTCCCTTCACCCGGACGCAGTCCAGCTCGCGGAACAGGAAGGCGCTCTTGGCGGCGTGCATCGTCGCTTCCGAGACGATCGCCTCGGTGCCGTATTTCTTGTTCAGACCTTCCAACCGCGAGCCGAGGTTCACGTTGTCGCCGATCGCGGTGTAGCCGAAGACCTCGTTCGAGCCGACGTTGCCGACCGCGACGAAGCCCGAGTTGAGGCCGATCCCGATGCCGATATTCTGACTGGAGCCGAGCGTGCCACGCGCCTGCCAGCCGGCGTTCAAACGGGCGAGCTCGCGGCGCATGGCGAGCGCCGCGCGGCAGGCCTGGATGGCGTGATCCGGCTGATCGAGCGGCGCCCCGAACAGCGCCATCACCGCGTCGCCCATGAACTTGTCGAGCGTGCCGCCGGTGTCGAGCACCGCTTGGGTCATCGGCGTGAAGTACTCGTTGAGCAGGGTCATCACCTCCTTCGGCTCTCGCTTCTCCGACAGGTTGGTGAAGCCGCGGATATCCGAAAACAGGACCGTGATCTCGCGCCGTTCGCCGCCGAGCTGGACGTCGCCCGGCCGGCGCAGCATCTGCTCGACGACGGGCTTCGCGACGAAATGCTCGAAGGTGCGCCGGATCTCGCGCGAGCGCTCCTCTTCCCGGCCCACCCGGTAGCGGAGCGCTCCGGCGAGCGCGAGCCCGCCCGCGAGCAGCGGCGGTATCGTCTGAAGGTGCCAACCCGGACGGACGAGCACGGCAAAGCAGGCGGCCGGCCAAGCGAGCAGAGCGAGCGCCGCGGCGAGCGAGCCGTAGCGATGGCGCTCGACCGCGGCGACCAGGAAGGCGATCAGGGGACCGAAGACGAGAGTCGCGAGGAACGACACAGCCGACGTGAGCGTGTCGTCGCGGCGGAAACGTCCGTGGAGCAGGGCGTCGGCCACGTGGGCATGGACCTCCACTCCGGGCATCTGGCCGAACGGCGTTTCGACGTAATCGCCGACCCCGGTCTCGGTGATCCCTACGATCACCAGCTGGTCGCGGAGCGCCCCGGGTTTGAGCTTGCCCGCGAGGACGTTCGCCGCGGAGATCGACGGGTAGGTGCCCGCCGGCCCGAGGTAATCGATCCACACCGCGCCTCGCTCGTCGGTCAGCACCGACCGCCGAGCGAGCCGGACCTGGGGCAGGCCGCCCGGTGCGGGCTCCAGGCGTAGTCCGGCGTCCGGGTCCGCGGCGACCGGGTCCCGTCCGCCCCGCGGGCCGCGATAGAAGCGCTCGACCGCGCGTAGCGCGAGCGGCGGAAAGTACTGGTCCTTGTAGCGCCTGATGAGCCGGTAGTGGCGCAGCACTCCCGCCTCCCGCTGGTGGTCGAAAAAGCCCTGGCCGGCGGAGGCATAGGCAAACGGTTCGAGGTTCCCTTCCACGCCGGGCTCGCGCGGCAGGTCGAAGCCGCCCGGAGGTGGGATGACAGTCGGAAACTCCGCCCCGGAAAGATCGGGCGCGCTCCGATCCGGCGCGTCGCGAAAGAAGAAGCCAAGCACGACGTTGCCCGCCCGCTCGATCGAGGCGGCGAGCGCCACGTCGTCGGCCTTCAGCTCGGGGTAGGAGGGCTCGGAAAGGACGACGTCGAGCGCGATCGCGCGCGCGCCCGCCCCGGCGAGGGAATCGATCAAGCGGGCGAGGACCGAGCGGCGCCAGGGCCAGCGGCCGTAGGTGTCGATGCTTGCCCCGTCGATCGCGCAGAGGACGATCTTAGGGTCGGCCGGCCGGCCGCCGCGCAGGCGCACGAGCTGGTCGCTCGCCACGTTTTCGAGCGGGTCGAGCGCGTGGAGAAGAAAGAAGAGCGCGACGAGCACCGAGGCCGCGGCGCCGATCGCGAGCGCTGCGCGACGGATGGCGCGCTTGGGAGAGACCTCGCTCACAGCGCTCACGGGTTTCACCGGTGTCACCGTAAGGCCCGCACCCGAGCCTCGAACGCGGCGAGTCGCTCGGCGAAACGGGCGGGGTCGAATCGGTTGCGGGTTTGCAGCTCCGCGGCGAGCCGTTCGAGCGCGGTCGGCAGCCCCGTGCGCGCCGCGGCGCGGGGGGGCAGGCGGGCGAGCAACTCGGCGGAGAGGGTGTGGAGCGCGAGGTACACCTGCTCGGCGGTCGCGACGTCGGCGTCCGGCCCGGTTGCGAACGCGCGGTCCGCCGCGAGCGCGAGCAGCAGGGAGCGGATCTCCGGCTCGCCGATCTCGGCGTGGGCGATTTTCCGCGCGGCACTCTCGGCGCTCGGTCGCAGCTCGTTCGCGGCCTTGGCGATCTCCGCGGCCGGGGTGGCGAAGCGGATCGTCTTGCCTGTGAGGGACGCGACCCCCGCCTCCAACGTCGCCTTCTCCTCGGGCGCGAACGCCGCGACCAGATGGCGCAACACTGCCCAGCGCGCCGGGCTCACCCGCGGCAGGCCGGGGGATTCGGGGGGCTGCTCGCTCCGCCACCGCTCCTTGCCCGGATCGCCGAGCGCGTGGTGGCAGGGAGTGCAGGAAAGCTCGGAAAATTCCGGCCAGCGGCCGGCGCCCGCCCCCGCGGCGAGACGGGCGAGGCCGGAGGCGAACGAGGCGGCCTGGCCTGTCGCCCAAGCGCGAGCGCCGTTTTCGCGCTCTATCCGCCAGTGAGGGGGGAGCGTGCGGGTGTAGTTGTCCACTTCGAACGAGAGCACCGGGTGCCCCGCCGCGATCAGCTCGTGATCGACGGTCTGCGAGGCGTCTCCCTGGTGACAGGAGAGGCAGAGCCCGGCGCGCACCGAAAAATCTTTCAGGTCGCGCATTCCCGCGCGCACCGAGTCGGCGTGCGACCACCCCTCGGCGCGATGCCCTTCGAGCCAGCCGCTCGCCGGACCGTGGCACGATTCGCAGGAGATCCCATCTTCGATCTCCAGCCGCGCCGCCTGCAGCCGCTCGGGCACCACGAACGCGTGGCAGTCGAGGCACCGTTTCGTCTCGTACGCCAGCCGGGGGAGCCGGAGATTGCGAATGATCGTGGCGGAGCGCGCGTCGAACAGCACCTCGTAGGCGCGGCGGTGGGAGTCCAGCTTGTCCCAGGCGAAGTACTCGTTCTGAAGCACCCGCCGCTCTTTGCGCGGCAACGTGCTGCCGTGGCAGCTTGCGGTGCCGCAGGTCGCGATCCCGACATAGCGCCCCGGCTCGGAGCGCGCGAGCGCGTCCGGGTCGGGAAATGCCTGCGCGCGGAGCCCGCCGCAGCCCGCCAATGCCGCCGCGAAGGCCACTACCCGAGGGAGGTCCCGCCCCAAGCGTCTCATGGCCTCTCCTCCTTCTCTTTCTTCTTGTCCTTGCCGTCCCTGCCGTCCTTTTGGTCCTCTTTTTCAACCGCCGGTCCCGGAGTCCCCTCGCCCACCCGATACACCGCTCCCTCCCGCAGAAACAGCCGCCGCATCTCCTCCAGGTTGAACGGCCGCGCGCCGAGCCGGTTGAACACGCTCACCTGGTTGCCGCTCTCGTCGACCGCCCGGTCGCGATCGAGCCCGCGGGAGAGGGCGAGCGCCGGGGCATGGGTCTTTCGCACCGCGATCAGCTTCGGCTCCGGCCGCGGCGAGAAACCGAGATAGCCGGGCGTCGCCTCGGGCGAGGTGAGCTGCACCACCGCTAACCCTTCTTCCCCGTTCGCCACGTAAGCGAACAGCGACGGCCCGGTCGAGCCGATCTTCACGTCGCGCACGTCTGTGAGCTTGCCGCCCGCATCGAAGAAGCGATCGAGCGTCGGCTCTTCCGGCCGCTCGACGTCGACGATGGCGACGCCGCGCGGCCCGGCCGCGAGGTAGGCGTAGGTTCTCGCGAGGTAGAGATTCGTGGCCGGGCCTATTTCGGCCAGCCGAGCCGCGATGCGGGGACGCTCCGGGAACGTGACGTCGACCACCGTCAGCCCCTCGGCTCCCGCGACGTACAGATAGCGGAACTGCACCGCGACCGCGAGGCCGGAAACCTCCGGCAGGCGCGCGACCAGACGTGGCGCTTCCGGATCGCCGCAATCGACTACCGCGAGGCCGTTCTTGCCCACCAGGTAGAGGTAGGTTCCCGCGACGGCGAGCCCCTCCGCGCCGCGGAGCGCGCCGCCTGCGTCGAAGGCCCAGGCACGCTTTAGGAAATTGTTTTCGGGGTTGCCGTCGGTGAGCGTAGTGACGTCGACCGCGATCAAGCCTTCGTCCCGGTCGGCGACGAACGCGTAGCGATAGATCGGGTGGATCGCCTGCTCCCGGTTCGCCGGATCGCCGCGCCGCGTGGGAGCGATCGGCATATTCGTCGGCAGGGCGACCGTGGCCGCATCGCGGGTGGGCACCCGAATCCGCTGGCCGAGCGGCGAGACCGGCGCGGTCACCACGCGCTCGGAGAAATCCTTGTTGTCGACGTTCGCGACGTCGTAGACCGCGAGGCCCCCTTTGCCCTCCGCGGCATAGAGATACTCGCCGCGCAACTGCAAGCTCGCCACCTCTCCCTCCGCCGAGTGCTCGTGCGCTTCCGGCAATTCCAACCCGCGCGCCTCATGCGCGCGGAAGAAATCGGGATAGGCGATCCGGTGGAGGAAGCTGCCGATCACCGCCTGCGGCTCGTCCCATTCGGTGACCGCGACCGCTTCGAAACCTTCCTGTTCTCCCACCCAGGCGAAGCGGCCGACGAAGTTGACGAATCCCGTGCCGAGCGCGAGCAGCTGGGTCATCCACGCCTCGTTGTCGCCCGCCTTCGACAGATGGCAATCGGTGCACCCTTTCGTCTCGGTCGTCCTCACCGTGTGGGGCACGTGAGGATTGAACGCCTGGCTCGAAAAACCGGGCGCCGAGATCGGCGGCTGTTGCAGGTAGAAGCGCTGGCGGTTCAGATTGACGGACGACAGCACGAGCGCCGAGGACGAGCGGATCGGCGCGATTTTGTTTCCCTTGACGTTGCCGTTTTTCCCCAACATGTAGACGTCGGTGCGGATCACCTGCGGATTGTAGGAGGCGAAGTTGCGCGTCTCGCTCCCCTCGAAGTGGCGCATCGGCGCGAGCTGGTTTGCCTCCTGCGGCAGGTGGCAGCCGAAGCAGGAGGTCATCCACGACGAGTGGCAGGAGTAGCAGGTCATCGCGCCGTCCGAATGCGCCAGGCGGCTGGAGTCGGAAGGAACAAGCCCCCACGTCGAACCGTCGCGCTGGATCGTCTTCGCCAGCCGCGCCTTCTCGTTGTAGTGCGGATCGCCGGGGGTGATCGAATCGAGCACCTGACGCACTTCCCATTCGAGATCGGGATCGAGCATCGAGCGCTGGTAGAGGCTGCCGCCGCGCCAGACGAAGCGGCGCCGGCCGTCGGGAGTGAACGCGAGCGAGAGGTCCGTACCTCCGGGAGGTGAAGCGGGTCCCGAGGTGCGCAGGGTCGAACGCGCGCGGACCGTGCCGTGGCAATCCTCGCAACCGATCTCGATCGAGTCGCCGTACTCGCCGTGGAGGAGGCCGTCTCCGTGAGCGTCCTGCGAGAAATGGCAATCGGCGCAGTGCATCCCTTTTTCCAAATGGATGTCGCGAAGGTGGACGGCTTTCCGGAACCGGTCGGGATCTTCGAACGGCACGATCCGCCCCTCGGCGTCGAGCAGATGCCCCTTCCGGTCCTGCTTGTAGACGTCGCGGAACACCCAGCCGTGGCCGTGGTAATCGGCGAACTGCGTGTGCTGGGCCTTGGGGTTCAGCTCGCTTACTCTGGCGAGGAAATCGGCATCGCCCCACAGCCCGCGCGTCGCCGCCGCTTCCGGATTGCGGTCGAGGCTCGCGCGCTTTTCCGCCTCGGTCGGATAGCGCTGCTCCTTCGGCCACAGCAACTGGCCGTCGGTCTCGTAATCCCACATCGTGGTGCCGAGGTACGTGTTGACAAACGAGTTCGGCTGATGCATGTGGCACGACATGCACTGGCTGGTGGGAACCGCGCGTGAGAATTGATGCAGGATCGGGTGCCCCGGCTCGCCGCGCGGGATGGTCGGATCGGCGGTCGCCGTGGCGCCGCCGTTGCCGAACTTGGCGTAGGCCCCCGAATGGAGCGGCTCGCGGTCGTTGGCGTAGACCACGTGGCAGGCGGTGCAGCCGCTGGACCGATAGTCGCCCGCGTGATCGTTGGTGCCCAGGAACGAAAGATGCGGATCGTTCAGCCGCGTCTTGTGCAGGTTGATCACGCCCGGGCTGATCCGCAATCCGGTACCCCGGCCGCGGCTCGACAGGCGAATGTCCGGCCGGCCCGCGTCCTCCTGCGGGTTGGGATTGCCGAGATCGGGAAACGACGACGGCTGGAGCAGCCCGCCGCGCTCGAACGCGCGGAAGTATTCGCCCGGCTGGGTGATCTCCCAGCGTGGCAGCGGATAGAGCACGGGCAGTCCCCCGCGCGCCTTGTCCGCCTCGGAGAGTCCCGCCACCTCGATCTTCTGCGGCTTGCCGTCCGCGCCGTAGCTCTCGCCGAGGAACGAGATCTTCTGGCCCAGGATGCCGTTCGCGTACGCCGCGGCGCCCCAAAAGATCGACGACGTGGTCATCGGGCTTTTCGTCACCCGATTGACCTGATCGAGATGGCACGGCCCGCAGGTCGTGCGCGCGACGCGCAGGTCGCCCGGGTTGACGAAACGAATCCACTCCGGGCTCTCTTCGAGCGTCAGCGTGTAGGACCGTTCGGGGTTGGCGGAAGTCGGCCAACGATCCGGAAAACGCGGCCGAACGTGCGCGCGTTCCTTCGCCGCTTTGTATTCCTCATTGTCCGGAGCGGCACCGGGCTGCGCGCTCGCGCCCGCGTCTCCGCCGTGGCAGTCGACGCAAGAGAGCTGCACAGCGGGCGAGGCGTGCATCGGCTCGATCCCGACATGGCACGAGACGCAACCGCGGCTCCCCGCTTCGGCCGCCGCGCGCGGTTGGCGGAGGAGATCGATCGGCCGCGACGGGGGTGCATCTTGCGACAAGGCCGCGAAAGCTACGACGAGAACTCCTGCGAGCGCGAGACCGACCGGTCTCCTCCGAGAAGCCCGCTCGCCGAAGGGTCCCTCCCCCCCTTGAGGGGGGAGGACAGGAGGGGGGGTCCCGCGCGCCACGTTTCGCATCCTCAATACGCGAGCGTCAAGTTCACGAACGCGGAGTAGAGCGCCCCGCCGCGCTCGTAGATGTCTTTGAATCCGCGACCGGGCAACAACGTCGCGAGCCCAGCGACCACGACCGCCTGGTTGTTCAGGTAGGGCCGGAAGCGCGTGCCGACCGACAGGTCCCAGCCGATCTCGCGATCGATGCCTCCTTGGAACAACAGCGTCTCCAGCGTCTCGGTCGCGTCAAATTCCAGGTAGTTGGCGGTCGCGATCACCTTCAGCTTCGGCGTCACTTCGAGATCGACGCCGGTGGTGGCCAACCGCAGGCCGGGATTGACGAAGTTCGGCTGCCCCTCCTCCTTCGAGCTGCGCAGATCGGGAAGCAAACTGCCGCGGTTGACCAGCGCAACCCCGGTGCCGGCGAGCCGGATGCCGAGCCGGTTCCAGAAGCTGAATCCTTCCCCCGCAAACGCCGGGTTGTCGAAAATCGCGTCGAACCCGCGCGCGGTGCGATCGGTCGGCCGCCGGTCGCCCGTGGCGTAGAAGAAACCGAGACGATAGCGCCGCCAATCGCGGTCGATCGAGACCTCCAGCGCGGCCATCGCGGCGCGGATATCCACGCGGTTGCCGCGCTCTTCGTCGCGGCCGGCGATCGGGTTCAGGTCGTCCTCGCCGAAGACGTAATAGAGCGCGTGATCGAGGTTGAAGCGCCCGACGTGGCCGAGCCCGGCGAGCCCGAGATAGGCCGCGCGGATCTCGTGCGGGGTAAACGAGCCGGTCGGATCGGGCCGGGCGAGAAAGCCGTTCTTGTCGAACTCGAAGCTCGCCGCGTCGCGCAGCAGGTGGATCGAGGCCTGCGCGGTGTAACCGAGGACGAACGTATCCTGGCGGTAGAAGTTCGCGATCAGAACCTGCTGGTCGCGGCGCTCGAACGTGTTGAGGCCGCTGTTCGTGTCTTTTTCCAGCCGATCGAACAGCGCGACGTTCCACTGCTCGCGGTTCGAGCTGCGGGTACCGAACAGGCGCACTCCGAAATTGGTGTCGGTGAACACGAAGCCGCGGAAGTCGCTGGAAAACGGCTGAATCCCCGCGCGCGCCGAGACGAAGTCGAAATTCGGCGAGAGGGTCTTGAGACGTGCTTCGCCGAACAGCTCTTGCAGCGCCAGAAAGCCGCGGGTGCGGGTGGTGCCGTCTCGTACGTCCGGATTGACGATGCCGTTTTCCGCCACGCGCAGATCATTTAGATTCGCGACCACGGTCGCCTTGATCCGCCGCTCGATCGGCCGGAACGCCGTGTCGCCGCGAAACAGATCGACCGAGAACGCGACGTTCTGATTGAGAAACGACTGGCCTTCGCGGCCGAAGAATTCCGGATGCCCCGTGCGCGCCTGCGACGCGCCCGAAGGGGTCGGCAGCGTGCGACCCTCGACGAGGGTGTCCGAGATCAACGACAGGTTGATAAACAGATCGTCGCCGCGGAGGGGTAAGTCGCCCTTCCACTTGTTCTGGTGGTAGGGATCGAGGGGGCCGCGGCTCCGCTCGTCCAGCTCGTACGGCGGCGGCACGATCCGCCAGCGATCGGTGAACGAGGAGAAATCCCCTGCGTTGGATTCGATCGGCAGGGCGAACCGACGTTCGCCGAAAACGAACAACGGTCGCCTCTGCAGCCGTCCGGGAAGTTGCACCACGAGCGTCGCCTCCGCCGCGGCGGTACGGCCGTCCAGGGTGCGCACGTCGACCCGGACGGCGTGTTCGCCGCCTGCGAGAGCTTCGGGCCAGGCGAGCCGGAACGTTCCGTTGGCCGCGATCTCCGCCGGATGTATAACCCCTTCGATCGAGATCTCGGCAATGGAGGCAGGCGGTGCGTCGGTCGTACCCGCGACTTCAACCTGGGCGCTTTCGAAGAACAGGATCGGCGCTCCCGAGATCTCGACGCGCAGATCGGTCGCATTCGCCGCCGCGGCCAGAAGGGCCGCAAAGACCGCAACCCGTAGGGGCGCTGCTTGCTGCGCCCACCTTCCGGCCGCACCGATCGCCCCGACAATTCGACGTACCCACGCCGAGGGCGCAGCAAGCAGCGCCCCTACGCGGGCACCGTGGGGGGGCTTCCTCACCGTTCCGGATTCCGCGGGAACTTCAAGAACGGCAGCCGCGCGCCCCAGATCTTCACCCGGTCAGCCCAGATCGGCTCGGGCGGCAGGAACCCTTGGGCGCCCAGGAACGACACGTAGTCGTCCTGTTCCACACCGTCGCCCGAGATGCCGAGGCCCCCGACGAGCGCGCCGTTCTTGTAGAGCGGGATGCTGCCGGCGAAGAACACGATGCCGTTCTGATTCGGGTTCGGCGCCTGGCTACCTTGGGAACAGGGGTGGAGGAAATCGTTCTGATAGAGGCCGAGGAACGGCCCCGGGCCGCTGCCGTCGATGCCCGGCGGGTAGAGATGCTGGGCGACGAAGTTGATCGTCCGGTTCGATACCGCGCGGCCGGCCACCCCCGGCAGATCGGCCGCGGTCTCGGGGCTCCCGGCGCTGAAATAGACGACGTTCCGCGCCTTGGCCACCGCGACGTCGAGCGAGAACACCGTCGTGTCCGGCATGCGGTGGAGCGCCAGGATGCGGCCGTCGAGATCGGCGACGGCGATCGCCATCCGCGCCCGCGAGCCGAGCGGCAGGCGGATCGCCGCGCGAGTGCGGTTCGCCGCCGCGATCGACTGGGCGACGATTTGCGCGACCTCCGCCTGGGCGAGCCCAGCGCCTGCGGTTCCGGAAGTCGTCGCGATCAGATCCCCCTCTGGCGCGCACTCGCCCGCGGGCAGCGGCACCGCGGCGAACCCGCCGGTCGAGCTGCCGGGAGAGCTTCCCGCGGGCATCGTGCGCTGCGCCACGAACGGCAGGCGAATGCCGTCGAGGAAGATCTCGCCCGCGGGGGGCGCGAACGCTCCGGAGAGGGAGGAGAACGCCGCGAATTCGGATGCGGCCCCGGGCGCCGCGGTCGCGACCCCGATGCCGCCCACGACCTTGCCGCCGCGGAAGAGAGGAAATCCTCCGCCGTCGACCGCGCCACCGTCCAGATCCTCGGCGACGGCATCGAGCCGTGGGGTCTTCCCCGTCACCGGCCCCGTGCCGCACCCTACGATCGACCCTCCCGCCTGGCACGTGCCTCCCGCGAAGCGGCGCGCGGGGGGCACCGATTTTCCGGCCAGGAACGTGACGTTCAACGCGCAGCCGCGGTTGGTGTTTTCGATCCCATAAAGCGCGGCGTTGGCGGTCCTTCGGATGCCCGCGGGAAAGTGCAGACCGGACAGGAAGCGCACGGTGCGCGACGAGAGCGGCGCCTGGTTGTTGGAGAAGAACGCCCCGGTGCGCGCGAGGCCGACCGCCCTGTCGTCGAGAGCCGAAGCACCCGACGGCCGGCGGAAAAGGGCGAGCACGTTGCCCACCCGATCGACCACCGCGACGGTCATCGGGCTTTCGCCGACCGCCAAAGCGGAGCGGAGCGCGATCCCTTGCGCCTCGACCCCGTCGAGCGGCGCGCTGCCGTCCGGACAGGTCGCCGCGGGAAGGAAGACCGGATCGCCCGGAGGAACATCCGGCGGCGGATCGGAGGGGGGAGGATCGACCGGATCGATCGGCTCGCGCGGCGGCGGCACTCCATGCGCGGCGAGCACGAACAGAAGGCTCAAAGCACCGAGCACGAGGAAAGAAGAGCGCAGGGAACGGGGTCTCATCGCGAAATCCTCTTCTCGGTGGGCTGCCGCGGGTGGTACTCATGGCACGCCGCGCATTCCGTGGCCGCCGGTCGCGCCACCACGGCGCCCGAAGGTTTCGTTCCGCCGTGGCACGGCCGGCAGGTCGCGATACCGGGCAGCAGCACGTCGGAGGACTTTCGGCTGTCGAGCGCTTTCTCGTGGCAATCGACGCAGCGCGCGACCTGGGCGTGGTCCGCGTGGCGGAACCGCGCGCGCGGCAGCCAGCGCGGCGGAATCGCGCTCGGCTCGATCCGCGGCGGCGTCGTGGAGAGATCGACCCCGTGGCACTCCGCGCAGGCGGTGCGGAACAGGTAGATCTCCGCGTCGTTCGCCGCCTTCCGCACGCGCGGCGAGAGGTTGACCTCCCGGGTTCCCTCGCCGCGCAGGATCCGCCGCCGGTCGACGAAGAGGTTGCGCGCCGCGGCCGGGGATTCGGCATAGGTGACGAGCAGGAAACGGTGGACTTCGACCGGGGTCGCATGCGGCGCCCGCTCGGTTGCGAGCCGTGGATCGAACGTCAGCGGATGGCACGAGGCGCACGCCGCCGCGTACGACACCTCCGGCTCGCGCCCCTGCTCCACCCCGCGATGGCAGTCGGCACAAACCAGCCGCTCATGACCGGGAGGCAGACCCTGGAGCCGCGCCTTCAGATGGAGCTGATGGTTGAGCTTCACTCGCGTCGGATCGATGCCGGCAAGCGGCGCGAAGTCCGCGTGATCCGTGGCAAACGAATGGATTCGGCGCGCCACGGCGACCGGCTCTTTCCCCGCCGCAGAAGTCGCCGAGCGGAGTGTCACGTGCGCCGCGAGATCGCCGTGGCAGGCGACGCAATCCCGATCGGTGACGGTCGTCAATCGGGCCGCGCCGCGGTGCTCGGAGTGGCAGGCGCTGCACGGGGTCGCATGGTTCGGATCCGCCAGCCGATCGAGGTGGTGCGGCGGCGCGGGATTCGTCATCTTGGCGCCGTGGCAGGCGGCGCATTGTGCGTCGGCCGGCCCGCGCCAGGGGGCATGGCAGTCGGCGCAGGCAAGCTCCGCATGGGCGCGCGCGACTGGGCCGGGGCGGAAGGCCCAGAGCCAACCGCGGATCGGCAACAGCAGCGCCGCGACCGCGGCGGCGAGCGTGAGCAGGAGGGCGAGCCAACTCTTGGACAGCAGACCGCGGCGCAGGCGGTAGGCCGCGACGTAATCGAGGGCGGGCGCGGCGAGCGCGGCGGTTTGCGGCCGGGCTTTCGCTTCGGCCGTCGCGGCCCCCGCCGGCTGCTGCGGCAGGATCTCGATCTCCAACTCGTCGATGCCCGCCGCGAGGTGGACCTTCAGACGCACCGAGCCGAGATCGATCGTGTCGCCGTCCGCCAGACGCCAGTCGCCGATCGCCTTGACGTCTTTGCCGCTCAGGTAGGTGCCCGTGACGCTGCCGAGATCGGCGATCCGCCAAACCCCGCCTTCCTGCACGATCTCGGCGTGGGCGAGGCTCACGCCGGCATCGTCGAAGCGGAGGTCGGCGTCCGTGCCGCGCCCGATCCGCAGCCGCGGCCCCTCGACCCGGTTCGTCAGCCCCTCGGGGGAGCGCAGAAGGAAGGCCATCGCCCGCTCCTCAGGCGCCCCAGAAATAAAACACGGCGATCAGGTGGGCGGCGACCGCGGCGAGCAGCGCGATCGACAGCGGCACGTGCAGGTAGAGCCAGACCTGGAGCAGGTTCCTATAGCGCTGCTGGATCACGAAGCGGCGATAGAGCGCGCGATGTTGGCGCGACAGGACGAGCAGGCGGCGCAGCTCCTCTTGTTCCTCCGGGGCGATGCGCGCAAACAGCGACTGCCACTTGCCGTCTTTCTCGGTGCCGCTCGCCTCGAACAGGCTCGTCTTCCGGAACAGGCTGCGCCAGCCGGCGAGCACGCCCGGCTTCGCCTCGGCGAGCAGGACCCGGTAGACCTCGCGGAACGGCGCCGAACGCTCGCCCGCGAGCCGCGCCATCGAACGCGCGAGCTGGTTGAGCTGCTCGGAGATCTCGTCGGCCGGCAGGTTGGTCTGCACTTCCGAAAGCAGCCGGGGCACCCGCTGGTAGAGCAGAGCGCCCCAGACGCCGGTCGCCACCACCAGGATGAGCACGACGAACGCCGAGACCGCCACCTGGTCGTGGAAGCGAAACCCGGAGTGGAGGAGGATCAGGACGAACGACAGAAGGCCGAGGTAGACGTGGATGTGGAGCCAGGTCTCCAATCGCCCCAGGCGACTCTTATAGTCGCGTTTGCGGACGCCGAAGAAGAGCAGCGCCAGGATCGCGGCGAGACCGAGCGCGCCGAAGACGATGCCCGCCGTCGACCCGCCGTGCGAAAAGCCCCCGCGCGCGGCGCGCGCATAGGCGGCGACCGCGGCGATCATCGCGAGCAGGCCGACGTTCCGCCATCGGGCGCCCGCGCGGCTGGACAGGAACATCTACCCGTCCCCTTGGGCCGAGAGCGCCCGCTCGTCGATCATCTGCGACATCCCGCGCGCCGGATTGACGCGGATCGCCGCCCCCGTCGGACAGCTGCGCACGCATGCCGGCCCGCCCGCGATCTCGCGGCAGAGGTCGCACTTGACCGCCACGGTCTGATCGCTCGGCCGCTCCGCCCCGCCGAACAGTGCGCGAATCCAAGTCACCAGGCTCGGCTCCCGCTTCGGATGGACCATGAAGATGTTGCCGTACGGGCAGTTCCGCTCGCAATTGCCGCAGCCGATGCAGTTGCTGCGGATGAACACCTCGCCATGCGGATCGCGGCCGATCGCGTCGGGCGGGCAATCGAGCATGCAGAGCGGGTTCGCGCACTGCATGCAGGAATTCGGCACGAGCAGGTTGTAATAGTGGTCGCCGGTGAGCGACAGCCGCGCCTGGCCGTCGTCGTGAACCCCCTCGCAGGCCCGGATGCAATTGTCGCAACGAACGCACTTTTGCTCGTCGATCACCAGCACGTCCGTCCCCATCACGACTTCGCCCTGCATGAAGTTGGAGAGGATGTCGCCTTCTTCCGGCGCCGACTCGGCGACCAGGGCGGCCACCCGCCGTTTCTCGACCGTCTGCTCCAGCCCCGCGCGCAACTGGGGCTGCGCGGCGAGGAAGGCGTCGAAGTCCTTCTTGTCGAGCCGGATCAACACGGACGGAAAGAGCGCGGTCACCGTCGCCGAGCGCGGCGCGCCCGAAAGCAGGGCGGCCTCGCCAATGTAAGTTCCCGCCACCTGGTACGACAGCACCACCTCGCGGCGGCCGGCGGAGCTCTTCGCGACTTTGACCCCGCCGGTGCGGATCAGGTACATCGCGTCGCCCGGCTCGCCCTCGGAAAACAGCGTCTCGCCTTTCTTCAGCTGGACGATCTTCGCTTGTTCGCACAGCGGCCAGAGGACGTCCGCCGCCACGTCCGGGAACAGGTAGGCCTGAATCGCCCGCAACAGAAACGCCCGATCGATCATCGCCCGGGCCGGGGGCGCCGTCGCGAGCAGCTTGAGCATCGCTTTGCGCGCGATCTCGAACAGCCGCGCGCCGCCCACCGCAGTCGCCGTGGCGCTTCGCCTGCGGTTCGAGATCAAGCTCATCTCGCCGAAGAAATCGCCTTCGCCGAGCGTCGCGATCTGTTTCGGCCCGCCGCCGCCGGTCGCGGGCACCGAAATCCCCACCCGGCCGCTTTCGATCACCAGGAAGGTGTTGCTGTAGTCGTCCTTCTTGAGGATCACCTCGCCGTCCTTCGGCGTGAGTACCTCGGTCGAAAGCAGCACCTCGCGCACGGCCTCTTCCCCCGCCGCTTCGAAGAATGGGATGGTCCCCATCAGCGCCGCGATCCGCTCGCGCACCGAGCCGGTCCCGAACGGCAGGCGGGAGCGCAGCACCTGCTCGTCCGCCGGCTCGACTGGACGGCCGAGGATGTGCTCGACCACCTCGTAGCCCTGGTTCGCGCCGAGCTTGATCAGGTCGCGGCCGGTCATCGCGCCGATCAGGTAGAGACCCGGCACGGTCGACTGATAGCGATGGTCGAGGGTCGGCTTCGCCTCCGGTCCGTCGCCGCCGAAGCGGACGCCGAAGCTCTCCAGGAGCTTCCTCGGCGCGGTGGCGCCGAGCTTCAAAAACACCTGATCGGCCGGCACCCGCCGCGGCCCGTTGGGGGTGGCAAGCTCCATTTCGCGCGGCTCGACCCGGGCGACCGTGGTGCCGAAGAAGATTTCCATCGCGCCGGTCGCCTGGCGCGACAGCACCTCGCGCTCCAGGCTCGCTTTCGCGCGGTCGATCTCGGGCGACCGAACGATCAGCTTTACCCGGTTGCGCTCCGCCAGCGCGAGCGCGATTTCGAGCGCCGAATCGCCGGCCCCGACCACCGCGAGGTCGCGGTCCTGGAATTCGTCGGGATCGATCAACCGGGTCACGACGTGCGGCAGATCCTCGCCCGGCGCGCCGAGCCGGCGCGGGTTCCCCTGGGTGCCGATCGCCAGCACGACGTTCTTCGCCTCGTACTCGTCGGTCGCGGTGCGGACCAGAAAACCGCCTTCCCGCGCCTCCAGCCCCGTCATCTCCTGGCGGAATCGCACGTCGATTCCGCGCTCCTTGACCAGCCGCGCCCAGCCATCGAGGATCGATTCGCGCGAACCGGCGGCAAACGGCAGCTCGCTCCGGAGCGGCACCAACCCCGGCTCGGCCATCACGTGCTTGCGCTTCTGATAGCTGTGGATCGTATCGGCCAGATGGTCGGCCCGTTCGAGCACGACATACGACAAACCCGACTCCTGAGCGCGCGCCGCGGCCGAAAGGCCGGCAGGCCCTGAACCCACGATGACCAGCTCCAACGAATGACGGGTCACGGCTCCCCGTGCGCCTGAGCGCCTTCCTCTCGGATTTGCAGTCGAGCTTGAATAGTCATTCTCCCGCCGCGCGCCGGGGGAGTCAAGGCGCTCCGGCCCGCGGGCGGTGGCCGGTCCGCACTACGGTCTTCGCGGCCGGGCGGGGATTTCTGACGAGGGATGAGGGAACGCCGGGCCGCCGGAGATGCCGGAGGGGTAGTGCCCGTTGGCCCGTCCCGGCGCGATTCGGCTCGCCCCTACACCTCGCGCGCACCGTCCTTTAAGGAGTTGGTTCGCGATGACTCGTGAACCGATCGAGGCTCACCCTCCCGGGTTCCAAGAGCGAGTCCGGAAACAACCAAGGAGAACGCACTCCATGAGATCCAAGCCCAAGAAACTGGTGCTCCATCGCGAAACCCTCTCCGACCTCGATCGCGCCCAACTGGGCCAAGCCGCCGGAGG
>DASYKS010000007.1:0-4521 GCA_035995205.1 Thermoanaerobaculia bacterium
AAATGGGCCCGGATTCGGCCCCGACGGCCGAGCGCCCGTCTCGCCGCTCCGCTTCCCTCCCCATACCCCTCCCATCACCTCAAGGTAGAGGTTTACCCGAAGAGACAAAAGCAACAGCAAAAGCTTCTGTTCTCGTAGATCTTCTAAGTCTGGAATCTACCGGGCGCGCGGGCGAGGCGCCCGCGTACGCGAGGCCGGGGGGCGACGAGGGGCCGGATTCGGCCCCGGGGGGGCCCCGCTCCCGAGCCGACCGTGGCGGCGACTGCCGTGCTGTCGTTCCCCTGCCGGGCGTCCCGTCGAGGCGATCCTCCCGCCTGGGGCCTGTCGCGGAGCCAAGTCGATCGCTGGCTCGAGGTTTTTTCGGGTCTCGACGTGCTCGCCGAGGCGCGGAAAGCCGAGGCCTGGTTGCAGGCCAATCCAGGGCGCTGGAAGACCCATCGCGGCATGGCGCGGTTCCTCCTTGCGTGGCTCGACGATCTGGGCCAGGAGGAGAGCGCGGCGCCGATCACCGCCGCGTTCCTGGTCGGCCTGCTGGACGAGCGCGAGGACGAGCGGCTCGCCTTCGCCACCAACGTCAGCGAGGGGGAGCTGGGGTTGCGCTACGGGGTGCCGCTGGTCTCGCGGCTGCTCGCGGGCGCCGAGGTTCCGGCGCTCTGGGGAATCGACTTTCGCCGGTACTGGAAGGAGGCGGTATGAGGAAGCGCTCGGAAATCGATCGGTGTGTGCGGGCCTACCGGGAGGGGATCGATGCCTATGCGGCGCTGGAGAAGAACATGCGGGCGGCGGAGTCGGCGACCGCCGAGGTGCCCGTGAGAGTCGCGAGCGTACGGGATGCTCGGGCACATCTGGCGGAGGCCTTTCCGATCCTCAGCCGGTTGGGGGAGGCGTTGGCGTTTCTCCCCGCGCTGGCCATTCTGCTGACGGAGGAGCGTCGAATCTATGAAACTTTCCGCCGTCAGGCGAAGGACAAAGGGGTTGAATGCCGCTACGACGAGGACGAAGACGGAGAAGATTGGGCCGAAGTAGATGCATATTGACCGCGGATGGTTTAGGATTGTTCCAGCACATAGAGTGCGTGAGATGTGACATTGGAGAGCGCCCCATGGCTGCGAAAGTCCTCCAGGGACGGTTTGTCCAAAACACCCACTCGGTCGCGATCGAGCTGCTCGAATCCATCGCCATTTGCGTCGGGTTGAGTCTCCTGGAGGCGGTTCTCGAAAGGAAGCCGGCTCAGCCCAAGCATCCGGCACATCACTTCCTCGGGGGCTTGCTTCGGGCCGCTCGTTGGGAAATCGAAAACGCCGTGGTCGCGAAGCTCGAGGGTGCGGACCTTTCCGGCCGGGAGCTGCTGGCCCTCGCCAGGATGACCGGCCTATGGTTCCAATGCACGGACCTTCCCGAGCGCCAACTCGGAGACTCGGCAGACCAGCTCCATCTGCGTCGCGCTCTCCAGACTCTGTGTGACGAGTTTCAGACGCTCGGCGGCGATCTTCAAGGTGGCGGCCAAGTCCCCAGCCGGCTCCTCGTCGAGATCAGCCAGCTCTTTCAAGACTCCTGCGCCCTGGCGGGCTTCCGCGCGTAGGGTTGCGAGCGCCTCGAAAAGCGCGGCCCGGCTGACCCGCGCCAGCCGTTCGGTGTTGGTCATCTGCCGGCCCGGCGCACCCGCGGGCTGGCTGGGCGCCGCTTCCTGCGCAACGCGCGCTCTTTTGAGGGCGCGCCGGAGGTCGAGCACCGGCACCTCGAACAGCGCGGCCACGTGGGCGGCGGAGCGGCAATGACTCTCCAGCGCCTGCTTGTTGGCGAGGGTCGGCTGGAGCCCCTCGCAGCAGGGCCGGCGCTCGTTGTTGGACGGAAACCAAAGCCCTTCGCGCCATTCTCCCTCGGGTCCCTGGGCGCGAGACTCCCGGGCCAGGAAGGCTTCCAGGGCGAGACGCAATCGACCGGAGGGGGCCGAGGGCGAGCCTAAAAAGTCATCGGAGGGATCGGTGTCGGGTTCGTGGATGTGCGCTACGTGCATGATCTAGGTCCCTCGGGAAACAGGTGCTCACCCCATAGGGTGCATTTCTTACGCCAAACAGGGCAAACTCGGTTACGCCTCCGCACTCGTCGTGTTCGCGAGTTTCCCCGAAAAGTATAGCACGATGTCTACCTTAGTAGACATCCGAGCCCTCGGGTGCCTCCGGTACGTACCCGAATAGGCCTCAGACCTCCTCTTAGATGGGTTTCTTCAAACAATCTTACGTTTTCGGGGAAAGTGGCTCGATTTCTCGGATTGGGACTGTACAAGGGTCCCTACGGCGGCATCAAGCCGTCGTCAGGGACCAAAGGAGATGCACGATATGCCCACGAAGAAGTCCTCCTCGCCCCGCACCACCGAGCAACCGCCGGCGCAGCTCAAAGCCGAGCGGATCCAGCTCGCCCTCGCCTCTCTGCCCGGCTGGGCGCTCGGTCCGCCGCGCCAGCGGGTCGAGTGCTTCTTCCGCCTTTCGCCCGAGGGTGAGACCGATCGCTTCGTGCAGTTCGTCCTTGCGACCTGCCGCGAGGAAGGGGCGGTCGTCGAGATGTCCGTACGGGAAAACCTGGTGGTCGTCCGCCTCGGCGGAGCCGGCGGCGTGACGGCGGCCGACCTTCTGGCGGCGCAAGCGCTCAGCGGCTCCCGCTGGGCGCAAACGCCCGGCGCTCTGGCGGCGTGAGCGGCGACAAGCGGCTTTCCGCGCCGGCTCTTGGACAGCCGACGCGGGAGGCGAATTGCGGGACGGGAAGTGCGAATTCCTTGGCGGATAGTCGCTATCCACGACCGATAGCCGCTATATGCTCCTCCCCCGATTTCGTGGACAGTTTCGTTATCCTACCTGTCTTGCTTGAGCGCGGAGTTCGAATTCCACGGGGCTAAGGTAGCCGAGAGTGGAATGCCGTCTGCGACGATTGTAGAAGTTCTCGATGTAGTCCTCGATTTGGCGCTGCGCTTGGGCCATCGTGGCCCACCGAACCTTGTGGACCAGCTCCTTCTTCAGACTGGCAAAGAAGCTCTCTGCCGCTGCGTTGTCCCAGCAGTTTCCCTTCCGGCTCATGCTCGCCCGGAAGCCGTGGCTTTGCAGCCGGCTCTGGTAGGCGGCTGACGCGTACTGACTCCCTCGGTCGTGATGCACGATTAGACCGGCCGCCGGCCGGCGCTTCGCGATCGCCTGGTCCAACGGACCCAGGGCGATCGGCACTTCCAAGTCCGGGCGCAACGACCAGCCCACCACTCGGCGAGAAAACAGGTCCAGCAGGACCGCCAGATAGAGCCACCCTTCGGCGGTCCAGAGGTACGTGATGTCGCCCACCCAGGCTTGGTTGGGCGCCTTGAAGGAGAAATTCCGACTGAGCAAGTTCGGTGCGATCGGCTGCGTGTGGTTGGAGTCCGTGGTTCGGCGAAACCGCTTCGGGCGCCGTGCCGCAAGACCTTTTCGCGCAGCAACCGTTCGACGCGCTTCTTTCCCACGTGGATGCCGCGAGCGGCCAGATCGCGGTGGATCCTCGGGCTGCCATAGGACTGAAAATGGCCGCAGTAGATGGCTTCGACCTCAAGGCCGAGCTGCCGATCTTGAGCCCGCCGCAGGGGCTCTTTCCGATGCCGCCACGCATAGAAACCACTACGAGACACTCGCAGGACAGAGCAAAGGACAGCCAGGGGAAAGAACGCCTTCTCCGCGGCGATGAACGCGAACCTCATTCGTTCTCCCTCGCGAAGAAGGCCGCCGCTTTTTTTAGGATGTCGCGCTCCATCTGCAGCCGTCGATTGTCCCGACGGAGCCGCACCAGCTCCTCGCGCTCCGCGCTCGTCAGGGGACCTGAAGGCGAAGGGTTGGCCTCCGCCTGACGTTCCGCAGTCCATTGCCGAAGAGACTTCGGATCCAGGTCCAGATCGCGGGCCACCACACTCAGCGGGCGATCGCCCGCTTCGACCAACCGTACCGCCTCCGACTTGAAATCAGCAGAAAACTGACGCCTCTTCCTACGGGCCATGGGACACCTCCCGGCGCATTTTCGCGCCTTGTTCGGTGTCCACAAAATCGGGGGAACTCCAATACGGAGCCGATAGCGGCTATCCAGGCCAGATAGCCGCTATCCAGGGCGGATAGCCGCTATCCAGGCCAGATAGCGGCTATCCGGGGGAGATAGCGGCTATCCGGGCCAGGTAGTCGCTATCCAGGGCTGTGTCCACAGCCACACCCGGGGCGACCGTGATCGCGCCTGGAATCATGTCACCCAACGTGGAGGATGAGAACCATGAAAGTGAGCTCGTACGCCGACAAGATCGACGCGTTTCAGACCACGGTGGACAATCTCGAACCGGATCTCCTGAAGTACCCGGGAGTTTCCGATCTGTTCAACGAGCTGAAGACTCTTCTCACCGAGCTGCGGCCGGCCCACGGCGCGGTGGAAGTGCAGCGCGGCAACCTGCGGGTTGCGGTGAAGGTGCGTCGCGATCTCGCGTTCGCCGGAGGTCAGATCCTGCGCCGGATGTCGGCGCTGGTC
>DASYKS010000008.1:0-29364 GCA_035995205.1 Thermoanaerobaculia bacterium
CGAGGTTCCGAGAAAACGATAGGTCCGGCAAGATTCTTTTTGGCGGGGTTTGAAACGGGGGCCGTTCGGGCTGGAACGGGCTGCGGATTCCAGTGGAAGCGACGACAGTTTCCAGTGCAAGCAGCCGCAGAATGCAGTGGAAGCGACGATCGCTTCCAGTAGAAACGGCGCAGTTTCCAGTGGATTCGACGACAGAATGCAGTGGAAGCTGCGGTCGGTTGCACCGGAACGCATCGTCGATTGCAGTGGAACCAGGCCCGGTTCCACTGGAACGCGCTGTCGCTTGCACCGGCTTCGACGGCCGAATCCATCGGATGCGACGGCAGATCTCAGCCGTTCGCGATCGCGATCTGCCCCAGGCCTAACACGGCGCCCTTCCCGAGATGGGTCACCTCCGCGGCGCGGAGCAGAGGGGCAAGCGGGGCGAGATCCCCTTCGAGGTCGAGCGTTCGGGTGAGTGCCCCGCGGCCCGGCTTTCTCGATCGGCGTCTCGAAGATCTGGGCGTACGCGCAATCATGCCGAAGCCGGCACTCGGCGCAGAGCGGCTCTTGCGGCAGCACGCAGACCGCGCGCTTCAAAGCGTGGCCGGAGGGCGCGAAACCTGATCCGAAAGCGCAAGTGCGGCAGAGCCGGCAG
Organism: Thermoanaerobaculia bacterium; assembly: GCA_035995205.1. Classification (GTDB taxonomy): domain Bacteria; phylum Acidobacteriota; class Thermoanaerobaculia; order Multivoradales; family UBA5704; genus DASYKS01. Next base: position 638 of record DASYKS010000008.1, read on the forward strand.
GCGGTAGGCCGCGGCCGGAGCCGCAGAGGTCGGTGCGTCGAGCGGGGAAGGAATCACGGAGAGACGATAGCTCGTTGGGGCCTGCGGAGGAGAATTTTCCGCTCACCCTCCGATTGCCACGCGTAGCCCCCGCACCACCGCCCGTCCTGCGACAAACACCAGACATTCCTCCGCCGAAAGTTTCTGTTAGGCTCACTTCGTTCACCCAATTCAACGTAGGTTCCCGGAGGAGTAGACGGTGCAAAAGAACCGCAAAAAGCTCGCGCTCAACACCGAAACCCTGGCTCGTCTGTCGGACGCGGCTACGACGAAAGCGGACGGCGCCTATCCGCCCACCGTACTGCGAAGTTGCACGTGCGATCAGTCTTTGGTCTCAATGTGCATCTGTTCGGTCGACGTTGGCGTCTGTTGGTAAGTACCGATCGAAAAATGGGGCGTTCGGCAGGGCGCCCCTCCCCCTGAAACCTATTTGGGTTTGAACGCCGAACAGCCGGAGCCATCCGGCTGACGCAACTTATTGATTATGCAGGGAAAAACGATGGTGCGCCCGGCAGGAGTCGAACCTGCGACCTACAGCTTCGGAGGCTGCCGCTCTATCCAGCTGAGCTACGGGCGCCTTGGGAGAACGGTGGGGTGAGAGGCATCGCTCACCGGTGACGTTCAACTTTGAAGAACCGTGCCACGTGAAGCATGGCCTGCCTGGAGGGATTCGAACCCCCGACCCGCGGCTTAGAAGGCCGCCGCTCTATCCATCTGAGCTACAGGCAGCCGAGGCACGCAGCCCGTCACCGTCATCGTGGGGAGAGTATCCCGGCGATTGATTTCGGGGCGCCCAGATTTGAACTGGGGACCCCCTGCGCCCAAGGCAGGTGCGCTACCAGGCTGCGCTACGCCCCGACGGAAACGCGCGGCTGAGCATAGAGCAGGCGTAGGAAGACGGTCAAATCGAGCCGGCCGGGCGAGTGAGTGCTCATCAAAGTTGGGCGGCTTGCCGACTCAGCCCTCACCCCCGACCCCTCTTCCAAACATGGGAGAGGGGGGAACAGCAGAAACGCCTAGTTTTGCTCCCCTCTCCCTTTGGGAGAGGGGCCGGGGGTGAGGGCCGGTGGAGCCTCAGTCGGACGGCCGACGGCGGCGCCCGAGCAGGAGGCCGGCGAGGATCGCGGTCGGGGCGCGGCCTTCGGCCCGCACGTCGGTTTCGGGGTGGCGCTCGTCGAGCAGGACTTCGCGCGCCCGCAGTCGGCCGACTTCCATGGTGCGGGCGACCACGTTCCAGTCCCGTTCGACGAAACCGATCGACAGCCGGTGCCGGGGACGCAGGACGACCATCTTCCGGGCGAGGTCGGCCGGGGGGAGATGCTCGGAATCGCGCGGGCTCCGGCACAGGCCCCCCTCGCTCTCCCCTTTGTTGGCGAAGACCACGACCGCGTCGCACCCTTCCTCGAACGCCCGTTCATAGGGAAGGTTGTCGGACAAGCCTCCATCGCCGTAGCGCTCGCCGTTGAGCCTCGGCACCCGGGTGTAGAACGGCGGCAGGTAGTTCGACGCCAGGAGCAGCGCGAACGGATCGGCCACGTCGCGCGCTTCGAACAGCACCGGCGCCCGGTCGGCGAGCCGGGTGACCCCGACGTAGAGCGGCAAGGCGCCGGGCGCGGCGAGGCGGGCGGCCCCGATGTAGCGGCGAAAATTGCGCCGGTGGATCTCCGGATAGCGGAACGGCGAGCCGGCACGCAGCAGGTTCTTGAGGTCAACCGCTGGCATGCGCAGAAACGACCGCCAATAGGAGCGAAGGCGGTCGTCGGTCCCTGCCGCCACAGCGCTGGCATTCCAGGCCCCGGCGGAAACGCCGATTGCGAGAGCCGGCCGGATCCCCAATTCGCGCAGCGTTTCGAGCGCGCCGACCTGAAACGCGCAGCGCATGGAACCGCCGGAAAAAACGTAGCCCACCCGGCGCGCCGAACGGAGAAAGTCGAGCGCGGCGGTTCCGTAGGGGGGCGTCTTCATTCGGCTTCAGTATAGGGGTGCGGCTCAAAAGGTGCGCGGCCCCGTGTAGAATTGCTCCGCGGTGCAGTGAGTGATGCGGGAAACCGCAAACCAACCAGCTACACCTAGACGGCGACCGCCAGGAGGGGATCATGGCAAAAGGCAACAACGCGCAGAAGAAAGAGACCAAGAAGCCGAAGAAGGCTGCCGTAAAAGGCGCGGCCGACAAGCCGAAGGACGCCAAGAAGAAGTAACGGTCTCCTCGGGGTCGACCGGATCGCCCGGTCCCCGCCCTCGCTCTCGTCCGACCTCGAATACGAGGAAGGTCGGGGGATCGAAGGCGAGGCCGGGCGATTTTCGTTTCTTGACGGGCGTAGGGGCGGACCTGTGTGTCCGCCCTTGACCGCAGCCCTCCGGACCCAGGGGCAGACACGTAGGTCTGCCCCTACGCTGTCCGCCCCTACGGATGGGGTCCTCAATCGTTCTTCAGGTAGTAGGTTCGTGGGCGGTGTCCGCCGGGTGGCTGCCGAGCCATCGGGCGACCGCCGAAATCGTTCGCGGATCGACCAGCACCCCGTCGTGGCTCGCGCCAGGGATGATCCGCAGCGCGCTCTTCTCCGGCCCCAGCGCGATTCCATACCGATCCGCTTGGAAGGCCTCGTCCTTACTGCCGACGAGCACCAGGAAGGGCCGGCGGCTCGCTCGGATCGCGGCGAGCGCCGGGACGTGATCCTCCGGCGCGTTGCCGACCATCGCCCGGTAGCTGTACGAGGTGAGCGGCAGCTCCGCGGGCAGGTTGAAGAACAGGGTGTGCAGGCCATTGAACCCGGTGACGCCGACGCTGTTCCACAGGGCAAGCCCGAGGGTGCGCGGCAGGTGGAGGCGGATGAACGCCTCCTCGCCGGGTCGCGATTCCTGCGGCGTCGTGGGCGATTGGGCGCCGAGGTACGGGGCGAACAGGAGATAGCCGTCGACGGGCGGCGCGCCGGACCTTGTGACATAGCGCAGGATGATGCCGCCGCCCATCGAATGCCCGGCGAGAATCACCCGGCCGTGCGGGCGCTCGGCGCGGATTTTCGCCACCACGTCGGCCAAGTCGTCCTCATATTGGCCGATGTAGGAGATATCGCCGGGCGCCCCCCCTGAGGCGCCGTGGCCGCGCAGGTCGAGCGCCACGACGGTTGAGGAGGTTGCCTCCCGGAGCAGGCCCGCGGGACGGTTCATCTCCAGGCTGCTGCCGAGGATGCCGTGGACCAAAACGATCGTGGTGTCGGAATTCGCGGCAAAGCGATGCGCGGCGAGCGAAACGCCGTCCCGCATCGGGAATCGGCGCGTTTCGCTCGGGTAGATCTGCTCGTAACGGGCGGCGAACGCGGCCATCGCCTCCGGGGTCATCGGGGGCGGCGGCCCGAATTCCGGATCGCCGAGAAAGATCATCACGAACGCCGCGGTGAAAATCAGGCCGACGAGCCCGACGACGACGAAGAGAGATCGACGGAAGATTCTGGTAGCTCGGCTCATGGCGGTTTCAAGGTCAGAGCAGGATCAGAGAAAGTCGGTCTTCCGCGCCTGGAGCCAGAACGTCAAGCCGACCATCAGGGCAATCGTTGCGATCTCCCCGAGCAGCAGGGTGACGGCGGCCGAGCTCCAAACGATGCGCGGGCCATTGATCGTTTGGGCGATGCTCGGAATATGCGAGACGTAGTAGAGGAAGCCCTGGAAGAAAAGGTTTCCGAATACGATCGCGCCGATCGTCCAGTTCTGCGACTCGCTGACCAACGCGACGCTAAGGATCAGGAACGAGCTGGCGAAGATCTCCAGCAGGACGATCGCGGTGAACGGAATTAGCCCGTCGGGCAGGGCGGCGTTGCCCGCGATGACCGCGAAGCTGCCGACCAGAAGAGCGAGCCACGGTAGGAGGAAGATCAGCAGGTTGGCGAGGATCTTCGCGGTCGTGTACTCCTTGGGCGAGACGGGCAGGCTCATGACGAACGCCAGGGTCTGGTTCTTCCGTTCCTCGACCACCGTCGCCATCGCGAGGTGAATTCCGATCGTAATCAGGACCGTGATCAGGAGGATGCTACCGGCGAAGAATGTGCCTTCTCCTGCATGGGACACCAGCGCCAGGGCGAGAGCCCCGGCCGCGAGGTAGGCGATGATCGGCACACGGAGGAAATACCAGTCCTTCAAGACGAGCCGCTTGATCATTCCAAGGTCCATCGATCCGGTGGTCGTTGCGCTCGTTGCAGTCATAGCGTTCATGCGGCTTTCCTTTCCCGCCGGCTGCGCACGTCGGCGACGAAGATCTCTTCGAGCGTCATCGGCTCGACGGCGAACACCGTGGCGCCCGCCTCTTGATAGGCCGCGGCCAGGTCGGGCTGGTAATGGTTGGTGGTTACGATGGCGAGCCGGCCGCTGCGGGTCGAGTCGACGATTCCTGGAACTTCCGGCAGGGTGGCGTTCGCGGGGATTTCGAGCCGCACCCGCCGCCAGCGATCGAGAAAGCTTTCCTTGTCGTCCGAGTCGATGATCCGGCCGCGATCGATGAACGTAATCCGGTCCGAGATCTGCTCGACGTCCAGCGTGTTGTGCGACGAGAAGAGGACCGTGCGGCGCTCGTCGGCGAGAATCTCGGTGAGCGCGCCGAGCACCTCGTGCCGCGCGACCGGGTCGAGCCCTGTCGTCGGCTCGTCGAGCACCAGCAGCCGGGGGCGCCGGGCGAGCGCGAGCAGCAGAGCGGCTTTCACCCGCTGGCCGTGGGAAAGCCCTTTGATCTTCTGCTCCGGTTTCAGATCGAAGCGCCGGGCGAGATCGACCGCGTAGGCGTCGTCCCAGCCGGGAAAGATCGAGCGGACGAACGCCATGTGCCAGGCGAGCGTCGCCGCCTTGTAGAGCCGCAGGTCTTCCGAGACGTAGCCGATGTCGCGTTTGGCGGCCACTTGGCTCCCCGGCATGGGATGGCCGAGCACGTGGACCGCTCCCCGGTCCTGATGTACGAGCCCCATCAGAATGCGGAGCGTCGTCGACTTGCCCGCGCCGTTCGCGCCGATGAACCCCAGGATGCTGCCGGTGGAAAGCTCGAGATCAACGTCGTCGAGCGTGAAATGGGGGTAGGTCTTGCCCACGCCCGAGAATTGGACGGCAAGGTCGCTCATAAGTTCTCCTCGGTCGACCGACCGGATGAATTCGTGGAGTGGATGGCACCGCGCAGGCGGGAGAGCAGCTCGTCGCCGGTCAACCCGAGCAGATCGCCGAGCCGTGCGGCACCTTCCAGGTGCTGCACCAGCTCCTGCTCGTAGAGGCGCGGCCCGAGATCGGGATCGGCGGCGACCGTCGACCCCTTCCCCTGGCGGGTGACGATCACGCCCTCCCGTTCAAGCTCCAGGTAGGCGCGTTTGACCGTGATCACGCTCACCTGAAGGGCGACGGCAAGCTGGCGGATCGAGGGGATCTCCTCGCCCCGCGCCCAGTCGCCCACCGCGATCCGCTGTTTGATCTGCTCGATGATCTGCAGATACATCGGCCGGCCGTCGGCCTGCGAGATCACGAAGCCCGCACTGTGCATATCCATATGCTGAGTATACACAGACGGCGGAGAGCGTCAATAGCCTGGGTGCGCGGGCCTCCGGCCCGCAATGGCGGGCGAGACGCCCGCGCACCCAGGAAGAGAAGCCACTGCCGAGCCCTCTCAGTCCGTCATTTCGAGCGGGAGCGAGAAATCTGGGGGGCGGGTGGCTCGCATCCCATAGAGGCGAAGGAATTTAAGGCCGCCCAACCCCCAGATCCCTCGCTCTCGCTCGGGATGACGGAAGGTGGGCGATCAGAGGAAAACTACGGCGCCGCGATCTCTTCCAGCAGCAGCAGATTGATCCACTTTGGACTCGCCTGGCCGCCGCCGGCTCCGGCGGCCGCCACCTGTTTCACCGCCTGGGCGACGAGGAAGCCGAGCAGGCCGGTCTTGCCCGCGCGGTACTTCTCGACCTCGTTCGGATGGGCGGCGAGGACGCCCTGAAGGATCGGCGCCAGCTCGGGGCGCAGGCGGTCGAGCAGCTCCTGTTCTTCGGCCGATAGCGGTTCGGGCGCCTTCTCTTCCACCACCTTGGGTGCTTTGGCGGCGGCCGGCGGCGGAGGGGAAGCCTGGGGCGCCTGCTTCTGGACCTCCAGCGCCCAGGAGTCGCGCAGCTGGACGGTGCGGTTGAACACCTGGGCGTCGGGTTTCGAATCGATCGGATCGAGGTAGAAATACCCCTGGCGCTCGAACTGAAAACGCTCTCGGAGATTGAGCTCCGCCGCGGCCGGTTCGAGCCGGCTGCCGGCGAGCACTTCGAGCGACTCCGGATTCAAGGACGCTTCGAAGCCCCCCTCATCGAGATCGGGGCGTTCGACCTTGAACAATCGATCGTAGAGCCGCACCTCGACCGGCAGAGAATGCTCGGCCGAGACCCAATGGAGAGTGCCCGGCACCTTGCGGCCGTCGGGCGAAGAGCCGCCGCGGGTCGCGGGATCGTAGGTGCAGCGGACCTCCGTGATCTCTCCCGTGGCGGGATCTTTGACGACGCTGTCGCAGCGGACGAAATAGGCGTAGCGCAGCCGCACCTCGCGCCCCGGCGAGAGGCGATGGAAACCTTTCGGCGGCACCTCCGCGAAGTCGTCTCGCTCGATGTACAGCGTGCGCGAGAACGGCACCTTGCGGCTCCCCTCCTTCGGCACGTCGTGCGGGTAGAGGGGCGCGTCCAGCTGTTCGGTCTCGCCTTCCGGCCCCCCTTCCGGATAATTTTCGATCACCAGTTTGAGCGGGCGCAGCACGCACATCACGCGCGGCACTTCCAAGTTCAGCGCCTCGCGCTGGCAGTGTTCGAGCAGCGTGACGTCGACCGTGCTGTTGGCTTTCGCCACGCCGATCCGATCGCAGAAATCGCGCAACGCGGCGGGGGTGAATCCGCGCCGGCGAAGGCCCGCGAGCGTCGGCATGCGCGGATCGTCCCAGCCGGAAACGAGCTTCCCCTGGACCAGCTCCAGGAGCTTCCTCTTGCTCATCATCGTGTAGGTCAAATTCAAGCGGGCGAACTCGGTCTGCCGCGGCGGCTCTTCGAACGGCAGGGAGTCGACCAGCCAGTCGTAGATGTCCCGGTTGTTCTCGAACTCCAGGGTGCAGAGCGAGTGGGTGATCTTTTCGATCGCGTCCGAAAGCGGATGGGCGAAGTCGTACATCGGGTAGATCGGCCAGACGTCGCCCCGGCGGTAGTGGGTCGCGCGCTTGATCCGGTAGAACAGGGGATCGCGCAGCTTCATGTTCGCCGCGGACATGTCGATCTTGCCGCGCAGCACGTGGGCGCCGTCTTCGAATTCGCCGGCCCGCATGCGGGCGAACAGGCCGAGGTTTTCTTCCACCGACCGGTCGCGGTAGGGGCTGTTCCTTCCGGGCTCTTTGACCGTCCCCCGGTACTCGCGGATCTCGTCCTCGGACAGGCTGCAAACGTAGGCCTTGCCGCGCCGGATCAGCTCGACCGCGAAATCGTAGAGCGGCTCGAAGTAGTCCGAAGCGAAAAACAGGTTCTCGCCCCATTCGAAACCCAGCCAGCGCACGTCGTGCTGGATCGAGCCGACGTACTCCTGATCCTCCGTTTCGGGATTGGTGTCGTCGAAGCGCAGGTGGCAGGTGCCGCCGTACTCCGCCGCGAGGCCGAAATTGAGGCAGATCGACTTGGCGTGGCCAATGTGCAGATAGCCGTTCGGCTCGGGAGGAAAACGGGTGACCACCCGGCGGTCATACTTGCCGGAGGCGCGGTCGCGGTCGATCAGATCGCGAATGAAATCGCGGCCGGGAGCGTTGGGAGCGGTGTCGGACACGGGCGTAGATCCTCGGAAGAAAGACGGGGCGAAACGAGGGCGAAAGATATCATTGAGGGGAAACCTGGATTCCACCCGAGAGAGGCCCACCCACCATGCCCAGCCAAAGCGAAAAAGCCGAGACCTTTACCCGGCTCCACGTCCCCGGTTCGCCCGTCGTCCTGTTCAACGTCTGGGATCCGGGCAGCGCCCGGGTCGTCGCCCAATCGGGCGCCCAGGCGCTCGCCACCGGCAGCTGGTCGGTCGCCGCGGCGTTCGGCTTCGGAGACGGGGAGGAGATGCCGTTCGACCTGGCGCTCGAAAACCTCCGGCGGATCGTCGCGGCGGTCGACCTGCCGGTCACCCTGGATTTCGAAGGGGGCTACGGGATCACGCCCGAGGCGGTGGGGAAGACCTTCGCGCAGGCGCTCGACGCAGGGGCGATCGGCTGCAATTTCGAGGATCGGGTCGTGGACGCGGAGGATCGCCTCTACTCGATCGAGGACCAATCCGCGCGGATTGCCGCCCTCCGGGAAGCCGCGAAGAGCGCGGGCGTTCCGGCGTACATCAACGCGCGGACCGACCTGTTCTTGAACGCCGATCCCGCCCAACATGACGACGCGCTCGTCGAGCAGGCGCTCGAACGAGCGGCGGCCTATGCTCAAGCCGGGGCGTCCGGATTCTTCGTGCCGGGCTTGGTCGACGAGGCGCTTCTCAAGCGGGTGTGCGAAGGCACTCCTCTCCCGATCAACGTCATGTACTTTCCCGGGGTGCCGCCCGCCCTGCGCCTCGCCGAGCTGGGCGTCGCCCGGATCAGCCACGGCCCGGGGCCCTATCGGTTGGCGATGAAGGCGCTCGAAGAGGCCGCGCGGACGGCATTTACGCCGATCGTGGGATGACCGGAATTACCGGCATCGCGTAGGGGCGGACCTGCGTGTCCGCCCTTGACCGCGGCCCTCCGGACCCAGGGCAGACACGTAGGTCTGCCCCTACGCTGTCCCTACCGCAGCTCGCCCAGCGCCCGGACGACCTCCGGCTGATTCGGATCGAGCGCCAGCGACCGTTCGAGCGCACGGCGGGCGGCGCCCGGATCGCCCGCGCAAAGATGGGCTAGCGCCACGGTTCCCCAGGCGATCGGATCGTTCGGCGCCAGCTCCGTCGCGAGCCCGAAATCGGCGCGCGCCTCCGCGCAGTCGCCGAGCGCCAGGCGCTCCTTGCCTCGGGCGAGCAGCCGCGGCAGCGCTTCCGGCAGCCCGGCGCGCGCGGCGCGGCGCAGCAGGTCGCCCGAGCGCTTGGGATCGCTCTCCTTGAGCAGGTCGCTCAAATTCCACAGGGCGGAGGCGGATCGCGGATCGATCCCGATCGCCTTCTCGAAGGCTTCGATCGCGGCGCGGGTCTCCGCCGGGTCGCCCTTCGCCCCGAGCGCGCGGCGGATCAGCCCTTCGTTGTTGTAGGAGCCGGGCGTGCGGGTCGGATCGGCTCCCGCGGGGACGGCGCGCGGCGCTTGCTCCGGCTCGTCCGCGCCGAGGTAGCCGAGCGCGCGGAGCGTGGCGAGCTCTTCGCCGCCGTTCGATTTGGCCCTCGGCTCGGCGGGCGCAGGATTCGCCGTCCGGCGGAAGCGGGCGCCGTAGTCGACCGGGTCGCGGGCCGGAGCGGTCTTCGGGAATGGCGTCCCGGGAAGCTCCGGTCCGGCCAAGCCGCGCCCCGGCGGCAGGCCGAGCAGCGCCAGCAGCGTCGAGGCGACCTGGTCGATCCGGCCGCGGCTCCGTTCGGAAGTGGGCACGATCCCAGGGCCGGCCAGCAGGTAGATTCCCTCCTCGCGATGCCAAAGCCCCGCTGTCGCCGCTTCCGCGCTGCCGGCGTGGGCAGGGCGCCCCTCCTGCCAGCGGAACCCGTGGTCGGAGGCGAGCATCAGGATCGCCCGCTCTTTCGCCGCGATTTCTCGATAGGTCCCGAGCAGCCGGTCGATCTCCACGAAATAGCGGCGCGGAACGTCCGAATAAAGCGCGAAATCCGACTCCGAGATCTCGGGCCGGCGCGGCGGAGCGAACGGCGCGAACAGATGGCCGATCGCATCGGTTCCCTGAAGGTAGAGGATCGCGAGATCGGGATGAGTCTCGGCAATCGTTTCGCGGGCTAGGCCATCGTAAAGCCGGGTCTGGACCAGGATGCGGCGCAGACCTTCGATTCGGTTTTCAGGACCGGGGGGAGCTGCGAGCGCGGTCTCGATCTCCTGCGTGGAGAGCCCGGGAAGGTACGCGGCGATCTGCTCCGCGCCGATTTCCTTCTCCGCCCGTTCGCGCGCCGCGCGTGCCCCTTCTTCGCGGTCTTTGGGCCAGATGAGGCCGGGCGGGGGATTGCCTTCCCGCAGCTGGAACGAGAACAACCGGTCCGAGACTAAACGGCCTTTCACCTCCTCCGCCGGCCAGGTCGCCCAGAGGCCGAGCACGGCGACGCTCCGTCCCGCGTCCGAGGCCATGTTCCAGATCGCCGGCACCCGCCGCTCGGCCGAGGTGATGGGCTCGCGCTGCCCCATCTCGGGATTGAACCGGGTGAAGTCGAGCACGCCATGAACGAGCGGCGAGACCCCGGTCATCATGGTCGTCCAGAGCAGAGGCGAGAGGGGAGGCTGCTCGGTTTCCAGGATGCCGGAGCGACCTTCCTGTAACAGCCGCGCCAGATTCGGCATCGTGCCGTCCGCCGCGAACCGGTCGAGCTGCTGCCAATCCGCACCGTCGAGGCCGACGAACAATACCCGCGGGCGCGCCGGGGGCGACTTTGAGCCGCACGCCGAGAGGAAGATCGCGGCGAGCAGGGCGATCGAGCGCAGCGATCCTAAACGAATCACTTGAGTTGTTCTTTCAGCTCTCGAAATACCTCGGCCCCCGGAGTTGATCCGAGCAGGCCGGCATCGATTGCCTTGTCTCTTCTGATGGCTTCGTCCACCCACTCTTGGGTGATCCTTTCCTCATCGTCCGGTAACACCGCCCGCAAAATCGCATTCAGCATGATCCCCAGCGTGATCGCCAAAACCACCCCATTGCCGAGAAACAACTTGCCGATCGGTGGCAGTGCCGCGAACCATTCTTTTTGCGCGGCGGCTGCTACCGGCAGGGTGAGCGCCGCGGAGAGGGAGATCGCGGTGGTCAGCAGGTAGGCCTCGTCCTTCTTGCCGGAGGCGAGGAGGCGCAGCCCGGCGGTTGCGATCATGCCGCAGATGACCAGGAAGACGGCTCCTACGATCGGCCGGGGGATCAGGACCAGGAGGGTGCCGAGCTTCGGCGAGAGGCCGTAGAGGAGGAGGAGCAAGGCGGCGACCTGCACGACCCGGCGGCTTGCGACTCGGGTGGTCGCGATGACTCCCGTGTTTTGGGCGTAGGTGGTGAGCGGCAGGGCACCGAAGAAAGGGCCGATCGCCGAGGCGATTCCTTCCACCGTGATGCCGCGGTGGATGTGGCGCATCCGGTAGACCGTTCCGGAGACCGCGCAAGTTCCGGCGTAATCCCCGATCGATTCGGCGATCGAACCGACGTAGCCGATCACCACTCCGATCACCGCGCCCGCCGCGAGATTCCAATCGAGCCAAGGGGCGCCGAACGCGAACGGCCGGGGCAGGGCGATCCAAGGCGCTTGGCGGACCGCGGCAAAGTTGGCGAGCCCCAACAGGCCGGCCACCAGCACGCCCCAGAACAATAGGGAGAGAAGCAACGCGCCGCGGGCGAGCAGGCCGAGGCGGAAGCGATGGCCCAGGACGGTGAGCAGAACGATCGACAGGGCGCTGCCCCCGGCGAGACCGAGCATCTCGGGTCGCGGGTCCGCGAACAGCCAGCCGCCCGCGACCCGTGCGAGCGATACTCCTATCGTCAGCACGACGATGCCGCAGACGTAGGGCGGCAGGAAACGGCGCAGGTACCTAAGAATTCCGCTCGCGCCGACGACGGTCTCGAACAGGCCGCCGATGAAACCCGCCATCCACATCGCCGGGGCGCCGAAGATCGCGCCCGCCGTGGCCATCGCCCCGGTGTCCGTCGCGGAGGGTCCGAGGATCGAAGGGAGGCGGTTGCCCCAGGTCGCGTTGACGAACGTCGCGATCCCCATGAGCGTCAGGCAGGCCGAGATCATCGCCGCCGTCTGCTCGATTCCATAACCGACCGCCCCGGCGACGATGATCGGCAGGACGTACGGCGAGACGTCGACCAGGGTGTGCTGCCAGGCGTAGAGCAGGGTCTCCCCCGCGGGCGGAACGTCTTCGATCCCGTAGTGCGGGGTGATAACTTCGAGATCCTCCGGCCACACCCTCTCGTCGCCGGCTCCGCCGGGATACGGCTCTCGATTCGACGCGATGCTCGCACTCATAACTTGCTCTCCAAGGCCGTCATTCCGAGCGAGAGCGAGGAATCTGGGGGGTGGGTGGCACAGATCCCGTTGCAGCGAAGGGATTTAAGGCCGCCCGGCCCCCAGATTCCTCGCTCTCGCTCGGAATGACGGAAGGGGACGATTTCATCGTACGGGTCCAGCGCCAGACAGTGGAGCTCACTTGTTTTGCCTTCAGTCTAGATTAACCTTCCGCCGCCATGGGACGCGAAGAGCGCAAGGGGCCGCCGGGGCCGACCGATCCGGATGCCGGGATCTACCAGGGACGGTCGATCGCGCGCCGGTTCGTCTCGCCGGACGGATTGATCGTGCTGGTCGGCAAGACCGCCGAGGACAACGACGTGCTGTCGCTCAAGCTCGGTGGCCCGCGCGATTTCTGGTTTCACGTCGCGGGCGACTCGGGCTCGCACGTCGTGGTGCGCAATCCCGACAATCTTCCGCGCCTCTCGCGCGAGACGCTCCAGTTCGCGGCCGGACTGGCGGCCGGGTACTCCAAAGCGCGAAAGGGCGGCCGGGTCGCTGTCCACTGGACGACCTGCGACGAAGTGACCAAGCCGCGCGGTCTTCCCCCGGGCAAGGTGCAGCTCGGCCGCTACGACACGGTGCAGGCAGCGCCGATCCGGGGCACGGATTCGTAGCGCCCGATCTGCCCCGGCCTGCCCATTTTGCCGGGGTCCATTTGCCCGGTTCGTCTGGTAGGTTCCGCCGTCCATGAACCGACCGAAGACTGTGCTGGTCCTTTCCGTCCTGTTCGTCCTGTCTGCCCTCAGGGTGCTTGCCGCTCCTTCGGCCGCCGCTCCGCCGGCCAAAACCCCGGCCGCCAAACCGGCCGCCGAGGCGATTCCCGCGCCGGCCGACGTCGCGGCTCCTCCGGCCGATGCCGAGACCACCGCCTCGGGCCTCGCCTCGAAGGTGCTCCAGGCGGGCACGGGCACGTTCCGTCCCGAGCTGACCGACTCGGTCAAGGTTCATTACACGGGCTGGACGGTGGACGGCAAGATGTTCGACTCCTCCGTTTCTCGCGGCCGGCCGATCACGTTTCCGTTGAACGCGGTGATCCCCGGTTGGCGCGAGGGGGTGCAGCTGATGGTCGAGGGGGAGAAGCGGCGGCTATGGATTCCCGCGAAGCTCGCCTACGAAGGGGTGGCCGACCGGCCGCAGGGGATGCTGGTGTTCGACGTCGAGCTGCTCGACATTCTGCGCGTGCCGCCCACCCCGCCGGACGTCACGGCGGCTCCCGCCGAGGCGCAAAAGAGCTCTTCCGGCTTGGCCTGGAAGGTGCTCATCCCCGGCACCGGCACGAAGAAACCGTCCGCGGGAAGCATCGTGCGCGTTCATTACACGGGCTGGACGACCGACGGCAAAATGTTTGATTCCTCGCTGGCCAAGGGCGCGCCCGCGGTATTCAAGCTGACCGAAGTGATTCCGGGCTGGACCGAAGGATTGCAATTGATGACTGAGGGGGAGGTTCGCCGTTTCTGGGTTCCCAAGGCGCTCGCCTATCGCGGGGCGCCGGGCAAACCGGAGGGAATGTTGGTGTTCGACGTGGAGCTGATCGAGATCACCAAGCCGTGAACGGAGGCCCGGGTTCGGGCTTCCGGCCGGTCGATTGCACAGTTTGTTGTACAATCGGCCTCACAATTCGCCGGCCCTAGGGCCTTTCCTGCGATCGTAGTAAGTACTTGCGAAAGGTAGTCGCATGAAAAGACCGACGTTGATCGGGATTCTGGTGCTCGCGGCGCTCGCCGCCGTGACGCCGCCGCTCGAAGCGGGCGAGTCCTTCGTTCCCATTGCACGCAACCAGCCGAGTGGCACCGGCACGCTCCGCACCGTGGTCTTCGTGTCCAACCTCTCGACGACCGCGAAAACCTTCATTACCCAGTTCCTCATCGCCGGCACGGATGGCGTGACCAATCCGGGCGAATCGACCACGCTCTCCGTCGGCGCCGGCCAGTCCGTCCGCCTGGATTCGAGCGTGCCCGTCGGGTCGCGCGGCATGCTGCGGATCGACGGTCCGTCGGATCTGCAGATCGACGCGCGCCTGATCACGGCCGATGCCCTGGGCACGATCCTGTCGGAGGCGCGGGTTCCGGTCTTGAGCCCCGAGCGGGTCACGCCGGCGGGAGAGACGCTTTATCTCCAGGCGCTGGAGCGCCGAAGCGACGGCAAGCCGCTGACCGACTTCGGGATCGCCAACCTGACTCGCGAGGCCGCTTCCTGCACCGTGGCCGCCGTGCGTTCCAACGGTCAATCGATCGGCTCTGCCGCGACGTTCAGCCTGTTTCCGCTCTCGCTGCGCGACTTTCCGGAGGTCTGGGTCACCCTCGGCACGCCGGAGATCGCCGACGCGCGGATCACCGTGTCGTGCAACAAGCAGTTCAGCGCGTTCGCCCTGGTCTACGACGTCGGCGGGCCGCGCACCGCGGCGATGACCCCCGGCGGCGCGCTCGACGGAACGCTCGAACCGATCTCGCGCCCCGGCGAGGTGGTGTTCAACGCGCCGGGCGATTTCCTGATCGCCAAGTCCAGCGACTCGTATCGCTCCTATGCGATCCCGCTCGTGCCGAACCTGGTCTACCAAAAGGCGACGATCGATTTCGACATGTTCCTGAACAAGTTTCCGAACGGCTTTTACACCAGCGTCACCTCGTTTCGGCGCACCCACCGCGACCGGCATCAGCGGAGGCTCTACTACGGTGTCCAGATCCGCAACGACAACAAGAAAACCAATCTGGACCTTGGCGACGAGGTGCTCGTTCGAAGCGGCGCCGGCGTGTGGAAAAAGGGCACGCAATACCACCTGAAATTCGAGTACGACCTGACGGTCAACCGCGTGACCCTGACCGTGACGAAAGACGGTCAGCGAGTTTTCTCGGTGGACGGCCCGCCCCAGACGCCCGAGCTGGTGGACAACGGCAACGCGATCAGCGTCGACTTCGGCCAGACCGGAATCGCCGACGGCGCCTACTTCCCGCCGATCGGCTGGGTCTATTCCAATCTGCAAGTCAAGTTCGAGCCGAAGGAGAACTGAGCCATGCGACGCGTGATTTCGAAGGACCCATTGGGCAAGCTTCTCCTCTTTGCCGCGGCGGCGCTCGGCGCGCTTCTGCCGCTGCCGGCCCGGGCCGGCGTGGCCTTGATCCCGATCGCCTCGAACCAGACGGTGAACGGGACGCTCTACGTGACCAAGGTGTGGGTCTCCAACCAAGGGGGCGCCGCCCGGCGCTTCACCACCTCGTTCATCGCGGTCGACGCGAACGGCACGCAGGCCCCGCCTTCGGCGCAGATCACGGTGGCGGCCAAGTCGACGGTCCTGTTGACCAACGTCGCGCCGATCGGCCAGGCCGGCATGTTGCTCGTGTCGGGCGCCCCGCAGCTGGTGGTGTCCGCCCGTCTGGAAGCCTTCGGGGGCAGCGGCGCTCTCGCTTCGGCGAACCTTCAGGCGGTCACCGGACGCCAAGTCTCCGTCGCCGGCGCAACCCTCGTGCTCCAAGGCCTCGCGCGGCGGATCGATGGCCTGGCCACGAGCATCCACGTCGCCAACGCCACCGAGCAGGCGGCGACCTGCGTGCTCAAAGCGTTCCGTAAGAACGGCCAGCAGATCCAACAGAACATGACGATCACCGTCAAGCCGCTCTCGCTGCGCAGCTTCGAGGACGCGTTGGGCGCCCTCGGCGAGACCGAGCTGTCCGACGCGCGATTCACCGTCTCGTGCAACAAGCCGTTCTACGCCTTCGCCCGGGTGCAGAAGCCCGGCACGGCCGAGCTGGAAGTCGTCACCCCCTCGGTGACGGTCGGCCGGGCGCCGGCCTTCGCGGAGGATCTCGCGAGCGATCTGCCCCAGGGCGACGCCTATCCCGAGCCGGACGAATCGGCGCTTCAGGCGGACAGCGAGCTGCTTGCGCCGTCCGACGTGGCCGCCGACGGCACGTTCACACTGAACGTTCCCGGCGAATTCCTGCGCGCGAGGCCCGTCTCTTCGTTCAAGCACTTCACCCTGCCGTTGCGCCCAGGCCTGGACTACGGCAAGGCGGAGGTCGAGTTCGACCTCGAGCTCGGCAAGTGGCGGACGCCGCTGTTCCACGGCATCATGGGCTTCAAGCGCTCCGATCCCGACCGGCACCAGCGGGTGCTTTACACCGGTCTGATCTTGCGCGGCAGCAACGGGTTCAAGACCATCCTGGACATCGGCAAAGACCCGCGCACCGGAGAGGGCGAGCTGATCAAGAGCAACACCGGGCCCTGGCGCGAGCGCACCAAATTCCACCTCAAGTACACCTACGACACGGTGGCGCGGCGCGTCACGCTGCAAGTCTGGAAGGGCGCCCAGCTGGTGCAGACGCTGGCCGGCGAGATCAACAACCGGGATCTTCGTGCCCTCGGCCAAGGGCGTGAGGTGACCCTGGACTTCGGCATGACGGGCGTAGCAGACGGCGCTTACTTCCCGCCGGTCGGCTGGGTCTACTCGAACCTGAAGGTGAAGGTGGCGCCGAAGTAAGACCGAAGCGCCGAGGTTGAAGTACGGAACGGGCCTTCAGAAATGGAGGCCCGTTCGCTTTTGGAGTCACATGGTAAAGAGAGCCGCGAACGTCTCGATCCCGTCCCACAGGTTTTGCAGGCGAAGGTTTTCGTCGTGGGTGTGCTGGTTGTCGTCGTGGTTGGCGATCGGCACGATCAACAACGGCACGCCGAGCACGTCGTCGAACGCGGCGAGCGGCAGGCTGCCGCCCAAAGTCGGCAGGCGGACGATCGAACCGTGCGCGGCTTCGAGCGCCGCGACCACGCGCTGGGCCTCGGGAAGGTCCATGCGGGTTCGGATCGCCCGGTAGCCCCCTTCTTCGCGCGCGATCCGGGCGACCCTGGGGTGGTTGGTGCGCTCCTCAGGCGTCGGCTCGCGGTCGGTGACGAAGTACCCTTCTCCCCGCACGTGGGCGATCACCCGGTCGACCATCGTGCCGGGATCGAGCCCCTTGACCAAGCGGATGTCGAGCGCGGCGGTCGCCCGGTCGGGGACGACGTTTCGCGCTCCCTCTCCCACCGCGGCGCTCGCGAGGCCCCGGACGTTCAACGAAGGGTGAAGGATCGCCTCCTCCAGGCGCTCGGGCGCGCGCTCGGTGCGGCCGAGCCAGAGCTCGCGCTTCAGATCGTCCTCGATCGGCGGAATGTCTTTGAGCGCCTGGCGTTCGAGGTCACCGATCGGCTCCATCCCGCGCTCGAAATCGGCGATCAGCACCCGGCCCTCCGCGTCCTTCATCGAGGTGAGCAGGCGGGCCAGGTCGAACGCCGGATTGGGCGCCCAGTTGCCGTAATGGCCGCTGTGCAGCTCGCGCCGCGCGCCGTAGACGGTGATCTCGAAGCTGGTGATGCCGCGCGCCCCGAAGACGATCTGCGGCCGGCGGCTCTGATGGACCGGCCCGTCGCAGAAGAGCCAGAGATCGGCGGCGAGCAGCTCGCGGTGCGCCGCGAGCATCTGCGCGAGATGGGGCGAGCCCTGCTCCTCCTCCCCTTCGAAAAAGAATTTCAGGTTCACCGTCGGATGGATGCCCGCCTCGTCCAAGGCGTCGAGCGCCGCGAGCAGGGCGACGATCGGCGCCTTGTCGTCGCCCGCCGAGCGGGCATAAAGCCGCGATTCGCGATCGAACGCCGCGCCCTCGGCCGGGAACGGAATCGGCTTTCCGCCATCGGCGAGCGCCCGGTCGGTCAGGTAGGGGTGGAAGGGATCGCCGTTCGTCCATCGCGCCGGATCGACCGGCTGGCCGTCGTAGTGGGCGTAGAACACGACCGTCGTGGTGGCGCCTGGTGTCGGCCGTTCGCCGTAGATCGCGGGCGGCGCGCCGGGAACCTCCAACCGCCGGGTATGGATGCCGCGCCGTTCGAGCCTTCGGGCGATCTCGTCCGCGTTTTTCGCCAGGCCATCCGGAGCGGCGGCGTACTTCGGAACGTTCGGAATCGCCAGCAGCTCGACGAAATCGCGCACGATCGCGCTCTCGTGCTGCACCCGGTAACGATTCGCGACCTCCGCGGCGTGAGAGGCCGGAGCGGCACCCGGCGCGGCGGCCGATAGGAGGGTTGAGGCGAGAAGCTCGGCAAGCATCAGGAGTGTCTCCTAAAAAGTCTCCGGTCAATCGACGAAAATCATGCTCGCGGCCAAAGCGATCGTGGTCAAGGCTTGCGCCGCGACCAACAGCGCCCGCTCGCGGTTTCCGGCCGCGGTTCGTTCGATCGCCGCCGCCGCGGCGAGCGCTACGAACGGCATCGCGAACAGCCAGATCCGGCCGACCTCGCCACGCACGCTGCCCGAGAGCCAGAGCAGCGCGAAGAGGACCGCGCCGCCCCAAAGGCCGCGCCGAAGGGCAACCGGGCCGCGCCGCGAAACCAACCCGACCAAGCCAAGCACCGCGACCGCCGGACCGCAAAAGAGCGCGAAATCGTAAGGGTTCCCGAGCAGCCAGATCGCGTAGGAACGGGTCGCGACCGCCATTTGCGCGTGCGCCGAGATCGCGGTGCGAAAGCTGGTCCACGGGTCGTACCCGGCAAAGAGCGCGAGCGCGAGCCAGGGGAGCGCGAAGCCGGCTCCCACGAGAGCAGCCCGCACGAACCGCCGCGGCGAGAGCCAAGGATCTCCCCCCGCGGAAAATGCTACCCAAGCCACGAACGGCACCGCGACCAGCAAGCCGTAAGAGATCAGGCATCCCAAACCGACGACTATTCCCGCCCCCAAGATCCCGGCCATCGCTCTCCATCCCGGTTGTCCTTGAGGTCCTTGCAGTCCTTTAGGTCCTTTAACCGCCCCAGCCGCCAACACCGCCCCAACCACCACGACCAGCCCGAGCGCCTGATCCACCGAAGGAGTAAACAGCACCCCCGCCGGAACCGTCAGCCAAAGGGCGGCACTCCAACGCGCCGCATCCTCCGGCAGACCCCAGCCGACCGCCAGCGCAAACAGCGGCAAGGCGGTCGCCGCCGCGGCGAGTGGCAAGAGAAACGCGAGGAGCACGCCGGTGAAAGGACTGGGCGGAATCGCCGGCCCCGGCTTGCCCCGCTCTTTCGCCCGGGAGATCTCCAGCTCCATGGCGCCCGCCGATTTCTTCGGGAGAGGCGCACGCAAGGCTCCCGCCGGCCCGAGCGTACGGGCGACCTGATCGAGCCCGCGGATCGCCAGCAGCACCCCCGGCGGATGGGTCCGGCTGTGCATCGAAAGCTCCGCCGAAGCCGCCGGGAAATCGGCGAGCAGGTCGCGCGCGGGCGGCGCGAGCGCCGCGTCATACAGGTAACTGAAGCTGTGGCGCGAGGCGAGCACCGAAACGACCCGGCCGAACCCCCCGGGCTGGGCGGCGATGACCGAGAGGGAAAAGCCGTAACCGAGCAGGGCGAGCGACCACGCGCCCCGTCGTCCCGCGGGACCGTATACGAGAATGGCGATCAGCGCCGCGGCGAAGAGGAGCGCGAGAACCAAGGGAACAGGTGCCAGCCCGAGCGGCCGGTAGGGCCAGCGCCATTCGGCCGGGCCGTTGAAACCGGGAAGCTGGAGCAGTACGGCGGCGATCGCGGCGAGTGCCGCGACGAGGGCCGCCGCAGTCGGCCAGGAAACCCTCAGAGCCGCTGCTCCGGCGCGGTCCGCTTGGCGGCGAGGTCGACGACTTCCATTCTTAGATCCCTCCGTTCGGCAGCATATCGAGGCGGTCGAGATTCCGTCGAGCGCCCCGTGGTTTTGTTTGTCCCGCAGCGACTGGCCGCTGCCGAAGGCGCCCGAAGGAGCGAGGAGGCAAACGAAACCACGGGCCACCGGCTAGAATCGGCCAGCGACTCCTTCGATGCCCGATTCCTTGCCGCTTGCCCCGCGCGCCTCCGGGCGGCCGTCCGCCGCGATCCCTCGCGATCTCTGGGCGGCGCTGGTGCCGCTGCTCGGCGCGCCGATCGCCCTCGGGCTCGCGGTTGGTTCAGGGGCGCGGACCGCGAGCTGGGCCGAGCTGCTTTTCGTCGCCTTCACCCTCGCGCTCGCCTCCTCCCACCGGCCGCTCGGCTCCGGAACGCTCGGCCTCGGCGCGCTCGCGCTTCCTCTTCTCTTGCTCCGGGCGTCCCCCGCTTCCGCCGCCCTGTTGGCGGCGGCCGGCTTCCTGGCCGTGGAGCTGGCGTATCGAACGCTCGCCCGGCTTGCCAGCCGCGCGCCCGGTCCCGAGTCGACTACGCAGGAACGCCGCCGCACGATCCGCTCGCTCGAAAGCGCGGGGCGCATCGTGCTCGTGGTGCTCGCGGCCGGGGGTGCGTTCCGCTTTGCCGCGGCGCGCCGGCCGCCCGCGGCGGGCGATCCCGCCGGGGTCGCGGCGGCGGTGCTCGCCGGGCTGCTGGTCTACCTTCTCCTATGGGTGGCGCTCGAAGCCGCCGATCGTTGGCTGCGGCGCCCGGACCGGCCGGTCGAGCTGCGGCCTATCCTGCTGCCAGTCACGGTCGACGCGCTCGGCTGGATCGGCGGCGCGGCCGTCCTGTCAATCGGACTTTCGATCGGTTGGCGGATGGCCGTGACGATACTTCTAGGGCTCTCCCTGCTCGCCCTGGAAGCCGCGCGCCAGACGTACGCCTCCGACAGCCACGAGCAGCGGGCGGCGGACCTCGAACGGATCGGTGTCGCGGGGCGGCGGATGTTCGGCGCGGGCGAGCTGTCGCGGGTGGTGCAGCAGATCGCGGTTGAATGCAGCCGGGTGCTCGATTTCGGCTGGTTCCAGCTGGAGCTTGCCCCGCTCGGCGCTCCGGCGCGTAGCTGGTGGTCGCACGGCGGATCCGTCGTCTTCGACGGCGCGCCGGAGCCGGAGACCCACCCCCCCGCGCTGCTCGGTTTCCATCGTCGCCGGCCCTGGCAGATCGTCGAGCGGAGCCTGGAGACCGAGCGCGCCTCGGTCGTCCATCTCCGTCTCTGGTGCGATCCGCGGCGGGTCGACGCGTCGGCGATCGAGCGGCTCGACCGGCTGCTGCCGCAGATGGCGACCTCGGTCGAGCACGCCCTGCTCGACCGCGAAGCGCGTGAGGACCCGCTCACGGGGGTCGCCGTCCGCCGCGTGCTCGAACGGCGCCTCCAGGAGGCCTACGCCCGCGCGCTTTCCGGCGGGGCGCCGATGGCGGTGATCCTGTGCGACCTCGACCATTTCAAACGGATCAACGACACCTTCGGTCACGACGTGGGCGACCGGGCCCTGATCTCCGCGGCGGCCATGCTCGAAGCGCACCGCCGGGATGATGACCTGTGCGCCCGCTACGGCGGCGAGGAGTTCGCCATCCTTCTCGAAGAGGCCAATGGCGGAACGGCGCTCACCCTCGCTGAGCGCCTGCGCGAAAAGATCGAAGAGATCGAGCTGATCGTGGACGGCAAGCGCGTGCCGATCACCATGAGCGCCGGGGTCGCGGCCTTCCCCGAGCTGCACGTCAAGGCGCCGTCGGAGCTCCTGGTGTTCGCCGACGAAGCTCTCTACGAAGCGAAACGCCGGGGCCGCAACCAGGTGCTCTGGAATCTAGGCCAGGGCTCGTACCGGGCGGTCGACGGCGAGATCCACGAAGCCGAGCGGGCACGGGTGGCGCAGGAGGCGCCGCGGATCTTCGCTTGAGCGGCGATCAGGGCGCGGGTCGTCGAGCGGCGGTAGCGCGCCGTCCCGAACCTCTCGCGCGGAGGAGAGCACCGGAACACCGAGCGCGGTCACCGGTGATCGACCGCGAGAATCCACTGTTCCGATCGGAAGCAGTATTGTTTCGCGTCGCGAAAGGACCTCGCGAACGCACCGAACCGGTGGCGCGAGCACGAACACCACGGCGCGACTAGAAAAATCGTGCTCGCGGGCTCCGGAACCCGGTGTTGCGACGCAAGAAAGTGGTGCGCGGACGCTACGGAGTGCCGAGCGAACGCAAAAAAGTTGTTCACGGCGTCGGCGCGCGGTTTCCTGCGCCGCCACGCCGCGTCACGACGTCCGCGGAGCGCAATCTAGGTTCCGCGCGCCGCTCCGTGGTGTTCGCACCGCGGAGTCTAGCGTTCGCGATCCGCCGGCTTGCGTCAAATCACCACTTCGTAGCGTCCGCGCACCACTACGTAGCGTTCGCGCAGTGGTGCGCAGCGTTCGGCCATCGCTTTCTCGTGTCGCAAAACCAGGTCGGGGAGTCCGAAAGGTACCTCGATGCGTTCGCGAACCAGGCATTTGCGTTCGAAATCCAGTGTTCCGGACAGCGAGCGCAAAACTTGGCGTCACAAACCGACCGCCTTGCGCTCGCGGGTCGTTCCACCTCTATCCGGAAGTGCCGCCCAGAAGCGCATCAGTACCATGCACTTAGAGAAAGCCATCTCGCTGTCGCTGGAATCAAGAGCCCCGGGCTTTCAGTCCCCAGGGCGGGAGTTGTGTTCCGACCGCGAACTGGCGATACCCGGCTTCTAGAGATAGCTGTATCCTTCCTGTGGAGACCGACAGACCTTGGCGATTAAGACGCGCGAGAACGACCCTAGAGAAACCCCCCGGTACACACTGGGGCGAGCCGCTCAATATCTCGGGATCTCTCCTACGACGCTGCGATCCTGGGTTGCCGGGCGCCCGTATCCGGCTCGCGACGGCAGCCGGTACTTCGAGCCTTTGATCACGAGGCCCGATTCGGCCGATACCCGCTGCTCGTTCAACAACCTGGTCGAAGCCCACGTCCTCCGTTCGCTACGGACCCGCCACAACGTTCCGATGTCGGCCGTGAGGTCGGCGCTCGACTTTGCCGAGAGCGAGCTACGGGTCGAACGCTTGTTGCTGAGCGACGATCTGCGAACAGCCGCCGGAGCCGTTTTCTTGGAGCGACTGGATCAGCTGATCGACCTGGGACGCTCCGGGCAGCTCGCGATCAAGGAACTACTACAGGCCCACCTTCAGCGGATCGATCGAGACTTCGGCGGCTCGCCCGTGCGGCTCTTCCCGGTCGTTGCGATCCGTGGCCTCGGAGGCCCGAAGCTCATCGTCATCGACCCTTCGATTTCTTTCGGAAGGCCCTACATTGTCGGCAAAGGAGTGAGAACCTCGACTATCGTTGAGCGACTCGATGCAGGGGAATCGAGAAACGAGGTAGCTGGCGACTACGGCCTCGAAGATCGGGAGATCGATGAGGCGATCCTCTACGAGCGGGCAGCCTGAGCCCGTATTCTTCACCGATCGAGATCTCGGCCCAACCGTCGCTCGCGAGCTCGAGGCAGGTGGGCTCACGATCGAGACCTACGCCCGGCACTTTGCGCTGGACAACGTTCCCGATGTCGAGTGGCTGCGATACATAGGTGACAAGGGCTGGATTGCCCTGACCCACAACAAGAGAATCCGCTGGGAACCCGACGAACTCGATGCCTTGATGGAAGCTGGCGTCCGAGCCTTCTTCATCATAGGCAAAGGGCCGCATTCCGAATTCTCTCGCTCAGTGCTTGCGACCTACGCCAAGATCCGCCGCCTGATCGATTCGCAGAAACAGCCGTTTGCCGCTCGCATCTACCAACACAGCCGCGAGGTTGACCTCTGGGTGACGTATGCGCAGTGGCGGAAGGCTCGCCGAGCTTTTGCTCGTTGATCCCCCTACCCCCGAACCCCCGCCGTCAGCTCCTTGATCGTCGCCTTCGCATCACCCAGAACCATCATCGTGTTCGGCAGGCCGAAGAGGTCGTTTTCGAGGCCGGAGAAGCCGGGGTTCATGCTGCGCTTGAGGACGATGATCGCGCGGGCCTGGTCGACGTTGAAGACCGGCATGCCGTAGATCGCGCTCCCCGGGTTGGTCTTGGCGGCCGGGTTTACGACGTCGTTGGCTCCCACCACCAGGACCGCGTCGGTACGGGAAAATTCGTCGTTGATCTCGTCGAGATCGAAAATCTGGTCGTAGGGGATGTTCGCCTCGGCGAGCAGCACGTTCATGTGGCCCGGCATGCGGCCGGCGACCGGATGGACGGCGTATTGGATCTTCGTCCCCTTGGCCTCCAGGGCGCTGGTGAGATCGCGTAGCGCGTGCTGCGCCTGGGAGACCGCCATGCCGTAGCCGGGTACCACGATCAGCGTCTGGGCCGCGTCGAGCACCCCTACCGCGTCGTCCACGGTCGCCAGATTGTAGCGCGCTGCCGCCGCGTCTCCGGTCGCTCCGGGTGTCGCGTCCCCCGTGCCGAAGGCGCCGAACAGGACGTTGGCGAACGAGCGGTTCATCGCCTTGCTCATCTTCATCGAGAGCAGGAAGCCGGACGTGCCGTCGAGCGCCCCGGCGATGATCAGAACGTAGTTGCCGAGCGCAAAACCGGTGGCCGCCGAGGCGAGGCCGGCGTACGAGTTGAGCAGCGAGATCACCACCGGCATGTCCGCGCCGCCGATCGGCAGGACCGCGAGGATGCCCACGGCTAGGCCGAGCGCGCCCATGCCGTAGAACAGGCCCGCCGCCGCCGGGTGGAAGGCGAACGCGACCAGCAGGACTAGCGCGCCGAGGAACATGGTGATGTTCGTCGCGTTCTGTCCCTTGTAGGTGATCGGCGCCCCGGTGATGAACCCTTGGAGCTTGCCGAAAGCCATCAGGCTGCCGGTAAAGGTGAGGAAGCCCAAAAAGACCTCGAGGCCGAGCGCCACGATGATCACCGTGTCGAGCTCCGCGCCCCGGTGGTGGTATTCGGAGACGCCGACCAGCGCGGCGGCCAGGCCGCCGAAGGCGTGCGAGAGCGCGATCCGCTCCGGCATCTTGGTCATCGGAATCCAGATCGACATCGCACCGCCGATCAGCGAGCCGAGGATCAAACCGAGCGCGATCCACTTGAAGGTGAGGATGTCCTGGTGCAGGAGGGTGCCGATCACCGCGACCAGCATGCCGACGGCGCCGAGCAGATTGCCCTTCCGCGCGTGTTTGGGCGAAGAGAGCGCCTGGAGCGCCAGGATGAAGCAGACCGACGCGATCAGGTACGAGATCGGGAGAATCGCCCCCCTCATGACTTCGCGCCGCCTCGCTTGGTCTTGAACATCCGGAGCATGCGGTCGGTGATCAAGAACCCGCCCACCGCGTTGATCGTGGCGCAAGTGACCGCGACGAAGCCGAGGACCGTCGAGAGCTTGCTGTACTCCGCCCCCGCCGCGACCAGCGAGCCGACCAGCGAGATACCGGCGATCGCGTTGGTCCCCGCCATCAGCGGCGTATGCAGCAGGGGAGGCACCTTGGAGATGACGTGGTGCCCCAAGAAGCCGGCTAGGACGAAGATGTAAAGGCCGAACAGCAGCTCGCTCGACATGCGCAAATCTCCATCTGGGAAAGTCGCGGGATGCTAGCACGGCGGGGAGGGGTGGCTCGCCAGGGGACCCTCCTGGGTGCGCGGGCCTCCGGCCCGCCCTGGTGGGCCACGAAAAGCGGGCGAGACGCCCGCGTACCCAGGAGGGCTGGCGAAGCCCACGCTGCTATAGTCCCCCGCCGTGCCGAAGCCCCCTGCCCCGAGCGCTTATGCCGCATCCGGAGTCGACATCGACGCCCAGGAGCGGGGTCTCGAAAAGATCAAGAAGCTCGCGAAATCGACCTTCACGAAGGGTGTGCTTTCCGAGATCGGCAGCTTCGGCGGGATGTTCCGGCCGGACCTCTCGGGCCTTGCCGAGCCGGTTCTCGTTGCTTCGGCGGACGGCGTGGGGACCAAGCTCGCGGTGGCGCGGGAGATGGACGATTTTTCGACCGTCGGTCGCGATCTGGTGAACCACTGCGTCAACGACATCCTGGTGCAAGGGGCGCTGCCGCTGTTCTTTCTCGACTATCTCGGTGCGGGCAAGCTCGACCCGGGCAAGATGGCTGAACTGGTAGGCGGCGTGGCGGACGGCTGCAAGGAGAACGGCTGCGCGTTGCTCGGGGGGGAGACGGCCGAGATGCCGGGCTTCTACCAACCGGGAGACTACGAGCTGGCCGGATTCATCGTCGGCATGGTCGATCGGGCACACGTACTGGACGGCTCGCGCGTCGGGCCGGGAGATGTGCTGGTAGGGCTCGCCTCCACCGGTCTCCATACCAACGGCTACTCGCTCGCCCGGCGAATCCTGTTCGAGCGGCTCGGTCTTACCCCTTCCTCAAAGGCGCCTTGGACGAAGAAGCGAACGGTCGGCGCGGAGCTGCTCGCCGTCCACCGCAGCTATCTAAAGGTGCTTTCGCCCATTCTTCGCCATCCGGCGCTCCACGCACTCGCGCACATCACGGGCGGCGGCCTTTCCGACAACCTGCCGCGCGTCCTGCCCAAGGACACCCGGGCGGAGATTCGGGTTGGCGCTTGGGAGATCCCCGAGATCTTTCATTTCTTGGAAGAGAAGGGCGAGGTGCCAGCGGAGGAGATGTTCCGCGTCTTCAACATGGGGGTCGGCATGGTCGTGGTGGTCGGGCAAGACGGGCTCCGCGAGCTGCTCGCCGCGCTGCGCAAGGCAGGGGAGAAGCCGTTCCTGATCGGCAGCGTGCAGCAGGGGGGCTCCGGCGTCGTCTACAACCTGGGCGCCCAGGCGGTCGAAGAGTCCGCCGTCGGGACGGAATCCTGATGGCCGAGCGGCCGGCACCGGTTCGGGTCGGGATTCTCCTCTCGGGCCGGGGGAGCAACTTCCTCGCCCTGCATCAGGCGATCGAGCGGGGGGAAGTGCCCGGAGCGGAGATCGCGCGGGTCGCGAGCAACGTTCCCGAGGCGGCCGGCTTGGTGCGAGCCGCGGAGCTCGGGCTGCCGACCTTCGCGCTCGACCATCGCGGTCTCGGCCGGGATGCGCACGAGACCGCCCTGCTCGGCGCGCTTCGAGAAGCGAACGTCGAATGGGTTTGCCTCGCGGGCTACATGCGCCGGCTCTCGCCGCTCCTGGTGCGCGCGTTCCCGCAACGGATTCTCAACATCCACCCGAGCCTGCTGCCTGCCTTCCCCGGGCTCGACGCCCAGCGCCAGGCGCTCGAATACGGTGTCCGGCTCGCCGGATGCACCGTCCATCTGGTGGACGAAGGGCTCGACAGCGGTCCGATCGTCGAGCAGCGGGCGGTGCCGGTGAAGGATGGGGATACCGTGGAGACCCTGAGCGCCCGGATTCTCCTAGAAGAGCACCAGGCCTACGCTTTCGCCTTGCGCCGCCTGCTTTCCGAGCCTTGGCAGGTGGTGGGGCGCCGGGTGCATTTCGACTCTGGCGTGACGATCTGGGAAAAAGGGGTTGACACGCCGGGGGGTGGCACCTACACTACGCCTCCCTGACACGGAAACGGGTCGGGCGGTTCGAAAGAGCCGAGGTTCTTTGAGGTGCAGCGGTTCTCGCCCAGTCGGCCTCCGGAAGATCAGGGGTTGACACCGAGGAGCGCGCGAACTACGATTCGCCGCCGTTGCGCTTCGCGATCCGGTGACAGCAGGGATCGCACTTGCCGAGTGCAGGCTCCTTCGACAACTTGAAGATAAGTCCCAAGCCGATATAGGTCGGCAGGGGACGGTTCGTCGTCGGGGTTGACAAGACGAGAAGTTCTGGTAACATCAGGATTCGCCCCAAAAGACGGGGTGCAGTTTGTTCTTTGAAAACTAAATAGAGGAAGGGTCAACGACCACTTCAAAAGTCTTGCATTCGCCTTCGGGCGCTTGTGAGATGCAATTCCGAAATAGCCGCTTGGACTTCGGTTCAAGCGTTAAGGATCCAAACTGGAGAGTTTGATCCTGGCTCAGAATGAACGCTGGCGGCGTGCTTAACACATGCAAGTCGTGCGCGAAGGTGGCTTCGGCCACCGGAGAGCGGCGGACGGGTGAGTAACACGTGGGTAATCTGCCTAGGAGTGGGGAATAACCTGGGGAAACTCGGGCTAATACCGCATACGTCGTCGGGACTGCGGTCCCGGCAAGAAAGCTGGCCTCTGCTTGCATGCTAGCGCTCCTAGAGGAGCCCGCGGCTGATTAGCTAGTTGGTGAGGTAATGGCTCACCAAGGCGACGATCAGTAGCCGGCCTGAGAGGGTGAACGGCCACACTGGGACTGAGACACGGCCCAGACTCCTACGGGAGGCAGCAGTGGGGAATATTGGACAATGGGCGAAAGCCTGATCCAGCAACGCCGCGTGGAGGACGAAGGTCTTCGGATCGTAAACTCCTGTCAGATGGGACGAACGGACGTCGGTAAATAATCGACGTCTTTGACGGTACCGTCAGAGGAAGCCCCGGCTAACTCCGTGCCAGCAGCCGCGGTAATACGGAGGGGGCGAGCGTTATTCGGAATTATTGGGCGTAAAGGGCGCGTAGGTGGCCCTGTAAGTCAAAGGTGAAATCCCTCGGCTCAACCGAGGAATTGCCCTTGAAACTGCAGGGCTTGAGGCCGGGAGGGGGTAGCGGAATTCCCAGTGTAGCGGTGAAATGCGTAGATACTGGGAGGAACACCGGTGGCGAAGGCGGCTACCTGGACCGGTTCTGACACTGATGCGCGAAAGCGTGGGTAGCAAACAGGATTAGATACCCTGGTAGTCCACGCTGTAAACGATGGGTGCTCGGTGTCGCGGGTATCGACCCCTGCGGTGCCTTAGCTAACGCGTTAAGCACCCCGCCTGGGGAGTACGGTCGCA
>DASYKS010000009.1:0-175544 GCA_035995205.1 Thermoanaerobaculia bacterium
CGAATAGACCAGCTCGGTCTTTGGAGATAGCCGGCCACCGAAGGGTGGCCCCTGGATTCATGGGGCCGCGTTAGCGACCCCGCCAGCCGCTTTGAGCGGCTCACGAACTAAAGCCCCCGGCTTTGCCGGGGGATATTTACCCCAAGCCGATCCGGCCCTTCTCGCCCGGCTCGACGAGCTGAAAGCCCGCCTGCAGAAGCTCGAATCCGCGCAGGATCGGGAAAGCGAGGCGGAAGCCGAAGCGTTGCGCGGAGAACGAGACGATCTTCTTCTGCGGGCGAAGCTGCTGCAACCGGAGTACTCCGAGCTGCCGGAGAACCGTATCGCAACGGTCGCGCAGATTCGGGCGGCTTTGCCGGAACAGACGACCCTCGTGAGCTTCTTCACCCTCCCTGAAAAGACGATCGCCTGGGTTGTCGATCGAGAAGGCCTGAGCTTGGTCGAGCTGGCGCCTTCTCGCGGCGAGTTGTCGGACGAGGTCCAGGGATATCGCTCGGCGATCGCAGCCGAAGGCTACCCGGCCGGCGATTCCGGCCGCTCAAGCCGGGGAGTCGAGGTCGTCGATTCCGGACTGCCCGGAGCCAAGTCGATGAGCCAAGACCTCTACCGGTCGCTGATCGCTCCGCTGGTCCCTCATCTGCGCTCCGCCCGTCTCGTGCTCGTCCCGCACGGCGCCCTGCAGCAGCTGCCGTGGGCGGCACTCCAAGATCCAGAAACCGGCCGGTTTCTGGCCCAGGATTTCACCCTGAGCCTTCTCCCCGCGGCGGGCGCCCTGGTGGCGGGATCAAAATCTACGGAACTTCAATCTGACGGACCGATGCGTGCGCTCGTATTCGGCGACCCCGCTGCCGCGATTCCCAGTCTCCCGCCGCTGCCCGCCGCCCGGCGAGAGGCGGAGAGTGTGGCGCGGATTCTTGGGACGACGGCGAAGGTCGGAAAAGAGGCCAGCGAATCGGCCTTGCGTGGCGCCGCGGCTTCGCTCTCGTTGCTCCATCTCGCGGCGCACGGAGAACAAGACTCGAAGGAGCCGAGGTCGAGCTTCCTGGCGCTCGCTCCGGACGCCGAGCAGGACGGTCGTTTGAAGATGGACGAGATCTTCGACGAGCTGCGACTGCGCAGGCGACCGCTCGTGGTGCTCTCCGCCTGCCAGAGCGGCCTCGGCAAGCGATCGGGCGGCGACGAGATCGAAGGAATGATCCGTGCCTTCCTCTACGCCGGAGCGGGAGCGGTGGTGGCGACGCTCTGGAGCATCGACGACGAAGCCTCGGCGCTGCTGATCGAATCGTTGTACCAGAACCTCGTAGCGGGCCGGCCGGCTGCGGAGGCGCTACGTGGTGCTCAACTGGCGATGATCGCGCATCCGAAGTACGGCGCTCCTTTCTATTGGGCTGGTTTTGCTCTCACCGGGGATCCGAGCAAGGCGCTGCGATGACTGCGCGGCTTCAGATTTCGTGTTCGACCGGTCTCGCATTCATTGCGTTCGCGGGATGCTCACGGGCGGCCGAGCCGATGGCAGGCCTCGGCGCTCCGGTTCGGCGGGCATTGATCGTTGCGATCAGCCGCTATGGCGAAACGACCGGCTGGCGCAGCATCCATGCTGCGAACGATCTCGCCGTGATGAAAGCCGCCCTGGCGCAGCAGCGATTTTCGGTGATCGATACGCTGGAGGACGAAGCGGCCACCCGGCGCGGGATCGAGCAGGCGTTTCGCGAGAAGTTGCTAGGACCGGCGCGGCCGGGCGATGTGGCGGTGCTTCATTTCTCCGGACATGGGCAGCAGATCACGGATGACGACGGCGACGAGCTGGACGGTTATGACGAGACGCTGGTGCCGTACGACGCTCCGCAGCAAGCGGGCTCCGGATACGAAGGCGAGCTCCATCTTCGAGACGACACGCTCGACGAATGGATGACCGAGCTGCGCCGGCGAGTCGGGCCCCAGGGCCAAGTCGTCGTATTTCTCGACTCGTGCGCTTCCGGTACCCCTCGCGGCGACGGGGTTCCTGCCGGTGCGATCGAACAGAATCTCGCGAGCCGTGGCGGCCCGCGCCTCGGGGAGCCTCGTCCCATAGGGCGGAAGCGTGGAGGTCCGGAATCTTCGACCGGCTTTGGCGAGACGGCGCGCGGCGTTCGGGCGATCGCGGAGGATGAGGGGCTCGCGCCGTACCTGGTGTTCTCCGCCGCACGTCATGACGAGCTTGCGATCGAAACCTTCGGAGAAGACGGGAAACCGATCGGATCGTTGTCATGGTCTCTCGGACTTGAGCTTGCCGCATCCGGCCCCTCGACGACCTATCGGGATCTGTTCGAACGCATCAAGGAACGGATGGGGCACCGGGTACCCCATGAGCCGCAGGTCGAGGGGGGGCAAGATCGGCTGCTTTGGGTGGACGGGGCGGTGCGCCAGGAGCCGTTTTTCGAGGTACGTTCGGCGCGGGTCGGAGAGATCGAGCTGAACGCGGGCACTCTCGTGGGCCTGCTCCCCGGAGCCCGTATCGAGCTGCACCAGGCCGGATCGCCCGAGCCGCGCGCGGAAACCCTGCTTGCCGCGGGAGAGGTGGTCGCAGCCCAGCCGGCCGCGGCCACGGTTCGCCTCGACCGAAGGGTGGTGGGCGCCGATTTTTCCCGCGCCCGGGCGTTCTTGACCCGGGCCACCTATGGCAATCTGGCGCTCACCGTGGAGCTTCGAGAATTGCCGCCGGCGTTCGAACGCGAGTTACGCCGCCGGCTGGCCCAAGCGCTGCCGGCCGTTCGACTCGTCGAGTCCGGAGGCGAAATACGCGTTGCGGGTGGCGGTCGTTCCGCCACCGTCCTACGCGCCGAGACTGCGGAGGAGGTGACGATCCTGCCGCCGCATCCGTTGGTCGAGAGCGCCCTCGACGAGGTGGTCGCGGCCCTTGGGGACAGTCTTCGCAGCCGCTATCTTCGGCGTCTCAAGGTGCGCGATCCGAAGTTCGACGTGCGGTTCGAGATGGTGCCGCGCCTGCTCCGATCGACGATCGATTGGCGGGTGGGAAGTGTGTTCGGGCTGCGTGTCTACAATTTGAGCGACCGGCCGGCTTACATCAACGTCTTGGACCTGACGCCGGACGGCAAGATCCGGTCCTACTGGCCCGATCCCCGAACGGGCGAACGTACCGAGATCCCGGCCAAGACCTCGCGACTTCTGCCGGCAAGCTATGAGATGTCGGAACCCGAAGGGGAGGAGACGATCCTGCTCGTGGGAACCGATGAATGGATCGATTTCCGTCCGATCCTGAGCCGCGCGGGCGTTTGGTCTCAAGGAGAAGCCAAAGGTGCCCTCGGCCCCTTCGCGCCCTTATTCGACCTTGGGAGCAAGGGCGGCTGCGCGAGAAGGTCGGTTCGCGAGGCAATGTCCTGGTGCTTCTGGATTCCTGTTTCTCCGGCACCGCCACCCGAGGAATCCTGCCGGTCCGCGGCGGCGCGCCGATCGGTCCTCCCGCCAAGGCCCCGCCAAGCGCAGGTCACGATGGAGCCTCGGGATTGCGCGATGGCGGAGCGCTCGACCGCCCCGGGTTGGCTCCGATGGTGGTGTTGTCCGCCACCCGGTCCGATGAGTTGGCGTACGAGACGACCACGCCAGACCAGGAAGCCGTCGGCGCTTTTTCATGGGCGGTGGCCCAGGCCCTCCTGAGCCCCGGCCTGTCACCCTCCTATCGCGGCCTATTTGACGAAATCCGGCGCGACCTCGGTTCTCGCCGCGTAGCGCAGGAGCCGCAGGCGGAGGGGGATCTCGACACCTCCTTGTTCAGCGGCCGCGCCGTGCTCCAGGAGCCGTTCGTAGAAGCCGATGAGATCCTGGCCGGCGGCGCCCGCCTCGCGGTCCGTCCGGGAACCCTGCTCGGGATCAACGCGGGAAGCGAAGTCGAGGTCCACCGGGCAGGGGCGAAAGGGGACGACGCGGCCACCCGCCTGGCCTTCGGGCGCGTCTCCGAAAGCGAACCTCAGCGCGCGGTGGTTGACCTCTCTCGCCCGGTTCCGGAGGCCGAGCTTGGCGGGGCACGAGTTTTCGTCACCGCCCGCTCCTTCGGCGATCTGCGGTTGCGTGTGCGCTTGGTGGGGAAGGCGCCTCGGTCGCTTCTGCTGGCTCTTGAAAAAGTCTCGGCGGTCGAGCGGGTGAGCGGCGCCGCGGACCTGGAGGTTTCACTTTCGCAGGCGGCGCCGGGCAGATCTTGGGTCGTTTCGATCTCCGACTGCGAGACCGGAGCCTGCCTGGTGGGACCTTGGAGCTTGGCGCCCGGGCAACTCGCAAAGGCTTTGACCCGGCGATTGGAAGATCTCGCCCGAAATCTATACCTTCGGCGCATCCGCCTAGAGGGGACGCGTTTGACGGGCGGCCTCCAAATCGTTCCGGTCGAGGTGAGCGAATGCGCCGAACCCGAAAAGCCAAGGCTCGCCAGTTGTGTCATCACCTTGATTCCACCGGAGCGCTTGCGAACCGGCGGGGGACAGTTGGAGCTTCCCTTGGGCACCTACTTTCGGGTGCGCGTCTTGCCTGGGTCGCGGGCGGCTTACCTGGCGCTCCTCGATTTGATGCCGGATGGCCGGATCGAAGTGCTCTGGCCGCCCGCGGGCGCTGAAGAACGGCTGGATCCGGGAGATGGCAAGCCGCGGTTCCTGCCCACGCTCAACCGGGCGGCGCCGCCGCTGGGAATCGACGCCCTGCTTCTCGTGGCGAGCGAGGAGCCCTTCGATTTCCAACCCCTGCGCTCGGGCTCCTCCGTCGAACCGGCCGTGCGACGGTCGCTCGCGCTTCAGGGACCGTTCGCACCGCTCTTCGACGACGAAGCCATACGCCGAAGAGGGCGCGCCACGTTTTCGACGCTGGCGGTAGGCACGAGCCTCGAGACTCTGCGCATCCGCGGCGAACACCCCTAAAGTCGCGCGCCCAGCCGTCGGCATCCCCTAGGCACTCGCAGTCCTTCTACTGTTCGGGCTATCCCTTCGCCTCGGCCAAGGCGCCGGTCGTATCCTAGCCCGCCCCAGCTCACTTTTTTGCGGCGGGCTTTCGCTTGTTGGTTCTCGCCTCCGCCTTGGTCAAGACCTGCGTCTCTCCCAGCTCCGGCGCCTTGCCCGTGACCAGGCCCTTGACGAGCTCGAAGAGAACCACGGGCTGCGGCTTGGTGACTTCCATGAAGGTGGCCGTCTCGATGTCGACTCCGATCAGGACCATCCGCGGATCATCGGCCGTACCATCCTGCTTGCCTCCCTCGTCGCCGAACCAGATCTTCCAATCCGGCCGGTAGAGCTCGTGAATCTTTCGGCGACTGGTGGAGATCTTCGCGATCCCCGACACGGAGACCCACTCGCGCGTTCGATCCTTGTAATACGAAAGGTTGACGTGAGAATCCTGCTCCAGGTCGGCAATCTTTGATGAGTCCCTGGCAGTGACGAACCAGAGATCGGCACCGCTTGCCGCCACCTGATTCGCCATCGGCCGCGAGACGAGATGCCCGTCCCGGCGGCGCGTCGTGAACATTGCCGTGTCGATGTTTTCCACCATGTCGTAGAACTGTTGGAGTTTTTTCTTCATGCCCCGGGCTTTGCAGAATAGATGCCCGGCAGCGCTGTTTTCCGCCTCGCAATTCCAGCCGCCGTCAGGGAGTTGCTCGCCGAGCAGTCGGTCGACGATGCCCCGGACGTCCTGCCCGAAGTAGGCGCCAGCCGTGGCCACCTGGCCGCGCCGTCCCACCGCCCATCCGCCCCCTGAAGGGCGAGCAGCCGGGCGCCCATGCCCTCCGTGGCGACCCGTCCGCGCTCGGCCGCGACCGTCTCGGCCGGCGCACCGGTAAAGTCCCGCATCACCTGCCAGCGGATCGAAGGGCCCGATTCGAGCAGCCAACGTAGGACGGATGTCTTCGGTGTCGGGGCTTGCCGTGGGTGTCGATTGATCTGCGGGTCCTTCCGGGTTGGGTAATTATCAATCCGACAGTACCCCCGCCCGCGGCACCCCCGAGAGAGACCATCGTCACTCCTTGCCGCCCTCGTCCCCTTTGTCCTGCAATCCCCTCAATGCTTTCCAGGGAAGAGTACGACGAGCGGCGCCGTCGGATCGACGAGCAGCATCAGGCGACGATCGCGCTGATCGAGGCGGGCCGTCTGGCGCAGATCCGGGCGCTGGATCTGGTATGGCTGGCTTCCGGTGCGGGGGGAGTGCCGCTGCTGCCGCAGATCGAGGATTTGGCGCTCGGGGCGCCGACTCGGCTTCTGGAGGCAGGGACCGCCGCGGACCGTAGAGCGCCTTCGCCCGCCGCGGCGCCGGAGCCTCCGCCCCGGCGGCGCGGGCCTTGGGCCGTGATGGGCGAGATCGAAAGGGTCTTCGAGGAGCTTCCCGAAGTTTTCGGCCATCACGATCTCAACCGTGCGCTCGCGGCTCCGCGCGGCGCAACCTTCAGCTTCTGATCGAAGACGGCGTGCTCGCCGCGGAGCAGAGCGAGAGCGGTCACGTCCGTCTCTTGTACCGCAAACTCCGTGCGACGATTCCGGAAGTCGAAGAGTGAAGCCTCCGAGCCGATGGTTCTGGCGCCGATGCCGTGCGTTTGCGGCGGGAAGCCACACAGAAATTCGCTGAAGCCGCCGCGCCGACCCTTCAAGCCGCCCGCCGGAACGGTGAAGCCACCGCGCCGAACGCTCCCGCCACAGAACGGAACGCTGAATTCACCGCGCCGTATCGAAAAGCCACAGAGCGGAACGCCGAAGCCACCGAGAAATTCACTGAAGCCACTGAGAAATTCGCTGAAGCCACTGAGAAAACCCCTGAAGCCACTGAGAAAATCACTGAAGTCCCGCAGTCGACCGGTTACGCCGGTGAATCAACCGGTCTTTCCGGCCATTTTGGCGCATTCCTCGGTGGCTTCAGCGGACGGCCCGGTAATATTTGCCATTCGGTGAGTGGCTTCAGCGGCGGAGTGCGTGGCTTCACCGACTCCGAGCGTTGCTTCGCCGCTCAACTCGGTGGCTTCAGTGATTTTCTCAGTGGCTTCCGCGAATTTCTCGGTGGCTTCGCTGGCCAAGCGACCGGTTTTTGGCGCTTTTGCGTTGCTTCAGCCCCATTTTGCGTGGCTTCGCCCCAGAAACTGCGTGGCTTCGCGGGGAAGCCTCCGGTGGCTTCGCGTGGTTTCCTGTGAGGCTTGGGCTCTCGGCCGACTAAGCAGGCCGACCGGTTGATCGGCGCGGCCCTTCTCGACGAAGAACTTCCCGAGCTCGAAGGGCTTCAGGGCGGCCAGAGTCTCCACCTCCGACTCTAAGAACGTAATCCACGACAGGTGGATCGCCGCGCTGTGCCCGTGCCACTCACTGAGAGACCCCAACAGGCGCACCGAAAACGACCGTCCCGCCAGCTTGCTCGAAGGGCGCCCTCCTCAATCGTCGCTGAGAAGATCTTCCACCGAGGACACGACTGTAAACCGAGCCGGCATCTCGCCAACGGCGAGCGCCTCGAAATGGGCCTTCCCGCACTCGACCTTCGCCCATTCCTTCTCGCGCAGGTCGTCGGCAAAGAGACCGCCCTTGGTTTCGACCACGAAGTAGAGCCGCTCGGCGCCTTCTTTTTCGATCAGGACCGCCCAATCGGGGTTATAGGTGCCGAGGGGAGTCGGCAGGGTGAACCAGCCCGGGAGCTTGGCGTAGACCTTGATCGCCAGATTCTTTTCGAGCTGATCCGCGAAATTTGCTTCGGTTCCGGAGTCGTACACCACGTGCTCGTAGACCGACTTTTCGGTCGGGAGCAGGTTCCTGAGATACCCCGTCAGCTCGTTTTGCTCGAACAGCTCCTGGGCGTAGAAATGCTCGTCGCCTAGTCGTTGGTACTTGATACCGTCCACAACGGCGAGGCGTTTGCAGCGGTTGATCGCCTCCGCGACGATCTCGGTGAACTGCTGCGGGTTGCGTTTGAAGTCGTCCAGCCGCTCGCTTCCGGTGAGGATTCGATAGATGGTGCGCCGGGTCAGTTGAGTGCGGTCCTGTAAGTCGGTGAGCAGGTCGGGCAGCTCAATGTCCGCTTCGTCGAGCACGACGGTCGACCCCCCTTTAAGCTCGGTCGCTTCGACGCCTGCCAATCCGATCGCGATGTCGGCCTTGCGCCATTGCAGGCGCGTCCTCAAGATGGCCGGCGCCTCACGTACCGCATCGATGCAACTCGCGATCAGCTCCTCGTTGTCGAACTGCACGCGGTACGTTGTCTTGTGCTTGATTCGCTCCCAAAGCGCCTTGAACTCCGCGCTGTGCAAAATGGCCTGACGGGTGCGGACTTGACGGCGCTCGTCGGCGTTCTTGATCTCCAAGCGGCCGGCAAGCTTCTCCAGCACGGACGCGATCTGTCCAAACTGGGGCTGAAAGGACTCAGGCAGGTTCAACGTCCCGGCCTTGAGCGCCACCCGCAGGGCGTCTTGGACCTTGCCCTTGCGGTCGATATACCCCTGAGCCTTGAGATGGTCCCAAAGGGCGTTCGACGCTTCGATGCCGAGCGGTGCCGTCGCACCCGCGGGATCCGTTACGGCTATGGCGGCGAACTGCTCCTCGGCCACAATGCCAAAATCAATACCGGTGTCTTTCTCGATCTCCTTCTGTAGGTTCTCCGCGAACTGCTCGTAGCTCTCGCGCGCGATCACCGTCAGGGTGTTCACCTCGAAGCCGCGCAGCCGCTGGCCCTCCTGATTCACGCACAGCCGTAGGCCGCGGCCGATCGTCTGGCGGCGTTGGAGCTCTGTCCCCATCTCCCGCAGCGCGCAGATCTGGAACACATTCGGATTGTCCCAGCCCTCCCGAAGAGCCGAGTGGGAGAAGATGAACTTGAGCGGCGTCTCGAACGACAGAAGCTTTTCCTTCTCCTTCATGATCAGGTTGTAGGCACGCTCGGCGTTCTCGCGATTACCTTGGTTGGTCTCTTCGGTGTCGTGCCAGCCGCCCTTCTTGTCGATGGAGAAGTAGCCATCATGCACTTCTTCGGCGGCGTGGGTAAGGTCCACTTCCCCAAAGAGCGTGTGGTAGTCCGAAAGTTTTGATGCCCGGCGATACTCTTCTTCGAAAATCCGGGCATAATCCCCCTTCACGGGGATGTCCGCTTCATACTTCCGGTACTTCTCGACGGCGTCGACGAAGAACAGGGAGAGGACTTTGATCCCCCGCGGACGAAGACGCTTTTCTTTGTCGAGGTGTTCGCGGATGGTGCGACGGATCATCTCGCGCTGCACTGCCAGCGCATCGACATCCCCCCAGGCTTCTCCCGGCACAAGGAACCGTTCGCTGCCGGGTATCCGTAATTCCATGAACTCGTTGCCTTTGCCTACACGGATCTCGCCGATGCGGCAGTCTACGTAGATCGCCCGGCCCGTGGTCTCTTCCAGGTTATCGCCATCCTCTACCGAGACCTCCTGCCGCCTTACACCGCCCCCAACGGTCTGCCTATCTACCTCGACCCGCGCTGAGATCCTGCCGCGCTTGCTCTCGACCTTAATGAGACGCACGTACGGCTTGTTATGGGCGTCCTCTACGGTCGCCGACGCCACCTCAATCTGTTTGACCAGCTGCCTCTGGTAGGCATCCACCGCGTCCAGGCGATAGACCATGTGGTGCTTATCGACGTGTGTGGCGGAGTAGCGGAGGGTACAGAGAGGATTCATCGCATCGAGTGCGGTTTTTCCAGCGCCCGAGAGACCACCATCTACCGTCTGGGGCTCGTCGACGATGATGATGGGGCGCGTCGCGCGCAATAGGTCGATCGGCTTCTCGCTTCCCGTCTTCTCGGTATCTTTGTAGAGGTTGTTGACGTCTCGCTTATTAATGGCGCCGACGGTCACCACCATGATCTGGATCTGCGGACTGGTGGCGAAGTTACGAACCTGGCCGAGCTTGCCAGAATCGTAGAGAAAGTAGTCGAACGGCACTCCCGCATAGAGCCCCTTGAAGTGCTCTTCGGTAATCTGTAGCGACTTGTATACGCCTTCTTTGATCGCCACCGAGGGGACCACGATGACGAACTTGGTGAAGCCATATCGCTTGTTCAATTCGAAGATCGTTCGAAGGTAGACGTAGGTTTTGCCGGTGCCGGTCTCCATTTCGACGGTGAAGTCGCCGGATTCGAGCGATCCGGAGGGCGGGAGGCCGTTCCGGAGCTGGATGTCACTTAGGTTCTTGAGCAGCTCGTCGTCGAGCAGCGTCAGCCGGTTGCCGATACCGAGGTCGTTCAATCCCAGCTCTAGCTGCGGGCCGGTGGATTCACGAATGACGGTGAATTCGGTACGACAGGTCTCCTGTCCCCGGAAGAGATCGCAGACAGCTTCTATCGCCTGCCGTTGGTAGTTGAGGTTGGGCTCGAAGTGGAGCTTCATGACTTCGGCACTCTTCTACGGAGGTTGACACTTCCCGATCCCCCAAGCGTCCTCGGATCAGCGCTCTCTCTCTGCGAACCATCCGGAATTGCCGGATAGTTGCTCCAGGATCGTCCATGATCTTGCCCAGCCGGGGAAAGAGAGCCGTTCGCCGTGAACCGCTTCCCGCTCACAAGCTCCTCACTTTAGCCAGCCCGTGCTGCGCAAGGATGGCCGCGAGGTTCGTCTTCGCCACATCGTCGGCGAAGGCGCTGTCCCGGAAGACGCAAGTGGTGTCCCCCGCCGGGGCGAGCTCCTGGTGCCAGGCAACAATGCCCTGTGCCAAGGGCTCGACTTCATCGCGGCTGATCTGCTCCGCCAGGCAAGCGAACAGCACGCCACCGCCAATGCCGTGAACTTCTTTGCCTGCGAGGGTGCGCTTCTCGAGAGGCACACACAGATCGAGACCGAGTTTGAGGAGCAGCTCGTATAGGATGTCCGTCTCGGTGCGGCCGGTCTTCAGATGTTCGACCGATTCGAGTAACGTCTGGCCGAGGTGGGCGCGATCCGGCTCCCACGCACGGATATTGCTGGAGTCGAGTTTGAAGACGCGGAAGCCGATATCGCCAGGGAAGAGAGGACTCTCCTCCTGGATCTTCTCTCCAGCACGTGCCAGACGCCTTTTGGTCAAATCAGCGATAGTAGGATACCCAGCTTTCCATGCAGCGGACTCGTCCCACGTGCCATCTGATCTCTGAGTCCGCGTTGGCTCAGGAAGCTGCACAAGAACAAATCGACGATGTGTCCCAAGCTGTCCATTGACACTAAACACTGCATGTCCAGTGCTACCTGACCCTGCAAAGAAGTCAAGGATTACATCATCAGGCTGCGTGACCAATTCGATCAACTCAGACAAGATCTCTATATTCTTCGGGAAAGGGAAACACCCTTTACCTACCAACTCCTCAACCTCCAATGTAGCAGATCGCCCATCTCGGTAGAATACCGAAGAGTAAGGCTCTGAGCTAATCTCGGCGAGATAGCTTTTCCTGTTTGGAATGGTAGTTTCGTCAGGTCCGAAATGAATTCTTGGGGGTACTTGTTCCAATGCCCATTTCGTCTTGGCCTCGTCCCATCGCCAACCCGTAGAAGGTAGTTTGCAGGGCTTCCCGGTAACAGGATGAGGGATGTCATGCCGAGGTCTATTGGGCCTCCCATCATCTGGCCCTGCAAAATCAGCGGCGAAATACAATCCTCGATCATCAGACCAATTGTAGTGCTTATGGCTTTTTCGCGCGTCTGTCTCATTTAATGCTCGATACCACTCCTGCATCTTCTCTCGCACCTTTGAGTGATCATTTCTAAGACTTTCTCGAAACTCCTCATATTTGGCTAACACTTCTGCGGCGCCAGCCTTCTTCCGTCGCCATTCCAAATTTGCAATCCTATCCCGGACATAACAGACGATATATTCGTGCGTTGTTGCGATCAGTCTTGCATCGCCCTTCTTCGATCTCTGCCAAACGATTTGTGCAACAAAATTTTCCTCGCCAAAGATCTCATCTAGCATTGCTCTAAGGTTCTGACCTTCACTGTCGTTAATGCTTACAAAGATAGTGCCGTCGTGATGGAGCAAGGTTTTTGCTAGTTTTAGCCGCGGGTACATCATATTGAGCCAGTCTGTATGGAATCGGCCGCTGACCTCCGTGTTGCTGGTAATTTTTCGTCCACCCTCAATCTGGCCGGTAAGCTCTAAATAGTTCCTAATATTGTCGCCAAAATCATCGTGATAAACGAAGTCTCTACCAGTGTTATAAGGAGGATCGATATAAATGAGCTTCACTTTTCCTGCGTAGCTCTTCTGCAGGAGTTTGAGGACCTCCAGGTTGTCGCCTTCGATCATCAGGTTCTGCGTAGTATCCCAATCTACGCTCTCTTCCGGGCACGGCCTTAGAGTCCCTATGCTCGGCGTGAGCGCCAACTGCCGGGCTTTCCGTTTGCCGTGCCAGTTGAGACCGTATTTCTCCTCACGCTCGTCCACCGCGCCACCGAGCAGGGCCTTGAGCACTTCGAAGTCGACCTTGCCCTCGGTGAACGCCTCGGGAAACAGCACCTTCAACTGCTCGACGTTCTCTGCCACCAAGTCGGCGGATTGGGTTTCGGGGTCGCTCTCGGCCAGCTTTTTCATCGGGTCCTCGTTCCTCAAAGCCCAGCCAGGGCGACAGCCCGTGCCGCTTCCACGCGCTTCAGTTCCAAGTTCAAATCCACCCGGCGTGCCATCTGCCTCTCCTTCGAGGCGGCAGCGCGAATCCGGGCGATCTCCACATCGAGCCGCGCACATTCTCGCAGTGCTGCGCGCCGAGAGGCGGCGACCTCAAGATTGGCGGCGACCGAAAACACCCCTGTCATCCGGGCGGCCTGCAAGGCGAGTAGCGTGTCGATCCAGCCCTGATAGAGCACATACAGTGTCGCACGCGGCTGGCGCCCTAGGGCCAATGCGCTGCCAAAGTTGGACCAGAGTTCCGATTCGGCAGGCGCCCCGCCCTCCACCGAGACGACCTCGCCATCGAGCACCGTCTTGGCCGATTCACCCTGAGACCACCGCTTGTGCGCGGCAGACAGACCGAGTTCCGCCCCCTGCTCGGTCAGTAGGAGCACCGGATAGGGGATAGCTCGATGCGTCAACTCAACCAACCGGACGGCCTTCGCTCCCGCTCGCAGGGTGAGGCGCATCACCGCGATCTCCAGATACTCGCGAACCTCATCGCGATACTCGGTCACACCGATGTTCGCTGGCTTGAGCGCCGCCAGCCAAACCAGCTCTTCGACGCCTTCGGTGATGTGGCGCTTGTCCGTAGCCGTCGGTGCACCATGTTCCAGAAGGACCTTCTTGGGCACACGCAGATCGACGCGACTCCCGGCCGGCAGATCGAGCGCCACCATGAAATC
This sequence comes from Thermoanaerobaculia bacterium, assembly GCA_035995205.1. Lineage (GTDB taxonomy): Bacteria > Acidobacteriota > Thermoanaerobaculia > Multivoradales > UBA5704 > DASYKS01. The sequence continues at coordinate 13,277 of DASYKS010000009.1, forward strand.
TTCGGCCGTCAAGATCTGGTCACCCCACCGCTCCCCCAAAAGCACGAATCGTCTCTTCGCTATCCCTTCCGGACACTGCCTTCCCCATCGCCCCTTCGATTAGCTCCAAGAGCGAGGTGGCACGAGCACGGATAAACGAGTCGAAATCATTGGCTCGAAGTTCAGGCACGGGAACAGCATGCGATCGCAGAAACTCATCAAGGCTGCCACTTGAGACCTGCTTGTTCCGCTCAATTCGTTCCAAGTACACACTGGGCGCGTCGCCGCCGATATACCGATTCGTCTCTGCGGAGAGTGGCGCCTTGTTCACCACGCTGTTCCACTTCTCACGAGAATATTTCTGCTTTTCGCACCATGCTCGGGGGAAGATATGGTGAATGTCGACGGCATTATTGAAATATGTATTGATGTCGATCGGCGTGCCACCGATAAAGTCGCGGCTGCCATTCTTCATCAGCAAGGCCGCAAGCCCCTTGTAGGCAGCTGCGAGACGAGATTGAAGTGAGAGCAGACGAGTTGGAGCGAAGCTCGCGTCTCGAACTGAACGCGGTTCCAAATCACTCTCGATCCAATGGACAACATCGGGAAGATCCATGCCGAATCGCGTCTCGTTGGCACCCCCGTACAGTTCTCCGAAGACTCCGCACCAGTACCAACGAAGCAGCTTCTGCTTCACGCCGTGCTGCGTGACGCGATCCACCAATCGCGCACAAATAGCGGCGAGCGGGATCAGCTGAGTGGCATACGGTAGGCTCTTCGGATCGAAAATCTTCTCCTCCGCGAGCAGCTCCGCGGCCTTCTTAAAGCCCGCCTCAACTCGTCCTTGGAGCTGCTTGAAGTCGCTCAACTCAAGGCGAAGGACGTCGGCCCTCTTGCAGGATACCGCCGACTTGCTGTGCAGGTGGCGCTCAAAACTGGCAAGCAGCGTAACTGCCGTCAGAAAGCTCGTTCCATCGACGGCCGCAAGCACGTCGTGCTTGGCCGTGAGACGCTCTTTTCGACCTTCCCAGTCCTCTCTCAGATTGAATTCATTGACCGCGAAGGTCGCGGTCATCAACTCGAAGACCGTTAGCGTCACGCCGCCTGTGTTGACCTTCTCGAAGACCTGACAGACAGCCTCACGCGGCGTATCCTGCGTAAGTTCTATGGACGGCACCTTGAACTGTTGGAATCGCATCCAAACTTCCTGCTCAAAACGCATGAGGAACATCGATTCATCCGCCGCATGACCATGATGAATCGCGTAGCCCATTTTCCACTTCATGAGCCCCTCGGTATCAAACGTCAATGCGATCGGGAATAGGCGTTGCTCATATTGAAGGGCCGGTGTACTGACATCCAAGTCTACCTTCCGACCAAAATCCGAGGTCACACGAAGGGACTCTGGGACTGAGAGCACGGCATCTTCTCGGTCCGCAGTCGGGTCGAGGCATTTCCTCATATCGAGAAAGTAGACCCTCGAGATATCCACACCCTTTTCAGTCCGGGTCTTCACTGACAACCCACTTCGAAGGGAGAGGTACATAGAGGTAAGGCGTTGCTGCCCATCAAGCACAAGCGTCTTCGGCTTAGGCGCAGGCTGTAGGGAGACGCCCTCGAACAATCGGGGCTGAAACGGCACGCCACCCGCTTCGAGAAACATCACTGCTCCAATTGGATAGGAGAGGGATAGGCTCGCGATCAGCGACTTTATGTGCAGGTCGTCCCAGACCCAACCCCGCTGAAAATCTGGCAACTGCAACTCGCCCTTGGCAATCGCGTCTAGTACGTCCTTGAGCCCCGGCTCGCCAACCTTAAAACCCATAGATTATTTTCCTTCCTTCGGCTCATCAGAAAGAACCTTCAAGTACGCCAATACCTCAAAGTCGTTGATCCCGGCGAATTCCCCCTTGAGGGCGTGAGTACCGCCGGGAGAGAAGAGACTCGCAATCGCGCGCTCTTGGTTCTTACCGACGATAGAGGCCACCGCGGCCGCGAGAAGGCCCTGGGCCGCCTTCATGTCCCCGCCCTGCTTGGTGGCCTTGTCGAAGCGCCCGCTGGCCTCGGTATCCGGCTGATCGCGATGGAGGCAGAGACGCTTGAGGCAATCGAGGATCTGCTTCGCCTGGGTGTAGGGCAAGAGCACCGTGCCGTCTTCCCCGACATGCACCAGGTAGTAGGCGCCGAGGGGATAGCCGGCGTCCGCGCTACGCTTGGCCGCTTCGCCTTCGGCGCGCAGGCAGTAGATGATCCCGGGTTCGATGTCGGCCTCTTCTGTCATCACGACCGCCGAGGTCCCGAACGGCAGACTGTCGAGCACACCCGGATGATCCTTGAGGTACTGCGCCAGATCGATGCGAAAATCGGTAAGCGTCAGATCGGCGATCGAGACACCGGAGGACAGATCCTCCAGGTCGATGACCGTGTCCTGAAGCTTCAAGAGCTGCGTCCGGCGATACTCCAAATCGTTCATCTCGTTGCCGGGTTGCTCCTCAATCAGGTTCTCCTCGCCCGTCGCGGAAATGTCGAGCAGCACCATCTTTCCGCTCACCCGCTGCTCTAGATTGATGTATTCCTCCAGCTCGATGTTGGGCCAGAAGTTGACGAGCTGAATCCGCTCGTTCGGCGAGCCGAGGCGGTCGACGCGGCCGAAGCGCTGGATAATCCGCACGGGATTCCAATGGATGTCGTAGTTGATCAGCCAGTCGCAGTCCTGCAGATTCTGCCCTTCGGAAATGCAGTCGGTTGCGATCAAGAGATCGATCTCGCCCTCCCCCGCCAGCTCCGCGGGTCTCTCCTTGGATCGCGGCGAGAACGCCGTAAGGATCGATGCGAGATCCCTGCGGAGGTCAGGAAGCGTGGTTTGATTCCGCCCCGAACCGGTGACGAGAGCGGTCTCGATGCCAAGAGTCGCCTTTGCCCACGGCGCGAGCTGATCGTAGAGATAGTGGGCGGTATCGGCAAAAGCAGTGAAGACAAGGACCTTTCGATTGCCGGGATTGATGGGGTGATTGCACTTGCCCTCGATCATCTCGCGCAGGGCTTCGAGCTTCGCATCGCGCGAGGCATCGACCTGGGCGGCCGCCGCGTAGAGCGCGGCCAACCGATCACGATCCTCGATCAGCTCCTGCCGCCAGCGGACGAGGTCCACATCCTTAAGCAGCACTTTGACTTTGCGACCCACGAGCAGGCTCTCGAAAATGGGATCTTCGATGTCTACATCGTCGATCTCGATCTCCTCCATCTCCTCGGCGTGGTTATCGATCCGGGCAAGTGTCGCCTCGACATCCCGCAGTTGGCGCTGGACCGTGAGGGCGAACGAAGACACGGCGCTCTCCATCCGCTTGAGAACGTTCACACGCAGTAGGTGGATCAGGCTCTCCTCGCGGTCGGCTTGGCGAAAGAAACGCTCACCGCCGGAGATCTCGGTGCTGTACTTCCTGTCGTACGCCTCTTTTTTGTGAGGCAGCACGTAGCGTAGTGGGGCATAGGCGGCGAGCTTGAGGCGGCGGATTTCGAGATTGATCTCCCGAATCGAACGATACTGGCCGGCACTGTCCACGTCCGCTTTGATGTTGATCGGCTTCAGCCGGTCCGGGAACCGGCCGGTCTCCGCCGTCCCGTAATATTTCTCGATGTGCTTGCGGGAGCGAGCGATGGTAAGCAGGTCGAGCAGGGTGAAATAGTCGAAACCCAACATCTCGATAAGGCGCGTAGGCGTTCGTTCGCTTTCCTCGACCTTTTCCCAAAGATTGAACTGCTTTTGCGCCAGAAGCGTGGTTCTTGTGATACTGGCAATGCCGTGATCTGCCAGAGCCCCGTCCTGGCCCTCGGTGGCAAACGAGATCTGGTTGCGCAAATCGGCCAAGCGATTGTTCACCGGTGTAGCCGACAGCATGAGGACTCGAGTCTTAACGCCTTCCTGAATGATCCTGCGCATCAGCCGGTCGTAGCGGGTCTCGCCGCCTTGGCGCGGGGTCTTCTTATTGCGGAAGTTGTGGGACTCGTCGATCACAATCAGGTCGTAGTTGCCCCAGTTGACGTTCGCAAGGTCAATATCGCCGGACAGACCCCCATCGCGCGAGAGGTCGGTGTGGTTCAGGACGTCATAATTGAACCGGTCGGGCGCCAGGAAGTTACGTCGGTCGTTCGCCTTGTAGAGCGTCCAGTTGTCACGCAGACGTTTGGGCACCAGGACCAGCACACGATCGTTCCGTAGCTCGTAATATTTGATGATCGCGAGCGCCTCGAATGTCTTTCCCAGGCCCACGCTGTCGGCGATGATGCAGCCACCGTAGCGGCTGAGCTTATCCAAGGCACCCACTACCGCGTCGCGCTGAAACCGGTAGAGCTTCTTCCAGACCACCGTGTTGCGAATGCCCGTCGCCGAGTTGACGATGCGCTCCTCGTCCAGGTCATCGCCACGATCGCGAAAGATGTGGTGCAACATCAGGGCGTAGACGGAGAGAGGATCGCGATAGGCGGCCAGCGAGCGCAGGGCGGTGATCCACTCCATTTTGGCACCCGTGCCGGCCGGAAGACTGGCCCATTGGGTGTCGAACCACTGACTGAGCGAGGCGGCTTCTTCCGGGTTCTCCGAGGCCTGGATCAGGTTCATGGGGTTCCCCGGCGTCAACCCCAACCCGTCGGTGCTAAAAGCCAGCGAGCCGAGCAGAACCTGCAAGGGGTGCGAATCACTATCGCGGAGAACCAGGGCTCCCTGCGGCACCGATCCAGAAGCCCGCCGTAACTCAACCTTACTCTCGATCCAATCGGCCAGGCGCCGGGCCAACCAGCGTGCCTGCAATCGGTTGCGCGAGGCCCGGTCGGCCGCCGTGCCGAGCATCGCAAGATCCGTGGCGGCCGGCGGTAATAGAAGCCGGCATCGGTCCAACGTCGCCAGCTCGCGCAGGATCTCGGAGAAGGCGAACAGCGAGAACGTCTGGGTCACCACATCGAGTTGGCGCCCTGCGGAGAGACCTGGGCGAAGCAGATCAATAACACGGTCAGTGCCTAGGTTTTGGACGAGTTTCATGGGGAGGATAGCTCGCGGTTCTCTGATTCTATGTCGGACTACCTTGGAGCGCCGGGGCGGTGGCTGTTACCGCAGCGGTATGCGCTGTCTGCGAACGAGAAGGCTGGCGACGCGCTCGGGGCGGCGGTCGGTGGGGCGTCGCGGCGTGCCTTTCTGAGGCGGCCCGACGTCGAACCCCGACTTCCAACCCTTCGGAACCCGAACAGGTTCTACCCGGGCAAAAAGCCGCAGCTGATACACCATCCAGGTAAAAGTTGCAACCCGTAATAAGGGGCATTTCCTGACCCTTTTTGCGCCAGAAACCTCAGATTACAACCTGTAGCGTTCTCGGCGTGATGAACACCGCCCCGCACCCGACCTTCCCGACTAGGAGCCTCGACGGTCCGGCCGTAGGAGCCCCGGAATCTGGTCGCCGAGCTCGCTTCGTCCACCCAACACCCCAGGTTTTCCCGGGACGCATTCCGCGCCCCGTTTTCGACAAAAGGAGTTTGGTCATGAGAGACACCAGTTTCGCGGACAAGATCAGCCGGTGCGACATCACGCTGCAGAATCTCGAAAGCGAGGTGCCCAACATCCCGGGCGGCGAGATCTACGTCGCCGAAGTTCGGCAACGGGTCGAGGATCTGCGCGCCTCGCAAGAAGGGGTGCAATCGCTCCGCGGCCGGCTGACGGAGGCGGTGATCGTCCGCCGGCAGCGCGACCGGGAGGCGAGCGCGTCCCTGCGGCACCTCGCGGCGGTGGTTCGTGCCCGGTTCGGTTTCGACAACCCGGTGATCGAAAGTTTCAACATCCGCTCCGAGCACCGGACGAAGAAAGGACGTAAGCCGAAGACGACGCCCGGTGATACCCCGGTCGTCGCCTGATCTCGCAGGGTGCGCCGTGCGCACCGTCCCGGGGAGCTCCCACGGATAGCAGGCACGGCACACCCGACGATGCGAGGTCGAGACGGTCAGTCGTTGGAGTGAAGGGTGAGGCTTGGCCGGCCTCACCCTTTTTTTCTTAGGCCGCACCCCTCGATTGGATAGAATGCGGTTGCCTCGGCGATGCGCCCCTTGCAGGATCTTCGCTGGACGGCGAATTGGAGGATCTCAGATGAACCTGCCGCAGCGGATTGAGATGAACGCGAAGGTAATGCTCGGCAAACCCGTGGTTCGCGGGACGCGAATCCCTGTGGAGCTTCTGCTGCGCAAGTTGGGCGAGGGTGCTTCTCAGGGGGATTTGCTGGACGCCTACCCTCGGTTGTCTCGCGAAGACATCCAGGCGGCCATGTCGTTCGCGGCGGATACCCTCGCGCACGAGGAAACCATTCCTTTGGAGGATCCTCCAAAGCTAGCCGGCGTGAGATAGGCCCTTGCGATTCCTCGCCGACGAGTGCTGCGACTACGCAGCCGTTAGGCGTTGCGCAGTGCCGGGCATGAGGTCGAGACGATTTCGGAGTTGGCTCCTGAGTCCGAGGATGGTCAGGTCATGGAGCTGGCCGCAAGTCAGGGTCGCATTCTCATTACGGAGGACAAAGACTTCGGCCAATTGGTTTACGCGGCATCGCGTCACGCTGGTGGCGTGATCCTCCTTCGGTTTCCTGGGAACGTCCGAAGCGCCATAGGCCCGGCGGTCGTATCTGCCGTCGAAAGACTTGGAGAGCATCTCTACGGTTCGTTCGTCGTTGTTCGGCCCGGGACCCTCAGAATCAGCCGCAATCCTGAATAAATCTTGAGTCGTTGTTCCTTCAACGCCAACGGTTCATTGGCGCGCCGTACTATTCGCGACTCCGCGCCCGCGTCGGCCCGCCCCTCGATTTCCTTGGGGTATAGTCGGCCACCAGCTATGCCACGGTAGGCAGGTGCTCGACGGGGAAGGAGATCGTTCATGCGTGTGGTTCCGATAGGTGTGCTCCTTCTCCTCGGGTGGGTTGGCCTTGGCATTCCGGCCAGGGCGCAAGGGCATTTTGCCGTCGCGGCCGGTCTGTACGAGCCGGAGGACAAGGAGCAGGAGCGTACGGAGGTGTTCGAGCTTCGCGGCGGCTACCGGGTCAAGCCGCAGGTCGGCTTCGAATGGAGCTTGAGCAAGATCCATCTGACCGACACGGTTCCGTTCACCGACGATCCGACGATTCCGGGGATCGATTTCGATAGCCTTTTGCTCAAACTCGATCTGTACAACCTCGACGTTTCGGTGCAGTGGTTTCCCGGAGCCGGCAACTTCGTGGTGTTCGGCGGCCCTGGGCTCGCACAGCTCGATTCCGATCTGATCGTAACGTTCTTCGGCAGCACGTTCACCGAGCCCGATCGCACGTTCATGCTCACCGCGCACGCCGGGGTCGGCTATGTCTGGAACCTGAACAAGCACTTCTATCTGGAGCCGGAGGTGCGGGTGCGACATTACTTCGGCTATGACGTCACCGAGCCCGATCAGATCGAGGGCTTTTACTACTCCTACAAGGCGACCGACTACCAGGCCGGCTTGACTTTCGGCTGGAAATTCGGCCCTTGACTCGGGCTCCGGACCCCGCGCGCGGGTGCCGGAGCTGTCCTACTCGCGCTTTCTTGCGACACTGTATACCTAGGTAGCGAGCTGAAACGAAGAGATTGAGGATTTCAACTCGGTGCGGGTGGCCGCTTCGGGTTTGCTTTTCCCGGTCTCGTTCCACCGCAGGAGGTTAAAACGATGCGAACGAGCTCGAAGATCTGGATCGGCGTACTGTGGGGAGGGTTGATGTTCGGCCTCCCTTGGGTTCTGCTCGTGCCGGGGGACAAGGGCTCCGCGGGCCCGCCGGTCAGCGATGCCGGGGCGAACGTCTCGGCCCTTTCCTCTTCGTTCCGCACCTGGTCGGCCGCGCACGCGGCGAGCGGCGGCGACAAGAACGTCTTCTTCGCCCTTGGCTGGGCGAAGGGATTCTCGCGCGAGAAAACCTCGGCGGGCGGCACGGTGCGCCTCGACCTGGTCGACGGCACCGCCCGGGTCGACCTCAGCGGGTTGCCGGTCGGCACCGAGTGGGACGTCTGGCTGGTCGAGAACAGCCCGGACGGCGGCGCGATGCCGGATGCCGGCGATCGGATGCAGCGCCTCGGCCGGGTGACGTCGATGCGCGAAGGAACGACGCTTTCTGCGCGGCTCGGCGGCGGCTTCTTCCAGTACTTCCGGCCCGACCAGGTGGTGGTCGTGCGGGCGGGTGAGAAGCCCGAGCAGGGGGGCGTCCTGTTCGGTTCGCCCGACCTCTTCCAGCGGCTCTACATGCAGCGCGGCACCCGACTCCCCGCGCCGCCGAAACTCGCGTTCGCCGGCTTGGCTTCGCCGTTCGGCCCCGGTGTGGCGAACGCGACGCCGTTCGATTCGCTCGATCCGCTGGTGGCGGAAGGGGCCGTCCTGTTCCAGGAGGAAACCTTCGGTGGCAACGGCCGGACCTGCGCCAGCTGTCACCCGGCACGCAACAACTTCACGATCGATCCGAAGTTCATCGCCACCCTGCCGGCCAACGATCCGCTGTTCGTCTTCGAGACCAACCCGGACTTAGCCCAGAACTTCGAGAAGGGAAACTCGTTGCGCCAGCTGGGGTTGGTGCTGGAGAACCCCGACGGGTTCGACGATTTGGGCCGCAAGTTCGTGCTGCGCGGCGTGCCCCACACCCTGGCGCTGATGCACTCCCGCAAGCCGCAGCCCGGCTCGCCGTTCGAGCCGATTCCGCCGGTGGAAAGGTTGGGTTGGGGGGGAGACGGCGCGCCGGCGAGCGGCTCGCTGCGCGACTTCGCGCTCGGCGCGATCACCCAGCACTTCACGCGCAACCTCGCGCGCCGGCCGGGAATCGATTTTCGCGTTCCGACCGACCACGAGCTCGACGCCATGGCGGCGTTTCAGCTCGCCTTGGGCCGGCAGGAGGATCTCGACCTCGCGTCGTTGCGCTTCACCTCGCCGATCGTCACCCGCGGCCAGGAGATCTACCTGACCGGCGATACGGTACGCGCCACCAAGGCGGCCGGCAAGTGCAACCGCTGCCACTTCAACGGCGGCTCGAACGTGTCGGTCAACGACGAAAACCGCAACTTCGACGTCGGCATCGAAGACCTTCCCGATCATCCCGCCAACCTGATCCAGCCCGGCGGCATGCCGGTCGATCGCGGCTTCGGTAGAGGGAGCAACCCGCGCGGCGGTTTCGGCACCGGCCGCTTCAACTCGGCGGTGGTGGTCGAGGCGGCCGACACCGGCCCGTTCTTCCACAACAACGCGGTCGCCACGATCGAAGAGGCGGTCGACTTCTACAACAGCACGGCGTTCAACCAGTCGCCCGCCGGGCTGGGGTTGAAGGGCGGGGATACCGGCAACATCGGCATCCACTTGGAGACCACCCAGGTGGAGGCGGTGGCGGCGCTGCTGCGCGTCCTCAACTCGCTGGAAAACATCCGCTCGTCGTCCGAGCTGGACCAGGCCGCCCTCGGCAAGGATCTCGGGCCGGCGGCGAATCTGCTCGACATCGCCTCGTTCGACACCGAGGACGCCTACCAGGTGCTGGAGGAGCGCTCGCTGCACCTCGACGCGGCGAAGCTCCTACGGAGCGCCTACCAGAAGGAGCGTCAGGCCCTGGGGCAGCCCAAGCGGAATCGCCGCGATCCCCTGATCCGCGACGCCATAGCGGCCAAAGGACGGGCGAAAGCCCTGATGCTGGTGTCGCAATGAGCCGCGGGGTCAGCCATGAAAGATCGACGCCCCGACAGGTTGGGCTGCGCACCAATCGCGATAGGTGGTGGCCGGGCGACCGAGCAGAGCTTCCCCGGCTCGCGTGTCCGCCGGTTGGTCCGCCGTTGGGGCCGGCTCGCCGATCTGCCGATACCGGCGCAGGATCCTCATCGAGTATTGGCGGTTCTTGTGACCGATGAGGCGTTGGTTCAGGTCCGAAACCCAGATTGGGACGAAATGGACGCTCGTGCCGGGGCGGGCCTGAGCGCAGAACCGCAAAGTGGCGTCTCGTTGGTTGAGCGGCTCGGGGCCGTACAGGTCGAAGCGCCGGTTGGGCGCCTCGGGGAGACGGAAGACGCGGGCCACCTGCTGCACGTAGTCGTCGGCGGCGAGATAGTGAAACGCGCGCTTCGGCAGCGAAGGGATGAAGATGCGCCGGCCGGCCCCCAGATGGAGCATGTTCTCCATGAAGAAGCTGGGGGCGAAAACGGCGAAAGGAATGCCGCCGGCGCGAATCGCCGCCTCGGCATCGATCTTGGCTTTGAGATGCGGCAGATCGGCGTACCCGGCGCCCGCGAACAGGCAGGAGAGATAGGTCAGCCGCTGGACGCCGGCCGCCCGCGCCGCCCGCACGACGTTCGCGGTGCCCAAGTGCTCGATTCGATCGTGGCTCTGATGCTTCCACCAGCCGCGCAGGCTGATATGGACGCCCCAGCAACCCTCGATCGCCGGGGCGAGCGACTCCGGATTCTCGACGTCGCCGACGAAGATCGGGAAGCGGTCGCCGAAGATCCGCTCCGCCTTTTCCCGTCGGCGGGTGAGCACGCGCACGTCGAACCCGTCCTGGCTCAACTGCCGGCATACCGGTTGGGCGTAGTTGCCGGTCGCGCCGACGACGAGGATGGTCTGGCTCATCGCATCTCCTCAAATTCCATGGCAAAAGGGTTTCGCGCCGCGGCGCATCCTAAGCCAAAACATGTCCTGGTTTCGTTTGGCCCGCAGCGACTGGCTGCTGCCGAAGGCGCCCGAAGGAGCGAGGAGCCAAACGAAACCACGACCCAAAATCCGATGCGCCGAAGTGCGGCTTCGGTGGCTCTGTGGGGATTTTTGCTCGCGATGGCCGGAGCTTTGCCGGTCCTCGCGCAGCACCCGAATCCGGTCAAGAACCTCGCGGCTCTCCCGATCAGCGAGGCCATCCAGGTCGACGGGCGGCTCGACGAGGAGATCTGGTCCCGGGCCGTCGTCGGAGACGGGTTCACCCAGCGCGAGAAACCGACCGAGCCGGCTTCGGAGCGCACGGAGATCATGGTGGCGTACACGCCGACCACGCTCTACATCGCCTTTCGCTGCTTCGACCCACAGCCCGAGAAGATCGTCGCCAAGGAGATGGAGTACGACGGCCGTCTGTTCCGCGACGACTCGGTGATCGTGATGCTCGACACCTTCCACGACCACCGCAACGGCTACTTTCTGGAGACCAATCCGAACGGCGCGCAGCTCGACGCCCTCTCTTCCGACGAGGGGCGGACCCTGAACAGCGATTGGGACGGCGTCTGGGGCGCCGCGTCGCGCATCACGCCGGAGGGGTGGACCTCGGAGATGGCGATCCCCTTCGCCACCTTGCGTTTCGATCCGCAGGTGGACACCTGGGGTTTCAACGTCCGCCGCCTGGTGGCGCGCTCCGGCGAGCAGTCGTACTGGACGCAGGTGGGGCGCGACGCGAGCGTCCTGCGCATGTCGCGCGCCGGCCATCTGACCGGCCTCTCGGGGCTCGAAGCCGGCTTGAACCTGCGCATCAAGCCGCACATCGTCGGCTCGCAAACCAATTTTTCGGCCACCGGTCTGCATAACATCGACGGCGATCTGGGCGTCGACCTCAAATGGGGAGTCACCCGAGGCTTGGCGCTCGACCTCACCTACCACACCGACTTCGCCGAGGCCGAGGCGGACGACCAGCAGGTCAACCTCACCCGCTTCTCGCTTTTCCTCAAAGAGAAGCGGGAGTTCTTCCTGGAAAACAGCGGCATCTTCGAGCTCGTGCCGCCGACCCAGCTCGGCGGCACGCCGCCGCTCAAGCTGTTCTTCTCGCGCCGCATCGGCATCGCCCCCAATGGCACTCCGGTGCCGATCGAATGGGGCACCCGGCTGACCGGTCGCGCCGGGGAATGGAGCCTCGGTCTGCTCGACGTCGAGACCAAACCGCTCGCGGCCTCGCGCAGCGGAGTGGCGGGCGGCATCGCGGGCGACAACTGGGGCATCGTGCGCGTGAAGCGCAACATCGGCGAGCGCTCTTCGATCGGAATGATCTTCACCAACCGCGACCACGACGGAGTCGACGACAACCAGGTCTACGGCTTCGACGCCGACCTGAACCCGACCCCGAAGCTCAACGTCAACGCCTTCTATGCCGCGAGCCACGATCCCGGCGTCTCGGACTGGTCCGCCGGCACCTCCGCGATCTGGAGCGGACAGTTTTGGATCTGGTCGATGGAGGCGATGGAGATCGGCGAGCAGTTCAACCCGGAGGCCGGCTTCCTGCTGCGCAACGGCATCCGCCGCTACGCGCCCGCCGTGTCCTACAAGCCGAAACCCAAGATCCCCGGTCTGCGCAATCTCGGGTTCAACGCCCAAGCCGAGGTGATCACCGACCTCGACGACCACCTGGAGTCGCTCGCGGGCAACGTCGATCTGTTCGGTTTCGTGACCGACAAGGAGGACCAGGGGACCGTCTTCATGGAGGTCAACCGCGAGCGGCTGGACCTGCCGTTCGAAATCCAGCCGGGGATCGTGATTCCGCGCGGCGAGTACGACTTCGCCGACTACGGCGTTTCCTACACCTCGTCGCCGACGCGGAGAAACGTCTACGCCATCGGTTCCGTCACCCAGGGGCAGTTCTACGACGGCGAACGCCTGTCGAGCGCGCTCACGCTGGGCCTTCGTCCCAGCCGCCACTTCCGTTCCGAGACGCGGTGGACCCGCGACGACGTCGACCTGCGCGGGGGCTCGTTCCTCGCCAACGTCTTCCGCGAGCGGCTGAGCCTCTCCGTGACCCCGCGCGTCGCCACCAACGCATTCATTCAATACAACGACGCCGCCGACCTTTTGTCGCTCAACCTGCGCTTCAACTGGATCTATCGTCCGGGCGCCGACCTGTTCGTGGTCTACAACGAGAACTGGATCGCGCCGAGCCTCGGGCATCTCCAGGCGCGCGAGCGCCAGGTGATCGTCAAATTCACCTACCTGCTTGAGATCTGATCCGGTGCGCGGTCCAAGGAGGAGGTTCACTATCGGGCGCGTGCGATGAGCCGAACCCTGGTCGAGATGCCTGTGGTGGAGCCGGTCCCGGCCCTTCGCGAGGAAACTGACCTTCCCGCCGACTCCCGCCCCTCGGCGGGGCAACGGGCGCTCTGGTTTCTGGAGCGCCTGGCGCCGGGCAACGGCGCGAACCACATCGCGGCGGCGGTGCGGGTCGAGACGACGGTCGATCCGGCGGCACTCGGCCGCGCGCTCGCCGCCCTGGCGAGACGCCATCCGGCCCTGCGCACCTCGTTTCCCGAGGCGGCCGGCGAGCCGGTGCTGCGCATCCACGAGCGGATGGACCTCGACCTCGCAGTCCGCGACGTCGCAGCATTCGACGGCGCTTTCGAGGCGGAGCTGCTGGAGCTGGCCCACCGCCCGTTCGACCTCGCGCGCGGACCGCTCTGCCGGGTGGGACTCTGGACTCGCCGCACGCCGGACGGCGATCCGGCGGACGCGGTGCTGGCGCTCGCGATCCATCACGCCATCGCCGATTTCGCATCGCTCGCGATCGTCGCCCGCGACCTGGGGAGCCTCTATGCCGCGGAGGCGGCGGGGTCGCCGGTTCTTCCGGATCCGGGCCGGCCACCCAAAGACTTCCGCGCTTACGCGGCGCGGCAGGAAGAGCGGCTCGCGGGGCCGGAGGGCGAGCGGCTCTGGCGCTATTGGCTGGCGCGCCTGGCGGGGGAACTGGCGCCGCTCGACCTGCCGACCGACCGGCCGCGGCCGGCGGTCCAGACCTTCGCCGGCGGCTCGCTGGTGCATCGCCTCGACGCCGCGGCGACGGCGGGGATTCGACGGCTCGCGCGCGCCCAGGGCCTCACCCTGTTCGGCGTCCTGCTCGCCGGGTTTCAAACGCTGCTCCACCGCTACGCGGGGCAGCGGGAAATCCTGGTCGGTGCGCCCACCGCCGGGCGCGGGGAGCCGGGCCTAGAGCGCACCGTCGGCTACTTCGTCAACCCGGTCGTGCTCGCCGCCGATTTCGCGTCGGTGAAAACCTTCGCCGAGCTGTCGGCGCAGGTCCGCGTCACGGTGAAAGGCGCGCTCGCGCATGCCGGGCTGCCGTTTCCGCTCCTCGTCGAACGCCTGCGGCCGGTCCGCGACTCAAGCCGCGCGCCGATCTTCCAGGCGCTGTTGGCGTTCCAACGAACGCCGCGCCGGGAGCCCTCGGAAAACGCCGCGCTGGGCGCGCTCGCGCTCGGGGTTTCCGGGCCGCCGATCGATCTCGGCGGGCTGCTGGCTACGCCCCGGCCGTTCGCCCTCCGCCGCTCGCAGTTCGATCTCTCGCTGATCGCGGCGGAGGTGGGCGAGGAACTGGGATTCCGCCTGGTCTATAACTCCGACCTGTTCGACGCGACCACCGCGGCGCGCCTGCTCGGGGCTTGGGGCGAGCTGATCACCGGCCTGGGAGACGGCACGGCCGAAATCGCCACGTTGCCGCTCGCCTCGGCGGCGGAACGCCATCAACTCAAGTCGGAATGGAATGATTGGATCGGACCGATCGGTCGGATCGGTCCGATCTGCCTCCACGACCTGGTTGCCGAGCAAGTCGAGCGCACGCCCGCCGCCACCGCGCTGATCTGCGGCGAGGAGCGCTTCACCTACCGGCAGCTTCAAGAACGGGTCGACGCCTGGGCGCGCCGGCTCATGGACCTCGGCGTCGGTCCCGAAGTGCGCGTCGGCCTGTGCGCCGAGCGTTCGCCCGAGATGGTGTTCGGCCTGCTCGGCATCCTGGCCGCCGGGGGTGCCTACGTGCCGATCGATCCGGCCTATCCGGCCGACCGGATGGCGTTCATGCTGGAGGATGCGCAACGCGCCCAGACGCCGGCCGTTCTGCTCACCCACGAAGTGGTCCTGCAGCGTCTGCCGGCGCTGCCGGACGACACGCGGGTTGTGCTGCTGGACGGTGGTCCGGGCGGCGAGGAGGCAAACGAAACCACGACCGGGAGGCCGCGCCGGCCGACGCCCGACAACCTGGCTTACGTGATCTACACCTCGGGCTCGACCGGGCGGCCGAAGGGGGTAGCGATCCGCCATGCGAGCGCGGTGGCGATGGTCGAGTGGGCCGGCGCCGCCTATTCGAAGGAAGAGCTGGCGGGGGTGCTCGCCGCCACCTCGGTCTGCTTCGACCTTTCGGTGTTCGAGCTGTTCGCGCCGCTGGCCTTCGGCGGCGCGGTGATCCTCGCCGGCAACGCGCTGGAGCTTGCCCTTGCGCCGGGAACCCCGGGGCACGACGAGATCACGATGATCAACACGGTCCCCTCGGCGATGACCGAGCTGCTCCATTTGGGCGCCGTGCCGCCGTCGGTTGTCACCGTCAACCTGGCGGGAGAGCCGTTGCCGCTCGCGCTCGCCGAATCGCTCCACGCCGCGGGCATCGCGCGGGTGATGAACCTCTACGGCCCCTCGGAGGACACCACCTACTCGACCTGGGCGCGCGTGCCGTCCGGCGAGAGCAGAGCCCCGGCGATCGGCCGGCCGCTCCCCGGCACCCAGGCCTACGTGAGAAGCGGGCACGAGCCGACGCCGCTCGGCGTGCCGGGCGAGCTTTCCCTGGGGGGAGCCGGCTTGGCGCGCGGCTACCTCAACCGGCCGGATCTGACCGCCCTGGCGTTCGTACCCGATCCTTGGAGCGACCGGCCGGGCGGACGGCTCTACCGCACCGGCGACCTGGTGCGGTACCGGATGGACGGAGAGCTTGAGTTCCTCGGCCGCATCGATCATCAGGTCAAAGTACGCGGCTTCCGCATCGAGCTGGGAGAGATCGAGGCGGCGCTCTTGGCTGAGCCGTGGGTGCGCGAGTCGGTGGTGCTGGCGCGGGAAGACCGCGCGGGCGACCGCCGTCTGGTGGCCTACGTCGTCCCGGCGCCGGGCTCCACCGCAGTACCCGCCGAGCCGAAAGCCACGCTCCGCGCGCGCCTCGCCGCCCGCTTGCCGGAGTACATGGTGCCGGCTGATTTCGTTCTCCTGGCCGAGCTGCCGCGGACCCCCAACGGCAAGCTCGACCGCCGGGCGCTGCCGGCCCCCGGAGGCGATGAGCCTTCGTCCACGGGAGGAGCGGCGCTTTCGCCGACCGGGGAGCTGGTCGTCGGGATTTGGTGCGAGTTGCTCGGCGTCGAGCGGGTCGCTCCGGGCGACGACTTCTTTTCCCTTGGCGGCCATTCGCTGCTCGCCGCCCGCCTGCTCGCGCGGGTGCGCGACGTCTTCGGAGTGGAGCTTCCCCTCGCCGCCGTGTTCGCCGCGCCGACCCTTGCGGGGATGGCGGCGGCGATCGATCGCGCAAGGAACGATGCAAACAGCTTGTCGGGTACGCCGATCCTT
The DNA here is from genome assembly GCA_035995205.1 of Thermoanaerobaculia bacterium. Taxonomy (GTDB): domain Bacteria; phylum Acidobacteriota; class Thermoanaerobaculia; order Multivoradales; family UBA5704; genus DASYKS01. The sequence goes on from DASYKS010000009.1 coordinate 29,577, forward strand.
GCCGAGCACGCGCCGGCCGGCGGACGCACCGCGCCTCTGTCATTCGGCCAGGAGCGGCTCTGGCTCGTCGCCCAGCTCGATCCGGAAAGCGTCGCCTACCACGTGCCGTTCGCGGCGCGCCTCGACGGCCGGCTCGACGTCGCGGCGTTCCGCCGGGCGCTCGACGAGATCGTCCGTCGCCACGAGATCCTGCGCACCACCTTCCCTCGCGATGCCGCCGAGGAGCTGCCGCTGCAAGTCGTGGCACCTTGGGCCGCGCTGCCGCTGCCGGCGGTCGACCTCTCCGGAGTTTCCGGTGTCGGCGGTTCGGGGGCGAGCGAGACGGAGTCTGAGCGGCTGCTCGGTCTTCTCGCGCGGCGTCCGCTCGATCTGGCAAGTGGGCCGCTCTTACGCGCGACGCTGATCCGGCTCGGGGCGGAGCGGCACGTGGCGCTTTTGCTCCAGCATCACATCGTCTCGGACGGCTGGTCGCTGGGGGTTCTCCGGCACGAGCTGGGCACGCTCTACGGCGCGTTCCTCGGTGGGACCCCGAGCCCGTTGCCGGAGCTGCCGATCCAGTACGCCGACTACGCGGTGTGGCAGCGCCGCCGGCAGGCCGCCGGCGAATTCGACCTTTCGCTCGCCCGCGCCTCCAACCGGCTCGCCGAGGTGCCGGAGGTTCTCGACCTGCCGACCGATCGGCCGCGTCCGGAGGCGCCGAGCGCCCGGGGCGGCCGGTGCTCGGTGCGGCTTGCGCCGGACCTTGGCCGCGACCTTCGAGCGCTCGCCCGGCGCCAGGGCGCCACTCTCCACATGGCGCTGCTCGCGGCGTTTTCCGCCTTGCTCTCGCGCGCGGCGGGACAGGACCGGTTCGCCGTCGGCACGCCGGTCGCGGGCCGCGGCCGGCGCGAGCTCGAACCGCTGCTCGGTTTCTTCGTCAACGACGTGGCGCTGCCCGTGGACCTGTCCGGCGAGCCGAGCTTCGCCGATCTCCTGCTCCGCGTGCGGACGGCGGCGCTCGCGGCCTACGCCGATCAGGAGGTGCCGTTCGAGCGTCTGGTCGAAACGCTCCGGCCGAGCGATCGCGCGCGATCCCCGCTGTTCCAGACGATGCTCGTGCTCCAAAACGCGCCGCTGCCGGCAGTCGATCTGCCCGGCCTCGCGCTCTCGCCGTTCGAGGTCGAGACCGGCAGCTCGAAGCTCGACCTCACGCTCTCGCTAGCGGACGATTCGGGGGCGGGCGACGGCATCCAAGGCTGGCTCGAATACGCCGCCGACCTGTTCGATCCGGCGACCGTAGAACGCTTGGCCGCGGACTTCGCGCTCGTCGTTGAGGCCGCGGTGGCCGACCCGGCGGTACGGCTGTCGGATCTGCCGCTCTCGACCCCCGCGCGGCGCCAAACCCTTGCGGCGAGCGTACCTCGGGCGCTCGAAACCGCGGCGCCGCGGCTCCCCGCGACGCCGATCGAAGAGCTGCTCGCGGGGATCTGGGCCGACCTTCTCTACCGCGACCGGGTCGGGGTCGACGACGACTTCTTCGCCCTCGGCGGCCATTCGCTGCTCGCCGCGCGCCTGATCTCCAGGGTAAAGAAGGCGATCGGAGTAGAGATCCCGCTACGGACCCTGTTCTCCGCGCCGACCGTCCGGGCGCAGGCGCGCGTCATCCTTCGTCTTCGCGGCCTCCCCGAGTCCGCTCTCGGCGCGGCCGAGGCGCCGCCGCTTCTTCGGGTACCGCGCGACCGCGAGCTGCCGCTGTCTTTCGCCCAGGAGCGGCTGCTCTTCCTCGACCGCTACGAGCCGGAGAGCCCGGTCTACAACCTCGCCGCGGCGATCGATTTTTCCGGCGCGCTCGCGCCGCGGATCCTCTCCGCCGCCCTTACCGGGATCGTCCGGCGCCACGAAGCGCTGCGCACGGTGTTTGCCGAACGCGGCGGTGTGGCGTTTCAGATCGTCGCGGCGCCCGCGCCGCTTGCCCTGCCGGTGATCGACCTTTCGGCGCTTGGGGGGCGGCGCCTGGATGTGGCGGCGCTCGTCGAGCGCGGCGAGGCACGCCGGGGGTTCGACCTCCAGCGCGGACCGCTCCTGCGAACGATCCTCCTGCGGCTCGGCGCCCGCGAGTGGACGGCGCTGCTCACCCTCCACCACGTGGTCGCCGACGGCTGGTCGATCGAGGTGTTCTTCGGCGAGCTGTCGGCGCTCTACCGCGGCTTCGCCGCGGGAGTCGCGTCGGCGCTTTCCGACCTTCCGATCCAGTACGCGGACTACGCGGTCTGGCAGCGCGGTTGGCTTACGGGCGCCGCCCTCGAAGCCCGGCTCGCGGTCTGGCGTGAACGGCTGCGCGGCGCGCCGCAGGCGCTCGACTTACCCGCCGATCGGCCGCGGCCGGCGGTCCAGAGCCTCGCCGGCGGGCACCTACCGGTCCGCTTGCCCTTCGCTCTCGCGGGCGCGGCGGCGGCCTCCGCCCGGAGCCGGGGCACGACGACCTTCATGGTTCTGCTCGCGGCGTTCGAGAGCCTGCTCGGCCGTCTCTCCGGCCAGGACGAGGTGCTGGTCGGCTCGCCGGTCGCGAACCGCGGGCCGCAGGAGGTCGAGGGGCTGATCGGGTTCTTCGTCAACACCCTGGTGCTGCGCGGCGACCTCTCCGGCGATCCGTCGTTTTCGGGACTGCTCGAACGGGCGCGCGAGGTCTGCCTGGAGGCGTTCGCGCATCAGGATCTGCCATTCGAGCGGCTGGTGGAAGAACTGAAACCCGAGCGCGACCTGTCGCGCCCGCCGTTGGTCCAGGCGCTCCTCGCCTACCGGCCGGCCGCGGCGCCCGGATCCCAGGGATCGCTCGCTCTGCCCGGACTGCGCACGGCGATGCGGGCGGTGCCCACCGCCACGGCCAAGCTCGATCTCACGCTTTCGCTGGCCGAGGAGCCGGACGGCGCGCTCGGCGGCTTTCTGGAGTACGCCACGGCGCTGTTCGATCCGACGACCGCCGCGCGGTTCTACCAAAGCTTTGAGATCCTCCTCGAAAGCGCCATGGCCGATCCGGCACGACGGCTCTCCGAGCTGCCTCTGCTCTCGGCGGCGCAGCGCCATCAGCTGGAGATCGAATGGCAGCCGACCGGCGCGGAGGCTCTGGCGGCGGCGCTCTTCCTTGCCCGGCTGTTCGAAGCGCGGGCGGCGCGGACCCCGGCTGCGGCCGCCTTGGACCGCGGCTCGCCCGGTCTCGAGACCGCGCCGAGGAACCCTGCCGAGGCGCTGCTGGCGGGAATCTGGGCCGAGGCGCTCGGGCGCGACCGGGTCGGGGTCGAGACGGGATTCTTCGAGCTGGGCGGCCATTCGCTGCTCGCGCTCCGGGTGGCGGCTCGGGTGCGCGACGCGTTCGGCGTCGATCTTCCCTTGCGCGCGCTGTTCGAGGCGCCGACGGTGGCCGCCCTCGCCGAACGGATCGCGCGGGCGAAAGGAGAGGGTGAGGCGGAGCCGGGTCCCCGTCTCCTGCCTTTGCCGGACGACGCCGAGCCGCCGCTCTCGCTCGGCCAGGAGCGGCTCTGGTTCCTCGACCGGCTGGAGCCGGGGAGCGCCACCTACAACCTGCCGTTCTCGCTCGACCTTACCGGCCCGCTGTCGGTTCCCGCGCTCGCCGGCGCGCTCACCGAGATCTCCCGCCGCCACGAAGTCCTTCGCACGACCTTCGTGCCGTCGCCCGTCGATCCCGAGCAACCGATGCAGCGGATCGCGCCTCCGGTCGCGCTGCCTTTGCCCGGAATCGACCTCGCGGGACTTCCGGCGTCGAGGGGGGATGCCGAGGCGGCGCGGCTTGGGGCTATGGAAGCGCGCCGGCCGTTCGACCTCTCGGCGGGACCGCTCTGCCGGTTCCAGCGGCTCCTCCTCTCCGCGGATGCGCACCGCCTGCTCGCGAACCTGCATCATTCGATTTTCGACGGCGGATCGCTCGGCGTCTTCCTAGCCGAGCTGCGGGCGCTCTATCGCGCCGCGCTCTTCAAGGAAGCCTCGCCGCTTGCCGAGCTGCCGCTCCAATACGCCGATTGGGCCGCCTGGCAGCGCGCGCGGTTCGCCGCGCCGGGCGCCCTCGACCGCCAGGCGGCCTGGTGGCGCGAGCGGCTGGCCGGTGCGGGCGCCCTCGACCTGCCGCTCGACGCCCCGCGCCCGCCGGTCCAGACTTTCGCCGGCGGCACGGTGCCGTTGGCGTTGGCCGCAGAGTCGACTCAAGCTCTCGCGGCGCTTGCCCGGCGTCTCGGCGCCACGCCGTTCATGGTCCTGCTCGCAGCGTTCGAGGCGCTCCTCGGTCGCCTCTCCGGCCAGGAGGATCTGACCGTGGGCACGCCCGTCGCGAATCGCGGCAACCGCCAAGTCGAGGGGTTGATCGGCTTCTTCGTCGACACCTTGGTGTTGCGCGGCGATCTGGCCGGCGATCCGAGCTTCTCCGAGCTGGCGGCTCGGGCGCGCGAAACGGTGCTCGGCGCCCACGCCCACGGCGACCTGCCGTTCGAGCGCCTGGTCGAAGAGCTGCGCCCGGCTCGCGACCTCTCCCGCTCGCCGCTGTTCCAGGCGATGCTGGCGTACCAGGATCTACCCGCGACGATCGAGTGGGAAGGACTCGCCGCGAGCCTCGCGCCGCTCTCTTCCGGCAGCGCCAAGTTCGATCTGACCCTGGGCCTCGCTGCGGCGGGAGCCGGTCTTTCGGGCGGGCTCGAATACGCCGCCCGGCTGTTCGACCGGACGACCGCCATGCGCTGGGCGCAATCGTTTACGACTTTGCTAGCCGGAGCGCTCGCCGAGCCGGAGAGCCGGCTGTCGGAGCTGCCGCTGCTCTCCGGAGTGGAGCGTCATCAGCTGGAAATCGAATGGAATTCGATCGGACCGATCGGTCGGATCAGTCCGATTGGTCCGATTTGCCTGCACCAACTGTTCGAGGCACAGGCGGCGCGGACTCCTGGAGCAACGGCCCTGGTAGCCGGTGTCGAGCGGCTTACCTACGCCGAGCTCGACGCGCGGGCGACACTCGTCGCGCGGCGCCTCCGAGCGCAAGGCGTCGGTCCCGAGGTTTGCGTCGGCGTGAGCCTGCCGCGCAATGCCGATCTGGTGGCGGTGCTTCTCGGCGTGCTCAAGGCGGGGGGCGCCTACGTGCCGATCGATCCGGCCTATCCGGAGGAGCGCCGCGCGCTGATGCTCGCCGGCTCGGGAGCCGCGATTCTTCTCGACCGAACCTGGCTCAATGAAACCGCTGAACCGGTGACCGGGCGGCCCGCGCTGAGCGGCGCGGGGGCGACGGCCGACAACCTGGCCTACGTGATCTTCACCTCGGGCTCGACCGGCCGCCCCAAAGGAGTGGCGATTGAGCATCGAAGCGCCGTGGCGCTGGTCGCTTGGGCGCAGCGAACCTACTCGGCCGAAGAGCTGGCGGGCGTGCTCGCCGCCACTTCGATCGCTTTCGACCTTTCGGTTTTCGAGCTGTTCGTGACACTGGCCTCCGGCGGCATGGTGATCCTTGCCGGGAACGCCTTGGAGCTGCCGGAGCTTCCGGCGGCGCGCGAGGTCACCCTGATCAACACCGTGCCCTCTGCGATGGCGGAGTTGGTGCGGATGGGCGGCGTTCCGCCGTCGGTGCGGACAGTGAACCTGGCCGGCGAGCCGCTATCGCGGGCGCTGGTCGACGGCGTCTATGCGGTGGCCGGGGTCGAGCGGGTCTGCAACCTGTACGGCCCTTCGGAGGACACCACTTATTCGACGTACGTGCACGTACCGCGCGAGGAGCGCCGGGCGCCGACCATCGGCCGGCCGCTGCCCGGAACCGGCGCCTACCTGGTCGACCGAGTGCTCCGTCCGACGCCGGTCGGAGTGCCGGGCGAGCTGCTGCTCGGCGGCGCGGGGCTCGCCCGCGGTTATCTCGGCCGGCCCGAGCTGACCGCCGAGCGTTTCATCCCGAATCCTTTCGGTTCGGGCAGTGGTCTCCGCCTATACCGCACCGGCGACCTTGCGCGCTTCCTGCCCGACGGCCAGATCGAGTTCCTGGGGCGGATCGACCACCAGGTGAAGGTGCGCGGTTTTCGCATCGAGCTGGGCGAGATCGAGTCGGTTTTACGCGAGCATCCGGCGCTTGCCGACCTCGCGGTGGTGGCGCGCGAGGACAGGAACGGCGACCGCGCGCTCGCGGCCTACGTCGTGGCCCGGGAGGGAATCTCGCCGCCGTCCGCGGACGACCTGCGCGCGCATCTCTCGCGGCGATTGCCGGAATACATGGTGCCGGCGGATTTCGTCGTCCTCCCCGAGCTGCCGCGCACCCCCAACGGCAAGCTGGACCGCAAGGCGCTGCCGGCTCCGGAGCGCGGCCGGTCGGCTCTTACGCGCGGATACCTCGCGCCGCGCACGCCGGACGAAGAGCTGCTGGCGGGGATTTGGGCGGAGCTGCTGCACCTTCCCCGGATCGGGATCGAAGACGATTTCTTCACCCAGGGCGGGCACTCGCTTCTCGCCACGCGGATGGTGGCCCGGGTGCGCGACGTCTTCGGCGTCGAGCTTCCCCTGCGGGCACTGTTCGAGGCGCCGACCGTGGCCGCCCTCGCGGCGCGAATCGCGGCGGCCCGCGGCGCGGCGTCGGAGGAGGGAGGGATTGCCGATGCCCCACCCCTGGTCCCGCGTTCGGCGGCTGAAACAACCGAGACGGTCCGCCTGCCGCTCTCGTTCGCCCAGGAGCGGCTCTGGTTCCTCGATCGCCTGGAACCGGGAAGCGCCTCCTACAACCTGCCGGTCGCCCTTTACCTGCGCGGCGAGCTGGATGCCTACCGCTTCGCCGAGGCGCTCGCGGGCGTTGTACGGCGGCATGAGGCGCTGCGTACGCGCTTCCGGGATTCCGGTGCAGGACCGGTGCAGGAGATCGACGCGGAAGCCGAAATTCCCTTCGCCCGCGCCGATCTGCGCCGGTTGACGGAGGCCACGAGAGGGACGGAAGCGGCGCGGCTGCTCGCGGCGGAGGCGCGGCTGCCGTTCGATCTGGCGCGCGGACCGCTCGCGCGTGCCCGGCTGCTGCGGCTGGAGGAGGGCCTCCATCTCGCGCTCTTGACGCTCCACCACATTGCCGCGGACGGCTGGTCGATGGGGGTGCTGCTCTCCGAAATCGCCGCGCTCTACGGCGACGCCGACTTGCCTCCGCTGCCGATCCAGTATGCCGACTACGCGCTCTGGCAGCGGCGCTGGCTGGAAGGGCCTGCGCTCGAAGCGCAGCTCTCCTATTGGAGCGAGCGCCTGGAAGGGGCGCCCGCGGAGCTCGAGCTGCCGGCCGATCGGTCGCGACCGGCTTTGCCTAACGGGCGCGGCGGAGTGCGGCCGGTGGTCCTGGCCCCGGCGGCATGGGAGGGGCTCCGCGCTCTGTGCCGCCGGCTCGGCGCCACCCCGTTCATGGGAGTGCTCGCGGCGCTCCAGACGCTCCTCGGACGGCTCGGCGGCGAAGAGGATGTGCTGGTCGGCACGCCCGTGGCCAACCGGCGCCACAGCGCGACGGAGGGGTTGATAGGGGTCTTCATCAATACCCTGGTCCTCCGGACGTCGCTCGCCGGCGATCCGCCTTTCGCGCGTCTGGTCGAGCGGGCGCGGGAGACGGCGCTCGGCGCTTACGCGCATCAGGATCTGCCGTTCGAGCGCCTGGTCGAAGAGCTGGCTCCGGAGCGCGACCTTTCCCGGCCGCCGCTGATCCAGGTTCTGCTGGTGCTGCACAACGCACCGCTGCCGGTCCTGGAGCTACCGGGCCTCACGCTGGAGCCGGTCGAGGTGGCGACCGGCACGGCGAAGCTCGACCTGACGCTCGCGCTCACTGAGCGGGAGGCCGGAGTCGCGGGCGGGTTGGAGTACAGCGCCGACCGGTTCGACGCGGCGACCGTTGAGCGTCTCGCCCGCGCCTTCGAGACATGGGTCGCGGCGGCTGCCGAGGAGCCGCGTCGGCGGCTCTCCGATCTCCCTCTGCTCGCCGCGGAAGAGCTGCTGCAGCTCGTCATTGCTCCGGCGCTCCGGCCGGAGCGCCGTCTGCTCCAGGCTCATGGGGCGTTGCTTTACGCGGATCGGGCCGCGATCTTCCGCGCGCCGCTGTCGCCGCTCGAAGAGGGATTGGCCGATCTCTGGAGCGAGTTGCTGGGCGCCGACCGGATCGGCCGCGACGACGATTTCTTCCACCTCGGCGGTCACTCGCTGCTCGCGGCGCGGATGGTGGCGCGGGTGCGCGATGCCTTCGGCGTCGATCTCCCCCTGCGCGCCGTGTTCGCGGCGCCCACCGTGGCCGCTCTCGCGGCGCGGATCGCCGCGATGAAAGAGGGCGGGGCTGCGGACGCGCTTCCCCTGGTTGCGCGGCCGGAAGGGGCAGAGGTCGACCTGCCGCTCTCGTTTGCCCAGGAGCGGCTCTGGTTTCTCGATCGCCTGGAGCCGGGAAGTCCGGTCTACAACCTGCCGGTCGGCCTGCGCCTCTCCGGCGAGCTGGACGTTTCCCGCTTTGCGCGCTCTCTCTCACAGCTGGTGCGGCGGCACGAAGCGTTGCGCACACGGTTCCGGGATTCGGGCGCCGGTCCGGTGCAGGAGATCGATGCGGGAGGCGAGATCCCTCTCGCCTACGTCGACCTGCGCCCTCTGCCGGAGGCCCGGCGCGGGGAGGAAGCGGCGCGGTTGCTGGCGGCGGAGGCGCGGCTGCCGTTCGACTTGGCGCACGGACCTCTCCTGCGCGCCCGGCTCCTGCGGCTCGAAGACGGTCTGCACCTGGCGCTCCTCTCGCTGCACCACATCGCGGCGGACGGCTGGTCTTTCGGCGTGCTGCTCGGGGAGATCGCCGCTCTGTACGGCGGCGCCACGCTGCCGCCGCTGCCGATCCAGTACGCCGACTACGCGCTCTGGCAGCGACAGGGGTTGGCGGGGCCGGTGCTCGAAGCGCAGCTCGCCTGGTGGAGCGAGCGCCTGGACGGGGCGCCCTCGGAGCTGGAGCTGCCGGCCGACCGGCCGCGGCCGGCTATGCCCTCCGGGCGCGGCGGGGTGCAACCGTTCGGCTTGGGGCTGGAGGAGTGGGACCGGCTTCGCGCCCTCTGCCGCCGGCGCGGCGCGACCCCGTTCATGGGGTTGCTCGCCGCGCTACAGGCGTTCCTCGGGCGGCTCGCCGGCGAGGACGATGTACTGGTCGGAGCGGCCGTGGCGAACCGGCGGCACAGCGCCACGGAAGGGTTGATCGGGCTGTTCGTCAACACCCTCGTCCTCCGCACGTCGCTCGCCGGCGATCCACCGTTTGCGCGCCTGGTCGAGCGCGCGCGGGAGACGGCGCTCGGCGCTTTCGCCCACCAGGATCTGCCGTTCGAGCGCCTGGTCGAGGAGCTTGCCGCGGAGCGCGATCTCGCCGGGTCGCCGCTGTTCCAAGTTTTGCTGGTGCTGCACAACGCACCGCTGCCGGTCCTCTCGCTTCCGGGGCTCACCCTGGAGCCGATCGAGATCGAGACCAGCACGGCCAAGCTCGACCTTACCCTCTCGCTCACCGAGCGGGAGGAAGGGGTCAGAGGTGGGTTGGAATTCAGCGCCGACCGGTTCGACGCGACGACCGCCGAGCGCTTCGCCCGCGCCTTCGAGGTCTGGGTCGTCGCGGCGGCGGAGAGCCCGCGCCGGCGGCTCTCGGAGCTTCCTCTGCTGGCCGCGGAGGAGCTTCTGCAGCTCGTCGTTCCGCAAGGAAAACGGCCGGAGCGACGTCTTCTGCGGGCTGGCGGCTCGGCGCTCTCCGGGATCGCGGCCTACCGCGCGCCGCTCTCGCCGCTCGAAGAGGGGTTGGCCGATCTCTGGAGCGAGCTTTTGGGCGCCGACCGGATCGGCCGCGACGACGATTTCTTCCGCCTCGGCGGCCACTCGCTGCTCGCCGCCCGCCTGGTGGCGCGGGTGCGCGATGCCTTCGGCGTCGATCTTCCCCTGCGCGCCGTGTTCGCGGCGCCCACCATAGCCACCCTTGCGGCACGGATCGCCACGCTGCAGCAGGGCGGGGTCACGGATGCGTTCCCTTTGGTTCGACGGCCGGAGGGTGCGGAGGTCGACTTGCCGCTCTCGTTCGCCCAGGAACGGCTCTGGTTTCTCGATCGCCTGGAGCCGGGAAGCCCGGTTTACAACCTTCCGGTCGGTCTGCGCCTCTCCGGCGAGCTGGACGTCTCCCGCTTTGCACACGCTCTTTCACAGCTGGTGCGGCGGCACGAGGCGTTGCGCACGCGGTTCCGGGATTCCGGCGCCGGTCCGGTGCAGGAGATCGATGCGGAAGGTGAGATCCCTCTCGCCGGCGCCGACCTGCGCCCTCTACCGGAGGCCCGGCGCGGGGAGGAAGCGGCGCGGCTGCTGGCGGCGGAGGCGCGGCTGCCGTTCGACCTCGCGCACGGACCTCTCCTGCGCGCCCGGCTCTTGCGGCTCGAAGACGGCCTGCACCTGGCGCTTCTCTCGCTGCACCACATCGCGGCGGACGGCTGGTCTTTCGGCGTGCTGCTCGGGGAGATCGCCGCGCTGTACGGCAGCGCCCAGTTGCCGCCGCTGCCGATCCAGTACGCCGACTACGCGCTCTGGCAGCGACGCGGGCTGGCGGGACCGGTGCTCGAAGCGCAGCTCGCCTGGTGGAGCGAGCGCCTGGACGGAGCGCCTACGGAGCTGGAACTGCCGGCCGATCGATCGCGGCCAACGGTGCCCTCCGGGCGCGGCGGGGCGCGGGCGATCGGCTTGGGGCTGGAGGAGTGGGACCGGCTGCGCGCCCTTTGCCGCAGGCGCGGCGCGACCCCGTTCATGGGGTTGCTCGCCGCGCTGCAAGCGTTCCTCGGGCGGCTCGCCGGCGAGGAGGAGGTTTTGGTCGGAGCGGCCGTGGCGAACCGGCGGCACAGCGCGACGGAAGGGTTGATCGGACTGTTCGTCAACACCCTCGTTCTGCGCACCTCGCTCGTCGGCGATCCGTCGTTCGAGCGCCTGATCGAGCGCGCGCGCGAGACGGCGCTCGGCGCTTTCGCCCATCAGGATCTGCCGTTCGAGCGCTTGGTGGAAGAGCTTGCCGCGGAGCGTGACCTCGCCGGGTCGCCGCTGATCCAGGTTCTGCTGGTGTTGCACAACGCGCCGCTGCCGGTCCTCTCGCTTCCGGGGCTCACCCTGGAGCCGATCGAGATCGAGACCGGCACGGCCAAGCTCGATCTCGCCCTCTCGCTCACCGAACGGGAGGAAGGGGTGAGGGGTGGCTTGGAGTACAGCGCCGACCGGTTCGACGCGACGACCGCCGAGCGCTTCGCCCGCGCTTTCGAGGTTTGGGTCGCCGCGGCGACGGAGAGCCCGCGCCGGCGGCTTTCGGAGCTTCCCGTGCTGGCCGCGGAGGAACTGTTGCAGCTCGTCGTTCCGCAAGGAAAACGGCCGGCGCGACGCCTACTCCGGGCGCGCGGCGCGGCGCTCTCCGGGATCGCGGCCTATCGCGCCCCGCTCTCGCCGCTCGAAGAGGGGCTGGCCGATCTCTGGAGCGAGCTTTTGGGGGCAGACCGGATCGGCCGCGACGACGACTTCTTCCGCCTCGGCGGCCACTCGCTGCTCGCCGCCCGCTTGGTGGCGCGGGTGCGCGAGCTGTTCGCCGTCGAGCTGCCGGTGCGGGCGGTGTTCGAGGCGCCGACCCTCGCCGCTCTTGGCCGGCGGGTCGCCGCCGCGGCGCCGGGCGCTTCGTCGCCGATCGCGCGCCGCGCCGCGGACGCTCCCGTGCGCGCCTCGTTCGCGCAGGAACGGATCTGGTTCCTCGATCGATTCGCGCCCGGCGACTCCTCGTACAACATCCCGGTGGCGTTGCGCCTCCTCGGGGTTCTCGACCCGCGGCGCTTCGCGCTCGCCTTCGAGCGGGTGGTGGAGCGGCAGGAGGCGTTGCGTACCGCCTTCCGGGAGCACGAGGGCCGAGTCGTGCTGGAAGTCGCGCCGCGCTCCGAGTTGGCCGTCGGTCTCGTGGACCTCGCCGCCCTACCTGCCGAGGCGGCGGGCGTCGAGACGCGACATCTGTTGCGCGTGGAGGCCGCGCGTCCGTTCGATCTAGCCCGAGCGCCGTTGTTGCGCGTCACTCTCCTGCATCTCGACTCGAGCCCCGAGACGCCGGAGCACCTCGCGATCCTCAACCTGCATCACATCGTGGCCGACGGTTGGTCGATCGGCGTGCTGCTGCGCGAGGTCGGGGCCTTCTATGCCGCGGCGGAGGGGGAGGAGCCAGCGTTGCCCGCGCTGCCGATCGACTACGCCGACTATGCCGTCTGGCAGCGCGACTGGTTGCAAGGGGAAGCTCTCGAACGCCACCTCGCCTGGTGGCGCGAGATGCTTCACGGCCCGGTTCATGGGGCGGTCGGGCCGGCCCCCGCGCTCACGCTGCCCACCGACCGGCCGCGGCCGGCGCTCGCCACTTCGAACGGCAAGAGCCTGCCGGTCGAGATCGGCGAACCGCTCACCCGCGCTCTCGCGGTGCTCGGTCGGCGGCACGGCGCCACCCTGTTCATGACCCTGCTCGCCGCCTATCAGGTTCTGCTCTCCCGCCTCGCGGGCCAGGAGCGCCTGGTGGTCGGCTCGCCGGTCGCGAGCCGCTCCCGGGTCGAAACGGAAGGGTTGATCGGGCTGTTCCTGAACACCCTGCCGCTCCCTGCGGATCTGAGCGGAGATCCGCGCTTCTCCGCGCTGCTGGCCCAAGTGCGCGAGACGACGCTCGGCGCCTACGCCCATCAGGAGCTGCCGTTCGAGAAGCTGGTGGCCGAGCTGGCGCCGGAGCGCAACCTTGCGCATGCGCCGATCTTCCAGGCGCTCCTGGTGCTGCAAAACACCCCGCTGCCGACGCTCGATCTGCCGGGGCTCGTCCTGCAAGGCGTCGAGGTCGAAAGCGACAGCGCGAAGCTCGATCTCGTGCTCAACGTTGGAGAGTCGAACGAGTCGGGCCGCGGCCTTACGGGCCGTTTCCTCTACAAGACCGACCTGTTCGACCGCTCGACCGTGGCCCGCTTCGCGGGGCACCTCAATACCCTGATCGCGGGTCTCGCGGCGGACCCCGAGCGGCGGATCTCGGAGCTGCCGCTGCTCTCCGCGGCCGAGGAGCAGCAGCTGCTGGATTGGAACGCCACGGCTACGAGCTTTCGCGGCGAGGTCTGCCTGCACGACCTCATCGCGGAGCAGGCCGCGCGCACGCCCGAGGCGGTCGCCGTCTCCTTTGCCGGCGAGCCGCTCAGCTACCGCCGCCTCGATCGTGCGGCCAACGCCTTGGCGTTGCGCCTCGTCGAGCTGGGGATTGGTCCGGAGGCGCGGGTGGGGATCGTGGCCGAGCGTTCGCTGGAGCTGAGCGTCGGCCTGCTCGCGATCTTGAAGGCCGGCGGCGCCTACGTGCCGCTCGATCCGTCCTATCCGCCGGAGCGGCTGGCCTGGATGCTCGAAGACTCGCGGGTTTCCGTGCTGCTGGCCCAGGAGCGGTTGATCGCGGCGCTGCCGGCGCACGGCGCGCGGGTGCTGCTGCTCGACGGCTGTCTGGAGGAAGAGAGAGACGCCCCGCCGCCGCACGGCGCCGGTCCCGACAACCTGGCCTACGTCATCTACACCTCGGGCTCGACCGGTCGGCCGAAGGGGGCGATGAACAGCCACCGGGCCATCGTCAACCGGCTGCTCTGGATGCAGGAGCGCTATGCCTTGGGTCCCGACGACCGGGTGCTCCAGAAGACGCCGGTGAGCTTCGACGTTTCGGTCTGGGAGCTGTTCTGGCCGCTGCTCGCGGGCGCCCGCCTGGTGATGGCCGAGCCGGGCCGACACGGCGACAGCGCCTACCTGGTCGAGACGATCGCGGCCGAGGGGATCACGACGCTCCATTTCGTACCGTCGATGCTCCAGGTCTTCGCCTCGGCGCCGGGCATCGAACGGTGCGTCTCGCTCGCGCGGGTGATCGCGAGCGGCGAAGCCCTCTCCCGCGATCTCAAGGACCGGTTCATGGCGCGCTCGGGCGCCGCGCTCGACAACCTCTACGGTCCGACCGAAGCGGCGGTCGACGTGACCTGGTGGGCGTGCGACCGGGGTCCAAGAGCGACGGTGCCGATCGGCCGGCCGGTCGCGAACACCACGATCCATCTGCTCGATCGCGCGCTCCGGCCGGTGCCGATGGGGGTCGCGGGAGAGCTGTTCATCGGCGGCGTCCAGGTCGGTCGTGGCTACTGGCGGCGGCCGGGGCTGACGGCGGAGCGGTTCGTACCCGACCCGTTCTCGGTTGTACCAGGAGCCCGGCTCTACCGCACCGGCGACCTCGCCCGCTTCGCGCCGGACGCGGCGGTCGAATACCTGGGCCGCCTCGACCATCAGGTGAAGATCCGCGGCTTCCGCATCGAGTTGGGGGAGATCGAGGCGGTGCTCACGGATCAGCCGGGAGTCGCCGAAGCGGCGGTGCTGGCGCTCGACCCGGCATCCGCCGGGGGAGCGGAAGGGGACCGGAGGCTGGTCGCCTACGTGGCGCCCGCCGACCTCTCCGTGGTGGAGCTGCGCGCCGCTCTGCTCTCCCGCCTTCCCGAGCACATGGTCCCGTCGGCGTTCGTGCGGCTCGACCGCCTGCCGCTGTCGCCCAGCGGCAAAGCGGACCGGGGAACCCTCGCGAAGCTGCCGCTGGAATATTCAGAGGCGGAACCGGGCGCGGCCGGGCGGGAGCACGTCGCTCCGCGCACCGCGCTCGAACGCGATCTCGCCGATCTCTGGCGGCAGGCCGTGGGAGTTAAGAACGTGGGAATCCACGATCCGTTCTTCGACCTCGGCGGCAGCTCGATCTCGGGCGCGATCCTGATCAACCGTCTGCAGGAGCGGCTCGGCGAGATCGTGCACGTGGTGGCGATCTTCGACCATCCGACGATCGCCGGCCTCGCGGCGTACCTGGCGCACGATTATCCGAAGGCGGTCGCCGCCGTTTGGGGCGCCGAGTCGCTCGTTGCGATCGGTGATAGACCCGCCGCGCCGATCGAACGGGTCGGCGAGGAAGGGCTCGCCCTGCTGCGCCGGATCGTCACTCCCGTTTCCTGGCGCCCGGCGGCGACCAAGAACCCTCCGGCGCTCTTCGTGCTGTCGCCGCCGCGCTCCGGTTCGACACTCCTGCGCGTGATGCTCGCCGGCCATCCGCTACTATTTGCGCCGCCGGAGCTGGAGCTGCTCACCTTTGCCGACATGGCCGAGCGCAAGGCGGCGTTCTCGGGGCGCGAGAGCTTCTGGCTCGAAGGGCTGCTGCGCGCGGTGATGGAGGTGCGGCAGTGCGGCCCGGAAGAGGCGACCGAGATTCTCGCCGCCTTCGAGGCCGAGGCGCTGCCGACGCAAGAGCTGATTCGCCGGCTTCAGGGTTGGCTCGGCGACCGTCTGCTGGTCGACAAGACCCCTTCGTACGCGCTCGACCCCGCCCTTCTGGCGCGCATCGAGGAAAGCTTCGAGGCGCCGCGATATCTCCATTTGACCCGCCACCCCTACGGCATGATCCGCTCGTTCGAGGAGGCGCGGCTGGAGCAGGTCTTCTTCCGCCACCGCCACCCGTTCTCGCGCCGCGAGCTGGCGGAGCTGGTCTGGCTCGCGAGCCACGACAACGTCGAGCGTTTCCTGGACGGCGTTCCCGCGGATCGCCAACACCGATTGCGCTTCGAGGATCTGGTGCGCGACCCGGCGCGCGAGCTGGCGGCGATCTGCGCTTTCCTCGGCCTCGACTACCGCTCCGAGATGGCCGAGCCCTACGGCGACGCCCAAGCGCGGATGACCGACGGCCCGTACGAGGCGTCGCGGATGCTCGGCGACGTCAAATTTCATCGCCACGGCCGGGTCGACGCGGACGTCGCGGAGCGCTGGCGCGAGGAGCTCGACGAGAACTTCCTGGGCGATCCGGCGCGCACCGTCGCCGCCCGGCTCGGCTATGAGGTGGAACCGGTCGAGCCCGCGCGGCCCGCGGCGGCAGCGGTTCGGGGCGAAACTTGGACGGCGATCCCGCGCCTTGCCCGTCAGGTCCGAGAGCCGGTCGCCCTCTCGCTCGCCCAGGAGCGGCTCTGGTTCCTCGATCAGCTCGACCCGGGCAGTGCCGCCTACAACGTCCCGGCGGCGTTTCGTTTGGAGGGGCGTCTGTCGGTGCCGGCTCTCGCGGCGAGCGCTTTCGAGGTCGCGCGCCGCCACGAGACGTTGCGCACCACCTTCGCGGCGATCGACGGGCGGCCGGTCCAACGGGTGGCGCCGCCGCGGCTCGGGGCCGTTGTGGCGTTGCCGCAGGTCGAGCTGTTGGGTCTGTCGAAAGCGTCGAAAGTGCAAGAGGCCGCGCGGCTGGGCCGGCAAGAGGCGGCACGGCCGTTCGACCTCGCGACGGGACCGCTCGTCCGGCTCGCCCTGCTGCGTTTGGGAGAGACGGAGTGGACGGTCCTGCTCGCCCTGCACCACGTCATTTCCGATGGCTGGTCGCTCGGGATCTACATCCGCGAAGTGGCGGCGCTCTACGCGGCTTTTGCGGCTGGGGAGCCCTCCCCCTTGCCGGAATTGCCGATCCAGTACGCCGACTATGCCGCCTGGCAGCGCGAGCGGCTCTCCGGCGCCGTTCTCGAAGCGCAGCTCGCCTGGTGGCGCGAGCGGCTCGGAGGTCCGGAGGGTTCGGAGGGCGCGCCCGCCTCTCTCGACCTGCCGACCGACCGGCCGCGGCCGGCGGTGCAGAGCCTCGTCGGCGGCGAGCGCGGATTCGCCCTGCCGCCCGAGCTGTCGCGCCGACTGCGCGACCTGTCGCGGCGCGAGGACGTCACGTTGTTCATGGCGGTGCTCGCCACTTTCCAGGCGCTGCTCGGCCGGCTCTCCGGCCAGGAACGGGTGCCGGTGGGTTCGCCGGTGGCGAACCGAAATCGCGCCGAGACCGAAGGGCTGATCGGCCTGTTCGTCAACACCCTGGTGCTCGTGGGCGATCTCGACAGCGGTCCGACGTTCTTAGAGCTGCTCGCCCGGACTAGGATGCTGAGCCTCGGCGCCTTCGCCCACGCGGAAGTGCCGTTCGAGCGCCTGGTCGAGGCATTCGAGGCCGGGCGCGATCTGTCGCGTCCGCCGCTGTTCCAGGCGATGCTCGCCTACCAGAACGCGCCTCCCGGAACGGCCGCGCTCTCCGACCTCGCACTCTCGTCCGTCGCGACGGCGAGCGGCACGTCCAAATTCGAGCTGACCCTGGCGGTCGCGGAGCGGGGAGAAGGGGACGCCTGGCACCTCGCCGGATCGCTCGAATACAGCGCCGTCCTGTTCGATCCCGCGACGGTCGAACGCCTGCTCGGCCGATTCCAGATCCTCCTCGAAGGCGCCGTGGCGAACCCCGAGCGGCGGCTCCCCGAGCTGCCGTGGCTCTCGGCGGCCGAGCGTCAGCAGGCGGCGGTCGAGTGGGCGACCGGAGAGGGTTTGGCGGACGCCGCCGACGCCTGCCTGCACCAGCTGATCGAGGCGCAGGCGCAACGTGCCCCGGACGCGCTAGCCCTGGTAGCTGGCGCGGAGCGGCTGAGCTACCGCGATCTCGACGAGCGGGCAGATCGGCTGGCGGTCCGCCTGCGTGAGTTGGGCGCCGGCCCGGAGCGGCGGGTCGCCGTATGTCTCGACCGATCGGCGGATCTCGTCGTCGCCCTGCTCGCCGTGCTCAAGGCGGGGAGCGCCTACGTGCCGCTCGACCCGGCGTATCCGGAGGAGCGGCGGCGGTTCGTGCTCGAGGATTCGGGCGCGGCGCTGCGGATCGGTGATGGCCTCGTGGTCTCCTCGGTCGCCCCCGGTGCGCCGCCTTCTGCTCGGGCTACATCCGATCCCGACAACCTCGCCTATGTGATCTACACCTCGGGCTCGACCGGCGTTCCCAAAGGCGTGGCGATTGGTCATCGTAGCGCCGTCGCCTTCGTGCGCTGGGCGGGCGCGGTCTTTTCGGCCGCCGAGCTTGCCGGCGTGCTCGCCGCCACCTCGATCAGCTTCGACCTGTCGATCTTCGAGCTGTTCGTGCCGTTGAGCCGCGGCGGCATGGTGATCCTCGCCGAGGACGCGCTGGCGTTGCCCTCCGCCGCGGAGGCGGCCCGCGCCGCGGGGGTCGAGATCACGCTGGTCAACACCGTTCCCTCGGTGATTGCCGAGCTGGTGCGCCTGGATGCCCTGCCCGCTTCGGTGCGCACGGTCAATCTGGCGGGCGAGCCCCTTCAACGCGCGCTGGTCGACCGGATCTACGCGCAACCAGGGGTCGAGCGGGTGAGAAACCTCTACGGGCCGTCGGAGGACACCACCTATTCGACGAACGCGCTGGTTCCGCGAGGGAAGGTCGGGGCGCCGACGATCGGCCGACCGGTCGGGAGCACCCGGGCCTACGTGCTGGATGGCGATTTGGCGCCGGTGCCGATGGGCGTGCCGGGAGAGCTGTTCCTCGGCGGCGCGGGGCTCGCCCGCGGTTATCTCGATCGGCCGGTTGCCACCGCCGAACGCTTCGTGCCCGACGCGTTCGCAGGTTTGGGCGGCGAGCGGGGTTCCCGCCTTTACCGGACCGGCGACCTCGCCCGCTTCCGGACCGACGGTGAGTTGGAGTTCCTCGGGCGCCGCGACTTCCAGGTCAAGATCCGCGGCTTCCGCATCGAGCTGGGGGAGATCGAGGCCGCCCTCGCCGCGCATCCCGCGGTCGCCGAGGCGGCGGTCCTCGCCCGCGCGGAAAGCGACGGCGGCTTGAAGCTGGTGGCGTACGTGGCACCGCAAACGGTGGAAGCGGGCGATCTGCGCTCGTACCTCGCCGCCCGCCTGCCCGCGCACATGCTGCCCTCGGCCATCGTCGTGCTTCCGGCGCTGCCGCTCACCGCGAACGGCAAGATCGACCGCCGGGCTCTGGAGAGGCTGGCAGGCGGGGCGGAGTCGGGCGACGGGTGCGACGCGGCCGGACGATCGCCCGAGACTCCGGAGGAAGAGCTGGTCGCCGGGATCTGGTCGGAGGTTCTCGGGGTGGAGCGCGTTGCCGCCACCGACGACTTCTTCCACCTCGGCGGGCATTCTCTCCTCGCGACCCGGGTGGTTTCCCGCCTCCGCCAGGCCTTCGCGATCGAGCTGCCGGTGCGCGCGCTGTTCGCCTTCCCGACCGTCGCGGCCCTGGCGGCCGAGGTGGTGAGGGTCCGGGTGGCCGGAAAGCCGGATGAGCCGGAAGCGCCGCCGATCCTTCCGGTGCCGCGCGGGGAACGCATTCCGCTCTCGTTCGCCCAGGAGCGGCTCTGGTTCCTCGACCAGCTGGAGCCCGACAGCGCGACGTTCAACCTGTCGGCCACGGTGCGGCTCGCCGGGCGCCTGCGGCGCCCACTGTTCGACCGCGCCCTCTCCGAGGTGGTGCGCCGCCACGAGACCCTGCGCACGACCTTCCACCTGTTGGGGGCCGAGCCGGTTCAGGTGATCGCGCCGGCGGTACCGCTCGTCTGCCCGGTCGTCGACCTCGCGGCGCTGCCGGAGCAGGCGCGCCTCCGCGAAGCTTCACGGCGGACCGCCGCGGAGATCGCGCGACCGTTCGATCTCGCCCGCGGTCCGCTCCTGCGCGCCACCCTGCTGCGGCTCGGCGAGCAGGAGCACACGGGACTCCTCTCGGTGCATCACGTCGTCTCGGACGGCTGGTCGCAAGGCCTTTTGCTCGAAGAGCTGGCCGCGCTCTACGGCGCCTACGCCCGCGGCGAGGCCTCGCCGCTGCCGGAGCCCGCGATCCAGTACGCCGACTACGGCGCCTGGCAACGCGCCTGGTTGTCGGGTCCTGCCCTCGAACGGCAGCTCGGCTATTGGCGGCAGCGGCTCTCCGGAGCGCCGCCGAGGCTCGACCTGCCGACCGACCGGCAGCGGCCGGCGGTGCAGACGTTCCGCGCCGGCCAGCGCTCGCTGCGGCTTACGCCGGAGCTGTCGTCCGCGCTACGCACCCTGTCTCGCAGGCAGGGGGCCACTCTGTTCATGACCCTGCTCGCCGCGTTCGATCTGCTGCTCTCCCGGCACGCCGGCCAGGACGATCTGGTGGTGGGCACGCCGATCGCCGGCCGCGGCCGGATCGAGACCGAGAAACTGATCGGCCTGTTCCTCAATACCCTCGCCCTGCGCACGGACCTGTCGGGCTCGCCGAGCTTCGCGGAGTTGGTGGCGCGGGTGCGCGAGGGGGCGCTCGGGGCCTACGCGCACCAGGACGTGCCGTTCGAAAAGGTTATCGACGACCTGCGCCCCTCGCGCGATTTAGGGCGCACGCCGCTCTTCCAGGTCTTCTTCAACCTGCTCAACCTGCCGGCGGTGAAGGTCGAGCTGCCCGGGCTCGCGCTGGAATCCGTACCCGCTCCCGCCCACGGCGCGAAGTTCGACTTGACGCTCTACGCCGCCGAGCACGACGACCGCATCGGCTTCGAGTGGGTCTACAACGCCGATCTGTTCGACCCGGCGCGGATCGAGATCCTTTCAGCGCAGCTCGAATCACTGCTGGGCCAGGTTGCCGCGGCGCCCGAGCGGTCGATTGACAGCTTCTCGCTCCGGCTCGAAGCGGACCGCGCGATTCTGCCCGATCCGACGCTGCCTCTGGCGGCAAGCTGGCCCGGGTCGGTGATGACGCGCTTCGCCGAGCACGCCGTGACCGCGTCCGAGCGCCTAGCGATCTGGTCGGATGAGCGGAGCTGGACCTACGGCGAGCTGGACGCGGCGAGCCGCGGCCTTGCAGGACACCTCCGCGCCCACGGGATCGGCGGGGGAGACGTGGTGGCGATTTACTCCCGGCGCTCCGGTGGTCTGGTCGAGGCGATGCTCGCGACCTGGCGTGCGGGCGCGGCGTTCCTGATCCTCGATGCCGCCTATCCGGCAGCGCGCCTGGCCGACTGTCTCGATCAGTCCCGGCCGCGCGCGCTGATCGAAGTGGCGGCTCTTCCTCCCGCCCTTGAAGAGACGGTGGCGGGCCTTTCCCTCCGCTGCCGCATCGCCCTCGGGACCGACTTGGTATCAGACGATCCGGTGCCGGACGCGGCGAACGGGCCGGACGATCTCGCCTACGTCGCGTTCACCTCCGGCTCGACGGGCAGACCGAAAGGAATCCTCGGCACGCATCGACCGGTGTCCCACTTCCTCGCCTGGCATGCGGAGACCTTCGATCTGGGGGAAGAGGACCGCTTCAGCCTGCTCGCCGGGCTCTCCCATGATCCCCTGCTGCGCGATGTCTTCACACCGCTCTGGCTGGGTGCCACGCTCTCGATTCCGGGCGCCGAGGAGATGCGCGAGCCGGGCCTGCTGCTCGCTTGGCTCGCGCGCCAAGAGGTAACGGCGATTCACCTGACTCCAGCGCTGGGGCAGCTCCTCGCTTCGGCGACTCCCGAACGCGAGCCCGAGGTCGCCCCGGTCCTTCCCCGCCTTCGGTGGGCTTTTTACGGCGGCGGCGCGCTCTCCGGAAACGACGTGGCGCGCTTGAAGCGGCTCGCCCCCGAAGCCACGGCGGTCAACTTCTACGGCGCGACCGAAACGCCGCAGGCGATGGCCTGGTCCGTGGTGAAGGGCGATCCGGGCGAGGGCCGGGTGCCGCTCGGCCGCGGCATCGACGGGGTCCAGATCCTGGTGCTCTCCCGCTCCGGCAATCTGGTCGGCCGCGGCGAGCGCGGCGAGATCTGCGTGCGGACGCCCTATCTCGCGCAAGGCTATCTCGGCGATCCGGAGGCCACCGCCGCGAAGTTCGTCGTCAATCCGGAGACGGGCGACGCGACTGATCGGATCTACCGCACCGGCGATCTCGGCCGCTACCGGCTGGACGGCATGGTGGAGTTCCTCGGCCGCGCCGACGACCAGGTCAACGTGCGCGGCTTCCGCGTCGAGCTGGGCGAGGTCGAAGCGGCGCTCGCCCGCGTGCCGGGAGTGCGCGAAGCGGTGGTGACGGCGCTGCAGGAGGAGGGAGAGACGCGCCTCGCGGCCTACGTGGTGCCGTCGGATTCTCCGCTCGGAGCCGAGACTCTGCGCGCCGCCTTGCGCGAGCGGCTGCCGGAGCCGATGGTGCCCTCCTGGTTCGTGATCCTCGACGCGCTGCCGCGGACGCCCAACGGCAAGCTCGACCGCCGGGCGCTGCCGGTCCCGGGAGGCGAGCGGCCGGATCTCGAAGCGCCGTTCGTCGAGCCGGGGACCGAGCTGGAACGGACGATCGCCGAGGTCTGGCGTGCGGTGCTGCACCTCGACCGGGTGGGCCTGTACGACAACTTCTTCGATCTGGGCGGCAGCTCGCTCACCATCGCGCAGGTGCGCGTCCACCTGCGCGACCGGCTCGGGCGCGATCTTCCACTGGTCGAGCTATTCCGCTTCCCGACCGTCGGCGCGTTGGCCACCCATCTCGACCGATCCGGGCCGTCGGCTGCGCCGTCGTTCGTCGCGGTGGAGCAGCGGGTAGATCGAGCCAAGCTCGCGCTCGAACGGCAGCGGCGCGCCGCCAAAGCGAGGAAGGGCGGATGAGCCCCCTCTACGACACCGACGAAGAACCGGCGCCGGGTAGCGGCATCGCGATCGTCGGCCTGGCCGGGCGCTTCCCGGGCGCCCCGACCCTGCCCGACCTGTGGCGGAATCTGCGCGATGGTGTTGAGTCCATCTATCCGGTCACCGAGGCGGATCTGGAGGCTTCGGGTCTGCCGCCGGAGACTTGGAAGGACCCGCGCTACGTCCGCGCCTCGCCCTGGCTCGAAGGGATCGACCGGTTCGACGCGCGGTTCTTCGGCTTCAGCCCGCGCGAGGCCGCTCTCCTCGATCCGCAGCACCGGCTGTTCCTGGAGTGCTCCTGGGAGGCGTTCGGCAACGCCGGCTACGACCCGCAGGGGTTCGACGGCGCGATCGGCGTCTACGTCGGATGCCAGTTCAACCAGTACCTGCTGTGGAACGTCCTGCCGAACGTCGCGTCGCTTCATCCGGCCGAGATCGCCGGGCTGCGCCAGCTTTCCGACAAGGATTATCTCGCGACCCGCATCTCCTACCTGCTGAACCTGCGGGGGCCGAGCATGGCGGTGCAGACCGCTTGCTCGACCTCGCTGGTCGCCGCGCACCTCGCCTGCCGCAGCCTCCTCGGTTACGAGTGCGACATGGCGCTCGTGGGAGGAGTCTGCCTGACCGTCCCGCACCGGGCCGGCTACCTCTACCAGAAGGGGGGCATCCTCTCGCCCGACGGCCACTGCCGCGCCTTCGACGCCGAAGCGCAAGGGACGGTGATGGGCAGCGGCGCCGGCGCCTTAGTGCTCAAGCGCCTGGAGGACGCGTTGGCCGACGGCGACTCGATCCGCGCCGTGATTCAAGGCTCCGCGGTCAACAACGATGGCTGGAACAAGGTGGGCTACACCGCGCCGAGCGTCGATTCCCAGGCCGAGGCGATCGCCGCCGCGCACGACTTCGCGGGCTTTTCGCCCGAGACGATCTCCTACGTCGAGGCGCACGGCACCGGCACGCCGATGGGCGATCCGATCGAGATCGCCGCGCTGACCCACGTCTTCCGCCGCGGCACCGAGCGACGAGGCTTCTGCGCGGTCGGCTCGCTCAAGACCAACCTCGGGCACCTGGAGGCGGCGGCCGGGGTCGCGGGAGTGATCAAGACCGTCTTGGCGCTCGAAAACGAGCTGATCCCGCCGAGCCTGAATTGCCGGACGCCGAATCCGGAGATCGACTGGGCGACCTCGCCGTTCTTCGTCAACACCGCGGCGCGCCCCTGGCCGCGGGGCGAGGTGCCGCGCCGCGCGGGCGTCAGCTCGTTCGGCGTCGGCGGCACCAACGCCCACCTGGCGCTCGAAGAGGCGCCGGTCCGCGCTCCCAGCAGCCCCTCGCGCCCGTGGCAGCTCCTAGTCCTTTCGACCCGCACGGAAACCGCGCTCGAAATCGCGACCGCGGAGCTGGCGGAGCACCTCGCGGGGCATCCCGATCTCGCCGAACTCGATCTCGCCGATGCGGCCTATACGCTCCAAACCGGCCGCCGCGCCTTCGGCCATCGCCGGATCGTCGTGGCGCGCGACTCTGCCGACGCGGCGGCTGCTCTCCAAAGCCTCGATCCGAAGCGCGTGCTCTCCCGGCGCGAAGAGCGGGCGGACCGGCCGGTGGCGTTTCTGTTCCCAGGCCAGGGGACCCAGCATCCGGGAATGGCGCGCTGCCTCTACGAAGCGGAGCCGACGTTCCGGGCCGAGATCGATCGCTGCTGCGAGGTGCTCGGCGCCGACCTGCGTTCGTTGATCTTGGGCCAGGGCGATGACGCCGCGGCGCGGTTGGAGCGGACCGCGAACGCCCAGCCGGCGCTGTTCGTGGTCGAGTACGCGCTCGCCCGGCTCTGGAGGGAGTGGGGGATCGAGCCCGCCGCGATGCTCGGCCATTCGATCGGCGAGTACGTGGCCGCGTGCCTCGCGGGCGTGCTGTCGCTCGACGACGCGCTCGCGCTGGTGGTGGTCCGCGGGCGGCTGATGGACGGCCTGCCCGAAGGGGCGATGCTGAGTGTGCCGCTGCCTGAGGCCGAGGTGACGGGTCTGCTCGGAACCGAGCTGTCGCTCGCCGCCGTCAACGCCCCTTCGTTGTGCGTCGTCTCGGGGCCGACCGAAGCGGTCGCGGCGCTGCGCGAGGATCTCGCGGCTCGCGGCATCGACGCCCGGCGGCTCCACACCTCGCACGCCTTCCACTCCGCGATGATGGACCCTGCGCTCGAAGAATTCGGTGCAGCGGTGAAGAAGATCCGCCTGCATCCGCCGGAGCGGCCGTATCTTTCGAACGTCACCGGCACCTGGATCACAGCGGACGAAGCCACCGATCCCGAATACTGGGTCCGCCACCTGCGCGGCACGGTCCGCTTCTCGGCGGGCCTCGCCGAGCTGCTGCGCGACAAGGATCTGGCACTCCTGGAGGTCGGCCCCGGCCGCGCTCTGAGCACCCTTGTCCGCCAGCACCCCGACGCCGCCAAATCGCGGGCCACCATCCAGTCCCAGCGCCCGCCGCGCTCCAGCGAGGCCAACGAAGCCGAAGAGTCGGATCAGGCGTTCCTGCTCACCGCCCTCGGCCGTCTCTGGCTCGCGGGAGCGCGGATCGACTGGCGCGGCTTCTACGCCCGCGAGCGGCGCCTGCGCGTCCCCCTGCCGAGCCACCCGTTCGAGCGCCAGCGCTACTGGATCGATCCGCCGCAGGCCGCCGCCCAGGCCTCTGCCGTTTCTTCCGTCCCTGCTGTCCTTGCAGTCCCTTCGGTCCTTTCGCTCGCGCACCACCCTCGTCCCGATCTCGAAACCCCGTACGCCGCGCCGACCGACTCGACCGAGCAACTGCTCGTCGAGATCTGGCAGCAGATGCTCGGCCTCGAACCGGTGGGCGTGCACGACAGCTTCTTCGAGCTGGGCGGCCACTCGCTGATGGCGACCCAGCTGGTCTCGCGGGTACGAGACCGCTGCGGCGTCGAATTGCCGCTCGCCGCCTTCTTCGACGCGCCGACGATCAGCGATCTCGCTCCCTTACTGGGCGTGTCCGGACCGACCGCGAGCACCCCGGCGACGATTCCCCGCGCGCCGCGCGACCGGCCGCTGCCCCTCTCGTTCGCTCAAGCGCGCCTCTGGTTTCTCTACCAGCTCGATCCGGGGGGAGCCGGCTACAACATGCCGCTCGGGCTGCGCGTCGCCGGGCCGCTCGAACCCGCGGTGCTCGAACGGGCGATCGAAGAAATCGTCCGCCGCCACGAGATCCTGCGCACCACGTTCGTGGTCTCCGCCGGGCAACCGGTCCAGGTGATCGCGCCGACATCGCCGCTGAGACCGTTCACCCTGCCGGTGGTCGCGCTCGAAGGCGTTCCGGGGACGTTGGAGGAAACCAAGCGCCTGCTGCGAGCCCAAGTCCGCGCGCCGTTCGACCTCGAGCGCGGACCGCTTTGGCGCCTGTGCCTTCTGCGCCTGGCTCCCCAGGAGCACGCGGTGGTGCTGGCGATGCACCACATCGTCTCCGACGGCTGGTCGATGGGCGTGCTGGTCCGCGAGCTGGGCGCCCTCTACGACGCCTTCTCGCGCGGCGAAGCGTCGCCCTTGCCGGCCCTGCCGATCCAGTACGCCGACTTCGCCGCCTGGCAGCGGGCGGAGCTTTCGGGACCGGCTCTGGAAGAGCGGCTCGCCTGGTGGCGCGACCGGCTCGGCGGCGAGCTGCCGGTCCTGGAGCTGCCGCTCGACCGGCCGCGCCCGCCGTTCCAGCGCTTTCGCGGCGCGAAGCTTCCGGTGGCGTTCCCAACGGGGCTCACAGAGCGGCTGCGCGGCCTCGCACACGACAGGGGCGCCACGCTGTTCATGGTTCTCCTCGCCGGGTTCGAGACCCTCCTTCATCGCTACACGCGCCAGACCGACCTGGTGGTGGGCACTCCCGTCGCCGGACGTACCCGCAGCGAGATCGAGGGACTGATCGGCCTGTTCCTCAACAATCTACCGCTACGCGCCAACCTCTCGGGCGATCCCTCCTTCATTGAGCTGTTGGCGCAGGTGCGCGAGACCACGGTGGGTGCCTACGGCCACCAGGATCTCCCTTTCGAACGCTTGGTGGAGGAGCTGAGAGTCCGGCGCGATCTGGCGCGCAGCCCGATCTTCCAGGTGATGCTGAGCCTGGAGACGATGGCGGCGGCAACCATAGAGCCAGCCGAAAGTCTCTCCTGGAGCCGCCTGGAGGCCGATGTCGGCGCGTCCCGCTACGAGTGGACCTTCTTCCTCTCCGATGGCGGCGGCGACGTCCGAGGCATTCTCGAATACGACACCGACCTGTTCGACGAGACGACGGTGCGCCGCATGGTCGGCCACTGGACCCGTCTGTTGGCAGCGGCGACGGGTGATTCCGGCACGAGCCTCTCCCGACTTCGCCTGCTCTCGGAGGATGAAGAGAGGCAACTGATCGCCGAGTGGAACCTGACGGCGCGCGTTTACGACGGCGATCTCAGGCGGCCGACGCACGTGCGGATCGCCGAGCAGGCGGCGCGCACGCCCGAAGCCCCGGCCGTGACCTGCGACGGCGAGACCCTCTCCTACTCTCAGCTCGATGTCCGCGCCAATCGGCTGGCTCGGCGCCTACTCGCCCTCGGCGTGGGGCCGGAGGTGCCGGTCGGCATCTACCTCGACCGCTCGCTAGCCCTGCCCGTCGCCCTGCTCGCGGTCTGGAAAGCCGGCGGGGCCTACCTGCCGCTCGATCCGGCCTACCCCAAAGAGCGCCTCTCTTACATGCTGGAGGACTCGGGCGCGCCGTTGGTGTTGACCGAAGCGGGCCTTCTTTCGGCCGTGCCTCCGAGCACCGCCCGCGTCGAGCGAATCGATCTGGATTTCGAAGAGAGCGTGGTAGATCCCGGCGTTCCCACGGCGCCCGAGTCGCTCGCCTACATCCTCTACACCTCCGGCTCGACCGGGCGGCCCAAGGGCGTGCAGATCCCGCACGGCGCGCTGATCAATTTCCTCGAATCGATGCGCGAGCGCCCGGGACTCGGCGCCGCCGACCGACTGCTCGCGGTCACCTCGCTCTCGTTCGACATCGCAGGACTTGAGCTGTTCCTACCGTTGCTGGTCGGCGCGGAGGTCGAGATCGCGAGCCGGGCACTGGCCTCGGACGGTGTCCGCCTCCTCTCCCGCCTTGGCGCCGCGACCACGCTCCAGGCCACCCCTTCGACTTGGCGTCTCTTGCTCGACGCCGGCTGGCAGGGGGGCGCGGGGCTCAAAGCGCTATGCGGCGGTGAGGCGCTGCCGCCGAAGCTGGCGCAAGAGATCGCGGCGCGCGCGGGTTCGCTGTGGAACATGTACGGCCCCACCGAGACGACGATCTGGTCCGCGACCCGTCTCGTGGAGTCGGCGACGGAAGAGAGCGCCACGCCGATCTCGATCGGCCGGCCGATCGCCAACACGACGATCTACGTCGTCGATTCTGCCCTTCAGCCGACGCCCGTCGGCGTTCCCGGCGAGCTGTTGATCGGCGGAGCGGGGCTCGCCCGCGGTTACCGTGGCCGGCCCGACCTGACGGCGGAGCGCTTCATTCCCGACCCGTTCGCGAAGACGAGTGGCGCGCGGCTCTACCGGACCGGCGATCTCGCCCGCTGGCTTGGCGACGGCGAGTTGGAGTTTCTCGGCCGCATCGACCACCAGGTGAAAGTGCGCGGCTACCGCATCGAGCTTGGGGAGATCGAGGCTGCCCTCGAACAGCATCCGGCCCTCCGGGCCGCCGTGGTCGTGGTGCGCGAGGACTCGCCCGGCGATCAGCGGCTGACCGCCTACGTGGTGGCCGGCGGAGCCTCGGTTGAGCACGGCGAGCTTCCGCCGGTCTTGAGGCGCCACCTGCGCGCGAAGCTTCCCGAGTACATGGTGCCCTCGGCGTTCGTGCTCTTGCCGGAGCTGCCGCTGCTGCCCAACGGCAAGGTGGACCGCCGCTCTCTGCCCGCTCCGGCCGCGACCGCCGCGCTGGATGCCGAGCCGAGCAAGCCGTCGGCCGCGCCGAAGAGCCGCCTGGAAGCGATCATCGCCGACGCCTGGCGCGGGGTATTGAACGTCGAGCGGATGGGCGTCCACGACAACTTCTTCGATCTCGGCGGCCATTCGCTGCTGCTCGCGCAGGTCCACCTGCGGCTGCGCGAGAGTTTGCCCGACGACCTCGGCGCTCGGCTCTCGATGGTCGAGCTGTTCCAGCATCCGACGATCGCCGCCCTGGCCCGCCACCTGCGCCCCGAGCCGGTTTCGGGCACCTCCGGGGCGCTCGCCGAGCCCGGCCGGCTGCGCGCGGAGCTGCGCCTCGGCACCCAGGCCAGGCGGGGGAACGAGATCGCGATCGTCGGCATGAGCGGCCGGTTTCCGGGGGCGGCCGACGTCGAGCGGTTCTGGGACAACCTCCGCCTCGGCGTCGAGTCAATCTCCAACTTCAGCGACGAAGAGCTGCTCGCGTCGGGTATCGACCCCGACCTGTTCCGCGGCCCCAACTACATCAACGCCAAGGGGATTCCCGACGGGATCGGCTGGATCGACGCCGGCTTCTTCGGCTACACGCCGCGCGAGGCCGAGATCATCGACCCGCAGCAGCGGATGTTCCTGGAGGTCGCCTGGGAGGCGCTCGAAAACGCCGCCTGCGATCCCGAGCGCCACCCCGGCTCGATCGGAGTGTTCGCGGGCTCGGGGCTCAACACCTACCTGATCAACCTTTACTCGAATCCCGAGCTGATGGCGGCGGTCGGCGGCTTCCAGGCGACGATCAGCAACGACAAGGATTTCCTGCCCACCCGGGTCTCCTACAAGCTGAACCTGAAGGGGCCGAGCCTCAACGTCCAGACCGCCTGCTCGACCTCGCTGGTCGCGGTCCATCTCGCCTGCCAGCACCTGCTGCACGGCGAGTGCGACGTGGCGCTCGCGGGGGGAGCGACGCTCTATTTCCCGATCAAGTCCGGGACTACTTGGCACGAGGGAGGCATCCTCGCGCGCGACGGCCATTGCCGGGCGTTCGACGAGCGGTCGCAAGGGACGGTGGTGGGCAACGGCGCCGCCGTGGTGGTGCTCAAGCGATTGGATGACGCGCTGGCGGACGGCGATTCGATCTACGCCGTGATCAAGGGCTCGGCGATCAACAACGACGGCTCGGTCAAGGTGGGCTACACCGCCCCCAGCGTCGAAGGGCAGGCCGCCGTGATCTCCCAGGCGCACGCGGTGGCCGGCATTGAGCCCGAGACGATCCGCTACGTCGAGACCCACGGCACCGGCACGGCGCTTGGCGACCCGATCGAGGTCCGCGCGCTCTCCCAGGCGTTCCGCCTCGGCACCGAGCGAACCGGCTTTTGCGGCATCGGCTCGGTGAAGTCCAACATCGGCCATCTCGACACGGCGGCCGGCGTCGCCGGGCTGATCAAGGCGACGCTTTCGGTCGAGCGGGGAGAGCTGCCGCCGTCGCTCCACTTCGAGCGGCCGAACCCTGCGCTCGATCTACCGGCCACGCCGTTTTACGTCGTCGATCGACTCAAGCCCTGGCCGGCCGAAGCGACGCCCCGGCGCGCCGGGGTGAGCGCGTTCGGGATCGGCGGCACCAACGCCCACGTGATCCTCGAACAGGCGCCCGCCGCATCCCCCTCCGGCCCGTCTCGCTCCAACCAGTTGCTGGTGCTCTCTGCGCGCACCGAGGCGGCGCTCGAAGCCGCGACGAACAACCTCGCGCGGCATCTGAGGCAGCATCCGGAACAGCGGCTCGCCAACGTCGCCAACATCGCCGACATCGCGTTCACCCTCCAGGTCGGCCGCAAGGTCTTCGCCCACCGCCGCACGGTGGTCTGCGAGAGCGACTCGGAAAACGCCGCCATGGCGCTCGAAACCCGCGATCCCAAGCGGATGCTCTCCCAGGTCCAAGAGGCCGGCGACCGGCCGGTCGTCTTCCTGTTCGCGGGCGGCGGCGCGCAGTACGCCAACATGAGCCTCGACCTTTACCGGTCGGAGCCAGTATTCCGGGAGCAGGTGGACCTCTGCCTGCGTTTGTTTATGCCGCATGTCGATGCCGATCTGCGGCGGTATCTCTTCCCCGCGCCCGAGGAAGTGGAAGAGACTGCGCGCAAGATCGAGCGGACGTCGATAGCCCTGCCGATCCTGTTCGCGGTCGAGGTCGCTCTGGCGCGGTTGTGGATGTCTTGGGGCGTTTCCCCGCAGGCGATGATCGGCCACAGCCTGGGGGAGTACGCGGTCGCCCACCTCTCCGGCGTCCTGGCGCTCGAAGACGCGGTGGCTCTCGTGGCGCTGCGCGGCCGGCTGTTCGAGACCCTGCCCGAGGGGGGGATGCTCTCCGTGCCGCTGCCCGAGGCGGAGGTGCTGGCGCTGCTGCCGGAACTGGTTCCTGGAACGAGCGGGCAGCTCTCGATCGCCGCGGTCAACGGCCCCGCTTTCTGCGTCGTCTCCGGTCCGGCTGAAGCGATCGGGCAGGCGCGCGAAGCGTTTGCCGCGCGCGGCATTGACGCCCGTCGGCTGCACATCGAGGTCGCCGCGCATTCGACGGTGGTGGACCCCATCCTGCGCGAGTTCGGCGACTTCGTGGCGACGATTTCGCTCTCGCCTCCCGGCATCCCGTATATCTCGAACGTCACCGGCACCTGGATGACCGCCGCCGACGCCGCCGACCCTCAGTATTGGGTGCGGCACCTGCGCCAGACCGTGCGCTTCGGCGACGGCATTGCCGAGCTGCTCGCCGACGGCGAGCGGATCTTCCTGGAAGTTGGCCCCGGCCAGACCCTGAGCACGCTCGTCATGCAGCACCCCGACCGGCCAGTTGGGCAGACGGTCCTCCATTCGTTGCGCCACCCGCAGGATCGGCAATCGGACGACGTCTTCCTGCTTCAGGCTCTCGCCAAGCTCTGGTTGGCGGGAGCGGCCGTCAATTGGAAAGGTTTCCATTCCGGCGCGCGCCGCCGCAGACTACGCCTGCCGACCTATCCGTTCGAGCGCCAACTCTATTGGGTCGAGCCCCGGCGCCAGACCTTCGAAGAGCTGCAACGCCGGTCCGTGCTGCGCCGCCGGTCGGAGGTCGGCGAGTGGCTCTACGCCCCCTCCTGGCGGCAGTCGGCGGCTCCCCGGCTCTCGAAATCCGCTCCCGCCGCCCGGTGGCTGCTGTTTCTGGACCGCTACGGGCTCGGAGAGCTGCTGGCCGGACGCTTACGCGAGCTGGGCCATCGGGTGGCGACCGTCAAACCGGGAGCCGGGTTCGGCCGTAGGGGCGACGACGCCTGGACCGTGCGCCCCCGCGAGCGGAGCGACGTCGACGCGCTGCTGCGCGACCTGGGAGAGATGCCCGACGGCATCGTCCACCTCTGGTGCGTGGGGGAAGGGCCGGCGGGGGTCCCGGTCGAGGATCTCGGGTTTTACAGTCTGCTCGCGCTCGCCGGAGCGCTCGCCGATCGCGGCCTGCCGCAAACGGTCCGGTTGGAGGTGGTCACGAGCGGCGTGCAGGCGGTTGGCGGCGAGGAGCGGATCGAGCCGGAAAAGGCGCTGGTCCTGGGTCCCGTCCGGGTGGCGCCGCAAGAGATCCAGAACCTCGCCTGCCGCTCGATCGACGTGGATCTCCTCGAACCCGGGAGCCGGCAGGAGCGCGCGCGGGTCGAGAATCTCGCCGCGGACCTGATCTCCTCTCTCGCCACGCCTCCTTCCACGCCCGACTTCGCCATCGCCTGGCGCGGCTCCCGGCGTTGGGTCCAGGGCTTCGAGGCGATCGAGACTTCGGATGCCGAGGTCGGGCCGGTGCGGCAGGGCGGCGTCTACCTGATCGTCGGCGGGCTCGGCGGCGTCGGCCTGGCGCTCGCCGAGCACCTCGCCCGGACGGCGCGGGCGAAATTGGTTTTGGTCGGGCGTTCCGATGCGACCGACGCCAAGCTCCGCCGGGTGCTTGCGCTCGAAGAGCTGGGTGCTGAGGTGCTGGTCGCGAGCGCCGACGTCGGCGACGAGGCGGCGCTCCGCGCGGTGATCGAAGAGGCCCGCCGTCGCTTCGGCCCGATTCACGGCGCGATCCACGCCGCGGGGGTGGTGGGCGGCGGCATGGTCCAGACCAAGACGCTGGAGGCGGCCGCGGCGGTTCTCGCGCCGAAGGTCTCCGGCGCGCGCGCTCTGGCCGCCGCGCTCGATGTCGCCAACGGCGAGCCGCTCGATTTCCTGGTGCTCTGCTCGGCGGTCAACTCGGTGCTCGGCGGCTTCGGGCGGGTGGATTTCTGCGCCGCGAGCGCCTTCCTCGACGCCTTCGCCCTGGAGCGCTCGGTGGAGCGGCAGGGGCTCACGCTCGCGATCGACTGGGATACCTGGAGCGACACCGGCATCGTCGCGGAGGGCGAGCTGCCGCCGGATCTGGAAGAGATGCGGCGGCGGAGCCTGGAGCACGGCATGACGACCCGTGAGGCGCTCGCGGTGTTCGACCGGGCTCTCGCGAGCGGCCTGCCGCGGGTGGTGGTATCGACACGCGATCTTCCCGGCCTGCTCGCGCGGCGCGGTACCGTGGCGGCGGCAGCAGGGGAGGCGACCGACGCTCCGCGCGTCGCGGCGACCCACGGCCGGCCGGCGCTTTCGACCGCGTACGTCGCTCCCGAGGGGGAGATCGAGCGGGCGGTCGCCGCGGTCTGGGAGGAGTTCCTCGGCATCCAGGGGATCGGCGCCCACGACAGCTTCTTCGAGCTGGGGGGGCATTCGCTGCTCGCCACCCAGATCACCTCGCGGCTGCGCGACCGCTTCGATCCCGAATTGTCCATCGCCCGCTTCTTCGCCGAGCCGACGATCGCCGGCCTGGCCGCCGGTTTCGCCGGCCAGGCGGATCGGGCCGTAGGAGCGGACGACGAGCGTGTCTCCCGCCTGATGGACGAGGTGGAGGGGCTGTCCGAGGAGGAGCTGGACGCCCTGCTGGCGGCCGAGGAGCTGCTGGTTGAAGAGGGCGGACCGGAATGAGAGAGACGGACGGAATGAGCGGAGCCGGCCTGGCGAACGCCCCAAAGGGAATGCGGACCTTCCTGCTGATCTGGTTCGGACAGGTGGTCTCGACCCTGGGCAGCGGCCTGTCCGGCTTTGCGCTTGGGTTATGGGCCTACCGGCTGACCGGATCGGCCACGGCACTGTCGCTCATCACCCTGTTCGCCACGCTGCCGAACACCCTGCTGTCGCCGGTGGCCGGCGCGTTGATCGACCGCTGGGGCCGGCGTTCGGTGCTGCTGATCAACAACTTCGGCTCCGGGGCCTGCACTCTCACCCTGGCGACGCTCTACTGGGCCGGGGGGCTCCAGATCTGGCACGTCTACGTGCTGGTGCTGGCCAGCCGATGCTTTAACGTCTTCCAGCTGCCGGCCTTCTCCTCCGCCACGGCGTTGCTGGTTCCCCGCGAGCAGCTCGTGCGCGCCAACGGCATGGCTCAGCTTGGGCCGGCCGCGGGACAGATCGCCGCCCCCCTCCTCGCCGTGATGCTGATGGATTGGATCGGGGTGGGCGGCGTCCTGATGATCGATTGCAGCTCGTTCCTGTTCGCCGCCGGGACGCTGCTCGCCACCCGAATCCCCAAGCCCCGGCCTTCCGCCGCGGGCGAAGAGGGCCGGGGATCGCTGCTCTACGAGTCGTTCTACGGATGGACCTACATCCGCAAGCGCACGGGCCTGTTGGGATTGCTGCTGTTCTTCGCCTTCGCGAACTATTGCCTCGCGGTGGTGCAGATCCTGGTGACGCCGCTGGTGCTCTCCTTCGGCTCGGCCGCGACTCTCGCGCGGGTGGTGAGCTCCGGTGCGGTCGGCGCGGTCGTGGGCGTGCTCGCCCTGGGGCTCTGGGGCGGCCGACGTTCGCTGCGGCGCATTCCGATCATCCTCGCCTTCACATTGCTCCAAGGCACGATGTTGCTGCTGGGTGGCTTGCAGCCCAATGCCCTGCTGGTCGCGGCGGCGATGTCCGTGGCACTTTTCGCCCTGCCGATCATTCGCGGATCGAGCGAGGCGATCTGGCAGAGCAAGGTGCCCCAGGATCTCCAGGGGCGCGTGTTCGCCATCCGGCGGATGATCGCGGGCATCGCCTTCCCGCTCGCCGGGGCCTCGGCCGGGGTGCTGGCCGACCGGGTCTTCAAACCGCTCTTGCTTCCCGGCGGGTTGCTCGCCGACAGCGTCGGGCGGGTCATCGGGGTCGGGCCGGGGCGCGGCGTCGGCTTGATGTTCGTGCTGTTCGGCCTGCTGACGCTGATGTCGGTGGCCGTGATCTACGCCTATCGGCCGGTGCGCGACGTGGAGACCGCTTTGCCCGACGTTCTATCCCTCTCCGAAGCAGAGGCTCCGGCATGAGCGCGGCGAGCGACGACCACGCCCGGCGTCTCGCGGCGTTGCCGGAGAAGCAGCGGCGGCTATTCGAATTGCAGCTCGCCCGCGAGCGCAAGCGGGAGGCGGCGGGCGCCTCGATTCCCGCGCAGCCGCGCGACGGTCGTCGGTTTCCGCTCTCACCTGCTCAAGCGCGGCTCTGGTTCCTCGACCGGCTGGAGCCCGGCAGCCCCTGGTACAACATGGCCCTGCCGCTCCGCTTGACCGGGCGGCTGGACGTCGCGGCGCTCGCGGCATCGCTCGCCGAGGTGGAACGCCGCCACGAGGTGCTGCGTACGACGTTCGCTTTGGACGGCGAGGGGGGCGCGGTCCAGACGATCGGCGCGCCGGCCGGTCTGCCGCTGCCCGCGGTCGATCTCGCGACGCTGCCGCCGACGGCGCGAGAAGTCGAGCTCAAGCGGCTCTTGGCCACAGCGGTACGGCGCCCGTTCGACCTCGCGAGCGGGCCGCTCCTGCGTGCGCTGCTGATCTCGACGGCCGAGGCCGAGCACGCGTTCCTGCTCTCGATGCATCACATCGTCTCGGACGGCTGGTCGCTCGGTGTCCTGGTCCAGGAGCTGGTCGCTCTCTACCAGGCCTTCGCGCGCCGCCTGCCGTCGCCGCTCGCCGCGCTGCCGGTTCAGTACGCGGATTTCGCGGTCTGGCAGCGCGGGATGCTCGCCGGACCGGTTCTCGCCGAGCTTCTCGCTTACTGGCGTGGGCAGCTTGCGGGCGCGCCGCCGCTGGTGGCGCTCGCCACCGACCGGCCGCGTCCGGCGGTCCAGACTTTTCATGGCGCCACCTTGACGTTCGCGCTGCCGGCAGGGACCACGACGGCGGTCCACGAAATCTCCCGGCGCGCGGGCGCCACCCCGTTCATGACCCTGCTGGCCGCGTTCCTCGCGCTGCTTCATCGTCATTCCGGGCAGGGCGACCTGGCGGTCGGCTCGCCGATCGCCAACCGCGGCCGGGCGGAGCTGGAAGGGCTGATCGGCTTCTTCGTCAACACCCTGGTGCTGCGCGCCGATCTCTCCGGCGATCCCGGCTTCGACGCGCTGCTCGCCCAGGTCAAAGCGCTCGCGACCGGCGCGTATGGGCATCAGGATCTGCCGTTCGAAATGCTGGTCGAAGAGCTGGCGCCCGAACGCGAGCTGGCCCACGCGCCGCTGTTCCAGGTGATGTTCGTGCTCCAGAACGCTCCTGTCCCGGCGCTCGACCTTTCCGGGCTGACGCTCGCGCCGCTGCCGGCCCGGAGCGGCACGTCGAAGTTCGACCTCACGCTCTTCCTCTGGGAAGGGCAAAACGAATTCGGCGGCACCTTCGAGTACAACACCGACCTGTTCGACCCGGCGACGATCGCCCGCCTGGCGGACGGTTTCGGGCGCTTGGTGGCGGGCGCTCTTGCCAATCCGGCTGGCCGCGTCTCGGAGCTGCCGCTGCTTGGCCCGGCGGAGCGGCACCGGCTGCTGGTCGAAGCCGGTGACACGGCACCTGCATTCCTCGTAGATCCCGAGCTGAGCCGTCTTCATCATCCCTTCGAGCGCCAGGCGGAGGCGACGCCCGACGCGGTCGCCCTGGTGGCCGGGCCGGCGCGTCTGAGCTACCGCGATCTCGACCTCCGCGCCAACCGGCTCGCCCATCGCCTGCGCGGCCTCGGAGTCGGAGCGGAGAGCCCGGTCGGGATCGCGATGCGCCGTTCGGTGGAGCTGGTGGTGGCGATTCTCGCGGTCTTGAAGGCGGGAGGCGCCTACGTGCCGCTCGATCCCGAGTATCCCGCCGAGCGCCTCGCCTTCATCCTCGAAGACTCCCGCGCGACGGTGGTGTTGGTGGACGAGGACCAGACCGAAGGTGGCGCCGAGAGGGACGTGCGGCGGGTCTGCCCGGCTAAGGAGGCTCTCGCCGCGCTACCGACATCGCCGCCGATCCTTCCCGGCCCCGCCGGACTCGCCTATGCGATCTACACCTCCGGCTCGACCGGCCGGCCGAAAGGGGTGGCGATCGAGCACGGCAGCGCGTTGCTGTTCCTCCATTGGGCGCGCGAGGCGTTTTCGCCCGAGGAGTTGGCGGGAGTTTTGTTCTCGACCTCGATCTGCTTCGACCTGTCGGTCTTCGAGCTGTTCGCGCCGCTTTCGTGGGGTGGCAAGATCGTCCTCGTCGAGGATGCTCTCGCTCTCGCCGGGCTACTCGCCGCGGACGAGGTGACGCTGGTGAACACGGTCCCCTCGGCGATCTCGGAGCTGCTCCGGATGGGCGCACTGCCGTGCTCGGTGCGGACGGTGAATCTCGCGGGCGAGGCTCTTCCGCGCGCGCTGGCGGATCGCGTCTATGAGGAGCCGGGGGTGGTGAAGCTCTACGACCTCTACGGTCCCTCGGAGGACACCACCTATTCGACCTACGCCCTCGCCGTCCGAGGGAGCGCGCAGGAACCCGCGATCGGCCGGCCTTTGCCGGGAACCCGCGCGCATCTTCTCGACCGCCAGCTTCAACCGGTGCCGCTCGGAGCGCCCGGCGAGTTGTGTCTGACCGGTGACGGCCTGGCGCGCGGCTATCTGGGCCGTCCCTCGCTGACCGCTGAGAGATTTCTTCCCGATCCCTTCGGTAGGGGGCGCCTTTATCGCACCGGCGATCTGGCGCGTTGGCTGCCCGACGGCCACCTCGCCTACCTGGGCCGGCTCGACCATCAGGTCAAGATCCGCGGCTTTCGGATCGAGTTGGGGGAGATCGAGACCGCCCTCCGCACCCATCCTGCCGTGCGCGAGGCGGCGGTCACCGCGGGCGCCGGCCCGAGCGGCGAGCAGCGGCTGGTGGCTTACGTCGTCCAGGACGAAGGCGCCGAGGGCGACGGCGAAGAGATCGCGGCCTGGCGGGCGGAGCACGTCGCCCAGTGGCAGGCGCTCTATGAGCACACCTATGCCGGAGCCGCGGCGGGCACGGATGCCGCGGACGCCACGTTCGATGTCGCCGGTTGGAACAGCAGCTACACGGGCGAGCCGATCCCCGCCGCAGAGATGGCGGCGTGGGTCGATTCAACCGTCGAGCGCATCCTCGGACTCTCCCGCGAGCGCCGCCCGCGAATCTTGGAGATCGGCTGCGGTACCGGCCTGCTGCTGTTCCGGCTCGCTCCCCACGCGGCGTGCTACCAGGGACGGGATTTCTCCGCCGCCGCGGTCGCGCAGGTGGCGGCCCAGCTCGCCACGATGGCGCAGGATGGCCGATCCCTCTCTGGAGCCTCGGTCGCGCAGCACACGGCGGACGATTTTTCCGACGTCGAGCCGGGCTCGTTCGAGCTGGTGATCGTCAACTCGGTCGTCCAGTATTTCCCCGACGTCGAGTATCTGCGCCGGGTGCTCAACGGTGCCGTCGCGGCCACGGCGCCAGGGGGCGCGGTATTCGTCGGCGACGTGCGGAGCCTGCCTCTGCTCGGCGCCTTCGCGGCCTCGGTCGAGCTGCACCAGGCTCCCGGCTCGCTGTCGGCGGCCGAGCTGGCGCAGCGGGTGCGCCGGCGGGTCCAGGGGGAAGAGGAGTTGGTGATCGATCCGGCGTTTTTCTCCGCCGTCGCCGCGACTCTCCCCGAGGTCGCGCGGACCGAAGTGCGCTTGAAGCACGACCGCGGGCCCGACGAGCTGGTCCGCTTCCGCTGCGACGCGGTGCTCCGGCTGCACGCGGCCGACTCTGGATTTGACCCGGCACCGGTCCGCGCTCCCGTCGCCCGCCTCGGCTGGGCCGAGCGGAGCCTGTCGCTGGCCTCGGTGCGGCGGCAACTGGCGGAAGAACGGCCCCACGGACTTGCGCTGTACGGCGTCCCCAATGTTCGGGTGCTTGCGGCGGTCGAAACCGCGGAGCGGCTGGCCGAGCCCGGCGGCCTCGCGACGGCGGTCGAGATCGCGGCGGCGATCCAGGCGGCCGTGGAGCGCGGTGTCGAGCCCGAGGACTTCTGGCGTCTGGGCAAGGAGCTTTCCTACGAGGTGGAAGTCCTCTGGTCGGATTCGGCGTCCGACGGCAGTTACGAGGTCCGGTTCCGCGACTTGCAGGCACCCCGCTCGGTCGGGGCGGCGACCGGCCCCGAGCGGCCCGCGGAGCGGGCGCGGAGTATTCACCGCCCCTGGTCCTCCTACGCCAACAACCCCCTCCAAGGGCAGTTCGCGCGCCGCCTGGTGCCGCACCTGCGCGCCTTCCTCGGCGAGCGGCTCCCTGATCACATGGTGCCCTCGGTCTTTTCACTGCTCGACGCTCTGCCGCTCACCCCCAACCGCAAGGTCGACCGCCGGGCGCTGGTCCCTCCCGACACCGCCCGGCCGCGGGTCGGCGCGGCCTATGCCGCGCCGCGCAGCTCTACGGAGGAGGCGCTGGCGGCGATCTGGTCGCAGGTGTTGGAAGTCGATCCGATCGGGATCCATGACAACTTCTTCGAGCTGGGCGGACACTCGCTGCTCGCCGTGCGCCTGTTCGCCGGCATCCGCTCGGCGCTCGGCCGCGACCTGCCGCTCGCGGCGATCTTCCGCGCCCCGACCATCGCCCAACTGGCTGCCGTCTTGGGGCAGGCGGACGGGGCCGGAGCGCCGACCCACGGCGCCCTGGTCGGGCTCTCGACCTCGGGCACCCGCCGGCCCTTCTTCTTCGTCCATCCGGTCGGCGGCGGCGTCTTCTGCTACACCGAGCTTGTCCGCGCTTTGGGCGACGACCAGCCGGTCTACGGCCTCCAGTCTCCCGAAGGAGAGGCCGTTGCGCCCCCCGCGAGCCTGGAAGAGATGGCGGCGCGCTACCGGGTCGCCCTACGCGCCGCGCAGCCCGAGGGACCCTATCGCCTGGGCGGCTGGTCGATGGGGGGCGTGGTGGCGTACGAGATCGCGCGCCAGCTGGTGGCGCACGGCGAGGAGGTCGAACAGCTCGCGCTGCTCGACGTCTTCGCGCCCGGCCGCGGTTTCGCCGGCTCGTCGGGAGAACCTCGCGAGGTCGACGAGGCAACCCTGCGCGCTTGGTTCGCCCGCGACCTCGCGGGACTGTTGGGCAAGCCGCTCCCGGCCGAGCTGACCGACCTTCCCGCCGACGCTCCATTGTCCGCAGCCTTCGCGCGAGCGCGCGCCCTCGGACTCTTGCCTAACGATCTCGATTTCACCGGCGCCGCCCGCCGCTTCGAGCTGTTTCGGGCGAACCTGCGGTTGATCGAGAGCTATGTCGGCGGGCCGTATGCCGGCCGCCTCCAGCTCTTCCGCGCCGCCGGCTCCCATTTTGACGACCCGCAGGACTCGACCCTCGGCTGGGGCGCCCTCGCGGAAGGCGGCGTCGAGCTTCATCGCCTGGCCGGCGATCACTGGGCCATGGTGCGCCAGCCGGCGGTGACGGCGATCGCGTCGGTGCTCGCCGCGGGGCGCGCGAGCTTCGCGGATACGGTCTACCCTGCTACGGGCGGCGCGGGAGGTTTTGAAAGAGTCCTGGCGGCGAAAGCTAG
Source organism: Thermoanaerobaculia bacterium (assembly GCA_035995205.1). GTDB lineage: Bacteria > Acidobacteriota > Thermoanaerobaculia > Multivoradales > UBA5704 > DASYKS01. The sequence goes on from DASYKS010000009.1 coordinate 69,749, forward strand.
GTGATGTGGGAATGCTTCGCAGAGTCCAGGCTCGTGGACCGCTACTCGCCTTCGGCCTTAGGTTTCTCAATAATTACTTTTTTGTCTTTCATTCTCTCTACCCATTCCTGGTAGCTCATCGGGCAATTGGCCAGTCTCTTGACTTGAGAGGGAGGCAAGAAGAGGTCTTCGGTTAGATGTCCATGTCCGCTATCTTTACTTGAGCCGCGCCGAATGCCAAAGGAAAGAATCGCCTCCTCTTCGTAGTAAACCGTCGCGATATCGTGCCCGCTCCGCAAGCTTTTTTCTACACTCGCCCTGAGTTTCTTGACGACCTTGTCGGCGTGCTCCCGAGTGAGCTCAGGTCCTGAGCGGCCCATCGATGAACTCTCTAAGAACAGCCAGGCGGGAGGCAAGTTTTGGCCCTAGCTTCTTTTGTCGCGACAGGTTGTCGAGCATGTCCAGCATGAGCACTTTGACCGCGGCAAAAGCCTCGTTCTCGGTTTCTCCGGATGCATTCAGGTTTGCATCCAAGAAAGACGCAATAAATTCACCCGCGTGTTGGCGCACTACGACGGGAATGGCCTTCTTGACGCAGTACGGTTCTGGCGCGAAGCTGCGGATCTCCATTGGGCACGGTACCGCGCGGGACTCAAGGGCCTCCAAGCGGCGCTTTTGCTGGGAAACTTCCTGCTCCAATTGATCGAGACGGTTCCTTTCTCTGATTCGAGCCTCCCACATTCTAGGCAAGGAAGCTGGTGGAGCTGGATCAGACCAGGATCGCCTTTGATCTGGTTTGTCGTACAGTCGTCCCCTGGCCTGACGAATTGGACGCTTCCAATCGTTTTCTTCATGAAGTAGCACCGAGCGACCTCCCGAGAATAAAAGTTTCATATGATGCCATGAGGCGTCCTGTAATATCTGTTAGATATGAAAGAGACACGGTCGCCTTGCAGCGCGCGGTGATATCCACAAACACCGCGTCGCCCCTATAAAGCTGCCAATCAATAGTCTGGACAAAAGGGTCGTTTCTGAGAATTAAGTGTGCTCCCCCTACTTCAATCGTGGCCTTGTTGACAGTGGAGACCACGGCGCTGACACCCCCGAACACCACGCCGGAGTCGGCGGGGATGTCCTTCGCCATAGTGATGAATTGGGCGAAAATTAGGACATCATATTCTTGTCCAAGGTGAAGGGAAATATCGCTGATTATCGTAGAGCGGTTTGAATTCACGTCCGGCCGTACGCTAGGAAATAGCCGCGTTAGAGCGAGATCGATATGAAAATGGCCAGGAGGAACACCGCCCTCGACGAGTCGTAGGTAGGCGTTCGCCCCAGAAAGCCGCACGCGAGCGATTTTCTGCGTTCGCAGGCTCTTCTTTTGGGCGACTACGCCTACCGGTTTGCCGCAGGCCTCAAGGTAGTAACAGTCGGTTCTTGAGAGATCAGGAAGTTCCAACACGGTCGCTCCGTACAAAGCCCCCGACGGGTGGAGGAAATGCGCTTGGGCTCCTCGCCGGTCCGGCGACAAAGAACCATCCTCCATTATTCCTGTGAGCTTACCAGAACTATAAGAGGGGACGGAGGGGCAGTCCCTCGGTTCGCGACCGTTCCGCGCTTGTCGGCTGTCAAATCGTTAACCGGCCTAATGCCCTCGCCCCCTGCCGTCGTGGTCTTTCTTCGCATGCAGATAGGCGTATATCATCGGTAGGTGTTCCGCCGTGCTGCATTGACGTTTCGAGAGGTCCCGGCGTGAGCGACGCGCGGGCTCTCTCCCAACGCCTGGAGACGCTAACGCCCAAGCAGCGCCGGCTGCTGGAGCTTCGGCTGGCCCGCGAGTCCGGCGGCGCGGGCGCCAGACCCGCGGGCGCCGGGCCGATTCCGGTGTTGCCGCGCAATGGCGGGGCCTTCCCGCTCTCTTTCGCCCAACAGCGGCTCTGGTTCCTCGACCAGTTGGAGCCCGGCAGCGCCTGGTACAACCTGCCGATTCCCCTCCGCCTGCGGGGGCGTCTGCGGATCGCGGCTCTCGCCGCGGCCTTCGCCGAGCTGGAACGCCGCCACGAGCCGCTACGCACCACGTTCACCCTGGCGAACGCCCCGACCGAAGACGGCATGGAGGAGGAGGAGACCGCGGTCCAGGTCATCGGTCCGCCGCGGGGCCTGCCGATGCCCTTGGTCGATCTGCAAGGGCTGCGGCGATCGTCGGCCTCCGCGGCGACCCCGGCGGGCGCTTCCGACACCGAGCTGCTGCGCCTGGCGCGTAAGGAGGCCGGCCGGCCTTTCGATCTTGCGCGCGGGCCGTTGGTGCGCGGGCTGCTGATCGCGGTGGGGGAGGGCGACCACGCTCTGATCTTGAACCAGCATCACATCGTCTGCGACGGCTGGTCGCTCGGCGTCCTGGTGCGGGAAATGGGGGCGCTCTACCAGGCGTTCGCCGACGGCCGTCCGCACGAGCGATCACCGCTGCCGCCGCTGCCGGTCCAGTACGCCGACTTCGCGGTCTGGCAGCGGCGCCGGCTCGCCGGAGCCTAGCTCGACCGCCTGCTCTCCTGGTGGCGCGAGCGGCTTGCCGGTCTGCCGCCGCTCCTGGAGCTGCCGACCGACCGGCCGCGCCCCGCCGTCCAATCCTTCCGCGGAGCGATCCGCCCGGTGCCACTCCCGCCCGGCACCACGGCCGCCGTCCGGGCGCTCTCCCGGCTGGCCGGGGCGACGCCGTTCATGACCCTGCTCGCCGCCTTCTTCGTGGTGCTTCTGCGCACCTCACGGCGGCACGATCTGGCGGTCGGCTCGCCGATCGCCAACCGCGGGCGGGCGGAGATCGAAGGGCTGATCGGCTTCTTCGTCAACACCCTAGTGTTGCGCGTGAATCTCGCGGGAGACCCGTCGTTCCGCGAGCTGCTGGCGCGGGTCCGGGAGGTGGCGGCCGGGGCCTACGCTCACCAGGATCTGCCGTTCGAGAAACTGGTCGACGAGATCGCGCCCGAGCGCCAGCTCGCGCACAACCCGCTGTTCCAGGTGATGTTTCTGCTCCAGAACGCTCCGCTGCCCGATCTGGCCGTTTCCGATCTAGCCCTCGGCCCGTTGCCGCTTCGCGGCGGCACCTCCAAGTTCGACCTGTCGCTCCATTTCTGGGAAGGCGAGCCGGAGATGACCGGCCATTTCGAGTACAGCACTGATCTCTTCGATCCGCCGACGATCGCCCGGATGGCCGAGCATTTCGCCCTCCTGCTCAAGGGGGCGTTGGCCGATCCGGAGCTGCCGATCTCGACGCTGCCGCTGCTCGCGCCGCCCGAACGCCGACAGCTGGCGAGCGAGTGGAACGACACCGCGGCGGACTACCCGCGGCGGAACCGCCTGCACGATTTCTTCGCCGCCCAGGCCGCGCGCACGCCCGACGCCGTGGCGGTGGTCGGCCCGGGGGGCGGCGAGCGAATCACCTACGCCCGGCTCGACGAACAGGCCTGCCGGTTGGCCGATCGCCTGCGCGTCTTGGGCGTCGGCCCCGACGTGCCGGTCGCCGTGTGCCTCCGGCGCTCTCCGGCCCTGGCTGTGGCCGTTCTCGCCGTGCTCCGGGCGGGCGGCTGCTACCTGCCGATCGATCCCTCCTACCCGCGCGAGCGGCTGGAGAAGATGCTGGCCACCGCCCGGCCGCGGGTTCTGTTGACCGAGACGGCGTTGCGTGCCGCGCTGCCCGGCGGAGATTTCGAAGCGATCGGTCTCGACGACGCGGAGCCCGAAATCGCCGTCCCGGTCCCGGAGCCGGAGAGCGCGTCGACCGGTCCGGACCATCTCGCCTACGTTATCTTCACCTCCGGCTCGACCGGCGTGCCCAAGGGTGTCGCAATGCCGCACCGCCCCCTGGTCAACCTGATCGCCTGGCAGCTCCGCAACTCGGCGCTCGGCTCCGGGGCGAAAACCTTGCAATTCGCCTCGCTTTCCTTCGACGTCTCGTGCCAAGAGCTGTTCTCGACCTGGGCCGCCGGCGGCACGCTGGTGCTGATCTCCGAAGAGCAGCGGCTGGATTCCTCGGCGCTGCTCGATGTGCTGCGCGACCAGGCGGTCGAGCGCCTGTTCCCGCCGTTCGTTGCCCTGCAACAGCTCGCCGAGGTCGCCGCCGAGCGCGAGGCGTGGCCCGAGTCGCTACGCGAGGTGGTCACCGCCGGCGAGCAGCTCCAGATCACTCCGGCGGTGGCGGAGTTGTTCGCCCGGGTTCCCGAAGCCCGGCTGTTCAACCAGTACGGCCCGTCCGAGACCCACGTCGTGACCGCGCACGCGCTCTCCGGTCCGGCCCGCGACTGGCCGGCGCTGCCGTCGATCGGCGTTCCGGTCGCCAACACCCGCATCCTGCTGCTCGACTTGGGGCTAGGCCTCACGCCGTTGGGCGTACCCGGCGAGCTGTTCATCGGCGGCGACAACCTCGCCCGCGGCTATCTCGCACGGCCCGACCTCACCGCCGACCGGTTCGTGCCCGACCCGTTCGGCGAGCGTGGCGAGAGGCTCTACCGCACCGGCGATCTCGCCCGCTGGCGGCCGGACGGCGACCTGGAATTCCTCGGCCGGACCGACCACCAGCTGAAGATCCGCGGCTTCCGGGTCGAGCCGGGGGAGATCGAGGCGGCGCTCGTCGCCCATCCGGGAGTGCGCGAAGCGGCGGTGACAGCGCGGCTGGATCCCGGCACCTTGGCCCGCCGGCTGGTCGCCTACGTGGTCGCCCACGGGGAAGTTATCGAAGCCAGGGTCACCGCCGCGGAGCTGCGGACGCGCCTGCGCGAGCGTCTGCCGGAGCACATGGTGCCGGCGGTTTTCCATTTCTTGAATGCCCTGCCGCTCACCCCCAGCGGCAAGGTCGACCGCCGCGCCCTGCCCGCTCCGAAGGCGGAGGAGGAAGCGGCCGGCTCCGTACCGCCGCGCACGCCGCTCGAAAGCGAGCTGACCGGAATTTGGACCGAGGTGCTGGGGGGAGATCGCATCGGCGTCACCGACAGCTTCTTCGACCTCGGCGGCAATTCGCTTCTGGCCGTGCGGTTGCTGGCTCGCATCCGTCGGCGGCTCGGCTGCGACCTGCCGCTCGCGAGCCTGTTCGCCGGTCCGACCGTCGAGCAACTCGCCGCGGCGATCGAACGCGCCGAAACGCCCGCGGCAACGACACCCCTGGTGACCCTGCAATCCGGCGGCACGCGTCGCCCCTGGTTCCTGATCCATCCGGTCGGCGGCAGCGTCTTCTGCTATACCGATCTCGTCCGTGCTCTCGGCCCCGATCAACCGGTCTACGGACTCCAGGCACCGGAAGGGGAGGGCGCCGCGCCCGCGAGCCTGGAGGAAATGGCGTCGCGCTATCTCGAAGCTCTGCGCGCCGCACAGCCGGAGGGACCCTACCGCCTCGGCGGCTGGTCGATGGGGGGAGTTGTCGCCTACGAGATCGCGCGCCAGCTCGCCGCACGCCGCGAAGAGGTCGAGCAGCTCGCCGTGCTCGACGTCTCCGCACCCTGCCGGGGAGAGACCGCCGAAGAGGCAACGATACGCGCCTGGTTCGCCCGCGACCTCGCGGGGCTGCTCGGCAAGCCGCTGCCGGCCCAGCTGGGAGATCTCCCCGCCGACGCCCCGCTGTCCGAGGCCTTCGCCCGGGCGAGCGATCTGGGACTTTTGCCGAGCGACCTCGATTTCACCGCGACCGCCCGCCGGTTCGACCTCTTCCGGGCCAACCTGCGCCTGATCGAGCGCTACGCGCCGGGCCCTTACCCCGGCAGCATCCAACTCTTCCGCGCCGACGCCTCTCACTTCGATGATCCGGAGACCCGACCCTCGGCTGGGCCGCCCTCGCAACCGGCGGCGTCGACCTTCACCATCTCCCGGGCAATCACTGGGCGATGGTGCGCCGGCCGGCGGTCGAGACGATCGCGACTCTCCTGGGTGCGCGGGCGTCCCGCCCGCAAGCGCGGTGAGCGGTCCGGGAAGACCCGCGTTCCCTCACGGAGTGCCGCGGGGGCTGTTCCCGTGGCGGAAAGCATCTAGCGGAGAGCGGAAAGGGGTGCGCGGTCCGCCACCACCAGTGCGCGGCGTCGGAGCGCCGGTCTCACGATCCAGCCCACCCGTGCTCTGGCCCAGCGCACCGGTGTTGCGGTCCGGCCCACCAGTGCCCTAGCCCAGCGCACCGGTGTCACGCTCCAGCCCACCAGTGCCCTGGCCCAGCGCACTGGTGTCACGGTCCAACCCACCAGTGCTCTGGCCCAGCGCACTGGTGTCACGGTCCAGCTCACCGGTGCCCTGGCCCAGCGCACCGGTGTCACGGTCCAGCCCACCAGTGCTTTGGCCCGGCGCACCGGTGTTACGGTCCAGCTCACCGGTGCTTTGGGCGAGGGCAGCGGTGTCACGGTCCGGCCCACCAGTGCTTTGGGCGAGGGCATCGGTGCGGCGAACCAATCCACCTGTGACGTGGCTCGTGGAATTGGTGTTGGGGCTCAGCCGAGACGTGCCGTGGGCCGGCTCACCGGTGATGTCCTCCAGGAGACTGCGTAGCGGACTCGGCCGACCGGTTTCGGCACCCTCCGACGCAGTGATGGCGAGTCGAACAGCGCTTCGCGGTCTCGTTGGACGATTTTAAGGAGCCGCCTCTGCTCTCAGGGATCATTTGTCATCGAGCTCCGGAATGGGTCGCGGACAGGTCGGTCCCGCTTCCAGTTCCGCTTGGGTGTACCGGCTCGCCTTGGCCAGGCGGATGGGGTAGGTTGGAGTTCCAAGCTCAAACTCAACCACGTAGTGGCCAGGCAACAGGCTGGTTCTGAGCTCACCCACCTCTTTTTGAACCAGATGGCCGGCGTCGTCGCCCAGCCAGATCGCCGTGGTCGGCGAGGTGGCGAGGATCAACAAGTCGAGGTAGACGGGCTTCACGTTGGTATCGCGATCATCGGCCGAAGTTCATCGCAGGGTATCCCGAGGAGGGAGTAAGACTCCGGTTAGATATTATGTCGAGAGGGTTGAGGTGGAGTGCCTATTTCGGCGGCCACAGGGTATCCCCTGACCGACAAGAGGAGAAGCGTAATGAGCAGTGCTCTCACGCCCGCAGTCATCGTCATGCGGCATTTCTTGGATTTGCCCGACCCTCCTCCTCCTTGGCCAGGTCCCTATTGCTACAAGATGCCGAGCGGTCCCTCGATCGAAATTCCGTGGCGGCGATTGAATCCGGACGGGATCAAGGCGTCCCTGAATTACGGCACAGCCCTTGTGAAGCTGACCCAGGATCTCAACCTATGCCCCGTGAGCCGGGTGATCACCCAGGACCCGCGGAGCAAAGAGCAAACTCAGAACCCCTTCGATACCGTCTACCCTTTCCTTTTCAATCAGAATCTCCAAGACGTCCGGCTGCTGCCGAGCGGAAGCGCCTTGCTCAGTACACGCCATGACGTGCTCCTGCCGGATCAAAGCCATTCCACGCTCATCTGCTGGGATCGGCAGACACTTTGGGGGGACAAGCAATTCGACAGGACTCTGTTCCTGGGCCAGATGAGAAGGAGCGGCGGTCCCAGCCTGGACGCTCCGCCGGTGAAGGCGCCCACGAAAAGCCCCCAGGGGATCTATGTCTTTACCAACTACAAGAGCGAGGACGACAGGTTCGATCTGCGGACTTACCCGACCTTCACCGAGCTGGCGGGCCAAGGACCGCAGCCCACTCAGGGTCCCTGCTAACGGCTCAGCCTGAATGTTGTGCTCTGCCGGAGGTCGATCTTGCCCGCGTAGGACCGGTCTTTCATGACGAGCTCCTGTGTAGAGAGAAGCGAGGGCTGTTCACGCGGGCGAGCGCATATCGCTGCGAGAGAACAGGGAGGCCGGGATGCACCGCACCTGCGCGCGGCCTGGGCTCGCCGCTCTCAGGGTCCATCCCACCGGTGCTCCGGCCCCGCGCACCGGTGTCACGGTCCAGCTCACCTAAGCCGGGATGTCGCACTCCTCTTGTTCGAGATGTGTTCACTCGCGACACCCGGGGGGTTCGACGGCCTGGCGGCATAGACGGATTTTAGAAATCGTTCGTATACCTCCGTTGACTGAAGCCGTAAGGGATTGCTGCCTTGCCTTTGGAAGCACGAGAGCCGTATCGGTTGCACTGAGAGTGCATTCTGATCCGCGTGACTCTGATCCGTCGCAACCCTTGTCAGTCGTTTGGAACCCGTGGCGTCATCCCGGGCGCAGGCTTCGCCGATGGTGGCGCAAATAGAAACCTGGATTGTTAACGAACGAGAGGAAAATGTCGATGAGCTCACGCAAAGAAATAACCTCGCTCTTGCAGGGCGCCCTGCTGCTCGCGATCGCGCTGGCCGCCGCTTCTCCCGTGTTCGCCAATGCGGCCAACCAGGCTGCGATGGACAGTTTCTACAACCTCAACAACATCGTGACCGTGAACCTCGCGATGCCCCAGGCGCAATGGGATGCTCTCCGAAATGCCTATCCCCACTCCAACCCTCCCAATACGCTCTGCGACTTCGCCTATGTGGGATCTCGGTACGACTGGTTCACGGGCGTCTCGGTCACCGTCGGCACGAGTCAGTTCCCTTATGTCAACGGAAGCTTCACGTTCAACAACGTGAGTGTCAAGAAAAAGAGCTTTTGCGGCTCGTTCAGTCTGACCAAGCCATCCTTGCACCTGAAATTCGCCAGCGCGAACCAGGCCGCTGTTGAAGCACTGATCGGCACCAGGTACTTGATGTTGAACAATTCGATCCAGGATCCGGACTACATCCGCCAGTGCTTGGGCTACAAGCTTCTCGCTCAAGCCGGCTTGCCTGCACAACGCTGCAATTTCTCACGCCTGATCGTGAATGGGACCACCATCGGTGTGTACGTGAATCTCGAACCGGTCAAAGAACAGATGGCCGAGAACAACTTCGCGGGCAACGTCACAGGCAACATGTATGAGTTCGAGGCCGGTGAGGACTTCGACGTGAACATGGAGGCCCGCTCGAGCTGGGAGGGTTTCAACGCACCCTTCGAGTTTACCAAGGCCGACCTTCACCACGCCAATCTCCAGGTGGCAGCAGCGAACTATGCGGGCGTGGTGGATGAGAACGCCTTCGTGCGGCTTTGGGCTATGGAAATCATGCTCAAGCATTGGGATGGATATGCTAAGGGAAGGAACAACACGTACGTGTACAACGACATTGTGAACCCGGCCGCCTCAGATGCCGGCGTGAACTTCAAATTCGCGCCCTCGGGGATCGATCAGATCCTACAACCCTGGAGAAGCTACGAGCTCTACGCCACGGGAATCCTGGCCAACCGATTTGCAGCCATCCCCGCGTATGTCTCGCGCTTGCGAGGCAATGTCCATTTCCTACTCAACAACGTCTTCAGCTACTACCAGCACACAACGAACACCGTGCCCTTTATCAATGCATCGGTCGGCGTCGTGAACAGTTTGCTGGCCCAATCGAGCCTCCCTTCGGTGAATAGTGCGAACATTGCATCGATCACCTCTCAGCTCGCGGGTCTCCGAGCTAGCATGAACGCGCTGTTCGGCTATGACTTTTACCTGGCACCGGCGGATTTCGACGGCGATGGCAAGACCGACCGCACAGTGTGGCGTTCATCGCAGGCCAAGTTCTATACGGTGCTCACGTCCACCGGAGTGGTGGCCTCACCTATTTTCGGGGCAGCAGGCGATATTCCGCTCTCAGGTGATTTCGATAGCGATGGCCGTGTGGACTACGCTCTTTGGCGTCCATCGACGGGGGATTGGGATGTTCGTAACAGCTCGACCGGGTTGCATACCATCACGGCCTTGGGGACCAATGGCGATATACCGGTGGTCGGCGATTTTGACGGTGACGGTAGGGCGGATCTAACCGTTTGGTCGAACTCGCCCGCGGGATTCTTTACACGCGCCAGCTCTACGGGGTTGACGGTGCAGACGGTCTTCGGCACGTCGGGTGACATCCCGGTGGTGGGAAACTACGACGGGGACCGAAAGACCGACTACGCGCTGTGGCGGCCTACCGCCGGTGAGTGGGATATCTATCAGAGCTCGACATCGAGCCACAGCATCCGGTACTGGGGCACGAACGGCGACGTCCCGGTGGCGCGGGATTTCGATCTCGACGGCAAGGCTGATATCAGCGTGTGGCGCGCGTCACAAGCCAAGTTCTACACCATCCTTTCCTCGACCAACACGGTGAGCACGCCCATTTTCGGCGCCGCGGGGGATATCCCGACGCTTGGCGACATCGATGCCGATATCAAAGGCGATTACGGTCTGTGGCGCCAGTCGACCGGGGGGTGGGACATCTTGAAATCCACGACCGGCCTTCACTCGACCGCCTTTTGGGGCACGAACGGCGACGTACCGCTTCCGCGGCCGCAGAACTAGCTATCCAGCTCGTATAGCAGCTATCCAGCTCGTATAGCGGCGGATCCGGCTCGTATAGCGGCTATCCAGCCCCACGAGCCGGCTTCAGAATCCGAAAGAACGTAACTCCTCGCTATAGGTGCCTCTCGCGCAATCGGCGAACGTTTCGCCAGGGTTTTTCACTCGCTGCCCTTGGCGCTGGCTCTCCTGGCTGCGTCAGCGAACGCCTTACTCCAGACGGGCTCGCTGGGGAAAACGAAACGGTAGGACGCAGCCAGCTTCTTGCCGGCGACCTCCACGGCGCCTTTCTCGTTTCTCGTCGAGAGAAACTCGCGGAGCTTCGGCAGCAAAGAGCCGTCGAGAAACACGGAGTAGGAATCTCCCCGCTTGAGGGCGCGCTCCGAATCGAGAGACGGCCATTCCTTCGGCCAATGGATCGACGACTCGGGAGCGTAGGAGTAATCCCAGAGCATGACCTCGAGGTAGTCGGGCCGCCACTCGATGCTTGCCGGAAAATCGAGGTGGCAGAGTCGCTCGTGCAACTTGAGCAACGCGTCGGGAGGGGCGGTGGCCTTCGGGCCGCCGGGGAACTGCGTATAGGCGGGAAGCTTCGTTCCTGCGGCCATCAACCCGTACACGCAGGTCGCGACCTCGCGATCGCCGTCGCGCAGGTAGAACATCGATTGAGGTTGATCCGTGATGTTGGGCGCCAGATTGTACCAGGGCTCCAGATTCTTGACCGCGAGCAGAGGCTTGATTTCGCCGCGAAGCTTTTCCAGCGCCTCTTTAGCGAGCCTTACATGATGGTACGCGAGATCGCCGCCGACTTTTTTCACGAAGATGACCTCGCCGTTCTCATAGACCGCGACGCGCGGAGTGTCCGAGCCGATCACCATCGACCAGGGGTCGGTCTGAATGAAGATCGCAATCGGAGCGGGTCCCACGAACGGATCGAAGGCGGCGGCAGGGAGGCAGGTGAGAAAGAGTGCGCCGAGGATGACGAGGAGGAATCGCATGAGGATTCGACCCTAATACTCGCCTGGCGGTTCCCGCTCAGGCGAGGTTGCTTCTAGGGATGAGCGGCTGACGGCGCAGAAGGTCAAATCTGCGGGTCATTCGCCATCGGCGGACTGAGCAGCCTGCCACAATTCGCGGAACTTCTCCTGCACATAGGGGTCGAGCGATTTGGAAAAGCTCTCCTCTATTGCGTTTTCCCGGATCAGCTCGATCACGTCGGCTAGGTCCCGCAGCCGGTGCGGTGCGGTCATTCCGGACGCCACTTTCAGCTCGATCAGGGTCGAGAGCGGCAGTAGCGCGAAGCGTTCACCGAGCACCGCCGCGGTCGCCGGATCGGGAAAGGCTACCGGTTTCTCCTTGCCGTCGCCCGGATAGTCGCCCGTGAGAAGAACGTCGATGTCGACGTTCTGGTTGGCATCTCGGAATCCTTTGCTGCCGGGAAATTTCTCGACGTACCCGCGTCCGAGGTACGCCTTCTTGAACGCCTCCAGATCCTCGCGGCGTAGCAGGACGTCGACGTCGCTGGTCGTCCGCTGGTAGCCGTATGCGTTGAGGGACAAGGCGCCGACGATCGCGTAGGGGATCTTCAGCTCAGTCAGGCGATCCACCAGCCGCGTCAACGCTCCATGGACATTGGACTTGTTCATGAAGAACCTGGTCGCTTCCCGGGCGCCATCGAGAAACCGCTCCTCCACTTGGGGGCTGAGCCGACCGATTCGGGATGGTGAGTGATCCACGGCATTCCTCGCGCGGCCATTCTAGCCGCAATGCCGTTCGGTGACCCAAGCCACCCTTCCGCCCTCTATCTCCCCAAATCCGCGATCGGAATGGACCACAGCTCCCGACCGTGGACACCGTCGTCGGCTCCAATGAAGATCTGGTCGCCGACCACGGTGAACGGGCCGGGGCTGCTCGCGTCGGGTCCCGGGGCGATGTCGGCGAGCCGGAAGGTTCCTTCGGCGGTGCCGTCGCTGCGCCACGGCTCTAGCCCTGCGATCCCGTCGTCGGCGGCGAAGACCACTCCGCCGGCCACCGGCTGCAAGCTCTGGGGCGCCGAGCCGAGCGGTCCGGGACGTAGGTCGACGACCAGATGGGCGTTTCCGACGGTGCCGTCGCTGGTCCACAGCTCCGTGCCGGTTTCCGGGCTGAACGCGAGAAAGAACAACTTGTTCCCCGCGACGGTCAAGGCTTTCACCTGAACCTGTACGCCGGAGAGCATGAGGCCGCTCACATAGGTCGTTCCGTCCGTCGTGCCGTCGCTACGAAACAGGATCTCGGCCGGGCCGTCCGGCGTGTTGGTGATCTTGGCGAAAAAGTAGACCGCGCCATGAAACGCGACCAGGTTTCGAGGGCTCGCGCTTCCCGGCCCCGGTTCCAGATCCTTGACGCGGTGCGTGCCGCGCCTCGTGCCGTTGGTGATCCACAGCTCTCGTCCGGTCTTGCCGTCGTCGGCGACGAAAAACACCCGGCTGCCGAGGCGTATGAGCTCGGTCGGAGCCGAGCTTTTGCCGCGCCGCTCGGGGCCGAACGGCGGATAGTGCGGATCGAAATTCGGGTTCGGTTCGCTTCTTGGATTGATATCCGCGACCAAGCGCGTGCCCGCTTTCGTGCCGTCGGTCGCGAACAGCTCGCGACCGGTCACGAGATTCGAGGCGGCAAACAGGACGACCGGGCCGAGCGTGGCGCCGGGACCCGGAGACGACGAAAGAATCACCTCCGCGCATTGCGAGCCGCCGCTGCCGGGTCCTTCGAACGGGTTGAGGTCCGCGATTTGAAAGGTATCTCGGGGCTTGCCATGGCTCACCCAAGGCTCGCTCTTGCCCGGATCGCAGCGCACGGACGAAGCGATGTCGCCGCGGAAGATCAGCTTGTCCCCGACGCTTCCGAGCGCCGAAAATCCTTCGAGCCTGTGGGAGCGGGGTTTCAAGGCGCGGGTACCCGCGCGGCTTACGTCGGTCGCCCAGATTCGGAAGCTGGCATCGAAATAGGCAAGGTTTCCGGCGAGCGAGAACGTATGGGGAATCAACCCTTCGCTCGTGCCCGGTTCGGAATCGGGTGCCTCGCTGACCAGCGACGTGCCGGCCGGAGTTCCGTCGGAAGTGAACAGCCGTTCTTTCGGTCCATCGCCCTGGGCGAAGAACAGCAGCAGGTGGTTAAAGGCGATCTGCCCGAGCAGGCCGGAGCCGCCGTTGGCCGGCAGAAGGTCGCGCAGGCGTTCCGCCCGGGCGTCCGAATCGAGGCGCCACAGCTCGTGCCTACCGCGGGAGAAAAGGACTCCGCCCCGAAACGGCGAGATCCCGTTAGGATCGAGGAGCGGGCCGTCGCCAAGATCCACCCGATGGGTGCCGGCGGCCGTGCCGTCGGTGGTCCAGACAAACGCCCGGCGGTCGGAGCTCAGGACGAACAAGCGATCGAGACCCTCGACGACCCCGTTGACATAGCCGCGCGGCGCGGGGAAACGAACGGTCGTTTCGGGCGTACCGCCGGTCCGCCAGACCCCGTCTTCGGTCACGGCGTACACGGTAGAGCCGATGCGCGCGACGGTGGGGCGGTACGTCGAAGACACATGGGCCAGCACGGTGGTGCCGGGTCCGGTACCGTCCGATCGCAGCCATTCGCCGAAGTTGAAGATGGCGTAGAAAATCCCGTCGACCTCGCGGCTCGACTGAAGGTTCGGTCCCTGAACCAGCCCTTCCAAGCTGCGCACAAGGCGGGTGCCGTCCGCCGTGCCGTCGGTCGTCCAAAGCTCGTCGCCATCGAGAAAATAGAACGGTTCGGCGGTCGAATCGGACGGCCCACTCTGGAATCCGACGTCGAAACGGTGGACGACTTCCGTGCCCTTCGGCGTACCGTCAGTGCGTAGCAGAAATTGGCCCGTATTGTCGTTGACCAGGAAGAGCAAACCCTGGCCCGAAGGCGCCGGCCGGACCAGGCGGGTGTCGCCGAAGGCTCCGAAGTCGCAAAGCCCCAGGTCGTCGCAGAAGTTGGCGAAGACCCGTGTCCCATGGCGAGTGCCGTCGCTGGTCCAGAGGATCGGAGCGTCGCTCGACTCCTGGGTGAGGAACCAGATCGCACCCTGCCACTCGATCCAGCTGCTTACCGGGCTGCCGCAAGCTCCCGGGCAGAGATCGGCGAACAGTTCTTCCCCGCCCGGAGTGCCGTCGGTGCGCCAGATCTCCTGGCCATATTCCCCATCGTTGGCGAGAAAGTAGAGAAAGCCGTTGAAGAAGCTCAAAGGGAGCGCCCCGGACCAATCGCGCCCGGGAGCGACATCGGTCAGGCGATAGGTACCCGCCGGAGAGCCGTCGGTCCGCCAAAGCTCGTACCCGTGCTGGGGGTCCGCAGCCGAGAAATACTGCACCCCTGCCCGCTCGACCGCGTTGAGCGAAAGGATCGAGAGCAGAACACTCCCAGGATCATCCGGAGCCAAATGAAGATCCGCCACCAGATGCGCTTCGGCGAACCCCGATGCGCTGGCACCGAAGGCAAGAAGGATTGAGATCCGAGCGGCGCGCCCAAGGGGAAGATAACGCATCGTGTCTGCCTCGTGATTTCGCAGCAAGCGAGGGTTCGATGGTATCGGAAAAGGGAGAGGCGTCCTGAGCGTCGTGACGCCGGACGGCGTACTCGTGGGATCGATGGCGTCCCGGCGATGCCGGACAGTTTCAAAACCGCGTCTCGCTGCGCCGACCTGTTGGTCTTCGTCGAAGATGACGGTGGTCGGCGAAGAAAAGATGGAGAAGGGGCCTGAAACTTAGAGGAGCGCCGTCACCCAGGCGTCGTATCTTCGGCTCATCTCAACATCGAGAGGAACCCGGCCGGCTGGACGATGGGGATTCCTTGGAACGGATGGAGCACCAACAGATCCTCATCTCCGGAGACGATTGCGTCGGCGTGGCCTTCGACCGCCACGTCGAGGAACTTGTCGTCTTTTGGATCGCGGCAAACGGTCCATCTGCGACGCGGTTCCACCGCTTCGCCGCGCAGCAAGAGGAGCTCGACGACTGTCTGGGGATCTCGGCCTTGCAAGGGAAAGAGCCGACGCAATCGCGGCCTGGCCAGGACATCGATCACCTCTTCCAGAGTGGCTTCCGAGTAGAGGAACTTGTAGCGTTGCTCCGCGAGAAAATCGAGAACCGGCCCGACCGTGCCAAGAGGTTTGAGCACCGCCCTTACCACGATCGAAGTATCGACGACCGCTCGGATCAAGCTTCCAGCTCCGCCCGTGCCGCCGCGACCTCGCGAGCTACCTCGTCCTCACTGAGGTCGGCGCCGGCCACGGCCATCCGCGACCGGAGGCGCCCGAAGCGCCGCAGAACCTCGCCTTCCTCGAGTTCTTGGAAGCGGAGGAATTCCTCATAGGGAACCAGAGCCGCCCGCGGCTGGCTTCCCCGGATCAGGACATACGGCACATGCTCCTCGGCCACCTCGTCGAGCACCGCTTTGAGCCGGCGCTGAAGGTCCGTGACACCGATGATCTTCTGCATGGGGATCGACTCCTGTTGAGAAAAGCATGAAGTCAGCTACATAGCCAACCCCATGCCCAGGATCATATCGTAGGCGCTCGAACCTGCCAATCTTCGCGCTACGAGGGGGGTCGAGCCGTGGAATTCGGCTCTCGTTATGGGCGCAGCCTCGGCCAGCCAGCGGCCGGTGCGGGCGGTACTGCTCGTATCTGCGCCGAAAGCCGTAAAGGAGGACGAAGAGATGGAAGCCGAGGGCGACGAAGGCGGCCTAGCAGGAGCATCCGCGAGAGTGTAACGCCGGAGCTCGCTTCGGGGTCGCGAGAGACTTCTGATCTGCCGCGTCGCTCGACCCTGTCGGTCGATAACGCCGAACGCTACCTCAGGGCAAGAATCCTTCGCGGTCGACAATCCCGTTGAGCACGTCGCTGTTTTGCGAGACGCCGGGGAGGCGGTAATAGTTGATCGGCCCTCCGGTTGTCTTCTGGACCCAGAGCTCGACCTGGGCGACGGTGAAGCGAATCACTTCGGGCCAGAGGAATCCGTTCTGGCGCGGGCCGATGATGCGGACGAAGGCCTCCGTGCGGTTGGCGATGGCGCCCGCGAGGCAAATCGTTTCCGGCACGCAATCGTTGACCTGGGTCGCGTTGCGGTTGCCGTCGATCCGGGATTTGAACTGGTACCCGGGGAGTGCCGTCGTGGTCAGCCAAGATCCTGCCGGCGGGTCGGGATCTTCCGTCGCGACAAACTCGCCGCGCAGACCTAGTGCCCGCGCGTTGTCTCCGAATTGGGAGGGCACGGAATTCCAGGTGAGGCCTCCGTCGTCCGATACGTACATGACCGCCAACGGGGTCTCGAAGGTCTCGTCGCTACAGACGAAGAAACTCGAATGGTCCGCCGCGTTCCATCGGACGCCGACGTAGACGCTCCCGGACGGGGTGAGCAGGTTGAGGGACGCACAGTCTCGGCCGACGAACTCCTCGCCGGATGCCGTGTCGATGGTCACCGAGGCCGGCAACGATCCGAGAAGCGTGCCGGGGGTCCCTTCGGGGCCGTTGTCGTCGTAGATCAAGAAGGTGAACGGCATGGCGTCGGGGGCGGGAACTTTCCAGCAGGCGCAAACACGGGTCAGGGAAGCGGGGTACTCCGACGGCGTCAACCGTTGCACGAATCGGACGTCGGCGGCGGAAGGAATCCGGTAGCCGCTCTCGAAAGTTCCGTCGTCGAGCGCGGTGCCTGCGGTACAGGTTGGACCGGCCTGTGGCCAGAGGACCGATCGGTTCCCGGACACGTTCATCCGATCCACCTCC
Source organism: Thermoanaerobaculia bacterium (assembly GCA_035995205.1). Lineage (GTDB taxonomy): Bacteria > Acidobacteriota > Thermoanaerobaculia > Multivoradales > UBA5704 > DASYKS01. The sequence continues at coordinate 86,851 of DASYKS010000009.1, forward strand.
GCTTGCGCCCCAACGAAATTTGAAACGAAACTCATGGCGATCGCCACAACGATCCTTTTCATCACCATCTCCTTCGGAACGAGAGTCGAAGTCTCGTTGAAAAAAGCCGGCGGCAACCTACCGCCGGCTTTCGACCTACCGCCCCAGGGACCTTCCGGTTAAGGCAGGAACCCTTCGCGGTCGACGAGCCCGTTCAAGACGTCGCTGTTCTGCGAGACGCCGGCCAGATTGTAGTAGTTGATCGGTCCTCCGGACGTCTTCTGCACCCAGACCTCTACCCGGGAGACGGTGAAGCGAATCACCTCGGGCCAGAGGAAACCGTTCGATCGCGGACCGATGATGCGGACGAAGATCTCCGTCCGGGTGGCGATGGCGCCCGCGAGGCAGAGCGTCTCCGGGACGCAATCGTTGACCTTGGTCGCGATGCGGCTGTTGTCGATCCTGGATTTGAACTGGAACCCGGGGAGAGCCGTCGTGGTGATCCAAGCCCCGTCGGGCGGCGGCGGATCGTTCGTACCGTTGGGGGTGAACTCGGCCCGGAACATCAGGGCCCGATCGGTCGTGAAGGTGTCGGTGATCGGCTGCCAGCTGGAGCCGCCGGAGGTCGAACGGTACACCTGGGCGAGAGGAGTCGCGGGGCTCTCGTCGGCGCAGACGAAGAGATCTTCGTTCGCGACGCCATCCCACTGCACGCCTACGTAGGCCCCGCCGGAGGTGAGCTGCAAGCCGAGAGCGGTGCAATCCTGGCCGACGAACGTGCTGGTGAAGGGCGAGTCGATGTTGATCGAAGAGGGCACGCTTCCTAGGAAGCTGCCGGGGGTTCCGCTCGGGCCATCGTCGTCATACATCACGAAGTGGAACGACATGGACGAAGTATCGGTGCCGGTCAACCAGCAGGCGCAGACGCGCGAGAGCGTCGAAGGATAGCTGGGCGGAAACAGGAGTTGCACCAGCCGGACGTCCGGCGCGCCGACCCGGTACCCCTCTTCGATGCTGCCGTCATCGGCCGAGACTCCGCCGACGCAGTTCGGGCCGGACTGGGGCAAGTGGCCCCCTTGGAGGTCAGAGAATCGAAAACCGTCGTCCTGCGCCCGGAGGGATGGGGAAGCCAGCAATATCGCAAGGCCCAGGCCGAGCAAGGTCATCGTGCGGATCGTCGTTTGTGGGGAGCGTGCGGCAAGCTTTTTGGGGAGTAAGCCCTCGGAGCGGTCATTTTTTCCGGCTACAGCCTGTTTCATGGGTACGCCTCCTTTTCGCTAGCCCGAAAGTGCAAGGCGGGTGCCGCGGGGCGAGCTCGATGATCGATGCACCCGGGCCGGGCTTCCCGCTTCCCCCGAACCGGCTCAAACTGGCAAACTTGGGATGCATGGAACGCCTCACCTTCGCGTTCGCCGCCTCGGCGGACGCTCCGGCCCTCGCCGCTCTGCACACCGCGGTCGCGGAGCGCCTGACCCGCGACTTCGGCCGAGGGCATTGGTCCTCGGCGGTGACGGAAAAAGGTGTGCTCCGCAATATGGAGCACAACCGCGTGCTCGTAGCGCGCGAGGGAGACCACCTGGTCGGCACGCTCAGCCTGGTCACGAAGAAGCCCTGGGCGATCGACCCCGCCTATTTCACCGCCGTGCGCCGGCCGGTCTACCTACTCAACATGGCCGTCGATCCCGACCGGCAACGGACCGGCCTCGGTCGTCTCTTGGTCGAAGAGGCCAAGGCCGTCGCCCGCGCCTGGCCGGCCGAGGCGATCCGTCTCGACGCCTACGATGCCGAAGCGGGAGCGGGCGGGTTCTACGCCAGGTGCGGATTCCGGGAAGTCGGCCGCGTGGTCTATCGGACGGTGCCGCTGGTCTACTTCGAGGCGCTGATCTCGGCCGGGTGACCGGGGGGCGGTTTCGGGTGGAAGTGCCATAGCTGAGGTCTTCGCACCCTAACTTCGCACTTTCCGGCGAGGCTCCTTTCTCCTCGCGCCTCAACCCCGATCTGTCGATGTTGCAGCGACTTAGGATCAATTCATCGATCGCCGCTCCGACTTCCCGGCGGCCGGCATTCGCTTTGCCCTCTCTCCGGCGCGCCGCGGCAACTCGAACCCACCGCGGCCTACGACGAAAGACCAAAGGAGATAGCCGTGGCAACCCCCAAGAATCGAAAGACGAAACCCGACTCCGTCACCAACGGAGCCCGAAAGATCGCCCGGCCGACGTCTGTTCGCGCCGAGGTGGAGCGCAAAGCCGGATCGCTGATCGACAAGGCGGTCGAGCGCGCGGTCGCGGTGATCGACGAGCCCGCCGCGCGGAACGAAGCGCGTTCGGCCCTCGGCGAGGTGCTGCGCGAAGTCTGGACCGAAATCGCCGAGCTGCGCGTCGAGCGCACCGCGCTGCTCTCGCGCGGATCGCAGTCGTTCGCTCCGCGGAGCTTCGGCGAAGGCGCCGATAAAGGCGCACAGGTCTTTAAGGGACAGACCAACGACATCGGATTCAACATCTTCACCGCCAAGCTGATCACCGACACGATCGACGCGGTGGTGAGCGCCACGATTCGCCAGATGGAGGCGTACGCCGACCTGGTCGCCAACCTGGCGAAAACCCTGTGGGAGTTCCAGGACGAGTCGATCGGCGAAGCCGAGATCATGGACTTCTTGACCGCGAGATTCCCCGACGGAGCGGGCGGGACCGCGATCCGCGCCGACTTCGACTACCTGCCTTCCGGCACCGCGGACGCGGACGGCAAAGCGGCCAAACAGCTGCTCCAGACTTGGGCTGCGCTCAAGGGCGCCGTGCCGTTCCTGGGCCGAGTGGGGACCTACCAGGGCAAGAGCATCGATTTCAAGGTACCGGAACCTGAAGAGGGTGCGACCGGCTTCGGGTTCTTGAAAGTCGACGACGTGGACTTGGTCGAGACCAAGGTGAAGCCGGCGGTCGCCGCCTCGCTCGCCGGGCGAATGATCGAGCAGCTGCGGACCATGGCGCGCGAGGGGATGGACCGGATCGGCATCACCGATGGCGAGATCGAGTCGCGCCTGACGTTCCAGGTCACCTCGTTCGACTCGGCGTCGCGCAATTCCTCGGACCTGAGCGTGCAGAGCTCCAGCGGCGGATTCGGCATCAGCGCGCCGATCAGGGCGTTGCGGATCAACGTGGGCGCCAGCTACTCGAACCTGCGCGTCCGCGCCGTCAACGAGAGCAGCTACAACTCGGTGACCATGACGGCCGAGTTGTTCGGCCGGGTCCGGCTCCGCTTCCGAAGCGAGAAGTTCGCCACGATCGAGCCGCCTGCCGCTCTGCCGCCGTTGCCGCCGCAGGGCTGATCGGAGTCTCCCGGAGCAACCCGCGATGCCCGCGGTCGCCCTCTCCGCCCTCTTGCTCGAGATCGCCGCTTCGCTGGCCGAGGAACCGCTCTCGGCCGGCGGGTTCGGGGTCGACGAGCTCGAGATCGAGTTGCCCGCGCTCGCCGGCTTCGTCCGCGGCGGGCTGACGGGGTGCGGAGGCATCATCCTCCGCACCCCCGATCCCTTCGCGCAGGCGGGGACGCGCTTTTCGCGCCTCCGCGCCACGCTTTCCTTCGCACCCGAACCTTAAGGAAGAAGAGGACCCGGACGATGATCCCCGACCGAAGCGAACCCCAGGCCACCAACGCCGAATGGCGACTGTGCGAGTTGGTCGACGCGCTCGCCGCAGAGCTCGATTGCGTTGCCGACACGCTCTCCTTAAAGTCGCACGCCCGCGGCTCCGCTCTCTCGGTGCAGAAGCTCGGGCTCGATTTGAAGGTCGACGTGCGCGTCGACGAGCGGGGCGTGCCGATCTTCCGCACCGTCGAACCCGGACGCGAGACCTGCGCCACCCTGCTCAAGCTCGACCTCGGCCAGGTCTTCCGCAGCCAGCTCGAAGAGGTGCGCAAGCCGCTCGACGACGACAGCGACGGCCGGCCGCTCTCGTCGATCCCGGACATTGCTCCCGCGGAGGTCGAGGCGCTCGAACGGCTCGGCATCTTCACCATCGACGACCTGGTGCGCTACCTCGGTTCCTCGTCCCGGATCTCGGAGGTCGCGCGCCGGACCGGTATCTCCGAGGCGCGGCTGCGCCGCTGGGTGGGCCTGCCGTTCCTCTCGACGATCGACCGCGCCACGGCCTTGCCGGAGGAGAGCGTCGCGCTCCTGGGCGGCAACCTCGGCGCGGTCCGGCCGGCGACCGGGCGGGTGATCGTGGGCGACCGCGAGGCGGAGGTGATCTCCTGGACCGACCGGCGGATCGAGATTCGCCTACCGGTCGAGGGTCGCGCGGCGATCTGGATCGACTTCGGCACGCTCCGCACCAACGTCCTCGACTGGCGGCCGGCGCCGGTCGACCTGCGACTGAGAGATCTCCACACGGTCGAGGTCGAACCGGTCGCCGGCGAGGAGATCCGCTTCGAGGCTGTGTTGCACAACGACTCCCGTCGACCGAGCGGCCCGGTCGAAGTGCGCTTGGAAACCGACGGCGAGCCGGTCGTCTCGTGGACCGAGCCGAGCCTTGCGGCGGACGAAGAGCGCCGGCTCCAAGGCAAAGGGAAGTTGGGCGCCGGGTCGTACACCGTGCTTTGGATCGTCGATCCCGACGAGCAGGTCGACCTCTTGGATCGCAATGCCGCGCGGGGCGAACAACTCTTGACCGTCTTTTCGGCCGCGCGCTGCGAAGTCGTTGCCTCGACCGACACGCCGCGACCGACCGCCGGCCAGAACGTTCGATGCACTTTTGCCGTCAAGGCCGGCCACTCGCGCCTCGCCTCGGTCCCGCTCGGCGATCGCTATGATCCGGAGCTGTTCGAATTCTTAGGCGCCGAGCCGGCGCCGGACGAGAGAGACGCGGGCCGGCTGGTCTGGAACGATCTCGGCGCGATGGCCGCCGGAACCTGGCGGGAAGTCGTCGCGACCTTCGCGTGCAAACCGATCCAATCGGCTCGGCGGACCCGCCATACCGCACGCGCCGAGGGCGCCCGGGACGGCCAAGGCAATATTCTGCGCCCGGCCGAGGCCGCGCTCGAAATCGTGATCCTTCCCAACCTGGGCGATCTGGCGCCGCCGGAGGTCGTGGAGCGCCTGGCGTGGATCGACGTCACGACCGTCGCGGCTCTCGCCGTGGCGACCGTCGAACAGCTGATGGCGGCGAAATTCACGATCGAGGAGGCCGAGCACTGGATCCGTGAAGCCCAAATTGCGCTCGGTTCCGAGGGGGGTCCGCGAACGGAAATCGTCGCGAAGAGAAAGCGGCCGCACGGATAGCGCCGAGCCTAGGGAGTTGGATGCGCCACCTGGCGCGCCCGGACGATGTAGCGCTGGGGTGCCGCGCCGACGAACTCGAAGGGGTAGCAGGTGACCAGGGTGAGCGATGAAGTCGACCCTGAGGCCAGCACCTCGGTGTCGGAGGGGTCGACGACCCGGAGATCGTCGACCGCGTAGTCGAAGGTTCCGGCCGAGGTGATGAGGTGGATCGGATCTTCGAGCCGGAGCTTGCCGAGATCGCGGAAGAAAGTGTCGCGATGGGCGGCGAGGGCGACGTTGCCCGGCTCGCCCGGCAGCGCCGTATTGGGAACATGACCGACGGACCGGCGCAGGGTCCGGTCGTCAGTCCCTTCGGTGATCATGGCGTCGACGTCGGCCGCCGGAATCGAGAGCCGGCCGATCACCCCGGTCGGGGAGACGCGTAGCTTTTCGGCGCGGACGACCGTTCCGGCGGTTCTGGTTGCGGGTTCGGCCGGCGCGAGCCGCGCGAGCTCCATGCGCTGATAACGCTGGTAGGAGAGGCGGTCGAGCGCCGCCCAGGCGACGTAACCCAACGCCAAGAAAGCAATCAGGAACAACACCCGCTCGAAGATACGAGCGCCGTTCCCGATCGCCTCCCTGGGTTGGCTGTGAAGCATGAGACGCTACGAACGATGCCTTAGCGGACGGTGGAGCGACGCCGCAGCAGCAACGCCGCCGCGCCCAGGGCGACAAGACCCAGGACGAGGATTTCCGGCTCCGGGCTCGCGGTCTGCGGCAGGCTGTCGCCGTAGGACGTGTTGTCGTTGGTCGCCGTCTTGTCCGTCGCCGTCGTGCTGGCTGTCTCGTCGTTGGCCATCGAGTGGTCCATCGTGTCGGTGTCGTTCATCGGCGTCGTGGCCGTCGTGGCCGTCGTGGTCTCGGGGGTCGTGGAGGTGTCGGGGGTCGACTCCATGGGCTTGCTGGGCTGAGGCGGGCTGGCGGGGGAGTTATAGTTTCCGGTGGTTCCCACCACGGTCGTACGCGAAGTGCCTGTCTGGCCCATGGTGCCTGGCGTGGCGGTGTTGGTCAAAGTCCGGTTGGGAGTGCCGGCCTCGGCAGGCGCCGTCTTCTCGGTCCCTTCGAGAACCTGGACCGCCTGGAAGCCTCCGGCGTCGAGGGGCCGATAGACGACGGTCACCTGGTCGCCTTCGGAAAGAATTGCCGGCTTTGAGGTGGCAGAATCGACCACCAGGTTCAAACGGGTGCCGGCGTCGGTCTGGAGCACGAGCTCGAAGGCGGACGAGGAGATGACGCGACCCGAGACGCTTTTGTTCGCGGCATCCTGGGCGAAAGCGGCTGTGCTCAAGGTGAGCACGAGGCAGAGGAAGAGATTCGATATGCGATTCAAGGGGGCCTCCTTCTTCGAAGTGGGAGGAGATCGCCGCCTAAGGAACGAGGTTGGGGCGACGCCTTTCCATCCCTAGCATGCCCTCGATAGAGGCAAGGTCGGTGCCAGCCCGCCGGCTACTCGATTTCGAGCCGGAAGAGCCCTTGGCCGTCCGTGGCCGTCCAGAGGATCTCGCGCCGGGCGTCGAGGGAGAAAACCCCGGCGAAAGTACCGACCGGGAAGCCGTCGCCCTGCGGAAGCCATGCGGCGGCCCGGGCATCCCAACGGAAGATTCCGCGAGCCGTTCCGGCGTAGACCCCGTCGGGGCGTTTCGGATCGGTAAGGAGGGTCACGACTTCGCCCCCCAGAGGCGAGCCGAGCGGCCGGAAAGTTCTTCCGCCGTCCGTGCTCCAAGCCACCGTGCCGTCGTTCGTGCCGACCCAGAGCGCGTCGGACCGCTCGGGATCGAGCGCGAGAGCCGAAGGGTGCGGAAAGTCGCCCGCGGCCTGCCAGGTCGTGCCGGCGTCCAGGCTCTTCTTGAGCCCGTGTTCCGTCGTCGCGTACAGCGTGTTGCCCCGGTGGGGGTCGACCGCGAGAGCGAGCGCTTCGAGCGGGCGTTGGCGATTGCGCCAGGTCCGGCCGCCGTCGGTCGACCAGGCGAAGATCACCGACCGGTCGGGATCGAAACGGGTATCGAAACCGGCCGAGACGTAAAGCTTCTTCGGGTTCGAGGGGTCGATCGCGAGGGCGGAATTGAACTGTTCGAGGAAGAAGGGGTAGTCGGCATAGAGCGCGAGCAGCCGCTGCCAATGAAATCCGCCGTCGCGGCTGACGAACAGCCCGGCCGCACCGTGGGTGTAGACCCGGGATTCGTCGCGCGGATCGAACGCGAAATGTTCCATCCGGAAATTGACCACCCGCGCGATGCCGTTGCCTTCGGTCCGTTTCCAGCTCGCGCCGGAATCGGCGCTCGCGAAGACCTCGGGCGTGAGGGCGAGGACGCGCGGCACGGCGCCGCTCGACGCGGCGACGGCGTGGATGCGATGGTTCAAGATGCCCTGGCTCGAAGCGCGCCAGCCGGCGCCGCCGGACCCCGAGCGCCAGACGCCGCGATCGGAGCCCGAGAGGATCGCGCCGCCCGCAAGCGGCGCGAGGGGCGCGACCGTTTCGTCCGGTCCGCCGCGGCGAACGCCCTGGGCATCCGCCTCCGGCAACCAGGTGTCGCCCTCGTCGGTCGAGCGAAGAACCCCGGCCGGGGTCGAGATCAGCAGGTTGCCCGAGGGGGTGAGCGCAAGGTCGCGAACGAAGGTCGAGAGGTTGCGGTTCAGAGGGGTCCAGCTGGCGCCCTCGTCGTCCGAGCGGAAGAGGGTGTTGGAGGTGAGCAGGAAAATCGAATCGTCGGCGCCGGGCGGAAAGGCGAATCGCGGCGCGGAGACGATGCCGGGAAAGTTCGGCGACTCGGTCCAAGTGGCGCCGCCGTCGCGGCTCCGCAGCAGCACGCCCTCGGTCAGCGGGTCGCGGCCGATCGCGAGCAGCAGGTTGGCCTTCCGGGGATGGACGCCCACGGCTTCGGCGTGCAGGTCGGGAAGCGCGAACGGAGTCCAGTGGTCGCCGGCGTCCCGGCTCCGGTAGATGCCGTGGTCGGTCGCGGCCCAAACCGTTCGCGGCTCGTGCGGATCGAGGGTCAACGAATTCGCCGCCAGGGTGATCCCCGATCCCACGTGCAGGACGCTCCACGTGATGCCGCCGTCGCGGCTCCGGGCGAAGAACTCCGAGAAAGACCCAAACTCCGCGAACACCAGGCGCGCATCGAAGGGGGAGACCTCCAGCCGATAGGCGGTGGCCTGGGCGGCTTCCGGGCTCGGAAAGCGCCAGGTCCGGCCGCCGTCGGTGCTCTTCATGACGCCGTTAGGCGAGAGACCCGCGTAGACCACCCCCGGAGCGCTCGGCGCCGCGGCGAGAGAGAGGATCGGGCCGCCGAACAGGGGGACCGGCTGCCAGGTCGCGGCGGAGAGTGTGCCGCAGAGAAAAGCGAAGACGCCCAAGGCCAGGGCGGAACGTCGGATTCGGTTCATGGAATTTCTTCTCCGGTTGCTGACTCGGGTCGTCCAGGTCGCCGGCTTCCTCCGGAGGATCGAAGACGGCTCAACGATCTACAGGGTAGACCCGTTTTCCGGCTTGGGTCAGCCGGCGTGGGACGAATTGCGTTTCCAGAAGGGTGGGGAGCCCCAGGGCGGGGCTCCCGTTCGTCGAGGCTCGGCTAATACCAGTATTTCGCCTTTTGAGCCCACTCGCTCTTCGGGTAGCTCTTCTTGAGCAGATCGAACGTCACCTTCGACAAGTTCAGCTTCTCCTGCCGGCAGCCGGCGACGCGCGCCCTTTGGGAGGCGAGGTAGAGGGCTTCCGGAACGTTGGGGTCCTTCGGCCGATCGCGCGCCCAGGCGAGCACCCGGTCGGCGATCACGTCGTACCCCTCGCCGAGCGCTTCGAGCGCCCGGATTTCGTTCTGTGCGGCAGCGTTCTCGGCGGCCGAGAGGAACGGCGGTTGGGCCGGCAGGTCGGGCAGGTCGCCGTTCTTGTCGTCGGAGGAGACCTCGGTCGGCAGCTTGGCGCACCACCAGTTGCGGCGGAAATCGTCGACTTCACCGACCGTCGCCCAACGCGGGAAGCCCCCTTCCACGACCGGTGCGAGTCCGGGGTTTTTGATCAGCGCCCAGGTCGCGGTGACGGCTCGGTCGGCCGGCGCGGTGGCCGACCAGGCGGCGATCTCGGGTACGGCTTGGGCCGTCGCCTTGGCCGCCCGCTCGGCCTCCGCCGCGTTGCCGAGCAGCACGGCGCGCGTCCAGGCCGCTTCGGCGAGCCGTTCGCGGACGTCCTCGGCGCTCGTCTTCTCGACCGCCGCGCCGAAGCTCGCGAGCGGCAGGCGCGTGTTCAGCCAGAACGCCGCCTCGCCGGTCAGGTAGCGGGCGCTTTGGGCTTCTTTTTCATCCTCCTCGCTGTCCCCAGGGGAGATCAGGCGCTGCTGGATCCCGTCGCGAATCAGATCGTCGAGGCTCGCCGCGGTGCGCAGTCGCAGGCTCTGGGCCAGATTCTCCGAGCCGTGCGAGAGGGGGCTCCTGAGCAGGTGGTCGAGCTCTTTGCGCGCCTCGGCGTCTTGGCCCGCGGCGATCAGCAGCCGCGCGCGGTGGAAGCTCGCGGTCGCCTTCCCCGGAGAATCGTCTTTCAGGGTGGCCGCCGCCTGGAGCAGGTCGGCCGGAGCCCTGCCGTCGTGGGGAGCGACGGTGAGCGCCGCCACCAGCCAGGGGAGGGTGTGGGTCGCCCGCCAACGTTCGAGCGCTTTGGCGGCGCCCTCCGGGCTCGGCGCGCCGAGGATGTAGATCCATTCGGTGAGCGGATCGGGTTGCCCGGCGTGGGGGGCGTGGCGGATCAGATAGGAGTAGTCGATCATCTGCCGGCCGAGGGCCGCGGGGTCGACCTTGAGGGCGGCCAGTTGACCCGCCAGCTCCACCGTCCGCTCCGCCGGCCGGGCGCGGATCGCGATCCAGTCGCGCAAGCGGCCGGCGGCTCCGTGCCAGGGGGCGCGCCCCTTGTCCGCGAGCAGGGCCGCCAGCTCCGCGTCTGCCTGCTCGAACCGCTTGCGGTCGGCCGGTCCGGAGCTCAAAGAAGCTTGACGCACGAGCGACCGGGTCGCGAGGTAGGGGGCGATGCCGCTCCAGGGCGACGCGCTGTCCTTGCCGATCGCGAGGAACCGCGACCTCGCGTCGTCGAACCGGCCGGCATAAAAGCTCGCCGCGGCCATCTGGTAGCGGCGGTCGGCCGCCAACTGCGCCGGTAGGCCAGACTCCGGTTCGGCCACGGCGGGAGCTTCGCCCTCGGCGCACGAGGCGAACACGGCGTCCTGCGCTTGAACCCAGGACGAGACCCCGGCGTTTTCCGCGGCAAATCGGGCGCGCCGGTCGGCGAGGGTGGCCACCGCGGTGCGAAACGCGTCGGCCGGGCAGTTGAGGTAAGGAACGGTGTCGGTGTACGCCTCGCCGGAATCGTCGACCGCCGGCGTCTCGATGTAGCGGTCGGGGGAGATCGACACGTCCCCGGCGCCCGGGAGAGCCGCCTTGCGCGCCTCGCTCCAGGCGTTCATGGCGTCATAGACAGCCTGGCTGTCGAGATACCCGGGCTCCAGCGCCGCGGCTTCGACCTTCGGCATCGGCAGCCCTGAAAGGTGACGCCACGCCACGACCTGCCAGGCGGTCTTGAGCGAAGGCGAGAGCACGCCGAGCTGGCCCGCGAGGAAGCGCGCCGGATCGTCCGGTTCCCGGCGGCGGACGAATTCAGGCGGGCTGAAATCCGGACCGCAAGCCGGAAGCGGCAGGCAGGCGAGGATAATGGCGGCGACCAGCGCGGCGCGGAGCGGGCGGTTCATCGATCGATCTCCCGGAGGATGGATAAAAGATCATGTCGCGTCCAGGGGTAGGGAGGGAAGAGGTAGACCGCGCGGCCGGGAAATTTGCCGGGCGCCGGCTCGTCGGTCGCGAGGCCGACGCTCGTCCGGCACAGAGGAAGCGAAAAATCGCTACCGCGCGCCAAGAAGCCGCGGATCGACTCGCCCTCCGAGCCCATGCGAAAGAGCATCGGCACCGCCTCGTCGACGGGTAAGTCCGCGATCCAAGGATCGCCGAGGCACCAAGAGGCGAGCGCGGTGATCGACAGCGTCGTGTCGCGCGGAAGCCGCCGCCGAAGCTCGGCCAACAACGCGCGATAGAACGGCCGTTGCGCGGTCGTCGCGTCGAAATCGATCTGCAGCCCGATCGCGCGCCAGCGGCGGGGGAGCGGAGCGATCTGCCCGGCGAGGTTTTCGATCGCCCGCCCGTCGAGCCCGGGAACGCCGCGCGCGGCTTCCAGGCGGACCACGGCGAGCCGTAAGACCGCGTCCGGCAGAGCGATCGGCTGCCGACGCAGCTCAAGGCGCGAAGTACCGCGCTCGATCCGCACCGTGCCCGCGAGCAACGCCACGGCGGTCGTGTTCCCGTCGAGAAATTCGAGCCGCTCGGGTCGTTCCCACGCCCAGACCACGATGGGCCGGCGGGCGACGCCCCACGATTCGCCGGCCTCACGGCACGAGCCGAACGAGGCAAGGCTGGTGCCGAGCGCCACAGCCGCCAAGGTTCTGAGGGTCCGCCGCGCGCGCGCTTTTTCTGCCCGACTCTTGAACAGCTTGAGCTCCTCAGGAATCTCGCGCCGAATCGGACGATCAATCGGAGAGCTTCGTTCTGCGTAGTGTATGACGCTAGGATGCCTCCGAATCCGAGGCCCTTCCTGGCCTCGGGCTCTCTCTCAAAAAAGTGCCGGGGAGGCAGAGTGAATCCGACGAGCAGCGCCCAGACGCCTCACGAGGTCCTGCCTGCCTACTACGGCTCCGCGGCGGAGCGGCGTCCCTTCGTCGGGCGGCTGTTCGACGACGGCGCGCCCTACTACGAGAAGATCAACCGCTGGATGTCCTTCGGCACCGGGGTCTTCTACCGGAAGGAAGCACTGCAACGGGCGGGCCTAACCGCGGGCATGAAGGTGCTCGACGTGGCGACCGGCACCGGAGTGGTGGCGCGCGCGGCGCTCGAAGTCGTGGGCTCCACGGGTCGGGTCATCGGCCTGGATCCGAGCGCCGGAATGCTCCGCGAGGCGGGGCGCATCCCGGATCTCCGCTGCGTGCGCGGCTTCGCCGAGGCCCTTCCCGTGGCCGACCAGAGCGTCGATTTCCTCAGCATGGGCTACGCGCTCCGTCACGTCGCGGATCTCGCCGCCACCTTCGCCGAATACCGCCGAGTGCTCCGCCCCGGAGGCCGCCTGCTGATCCTGGAGATCTTCCGGCCGCAGAACCGCTTCGCCCTCGCCTGGGTCCGCTTCTACCTCCGGCGCCTGATCCCCTGGCTCGCCGCCGTCCGCTCCCGCGAAGCGCGCACGATGATGGAGTACTTCTGGGACACGATCGACGCCTGCGTCCCGCCCGAAGCGATCCTCTCGGCGCTCCGGGAGGTCGGCTTCACCGACGTCCGGCGCGTGGTTCAGTGGGGGTTTCTCACCGAGTACCAGGCCCGGCGCCCGGAGTGAGGCGGGGGCGCCGGCACCTTTCGTCCGACCCCTCACGCAGTCCGCCAACGCCTCTGTGGCAATGCCAAAGGCGTCGAGCCGGGGATTGTCTCTTCCATCTTCGCCAAGCGAAAAGAGCCGGCGAGACGCCGGCGTTCCCAGGACCAGCACACCCGGGGGGCGGGGTTGGCGAAGCGTTGGCGGAATGTAAGGGCAATCGCACCGGCGAGAGGCGGTAGTTTCCTAACGCAAGGGTTACGGATTGGCGATGCTCAGTCAAGCCACTTAACTCTATGAGGCATCGCCTTTCGCTGTCGTCGCCTCCTCGGGTGTGCTCGTCCTGGGACCGCCGGCGTCCCGCCGGCATTTTTTCAAATCCGTCGCCGCGCGCTGCTCCAGCGCCACGAGTCCGCCTGAAGCACCAGCCCGGCGGCCAACGGGTTGTTCTCGATGTACCGCACACAAATAGCCAGATGATCGTCATCCCGAACGAACCGGTCGTGATACTCCCGAGCCCAGAAAGAGCCCGTCCGCCCGAGCAGGCGATTCGCTTGGTGCGAGGTGTACGACTTCCAACCATGGACCACTCGATCGAGCGGCCATTCGCCGATCGTCTCGATCAGTGCGTGCACGTGATTCGGCATGATGCACCAAGCTATTAGCCGATAGCGCTCGCCGTCGAAGTCGAGGAGAGCCATTTCCACCAAGGCCGCGACGTGCGCATCGCGCAACCAGCAGGCGCCGTGCCCAGCATCCTCATAACGCACCAGACGCTTGCGGAGGATCTCTTTTCGCTCGGAGTCTTTGGTGTGCGCCAAGCCGGCTTTCCAAGTCTGAACGACGTGGGCCGGCACCGAATCGTGAAGCCGAAATGTCAGGGCCTGCACCGAGCCTTCGCGTTCGAAGTGAGGAAGGTATCCACGCGAGCGCCACGGACTCGATTCGGCGGCGGTTGGAGCGCTCGGTGGCGATGAGCCGGGGATTTTCTCTTCCATGTCTTCGCCAAAAAGCGTAGCAGAGTACATGGAGCGAAAAGAGCCGGCGGGACGCCGGCGTTCCCAGGACCAGCACACCCGAGGGGCGGGGTTGGCGAAGCGTTGGCGGAATGTGAAAGGAAGGCGCACCGGCGAGGGGCGATGATTTCCGACGGAGGTCAAGCCATCTACTCTCAGAGGCTTCGGCTCTCGCTACCGTCGCCTCATGGGTGTGCTCGTCCTGGGACCGCCGGCGTCCCGCCGGCTCTTTTTCAAGTCCATCGTCGCGCGCTGCTCCAGCGCCACGAGTCCGCCTGAAGCACCAGTCCGGAAGCAGGGCCCGCGGAGCGAAAAGAGCCGGCGAGACGCCGGCGTTCCCAGGACGAGCACACCCGAGGGGCGGGGTTGGCGAAGCGTTGCCGGGAATGTGAGAGGAAATCGCGCCGGCGAGGGGTGGTGGGTTCCTAACGCAAGGGCAAGATTCACGACTTAGCGGCGGTCAAGCCATTTTTCTCACAGAGGCTTCGCCTTTCGCTACCGTAGCCCCGTCGGGTGTGCTCGTCCTGGGATCGCCGGCGTCCCGCCGGCATCATCCTTCCCAATACGGCTGCGCCGACATGGCGGGAAAACGTCTGGAAGTGGAGGTCAGGCCGCTGTGCGCTACGGAGGACGTTGAGTAAAATTACTCAGCGTATTGAGTAATCCGTCGATGCCCTTCCCCCGTTGATGACTGTCCGCGGAAGCTGAGAAATGGAGTTTCGGTTGACTTTCGCGGTCCTCCAGCAACACGCCGCCCTGTCGCAAACCCAGGCGCGGTTCCTCGAATTCGTCGCGCGGAATCCGGCGGCTTTCTCGCGCCGGGCGTTTTCTGAGGTCCATCGGAGATCGGGCGGTTTGCAATGCAGTCGTGGCCGTTGTTTCTGTCGGAGGAACGGCGCGACGAAATCGTAGAGGCGAGCCTCGCGATCTGCCGCCTGGTCCGTTCGATCCCCGAGCGGCCGCGCCCAGACCGTGATCAACGTCGGCCGGGGCGCCACGGAAGGGCTGATCTTCGAGGTCGCGAGCTAAAGGGCTGCGTTCCTTGTGTTACAATCCGAACGCGAACGAGAGCACAAAGCGAGCACAAAAATGACCCGGGACGAATACGAAGAGCGCAAGCGGCGGATCGAGGCGCATCATCGCTTCAGTACGGAGCTGATCGATGCCGCCCGGCAGCAGGAGCTGCGGGCGCTGGAGCTGGTCTGGATGACCACGGCGGAGGGCTCCTTCGGGCGCTCTCTGCCGCCGATGCCCTCGGAGGAGGCGACCCTCCCGTCGGCTTCCTCGGCTTCTCCGGGAAAAGGGGCGCCGCCGGCCAAGGCGCGGCGGCGGTCTCTCTGGGAGATCGTCGACAAGGTGGTCGAGGTTCTGCCGGGTCTTCCGGACCCCTTCGACCGGAACGACGTCTGCCAGGCGCTCGGCTATGAGCTGGATCGCGGGACACTGTTCCGGATGTTCGAACGCTTGGTCGACGAAAGGCGCGTCAAGCGCGTGACGCGCGGCGAGGGGCGAATTCCGTCGCAATACCGCAGGGTGGAGAGCGAGGCCGCGGCGGTCGTCGAGTAACGCGCGGAGCCGGCTCGGCGAGCGCAAGGAGCACAGTTTGGGACGCAAGAACCTCTGCTGCGACGCAAAGTAGGACTGCGCGGACGCTGGGAAGTGGTGCACAGACGCAAGGACCGAGCTCTTGGAACACAAGACTCACTCCACCGAACGCTAGAACCGCTGCGGCGAACGCAAAACCCGCTTCGCAGCGTCGCGAACCCGCTGCGCAGAGTGCCGGAAGCGGCTCCGGGCGTTCCGGAAGCGGGTCTGTGCGTTCGGGGAACGCTCCGTAAGTGTCGCGACGCTCGACGTAGCGTTCGAAAATCGGGTCGTAGCGTCTGTGCACCGGTGCACAGCGTTCGGCACCCAGGTCGGCGCGTTCGAAAACCGGGTCGGTGCGTTCGAAAACCGGATCGGTGCGTTCGCGGAGTTCTTCGGCGCGTTCGGCCATCTCGTCGGGGTTTCCGCGAACCCGTCCGGCGCGTCCGCGACGCAGTTCCGCGCAGCCCGCAAGTCGGCCGTAGCGTCCGGAATCCGCTTCCGGGCCTTGGGGACGAAGCGCGCCGCGTCCGGCAAGTCCCTCTACTCTTCGGCGTAGTACCCTCGCACTCGTGACCGGTTCCCCGCAGGCTCCGCCGCCTCGGAAATCTCCGTCGCCGCCCCGTCGCCGCGGATGCCGGCGTTTCGTCCTGCTCGTGCTCGTCGCTCTGGTCGCCTGGCTGTACCGGCGCCCGCTCGGCAACGCGGGCCGCGCGGCGCGCCTCGCGTTCGATCCGGCACCGGTCGTCCTGCCGGTCCCGGTCGAGGGAATCGAGCCCAAGGATCTCGAAGACACCTGGGGAGGAATCCGCAGCGGTGGCCGGCATCATGAGGGGATCGACATCTTCGCGCCGCGCGGTTGCCACGTGACGGCCGCGGCGCGCGGTTTCGTCACCGGCCGGGGCTGGAACCGGCTCGGCGGCCGGTTCGTGCAGGTGTTCGGCGCGGGAGCCCGGTCGTACTACTACGCGCATCTCGACGCGTTCGACGCGCCGGAGGTGGGGGATTGGGTGGAGCCGGGCGATCTGCTCGGTTACGTCGGCACTTCGGGCAACGCGAACGGCACGCCGCCGCATCTCCATTTCGGGGTCTACCGGATCGGCAGCCGCGCGATCAATCCTTACCCCTTGTTGGTTCCATTCCCGCCGTCTTCACCGCCG
Source organism: Thermoanaerobaculia bacterium (assembly GCA_035995205.1). Classification (GTDB taxonomy): domain Bacteria; phylum Acidobacteriota; class Thermoanaerobaculia; order Multivoradales; family UBA5704; genus DASYKS01. The sequence continues at coordinate 103,288 of DASYKS010000009.1, forward strand.
TAAGCAACGATTGGATCTCGTCGGCCCGCGCCGGGCGCCAGAGGCCGCGGGCGCGGCGTTTGTCCAGGGCTCCCTGGGTGTAGCGGATCGAGGTGACGTGGCGCCCTTCGCGGTTGAATACGTGGGCGCGGCCTTTTTCTCCGAGCACCACCAGGGTGTCGCGCTGGACGTCGGCCAACACCTCGTGGGCCGCCGCGCGGGCGAGGTCTGCGAGCGCCATGCCGGTCGGGCGATCGCCCTCCGAGCGGCGGATCTCGGCGTGCTGGGTGCGCCGGTCGCGGGCGCGCCGGTCTTTCTCCAGCCGGTGGGCGAGACCGTCCAAGATCCCCTGCAACCGGCGCGGTGCCAGCTCCAGGGCGCGCGTGGAGACCGAACCGGCCGAGCCGTTGCCGGCCCCCGGCCTATTGTCGGGTCCACCCCCAAGTTTGGCGCCCGGCCGCCGGGCGGAGGGTTGGACATCCAGGCTCCGCTCGACGCTCGCGAGGGCGGTCTGTGCCCAGCGGACGGCGTCGAGCCAGGGAATGTTGCCCAAACGGTCGTACAGCGCTTCCAGCGGTCCGCCGCCGGGTGCCGTGCCGAGGACGTTCAGCACCAGGCTGCGGCGCCCCCTTTTCGCCCGCACCGAAAGGATCTGGAACGCGACCGCGAACGGCACCTCGACGCCGGTCTCCGCCCGGACCCGGAACCAGCCGGCGGTCACCTGGCCGAGCAGGCGGAAGCCGTCGTCCCGCTTCTGGAACGGCGCGGAGAGGGCGGCGCACAGATCGGCTTCGCCGAGGGTGAGCGCCACGAGGCCGGGCACGTCGCGAAACAGCGTTTCGACGCGCGGATCGCGCCGCTCCAAGAGCAGCTGGCCGAAATCGAGGAAGCGAGGGATGCCGGTCGGGCCGTAGCCGGCGAACACCTGGCGCGGATCGGGCGCCGCGGAGTGGGCGCAATCCGGGGAACTGCAACGCAGGCAGAACGCCCGGCCGGGCCGGAACACGCTCCGCTCGCGGACGAGATCGCCGAGCGCGTCGTCGAGCGCCTCGTCGGCGGCCCGGAGCGCGGGAGCCAGACGGCCGTCGCGCAAATCGGACGGAATGCGCAACGCGACCGCCAGGCTGTCGCCCCGTCCGGCGATCAGGTGGCCGCCCGGGTGGCGCGCGATCCGCCCCTCGACCTCCTCGGCGAGCAGGCGGAGCGCTTCGCGCAGGCGCTCGGAGGTGGGCTCGGAGGGAGGGGTGGGTTTCGGAGGGAGATGATGCACGGAAGTCTCTCGCAGTGGCGCATTCCAAGGCGGCCGGCCTCAAGTCTATTCCCAGGGGCCATCCTTGCCTTGGTACCGCCGCTCTGGGATCATCCGCCCCGGTCCAACTTCTCCGAGGAGACAACCGCATGACCACCGACCGATTTTCTCGCATCTCCCGCCGGCTTCCGGCTGCGGCCCTGCTCGTGGCCTCTCTCCTCGCGCCGGCCGTCGCCCAAGCCGGCTTTCACTTTCGCTCGACGACCTCGGTCGAATCGCCGCGCGGACCGCAGAAAACGGTGGTCGAAGCCTGGGCCGACGGCGACAAGGGCCGAGTCGATTTCAAAGAGAGCGCGAACCCGATCACCGAGGCGGGCACCTACCTGCTGACCCGCGACGGCGGCCGGACGCTGATCCTGGTCAATCCGGAGGAGAAAGCCTACGGCGAAATGAACCTCGACGCGGTTCTCGGCTCGCTCGGCGCCGTGATGGGCGGCATGGGTCCGATGCTCAAGATCGAGATCTCCGCGCCGAAGGTCGAGACGCTACTCGACGAGGAAGGGCCGACGCTGCTCGGCCAGCCGACGCGGCACCTGAAATTCCGCACCGCCTACCAGATGAAGGTAAAGGTTTTCGGCATGGGGAAGGCGAGCGACGTGCTCACCGAGGAAGAGTTTTGGGTGACCGACCGCTTGCTCGACAAATCGTTCGCCGTCTGGCTGCGGACGAACAAGCCGAAGACCGGCAACGCCGACCTCGATCGCCTGATCGCGGGCGAAATGGGCAAGGTCAAGGGTGTGCCGCTGAAGTCGGTCACGGTCACCACCACGACCCAAGGCGGCAAAGCCCAGAAGACCCAAAGCACGATGGAGGTGACGGCGCTCGACACCTTCGAAAAGGCGCCCGTCTCGTTCGAGGTTCCGGCCGGCTACCAGCAGCGCGAAATGCTGCCCCAGATGCCCACGGAAGGCCCGTGAGCGACGCCGACGCGCGGCCGAAGCTCGGGCCCATCATCCCGCTCGCGAGCCGGGAAATCTTCACCGGCCGGACGGTGCATTTGAAGATCGACACCGTCCGGATGCCGAACGGGGTAGAGGTCGATCTAGAACGCGTCTACCACGTCGGCGCGGCGGCGATCGTTCCAATCACCGCGGAGGGAGACGTCCTCCTGGTCCGCCAAGCGCGCTGGGCGACCGGAGGCTGGCTGCTCGAAATCCCGGCCGGCAAGCTCGACCGGACGCCCGAGGGAACCGAAGCGCCGGAGCTCTGCGCGGCGCGCGAGCTGGAGGAGGAGACGGGCCACACCGCCGGTCGCCTGGAGCCCCTCGGCTGGATCTGGGCCACCCCCGGCTTCGCGGACGAGAAAGTCTGGCTGTTTCTCGCGACCGACCTCACCGCCACCCGCCAAACCCTCGAAGCCGACGAGGTGCTCCACCTCGAACGGATGCCGCTCGACCAGGCGATCGAGCAGGCGCTCTCGGGCGAGATCCCCGACGCCAAGACGGTGTGTGGGGTGCTGAGGGCGGCGCACCGGTTGGGGCGGTGGAGGTAAAAATCAGATCAATGCATAGAGAGCGCCGGTGTCGTAGGATTGTGTAATGAGCGCCGCCTTGTACCCCCGGTACAGCAAAGAAGAATTCGCCCGGCGGGGCAACGAGATCCATGAGCGCGAGGTCGAGCCTCGCCTCGGTGCTCAGGATATCGGCAAATTTGTTGCGATCGATATCGAGACGGGCGCTTTCCAGACCGATGCCGACGAGATTGCCGCTTCGAACCGGTTGCTCGCTCGCAACCCGGAGGCCCAGATCTGGTTCCGGTTGGTTGGCTCTCCCTACACCCGCCGCTTCGGCCCCCGCAGCCGGACTGCCGCGTAGTCTCATGATCGTCGGCGCGATGAATGCGCAGCGCGAGGCGATCGTGCGCCTCGTAGTGGTCGGCCCCGCCGTCGCTTTCGCCGCACGCCGGATTCGACGGCGCTCGCCGAGGCCGTGGCCAGCGCCTCGTACCCGGCCGAGAGCCTGCGCCCGATCCTTCCGGCGGCCGCTCGGGAGCTGTTCGGCTTGGAGAAAGCCGTGCCCTTCGGCGAGGAGGCGGCCCAAGGTTCGGCGGGCTCGTCCGGTCGAGAAGCCTCCGATGAAAGGGAGCAAGGGTTAAAAGGAATGCCCGCTGCCGGGCGGCCGGAGAAGCCTTTGGCCTCTGCGCCGACGATCTCACCGGCCGCCACGTCGCCGATCTCTCCGGCTCGTGCCGCGATGATCTCGCCGGCTCCTGAATCGGCGATCTCTCCGGTCCCCGTGCCGGCGATCTCGCCGGCCCTTGCTCCGGCGCTCTCGTCCGCCCCCGAATCGGCGATCTCTCCGGTCTCTGCCGCGACGATCTCGCCGGCTCCTGCGCCGACTTCCGGTCAGGCGCCGATCGAAGGGGCGATCGATTCCTTCGGCGAGCCACCCGGCGAGAGATCGGCTTCGGCTGGAAGGATCGCCGAATCGCCTGCCGAAACGCGCAAGGCGGTGCGGCGCTCGGAGTTGCGTTCCGGGTTGCGCTCCGCGACCGAAGGCTCCGGAGGCGCTCTCGGTCCGGAGGTGCCCGAGCGACGGGAACCGAGGCGGTCGGAACGACCGTCGTGGCGATCCCTCCCGACCGAAAGCTCCTCCGGGAACGAAGCGGCAGGGGAGACGCCGCAGGCGATCGCCGATGCCGGAGGTTCCGCGCCGCCGCAACATTTCGGGCGGGAGCCCGAGGGTGGGCGGTTCGGAGAGGAGCCGCCCTGCCGGCCGGTTCCGCCGATCGCCGAAAAAGCCGCTTTCCCGAGTTCCGCCGAGCTGTTCGTTCGACCGGCGCCGGCCGAGGAGCCGGCAGTGGCGATCGTGCCCGCCGACGCGCCGTGGAGCGAGGCCTCGCCGTTCGCCCTGGCGGTCGGGGGTGCCGGCCTGGTGTTGCTGCACCCTTTCCTGCCCAAATTGTTTTCCGCCACCGGCCTCTCGGCGCCCGACGGTTTTTCCCTCGCGCCCGCCGATGATGCCGCGGACGCCCAGATCCTGGCACGCACGGGCTTCGGCGACCTGTTCGTCTGGGACGGGGAGTTGTTCTGGTTTGCGATGGTTCATGAATCCATCGTCATGGGCTCGGTCGACGACGCCGACTGGTTCTTTTCCCGCACCCTCCTCGCCAAGGACTTCGCGCCGCAGACCTATCTGCCGCAGCGGCTGGCGGCGGCGCGCCAGGCGGCCGGTGGGCTGGAGTGGAACGAGATGTACACCTACGTTCCGGCTCTCGCGTTGGGAGGAAGCCCGACCACTTCGCGCATCGAGCGCGTGCAGGCCCTGGAGGCGCTGGCGCTGCTCGCGGGGCTCGCGCCGATTCAACGTCGAAACTGATGCGAGAGCGGCGCCCAAGAGGAGCGTCACCTTTCTCCTTTTCATCCTTGCAATTTCCTACGGCCTCACCCTCGCCCGAGCCGTAGCGCCGCGAGCGCCTGGCGGGCCTGCTCGGCCGTGGCGGCTTCGCGCTTTGCGGCTTCGACGAAGAGGCGGACGGCGGCCAACCCTTCGCGCCGGACGCCCTGGGCTTGGAAGACGGGGAAGACGTCCTCGGCAAGGGCGCGGGCTTTCTCGGCGCTGCCGGCGGCTCCCCGGTCGAGATGGAGGGTGGCCAGCTCCAGAGCGGCGAGCGCGGCGTCATAGGAGAGTTTCTCGGCGACGAATTCGGCGCGCACCGCGTCGAGCGCGGCGATCCCCTCGGCGGCTCGGCCGCGGGCGATCTCGAACCGGGCTTCCAGCCAGCGCAAACGGAGCAGGTCGTGCGGAAAGCCGATCCGTTCGGCCCGCGCGCGGACGTCCGGCAGCAGCTCGGCCGCCTCGGCGAGCCGGCCGAGGTCGAGCAGGTCGACGGCGAGGTTGAAGAGCGCCACGCAGACGCTACGGGGCTCGGCTTCTTCATCGAGCAGCGGCATCGCCTCGCGCAGCACAGGGATCGCCTCCGCCTGGCGGCCGAACTGCTCCAGCGCCACCGCCCTCTTGAGAAGGACTCGGCCGACCGCGTGCGGCGTGCGCGCGAGAGCCCGCGCTTGGTCGAGCAGCGAGAGGGTGAGCCTCTCTTTGCGCTGGGCACTGTGGAGCGAAGCTTCGAGGTCGAGCAGCCGCGACTCGTCGAGCAGGCCCGGATCGTCCTTCGCACCGCCCGCGAACAGCCGCCGCGCCTGGACGAAATCGCGCTCGGCGGCGGGCAGGTCGCTCCCCACCTTCCTCGCGTTGGCGAGGTGGGCGAGCGCGAAGCCCCGGTTGCGCGACCGCCAGCCGGAGGTTCCGGGCAGCAGCTCGGCGATCTCCAAGGCGAGCGTCGCGAGGGCGAGCGCCGTTTTCGGGTCGCGCGGCGCACCTTTTGCGCTCTGTTGGGCGAGCTGTTCCGCGAGCGCCCAATGGTGGAAGCTCGAATCCTCGGCCACCGCCCGCTCGCGGTCTTTCTCTTCGATCGTTTCGAGCCGCGCCCAGAGGCCGGGCACCGCCGCGCGATCTTCCGCCGTGGGAGGAGCGGGCGGAGGCACCGCGGGGCGGAGCGACGCCTTCAGCGCCTCGGCCCGCGGGGCGAGGTGAAGAGCGAGGTCGCTCCCGAGCGCCGCGGCCCATTCGGCGTCGCCGGCCGCCGCCATCCCTTCGAGGTCCCAGCGCTCCGCGTCGCGGAAGCAGTCGGCGACGAAGGCGTGGACCCGGGCGACCGACAGCTTCGCCGCCGCGGCCATTTTGGCGAAGACCGCCGGCCGGGGGATCACCTGGCCGCTCCGGTATTCGGTCAGCCGCCGCGCGGCGATCCCGGTCTTCTGCGCCATCAGGCTCTGGTGCCGGCCGAGCCGCGCGCAGAGCAGCCGGACGGCGAACGCCGACCGTTCGCGCTCCAGGTCGCTCGGACGCGCGCCTCTCTTCCGGCCGGTCTTCGACTTGGGCGGTTTCGTCATGCCGCCATTTTCCCGTGTAAACCGGCTCCCGGGCCAACTCGTTCCGGTTCATGATGAAGGTACCCAAATCCGTGGGCCTTTCCACGCGAAAAAACAACCTCCCGGAAGCTCCGGCCGAAGCCGGCCCCCGCCGCGCCCGCCGGAGAGCCACCGGGACCCCGAAAGGAGACCCTCCTCATGATCACCGGCCGGACCCGCCCTCTGCTTCTCCTCGCCCTCCTTTTCACCCTCGCCGCTTCGCCCGCCGCCGCGGTCCCGAGCGGCGAGCGCCCCCTGCTCGACCGCGTCTGGGGCCTGCTCTCGGCGCTCTGGGCGGACGTCGGCTGCAGCATCGATCCCAGCGGCGGATGCACGACCGCGACGCCGCCGGCCGAGGTCGGCTGCAGCCTCGATCCCAACGGCGGATGCACGGGCGCCAAGGCGCCGCCGGCCGAGGTGGGGTGCGGCCTCGATCCCAGCGGCCTGTGCGGGAGCGCCGCGGCGCCACCGGCGAACGTCGGTTGCAGCCTCGATCCCGACGGGCGGTGCCGGCAGTAGCCGGTCATCGCTTCAACGGCTTTTTGGGCGGCTCGCCGCCGAAACGCCGCCAGGAGAGGGCCGCCGCGCGGGCGAGCGCGGCGGTCGCTTCTTGTTGCTCGATCGCATCCAAAAACAGTCGCAGGCTCGCGAGCCCTTCGCGCTCGATCCCCCAGGCACGGAAGATCGGCACCGCCACGGCCACCCGGGCCGCCGCCTCTTGCCCCCGCTTCTCTTCGAGCAGCAGGGCGGCCAGGTCGAGGATGGCGAGAGCCGCGTCGTAATGCATCTTCCGCTCGGCGAAGCGGGCGATCACTCCGCCGATCCGGGCGATCGCCTCGCCTCGCCGGCCGTTGGCTCCCGCAAGCCGGCCTTCCAGCCAGTCGACCCGCAGCAGGTCGAGGTCGAGGCTCTGGGCCATCGCAAGCGCCCGGACCGCCGGGATCAGTGCCTGCGCTTCCGCCACCCGGTCGAGGAACAGCAGGTTCACCGCCAGGTTGAACCTCGCGACGCATGGATTCCGCGGCTCGCCGCCCAAGTCGACGAGAGGCAACGCTTCGCGAATCGTCTCGATCGCTGCCTCGCTGTCGCCCGCGTGCTCGAACACGACCGCCTTCTTGAGCAGCCGCCGTCCGGTTTCGAGTCCATCGCCGACCGTTATTTCGAGGGCGCGGTCGATCAGGCGCAACGCCTCCGGGAATTTGCGCTGGTCGCGCCGGAGGGACGCTTCGAGATCGAGCAGGCGGGCCTCGTCCAAGGGGCTCGGCTCGCCGGGCTCGGGCGGGGTCCAGAGCTCTCCCGCGCGGGCGAATTCGCCGTCCGCGCCGTCGAAGTCGTTGCCGACCCGCAGGGCGTTGCCGACATGCGCCCGGCAGTACGCCTCCAAGCGGTTGCGGAAGGGGCGCGGCCCGCGGACCCGCCGGGCCAGATGGACGCCGAGACGGGCGAGCGAGAGCGCCTCGCCGGGGTCGTGCGGCGCGACCCGGACGCTTTCGGCGCAGAGCCGTTCGGCCAACGCCCAGCGCGCGAACCGGGACGCCGCGGCGATCGCCTTCCGCTTGGGCGCCGGGTGGGGGACCAGGATCTCCCAAAGGCGCGCGGCCTCCTCGCGATCGGCGGCGAAGCGGTGGGCTTGCGCGTCGGCCAGGAAGCGGCGGCGGACTCCCGCGGCCGCTTCGAACGCGGCGCGCTCGATCTCCAGGTGGGCTTCGGCCGGCAGGGCGAACGGATCGTGGTCTTCCTCTTCCAGGCGGCAGAACACTTCGGCCACGCCGAGCAGCACCGGCGCGGTTCCGAGCGGCACGCCCATCCGCGCCATGTCCCGGTCGTACTCCGCCTGCGACAAGGTTTTCCGTCCGTTTTCGATCTCCCGCACCCGGTTCAACGATCCGAGCAGCGCCCCGAGCTCCTTCTGCTTCAGGCACAGGCCGGCGCGCCCCATGCGCAGGGCGGTGTTGGTCGGCGCGAACCGCCGCCGCTTCTTTTGTCTCGCCGGCACCGAGACCTCCCTGGCGTTCTCTTTGATTGGGTAGTTGCCGCTGAGGCCCTCCGGAGGGACAAATCCGCAAAAATTCGTGGACGGGCGACACCTTGGGCAGGCTTCGTCCGCCGGACGGAGCGGAAAGAGGGTACGTGGCTTACCCGGTCGCATCGACTCTCCGACGGGTCCTAGCGGGTGGAGCTTTTCGTCCGACGCACTCGAGTGCGCGCGAATCCGGGTTTCAGAACCCCGAATCGAGAAAGTGCATGGGCCACCGCGGGTCGGCGCTTAGCCTTTCCTCATGGCCGACGCCCCCCTCCCCAAGGCGACAAGACGTCGGACGTTCCATTCCCCAGGTGCGCGGCCCCGGTCGGCCGCGCGTCCCCTTTTTCGTTTGAACCCGCGCGCCGCAACCTTGGCGTTCGTCGAAGCCGGTCTCGATTTCGCCCTCCGCGGGCAAGGCGACCGGCTGCCCGCTCTCGCCGCGCGAATCCGCGAGCTCGGCATGCGGTGCAGTGAACCGCCGGACGCACGATCACCGCGGCTCTCGATCCTGCAAGCCCACGTGTTCGCCTCGATCGTCGAGCACGGCGAGAGTCACCCCAAGGCCCTGGGCGATCTCTTCGAAGTCATGTACGCCGCCGGCTGGGATCAGGAGCCCGAAAGATAAGACCAGGTGCGGCCAAATAGCTCGCCCTACCGTCGAGGTTTCCTTCATGCCTACGCCAACCGACCCCTTCCCCTTCACTCCGCAACCGCCGGGTACCTATTGGCGCATCGGCGACGTAAGAGAGCACTTCGAAGCGCACTTTCGCTGCCCGAGCGCGTCGGTCGCGGACCGGTACGCAGTCCAGATCGACGCATTGGCCGAAAAAATGAGATGTCCGGTCGCCATCGAGGTCACCCGCGAAGAAATACGGTTGCGTCTCGAGACCCAATTGATCAGCCTCATTCTCGTGACCGCGCTCGTCCTCGGTCACGACCAGATGCTGGCCAAAGTGGTAGACGAATCGTAGGTTCGGACACGTGAGATGGACGACGAACGAGGGTAATCAACTCGCTCGGGGTGCCGCCAAGGAAGGCGAAAGCGGTTGGCCGAGCCCGCCCACCAGTATCGCCGGTGCGCACACCGGTGGCGAGGTCGCGCTCACCGGTCTCGCGGCTCCGCCCACCGGTGCGCCGGCCCACGTCTGAGGTGTCGCGGCTCCGCCCACAGGTGTCCCGGCCCAGCACACCGGCGTGCCGGTCCGTATCACCGGTGCCTTGGCCCGGCGCACCGGTGTGCTGGCCCGTACCACCGGTGCCCTGGCCCAGCGCAGTGGTGAGCTGGCTCGTAACACCAGTGCTCTGGCCCAGCGCAGTGGTGATCTGGCTCGTAACACCAGTGCGCTGGCCCAGCGCAGTGGTGAGCTGGCTCGTAACACCAGTGCTCTGGCCCAGCGCAGTGGTGAGCTGGCTCGTACCACCAGTGCGCTGGCTCAGCGCAGGGGTGAGCTGGCCCGTATCACCAGTGCCCTGGCCCAGCGCGGTGGTGTGCCGGGCCGTATCACCAGTGTCCTGGCCCAGCGCAGTGGTGTGCCCGGTCCGTACGACCGGTGCTCTGGCTCAGCGCAGTGGTGTGCTGGAGCGTATCACCGCTGCCCTGGCGCGGCGCACTGTTGGGCCGGGGCGAATCATCGGTGCGCCGGCCCGGCGAAGGGGTAACGCGGCGCGGCCCCTCCGAGTTCCGGCTCAGCGCGCCGGTGTTGCACCCCGTGGAACGGGTGATGCGGACCGGCCCAACTGTTCCGCGGGCCGTGGAATGACTGAAGCGCAGAGGAAGACAGGATCACTGTCCGCCCGGCGTCCTTATCGGATGCCGTCCGGGACCGAGATGGGCCGGATTGGGAGTTTCCGCCAGGGCGAAATTCGGCGAGACACCCAGCCGCACCGAAGCCCCGAGTTTTCGCAGCTCGAGCGCCAAGGCGAGCGCGGGCTGCGCATCGCCTCGCGTTCCGACAGCCCTCAACAGCGCGCGTATGGTCCTCTCCTGAAAGCAGGCAGTAGCGGCGAATTGCATACTGCGCGTGAGCCCGCGTAGCGGGCCAAGAGAGGTGCCACCTTCTTTTGTTGATGAACTCGTTGGTAGCGGACGACCGTCAGAAGAATAAGCGGATGATCTCGACCAACGCGCCGACAATCACCGCGGCGACGATGGCGAGCCAGAAATCCTTCCAGTAGTACCAGCTAAAGGCCGCCGAGGGGATTGCGAACAAGAAAAACAAGAGGACGCGGGCCCACATCGAGGGTCGATCAGGTTTGGCCTCCAGAAGCGCGCTCTTGACATTGGCGCGCAACGTTTCGACGCTTTCCTGCTTGTTGATGAACGCATAGACATTCTTGCGGTGCTGGAGAGCCTCCCTCCACACCTCAGGTTCTTTGTAGGTCGAATAGACGATGACCGGAAAGGTCTCGGGGAGAGTCGTGATCCAAAGGATGCCGGAGAGGTCGGGCGGATCGATGTTCTCTATGAGCTTGACGTCCACGATGGCAAGGGCAGGGTGCTTCTTTTCGAATTGCTCTGTGGCTTCCTGTGCGGATGCGGCCTCGATGACGGAATATCCGTCGAGTTCCAGGAGACGCCGCACCGGAGCGCGCTCGCCGGCTTGGTCGTCGAGGATCAGAATCACCGGCTTCCGCTTTCTCCTCATCATCTACCTCTCCCAGAGTGAACAGCTTGTTTAGAACAGCAGCGGATTTATCTGCTTTGCCATCGGAAGCTCGATGGCCACGTGAGCGCCCTTCTTGGCTTCCCTTAGAAGAAAAATCCTGCCGCCGTAAAGTTGGATGATGAAGCTCGACAGGAGACAGCCAGTGCCGTGCCCACCTCGATGGACCAAGTGGTTGGCAATGGGCTCTGTGAAAAGATGTTTAGCGACATTTTCAGGAATGCCCGATCCATTGTCGTGAACCTCAATTCGGATAGTCCTGTCTTGCCCACAGCGGAGACATAGGGTGATCTTCCTGGGCGGATCCGGCAACTCTTGCACCGCTCTGATCGAGTTCTTAATCAGATTGTTCACGCTCCTGGACAGCCAATATTCGTTGACGCTGACTGTGATGCTCGACGTGATCTCCGAAACGATCTCGATCTCGAAAGGCCGCGAATCTTGCTCGTAGCCGCGTTGGCGCTCACGCCAGATATGCACCACCCGGGTCATACTCTTCAAGACCTGGATATCGGAGCGGTTGAGCACGGACTCGGTGGAACCCCTGAAGTGATCCTCCTCAAGGCCTATTTTTAGTTCCTGCAGGGACTCTGCAAGTTGCAACAGGCTTCTGTTTACCTCTCTGGGATGCAGAAGGTAGCGCCTCAACAGCGCGAGTGCCCCCTTCTGTGGACCGTGAGCTCGCGAGAGATACTCCTGACAGCTCACGACGTATCCGCGCCATGAGCTAAGGAGGCCTATCAGGCTGTGGCCGGTCTCGGTGGCTTCAATACCGAGAATGGCCATCGTACCGGCGATCGTCCTCATTTGTTCGGTCTTGGTCAGTGTCAAGGCTTGGCTTTGGAGGACGTTGATGACCGCCGTCTGCTCGGCCAATGCCTCGACCAGAGCACGATCGTCCTGGTCGAGAGAGCCGGGATTGCGAAATTCCAGGTTGAGGACTCCCACGACCTCGCCATTGAAGCCGAAGACCGGAACGGCCAGTTCAGCCTGCGTGCCTGGATCGAGCGGCAGGTAGTCCGGGTCCTGACGAACGTCGGGGATGAACTGCGTCTCCTTCTTGATCGCAGCCCGGGCGACGACGCCGCGCGCTTTGCCGATGACCGAAAGGGAGCCGATGCGCTGCCGCACGTCCGGCAGGCGCTCGGGAGGAAACGCCGAAACGGGCTCGAGCATCGTGCCGGTGAGGAGGAAGATCGTCGTCTCCGTCGGCTCTCCTCCGGCTCCGGTCGCAATCCGGTGGGTCGTCTGGGTGACGATGCTCAAGGCGTTCGACGGGTCCGCCGCGGCCCGCGTGGCCACTTCCCGGATGAGCTCGACTCTTCGCTCTCTGGCGGCCGCCATGAGCGTACCGGCAAGCATGCGCGCCAGGCGCTCCAGGAAGTCCAGGTCACGCGATAACAGGATGGGCTCCTCTGCTGTGCAGAGAAGAATGCCCAAGCGGCTGTCGCCGACACGAATGGCGACGCGCAGGGCCCTTTCCCCTCTGGAGGCCGGGGCCGGAGACATACCGTCGACGCTCTGGGCTCCGGCGTCCCGCCGCTCCAGGCCGAGAAAGGGATCCTCGGCAGGGTGGACCTCCGCGGAGGAGCCGTCCAGGCACTGATAGCCTCTCGTGCGCCGATCGTAGAGAAGCACCTGGAGCTGGACCCGACCGTGCGGCCACACGCCCAGCGCGGTCTGCTCGAGGAACCGGGCCAGTTCGTGCCGGCTCTGCCGGCTCGCCGCATCGAGCGCGTCACCCTCCGCCTTGGACCTCCTCTCCAAGGCCTCCTGCTCTTTGAGCATTTCGGTGATGCGGAGGTCGAGAGCCGCGCGCTCCCTGAAGCGCGCCAGGGCCGGCGCAGAGATGTTCGCGATCGCCTCCAGGAGGCGTTGCGAGCTGTCTGGGAAACGACCTTCATGCGCTTTGCGGATCGCCAGCGCCCCGAACGCCTGTTGTCTCGGGTCGACCCGGATCGGCACCTCGAAATACGATAAGACCGTGGTCTGGCCGATCGGGCACAGACGGATCCCGGTCTCCTGCAAGGACTTGTGGTCCGGCAGCTCCATGGGGTTTCCGGTCTTGATGACGAATTCGGAAATGTATTCGTAGACCTGCTCACCGGCCTCGGCTAGCGGCAGAGGTTCGACGGTGAGCCGTTCGCTCTTCTCGAGCGCGATCGGAAACGAGAGGCAGCTCGTCGAGCTCTCGTAAAGGCACAGCGAAAGGCTCGACAGGTCGACGCTCGTCGCCGTAGCCACGATCTCGGAATACATCTCGTCGGCGGAGCTTGCGCCCAACAATCTCAGACCGAGGGACCGGACCTCCTGGAGCTGCAACGGATAAAGGTTCGCGAGCTTCGCACCGACGATCTTGCCGAGCTCTACCGCGGACTGTCCGATCCTGGCAACGTCGCCAGGCTCCAGATCCGCGGGGAAATGGGCGACGATCACCGCCGACGGCTTCGGCTGCGGCGGACAGGGGCAGACCAGGCAGGTCTTGGCTGCCATCGATTCGCCGGCCTGCAGAGCGAGGCTCGCGACGCTCGGCTCGCCGTTGGTGATGGCGCGCTGCACCGCCGCGAGCAAGTGATCCTTGGCTTCGGGAGCAGAGTGTGCCCAAGCTGGTAGGGAACGCGGCGCACCGGTTTCAGGATCGATCACCAGAAGATCGCAGGAGGCGGCGCGCAGGAAATCGGCGGCTTTCTGGCTGATCGCGGCGATCAGGCTCGCGACGTCGGGAGCGGTGGCGATGGCCTCCGAGATGGCAGCCAGGACCCGTTGTAACGAGCGGTCCCGCGCCTGGTCCAGGAGCACGTCGATTTCGACCAGATCGGGAGGCTTGTCGAGATACCAGAGCGCGCCGGCGCGCAACGACTTCTGCGCGATCGGACGGTTCCCGTAGCCGGTGATCACGATGACGGGGAGGTCGGAGCTCTTTTTCTTCAGCTCACCCAGAAGGTCGATGCCGGTGCCCGGGCCTTCCGGGTCCAGCGAGTAGTCGACGATCGCGATGTCGAAGCGCGGGTCGGCGTCGAATGCTTGCAATGCCTCGTCGAAACTCTTGGCTTCCCGAACGACATGGCCCAGGCTGTCCCTCAGCCAACTCCCGAAGGACTGACGGAAATCGTCGCGATCGTCCACGAGGAGGATATTCATAGTCGGCCTGAATTGTGGGGTATCGAAATGAGAAAGTTTGTTCCGACATCCATGATGCTGTTCTCCACGACGACGGTGCCTCCCATGGCGTCCATGAGGGCGCGGGAAACGAAGAGACCAAGACCGGAGCCTCCTTGTCGCCGCGAGAACCCGAGCTCGAAGATTGTGTCGGCCTGCAGGCGGCGATGGATGCCGGGACCGGTGTCGGAAATACGGATCTTGATCGGCAGGGTTGCGTCTTCCGGATCGTAGTGAGTGCTGATCTCTGTCTGCTTTGCCCTCCTGCCCTGACACCATTGCAGCGCATTCAGGATGACGTTGTCGGCGACCTGCTGGAGCTGGGCCGAGCGGAGCACGGAAGCAGGCACGCGCTGGTCCGGTTCGAAAGACAGCCCCACGGAAAGGTGGCTGGCGAGAAGGCGCTGGCGCTCGACGAGACGATGGACGAGAGCGTTGACGTCCACGGGCATCAGGAGCGTGTCCTCGGTGAGCTCGCGGAGCAGGGAGGTCGTCTTCTCCATCTGCTCGGCGAAGGTCTGGATCGAGAGCACGTCCGTGTGTGCGGCTTCGAGCGTGGCCTTGGGCTCCTTGGCCGGTTTTCCGACGAGGTGCTCCAAGCTGTTGAGCTTGAACGCCATGCTGCCGAGAGTGTTGCGGATGTCGTGCAGAGCACCCGCCCGGAGCCGGGACTGGAGGAGCTCTTCTTGCAGCCCCACGAAACGGTCGAACTCATGCTGGCGGAAGAGCCGTTGTCCAATCTGGCGACAGGCGGCGGTGACATCGTTTAGCCCGGATTCGAGGAAAGTGTGCGGCCTCCTCGAAAAAAGGAAGAAGGCATAGGGCTGAGGGCGGGAAGGGATCTCGATCGGCATGCCGAGGCAGGAAGAGAAGGCCACGGCGCGCATGAGATAGGTGACCCGGCGCGGTACCTGCCGCGTATCCACGATGCGAACGATGCGTCGATCGCGAAGCACTTCGCCGACCGGGCTATAAAGGAGAGTGGCGTGCAAGTCCTCGGAGTCGGCAAGCTCGATTCCTGCACAGTAGGGCCAGAGGACTCGGCTCGGTCGCTGCGGATCGTTCTCGAAGAGGACCGCATAGTCTGCGCCGGCGTCACGGCGCGTCTTCTCCACGAGATCCCGAAGATCGGTGGTCGAGGGGCTCGCCGTTTGCGTCTTGGAAGGGATGGATGAACCAGAAGAGTCCTGATGAACCACGGTTTCGCCGCGCTCGAAGGCCCGGAGCACCTCGGCGAGGGCGCGCGGGCCCAAGGGCTTGCTTTCCAGGCGGAATCCCAGCTCCTCAGCTTCCCGGCTGACAGTCGTCTCGACCTCAAAGCCGGAGAGCAAGAGGACTCGGAGATCCGGATTAAGAGAGAGCGCGCGCCGCGCGAGCTCGAGCGGATCGTCGGTGCTCAACGAGATGTCGAGAATCGCCAGATCGCAGGGGTGGTCTTCGAGCTGCTGCAGCGCCTCCGCCGCCACGGAGGCCTCATGGACCGTATATCCGACCTCGCGGAGAAGCTCGGCCAGAGTGCTCTTGAAATCTATGTTGTCGTCTGCCACGAGGATGTTGAGGATCCGGTCCGGCGGCGGCCAGTTGATCGCCGTCGGCAGGTCCCCTACCGTCTGGAGGAGACGGCGACGGGTTTTCTGGTCGAGGAAGTCACCGAGACGTACAGAAGCCAAGCGGTCGCGAGACGAAGAAACGGCGGCTTCCCCTCCGTGGGCCGTGGAGCGTTGCCGGCGTAGAGTGATCCGGCGACGCTGGAGGTCGATCTCGGAAACGACGACACGCACGAGATCCTCCGGCCAGAGCGGCTCCGAAAGAGAGCTGGCAGGATCTGCAGGGCTCTGCTCGTCAGGGATGAAACCCTCGACTCCCGCCTCGATCTCGACAAAGGTGCCGAAGTCTCGCACTTGGAGGACCGAGGCATCGAGAGCTGTATCCAGGGGCAGCCGTTGCGCGAGATCCTGCCAGGGGTCCCGTTCGACAAAGCGTAGGCTAAGCTCAACGCTCCGCGTTGCTGGATCGATGTCCACGACGACGGCTTCGAGGATGTCGTTGACTTTCGCAAAGTTCTCCGGAGACCGAAGCTCGGGATCCCAGGAGAGATCTCGCTGCCGGATGAATCCGTGAGCGCCATGGGGCAGCCGGAGCAGGAGGCGGTCCCGGAGGATCCGCGAGACGACACCGCGGACGCGAGCGCCCGGCCGCAGTGATGGCTTGGAGTCAGAGGGTTCTAGTTGCGAGCCGGTAATCTTGGACAACATTCCCCCGCGAAATGTGGCGTCGGAAGGATAATTAAAAAGCTCCAGGTTATCAACGCCATTCCGTTAACACTCTATGGCCATGTTTCTATGGTCGCCCTATGAGAGCGCTTATCGGACGCCGTCAGTCTTCACGACGCTCCGACGGGCCTGCGCGCGATCCCGGCGAAGCGCTGGCGGCCCGCGGCGTGCAACTGTTGGCCTTCGCGGGCCAAGCGCTCGTGGGCGGCTTCGGCGAGCGTCGCTTTGAGGTTTTCTATAGACAGGTCGGGGTTCTCCGCCACCCGCCCCAAAAGGATCGAGAACGACTCGGCGAGGCCCACGATGCGGCGTTCGAGGAACAGATCCTTATCGTACTCCCACGACCCCGACAAGACGCCGTCTTCCTCCCACAGGTTGACCACCAGATCGAAACGCGCCGCCTGCCGCTCGGTTTCGAGCGACTCGACCTTCAAACCGGGCAGCTCCAGGCGGCGGGCCGGAGCGTTCTGGAGGTTGAAAGAGATTTGCACCACAGGCGTCACCCCCGGCAGACGCTCCGGTTGGAGCTCCTCGACCAGGCGCTCGAACGGCAGATCCTGGTGGGCGTAAGCGGAGAGGCAACTCTCGCGGACCTGACCCAACAGCTCGCGGAAGCTCGGGTTGCCCGACAGGTCGGTACGCAGGGCGAGCGTGTTGACCAGGAAGCCGATCAGCCCTTCGCTCTCCAGCCGGTTGCGGTTCGCGATGTCGGTGCCGACCACGATGTCGCTCGAATCCGCCTCGAAGCCGAGGACCACCGAAAACGCCGCGAGCAGGGTCATGAACAGGGTCACCTCCGCGGCGCGGGAGAGCCCCGAGATGCGTCCGGAGAGGTTCTCCGGCACGCGGGCGAGGAGCATGCCGCCTCGGCCGCTCTGCGCCGCCGGCCGCGGCCGGTCGGTCGGCAGCGAGAGGACTGGGGGGGCGCCGGCCAGGCGTTCCTGCCAGTAGGAGAGCTGGCGCGCCAAGACCTCCCCCTCCAGCCACCGACGCTGCCAGGCCGCGACGTCCACGCCCTGGACCGGCAGCTCGGCGAGCGGCGAGGGCCGGCCGGCGAGAAAGGCGGGATAGAGGCTCGCCACCTCGTGGACCAGAATGCCGAGCGACCAGGCGTCGCCGACGATGTGGTGGATCGAGAACAGCGCGACGTGCTCCTCCGCGGCGAGCCGCAGCAGGAGCGTACGCAACAGCGGGCCGAGGGCGAGGTCGAACGGCCGGTTCGCCTGGCGGCCGATCAACGCCGGGGCGAGCGCCGCACGCCGGGGCTCGGAGAGGGCGGCCAAGTCCACGAGGGGTAGCGCCAACGGTTGCGGCGCGGCGATCGCCTGGACCGGCCGACCGTCGCGGGCCGGAAACGTCGTCCGCAGCGTCTCGTGCCGGCGGACGACCTCCGAGAGCGAGCGGGCGAGGACACCGACCTCCAGTCTGCCGGTCAACTTGAGAGCGTTCCACATGTTGTAGCCGGAGCTCTGCGGATTCATTTGGTGGACGAACCAGAGCCGCTGCTGGGCGAACGACAGCGGCAGGTCGCCGTCGCGCGAGATCGGCTCGATCGGAAGGATCACGGCGCCCTCCGCGGCGCGCGCCTGGTCGATGCGGGCCGCGAGCCCGGCGAGGGTCGGCGCCTGGAACAGCGTGCTCACCGGCAGCTCGACGCCGAAGGTGGCACGTAGGCGCGAAACCAGCCGGGTCGCCAGGAGCGAATGCCCCCCCAGGGCGAAGAAATCGTCGTCGACGCCGACTCGCTGGACTCCAAGGAGGGCGGACCAGATGCCGGCGAGCATCTCCTCGACCGGCGTGCGGGGGCCGGCCGTCGTTCGACCGGCTCCCGCGGCGGGCTCGGCGGCGGAGGGTGCGGGCAGGCGGGTGCGGTCCAACTTGCCGTTCGGCGTCCGCGGCAGCTCGGGGAGGATCACCAGCGCCGAGGGGACCATGTAGGAAGGGAGCTTGGCCGAGAGATATCGCCGCAGCTCCTCCGGCGTGGGCGGCGCCGCGGGATCGACCGCCAGATAGCCGACCAGGCGCCGGTCCCCCTCCCGATCCTCCCGCGCCATCACCACCGCCTCGCGCACCTTCGGGTGCTCGACGAGGGCGGCCTCGACCTCGCCGGTCTCGATGCGGAAGCCGCGGATCTTCACCTGGTGGTCCAACCGGCCGAGGAAATCGAGCGTGCCGTCCGGACGTCGTCGTCCGAGGTCGCCGGTGCGGTAGAGCCGCTCCCCGGGGAGCTGGGCGAACGGGTCGGGGAGGAAGCGCTCGGCGGTCAGCTCGGGCCGGCCGCGGTACCCTCGCGCGACCCCCAGGCCGCCGATCCAGACCTCGCCGGGTACCCCCGGCGGCACCAACCCGAGGTCCCGGTCGAGCAGGTGCACTTGGCTGTTGCCGAGCGGCCGGCCGAGCGGCACCGGTCCGAGCCCTCCCGGCTGGAGCCGGCAGGCCGCGGACCAGACCGTCGTCTCGGTCGGGCCGTAAAGATTCCACACCTCCCCGGTCCGCTCCAGAAGGGCCGAAGCGAGCGCGGGGGACATCGCTTCGCCGCCGCAGAACGCTCTCGCGACGTCGCCTCCCCGCCAGCCGGCTTCGATCAGCAGCTGCCAACCGGCGGGAGTGGCCTGAAGCGCCGTAGCGCCGGATTCGGCGAGCCGGACGGCGAGCCTCGCGCCGTCGGCCGCTTCGTCGGCGCCCAGGATCTCGACCCGGGCGCCGACCAGGAGCGGCAGGTACAACTCCAGCACCGAGATGTCGAACGACAGCGTGGTGATCGCGAGCAACCGGTCGCTCGCGGCGAGCCCCGGGGCGCTCCGCGCCGCGGCCAGGAAGTTGGCGAGCGCGGCGTGGGAGATCTCCACCCCTTTCGGCCGTCCGGTCGAGCCGGAGGTGAACAGCACATAGGCGAGCTGCCCGGGCAGCGGGTACAGCGCGAGATCGGCGGAGCTTCTGCGGGCGATGATTTCGTGATCGACCTGCGTCCGCACCTGACGTGCCGGAACCGCCGGCAGGCCGGCGAACATCTCCGCCTCCGGTCCGCGGGTCAACAGCGCGTGGAGGTCGGCGTCTTCGAGCATTCGTGCCAGGCGCTCTCGGGGAAACGTCGGATCGAGCGGCAGATAGGCGCCGCCCGCCTTGAGCACGGCGAGGCAGCCCACCAGCAGATCGAGCGAGCGCTCGATCGACAGGCCGACCACGCGCTCGGGTCCAAGCCCAAGCTCTCGCAGGTGGTGAGCCAGACGGTTGGCTCGCCGGTTCAGCTCGGCATAGGTGAGCTGCCGCTGCTCGAAAACCGCCGCCACCGCGTCCGGCGTTGCTTTTACCTGCTGCTCGAACAGCTCCGGAAGAGAACGGTCGAGCGCGATCCCGGTGTCATTCCACTCCGCCGCCAGAGCCCAGCGCTCCGCGTCCGAGAGCAGGGGAAGGTCCGAGACCAGGGCGTCCGGATCGGCGACGGCGCGCGCCAGGATCGTTTCCATATGGCGGGCGATGCGCACCAGCGTCGCCGGATCGAAGAGATCGAGGCTGTACTCCAGGAAGCTGCGGCTTTCCGGCACGATCTCCTCGAACACCAGGGTCAGATCGACGCGCGAGGTCCCGGGATCGAGATCGAATTCCACGTCGGCCGAGAGCGCTCCGTCTTCGGTCGCGGCCGGGGGGTCGGGCACCTTGACGTAGACGAACGCGGTCTGGAAGAGCGGCATCCGGTTGAGCGACTGTTCGGCTCCTAGATCGTCCACCAGCTTGCCGAACGGCAGCTCCTGGTGCGCGTAGGCCCCCTGGACCATGTCGCGAACGCGGGCGAGGAGGCGGCGGAACGTCGGGGCGCCCGAAAGGTCGACCCGCAGGGCGAGAGTGTTCAGGAAATAGCCGATCAACGGCTCGGTCTCCGGCCGGTTCCGGTCGGCGATCGGAGTGCCGACCAGCAGGTCGTTCTGGTTGCAATAGCGCGCGAGCAGGGCGCCGAACGCGGCCAGCAAGGTGGTGAAGACGGTTGCGTCCTCGTGGCGGACCAGCGCGCGCAACGCATCGGTCAGCTCGCGGGGGATCCGGACCGGCCGGCGCGTGCCGCGGAAGCTGGAAACGGCGGGCCGCGGCCGGTCGGCGGCAAGGCCGAGCACCGTCGGCGCGCCCGCGAGCTGCTCCCGCCAGTAGGAGAGCTGTCCTGCCAGAGCCTCGCCCTGCATCCACTGCCGCTGCCAGCAGGCGAAATCGGCGAACTGGACCGGCAGCTCGGGCAGCGAGTCCGGCCGCCCGGCGGTCAGGTCGGCATAGGAGGTCATCAACTCGCGATGGAAGATGCTGAACGACCACCAATCGGTGGCGATGTGGTGCATGGTCATCAGCAGCACGTGCCGGCCCGCGCCCGAGCGCAGCAGGGTGAGGCGCAGCGGCCGGCCGGCGGCGAGCGTAAACCCCTGGCGGGCGCGGGCGCCCAGGCGCTCCGCCGTCTCGGTCTTCCGCCGCGCCGGAGGCAGGGCTGAAAGATCCAGCAGTGGCACCTCCGTCCGGACCTCCGGCGAGACGGCCTGAAACGGCTGGCCGTCGACCGTCACGAAAGCGGTGCGCAGGATCTCATGCCGCCCCACGACGTTCGCGACAGCGAGCTTCAAGGCCGAAACGTCGAGCCGTCCCGCGAAGCTGAACGTGGTGCTGACGTTGTAGGCGGCGCCGTGGGGAAAGAGCTGCTGGACGAACCAGAGCCGCTCCTGCTCGAAGCTGAGCGGGCTCGGGCCGGCCGCCTCGCGGCGCGGGATGGGCTGCAGCTTCCCCAACTGGGGGTTCAGGCGGAGCAGGCGCAGGTCGAACAGCCGACGCTGCTCCGGCGACAGGCTGGCGATGCGGGCGGAAAGATCCATCGGCGGCTCCCTGCTATCGGGCGGCGGCCCGCTCGTGCTCGCGCTTGAACGCGGCGAGCCGTTCGAGACCGGCGAAGTAGGCGTCCGGCTCGACGCCGAAATCGACCAGACAGGCGATCTCGTCGACCCCGAGGCGTTCCAGGCGGGCGACCCGTTGCGCGCAGTCGTCGGGGGTTCCGAGCAGCGACCGCTCGGCGAAGTAGCGCTCGAACAGCGAGCCGGCGAGATCGGCGAGGTCGCGTTCGGAGAGCCGGCCCGGGTCGAGCCCGAGCGCGTCGCCGCCGACGCTCTTGCCCTGCGCGAGGAAGGTCCGGAAGTAGCGGGTCATCGGCGCGCGGACCGTCTCGCGCACCGCGTCGAGGTCGTCGCCCAAGTAGGTGTGGAGCATTACGGTCACCCGGCCGGAGCCGGGATCGTGGCCATGCTCGCCCCGGATCTTCCGGTAGAGCTCGATCTGCCGCGCCAGCTCTTCGCCCGGCTCGGCCTGGAGTCCGCAGAGGACGTTGGCGCCGATCTCCGCCGCCTTGCTCCAGGTAGCCGGGTTGCCCGACGAGGTGATCCAGATCGGCAGCTCGGGGCGCAGCGGCCGCGGCAACGGCGTGATCTCCACCTCGCGGCCGTCGCCTCCGACGCCGGCAACCCTGCCCTCGGCCCAGAGGCGGCGCACCGTCTCGATCCCCTCGAAGGTCAGCCGGCGGCGCTCCTCGTAGGCCTCCGGGGCGAGCGCGAAGTCCGCCGGGTTCCAGCCGGTGGCGAAACTGATCGCCACCCGTCCGCCGCTCAGGTTGTCGAGCAGCGCCCAGTCCTCGACCACCCGGATCGGGTTGTGGAGCGGCAGCACCAGGCTGCCGGCGCGGATCTCCAGGCGCTCCGTGATCATCGCGAGGGCGGCAGAGAGCACCGCCGGATTCGGGTACAGGCCGCCAAACTTTTGGAAGTGCCGCTCCGGCGTCCAGATCGCCTCGAAGCCGTGGCGATCGGCGAAACGGGCGCTGTCCAAGAGCTGCCGGTACTTGTCGGCGCCGGACTGCGCCCCGGCGGCGGAAAAGAAGAACAGGCTGAAACGGATCGTCCGCGCCGCGCGCTCCTCGGTCGAGGAGTCTCTGAGGGCCGGGAGAATCTCGCCGGACGCAACGAGGTCGGCATCAGGGACTCGTGCGGCAGCGGGCGGAACGGCGGCGGGCGGGGAGGTTGCGGTGGCTTCAAGCTCCCGGGCGATCTCGCGCCGCAGATCCTCCTCCGAGAAGCGCTCGACCTCCGCTAGGAGCGCTTCGATGTCGTCCAGATCCCCCCGGCCGTCCTGCCGCAGCTCGGCGATCCGGGCGGCGAGGCCCTTCACGGTCGGCGCCTCGAACACGCTGCTCAACGACAGATCGACCTGGAAGCGGCCGCGCAGCCGGCTCACCAGCTGGACGGCCAGGAGAGAGTGGCCGCCGAGGTCGAAAAAGTCGTCATCGACGCCGATGCGCTCGATCCCGAACAGCTCTTGCATGCTCTCGACGATCGCGCTCTCGACCTCGCCGGCGGGAGGCGCGTAGGGAGTCGCAAGCTCTGGCCGGGCATGGGCCGACGCTCCGTCCGGAACGGTTTCCGCGAGCACGCTCCCCGCGGTGGCCCCTGGAGACTCCGGCTCGATCGAGAGGTCGATCTCGCGCCGCGCCGCCACGCCGTAGCTCTGCCGCTCGAACGGATAGGTCGGCAGCGGTACCCGGCGCCGCTCGCGCCCGGCGTGATATGCGCGCCAGTCCACTTCGACTCCCGCGGTCCAGAGGCGGCCGAGCGCCGCCGCCGAGGCCTGGTCTTCCGCCAGATCCTCGCGGCGGCCCAGGGCCGGGACGACCACGGTCTTCGCTCCGCAGGAGGGGTGGCGCCGCGCGAGGAGGGTGAGCGCGTCGCCGGGGCCGATCTCGACCGCGACCAGGTCGGGCACGGCGAGCAGCTCCGTGAGAGCGTCGGAGAAGCGCACCGTCCACCGCAATTGCCGCCCCCAATAGTCGGGGTCGACGGCCTCTTCCGGGGTGATCCGGCGCCCGGTGAGATTGGAGATCCAAGGGATCCGCGGCGGCGATAGATCCATCTTCGAGATTCGCGCCGCCAGCGGCCGGAGGACCGGCTCGACGAGGTGAGAGTGGAAGGCCCGATCGACGGCCAGGCGACGGCCCGCAAGGCCGCGCCCGGCGAGCCGCTCCTCAAGGCTCGCGATCGCGCCCGGCGAGCCGGCCAGCACGCAGCCGGCCGGCCCGTTGACTGCGGCGAGACAGAGGTGTTCGTCCAGAAGCTCGCGGGCCGCCTCTTCCGGCAGCGGCACGGCGAGCATCGCTCCGGGCGCCGTCTCCTGCATCAGGCGACCGCGGAGGGCGACCAAAGCCAGCGCCTCTTCCAGGACGAACGTGCCCGAGAGGCAAGCCGCCACGTACTCGCCGAGGCTGTGGCCGAGCATCGCGAGCGGCGGTCCCAGCCATTCCATCCAGAGCCGGGCGAGAGCATGCTCGACGGCGAACAGGGCCGGCTGCGCCCAGGCGGTCTCGGCGAGCCGCCGCCCGGCTTCCTCGGCCTGGTCCGGAGGCGGGAAGAGCATTTGCCGCAGGTCGAGCCCGAGGTCGGGCGCGAGGATTTCGGCGGCGCGGTCGATCTCGCGGCGAAAGACCGGCTCGCCGGTATAGAGCGAGCGCCCGGCGCCGGCGAGCGAAGTCCCCTGGCCGGGGAACAGGAATGCCACCGGCCGCCGGCCGCCGAGGCTCGCAGCGCCCGTAGCGATCGTGGCGGCTCGTCCGGCGGGTGGTCCCTGCAAGCCAGCCACCGCTTCGCGGAGGTCGCGGGCCACGACCATGCGGCGATGGGCGAGAGGCTTGCGGCCGACTTGCAGGGTATAGGCCACATCGGCGAGGGCGATCTCCGGATGCGCTTCGAGGTGGACCGCGAGATGGTCGGTCGCGCGATCGAGAGCCGCGAGCGTGCGAGCCGAAAGGACCAACAGGTGATGCGGCCGGTCGAGCGCGGCCGGCGCGATGGTCGCGGCAGCCGCGACGGGCGGCTCCGGCGGCTGCTCGACGATCACGTGGGCGTTGGTGCCGCCGATGCCGAACGAGCTCACCCCGGCGCGGCGGATGCCGCCCGAAGGGGTCCAGTCGCGCAGGCGCGCGTTGACGAAAAACGGGCTGGCGGAAAAGTCGATCTGCGGGTTGAGCCGGGCGAAATGCAAGGTGGCGGGGATCTGCCGGTGGCGCAGCATCAGGATCGTTTTGATCAGCCCCGCCACCCCCGCGGCGGCGTTCAAATGCCCGATGTTGGTCTTGACCGCGCCGAGCGCGCAGGAGCCCGGACCGCCGCCCGGCCCGAAGGCGCGGATCAAGGCCTCGGCTTCGATCGGGTCGCCGAGCGCGGTGCCGGTGCCGTGCGTCTCGACATAGGAGATCTGCCGCGGCTCCAACCGGGCCATCGCCAGCGCCTGCGCGATCGCCTCGGCCTGGCCGGCGACGCTCGGCGCGGTGTACCCGACCTTGCGCGAGCCGTCGTTGTTGACCGCCGAACCGGCGAGGATCGCGTGGATCGTGTCGCCGTCCGAGAGCGCCTGCGCCAGTCGCTTGAGCACGACCAGACCGACGCCGTTGCCCGACACCGTCCCCTTCGCCTCGGCGTCGAAGGCGCGGCAGTGGCCGTCCGGCGAGAGCACGCCCCCTTCCTGGTGGAGATAGCCCGGAACCTGCGGCAGATTGAGCGAGACGCCGCCGGCGAGCGCCATGTCGCATTCCCAGCCGAGGAGGCTCTGGATCGCGAGGTGGATCGCGACAAGCGAGGTGGAGCAGCCGGTCTGGACGGTCAGGGCGGGGCCGCGCAGGTCCAGGTGGTAGGCGATCTTGGTCGCCAGGTGGTCTTTTTCGTTGCCGATCTCGATCTGGAAACGGCCGGCCGCCGCGGCGCGCGGCCGGTCCGCGAGGACGTCGAACAAGTAGGTGCCCGGATTGGCTCCGGCCCAGACCCCGATCGTTTCGGTGCCGCCGTCGGGCCGGTAGCCCGCGTGCTCCAGCGCGTGCCACGCGCATTCGAGCAGCAGCCGGTGCTGCGGGTCCATGATCTCGGCCTCGCGCGGGGTGAGGCCGAAAAAGGCGGGATCGAACAGGTCCGCGCCGTCGAGCAGCGCGGCGGCCCGGACGAAGTCGGGCCGGGCGAGCACTTGTGCCGGCACGCCGGCCGCGGCCGCTTCGGCCTCGGTATAGGCGGTGATCGCCTCCCGGCCGTCCTTCAAGATCCGCCAGAAGGCGTCCACGTCGGGCGCTCCCGGGAAGCGGCCCGCAAGGCCGATGACGGCCACCTCGGTGCCGTGGCGCGACGGTTGCGGCTCGCTCAAGATTTCGCCCTCGGCTCGTCCTCCGCCGGTCCGACCGATGGTCTTCGGTCCGGACGTCGTCTCCCTTCGAGCGCCGCGTGCCGGGCCTCGCCCCAGGCGACGGCGTCCGGTTCCGCGGCCTGCGGCGCGATCAGATGGCGGGCCAGGTCGCCGATCGTCGGGTATTCGAATAGCGCGGTCATCGGCAGGTCCCGGCCGATCGTCCGCCGCAGCTTGCTGTGAATGCGCAGCATGATCAGGGAGTGGCCGCCGAGGTCGAAGAGGTTGTCCTCGACCCCCACCGCCGCCACCCCCAACACCTCTTGCCAAACCGCGGCGATGGCATGCTCCAGCTCATTCCTCGGCGCGATCGAGCCGCTGCGCCAGGCGCCGAGCAGATCCGCCGCCTCGGGCAAAGCCGCACGGTCCAGCTTGCCGTTCCGGGTCCGTGGCAGCTCGTCCAGGCGGACGAACCCGGCCGGGAGCATGTACTCAGTTAACCGGCGGCGGAGGAAGGTGCGCAGCTCCCGATCGGCCGGCAGGTCTTCGCCCGACGGCACGAGATAGGCGACCAGCCGCCGTTCCCCGGCGCGGTCCTGGCGCACCGCGGCCGCGCTCTCGCGCACGCCGGGATGAAGGGCGAGCTCTTGCTCCAGCTCCTGCAGCTCGACTCGGAAGCCGCGGATCTTGACTTGGCCGTCCCGCCGGCCCAGAAGCTCGATCCGGCCGTCCGGCAGCCAACGCGCCTGGTCGCCGGTCAGGTAGAGGCGGGCGCCGGGCTCGGGCGCGAACGGATCGGGGACGAATCGCTCCGCGGTGGCGTCGGGCCGGCCGAGATAGCCCCGGGCGAGGGTCGCGCCGCCGATGCACAGCTCGCCGGGGGCGCCGGGCGGCACCGGGAGGGCGCCGTCTTGCAGCAGGTAGATCCGCACGCCCTTAAGCGGCCGGCCCACCGGGACGGTCGCGCCCCCGGCCGTCCCCGCCCCGTCCGGATCGGCCCGGCCGCAAGTCACGCCGACCGTCGCCTCGGTGGGACCGTAGTGATTGAAGACCTGGACGTCCGGGGCAAGAGCGTAGACCCGAGAGACGAGCTTCGGGTCCAGGGGCTCGCCGCCGAGCACCAGACGCGCCCGGGGCAGGATCGCCGCGGCGCCCGGGGACGAAAGTAAAGCCGACAGATGGGACGGGACGATCTTCAAGACGTCCACCGGCCGGCGCCGGCCGATCTCTTCCCAAGGCTCGGCGCCGGCGGTGCGCTCCTCGGTGAGGATCTCCAGACATCCGCCGGTCAGCAGCGACGGGAAGATCGCGGTGTTGCCCAGATCGGCCGCGAAGGTCGAGGCCATGGCGTAGCTAGCGCCGTCCGGAGGGTCCAGGCGTTCGACCACCGCGGCGACATAGGTCGCAAGCGCCCGGTGCTCGACCACCACCCCCTTGGGTGCTCCGGTCGAGCCCGAGGTGAACAGGACGTAGGCGGCCGCCCCGGCGAGCGCCGACCGGCCGGTGGTGGTCTCGTTTGCCTCCGCGCCTTCGGTGGCGGCCCCGGCGCCGATCTCAAGCACCGCCAACCCGGTCGGCAGCAGCTCGGGCTCCGGCGCCTCCCGGACCAGCACGAGCGAGATCCCGGCCTCGGCGAGGAGCACCCCGATCCGCTCACGGGGCAGCGTCGGATCGAGCGGCACGTAGGCTCCGCCGGCTTCGAGCACCCCGAGCAGGGCGACCACCAAGTCGAGCCCGCGCGGCATGGAGATGCCGACGCGTACCTCCGGTCCCACGCCGGCGCGGCGCAGTCGGCGGGCAAGACGCAGAACCCGCGCCGCGAGGTGCCGGTAGCTCAGAGCCTCCTCTTCGCAGACGGCGGCGATCGCGTCGGGGGTCCTGCTCACCTGGGCGGCGTACAGCTCGGGCAGGGTGACCTCCGGCGGGGGGGCGGTCCCGGCGCCGCTCCACTCCGTCAGCAGCTGGTGCTCCGCGGCCGGCTCCAGCGAGCGCAAGGCATGGCACGGTTCGAGCGGCGCGAGCGCCATGGCGGAGAGAACCTGCCGGTAGATTCCGCCCAGGCCCTCGACGTACCACGGGGCGAGCTGCTCGCCGTCGTAGCGCAGCACCAGACGCAGGCGGTCCGAACCGGGATCCTGCACGAACGTCGTGCTCAGGGGGATGTTGGTCTCTTCCCAGCGCCGGGAGTCGCCCATGAGCTCGATCTGACCGGTGTCGAGCAGGTCGCGCAAGACGTGGAAATGGATGAAGTTGAACAGCACTTCGAACAGCGGCTTGCCGCCCTGGCTCTGCTGAATGCGCGGCAGGGGATAGCGGCGGAATGGCAGCATCTCCCGCTCGGCGGCGAAGGTTCTTCGGACCCGGTCGACCCAGGTGTCCGCGGGCGATCCGGAGGCTGGCGCGCGGAACGGGACCACGTTGAAGAACAGGCCGAGGACGCGGTCGCCGTCGAAGCCTTCGGGACGACCGCTGGTGACCAGGCCGGTCATGACCTCGGGGCCGCCGCCGATCCGGCTCATCGCCTCGAGGTGGGCGGTGAGCAGCACGCTCTTTTGCGGCACCGCCGATCGGCGGGCGAGGCGCCGAAGCCCCTGCTCGACGGGGTCCGAGAGGTCGATGCCGATCGCGCGGATGCGGACGCCGTCCGGTCGTATCCCTCCTCCCCGGCGGAAAAGCGCGAAAGGCTTGGCCCCTTCGAGGTTTCGCGCCCAGAAGGCCCGGCATTCCGCCGACTCGGCCGCGGCGCGCTCCAGCGCGACGAAGTCGCGTACCGCGAGACGAAGCGGTCCGGCGGCCGGGGCCGGGCGGCCGCCGGCCAGGGCGAGGTAGGCGGCGAGCACCTCGGCGAGAAAGCTGTGCAGGCTCCAGCCGTCGAAAACGGGGTGAAACTCGGTGAACGTGAGATTGAAGCTCTCCGCGTCGCGGCGGTGAAGGTGGAAGCGCACCAGGGGCGGGCGCGCGAGGTTGAAGCTCTTTTGCTTCTCGTCCTCGACGAAGGCGTCCAGGGCAACCTCCTGCTCGGGCGGTGACAGGCGGGACAGGTCGTCCGCTCCCACCGCAACCGCGGCGGTTTCGTGGACCAGCTGCAGCGGCTCTCCGTACGTGGTCAGGTCGAAGGAGGTACGCAGGATCGGATGGCGATCGACCACCCGTTGCGCCGCCCGGGCGAAGGCTTCGGGATCGAACGGCGCCCGCAGCCGGCGGCTGTACACGTTGTGGTAGACGATCGAGGTCGGCGTGTAGCGCATGTGGTAGAGCATGCCGCCCTGGACCGCGCTCACCGGATAGGCGTCCTCGATGCCGGGCGGCAACCGTCGCCGGTCCTCCGGCGAGATCATCGAGAACGGCGCCGGCGACCCGGCCGTCGGGCTCTCCACCGTTCTTTCGACCTCCTGCACCAGGGCGGCGACGGTCTGGCAGGCGAAGAGCTGGGGCAGCGAGAAGCGCAACCCGCGCTCGGCGGCGAACGCGTGGACGCGCAGGCTGAGCATCGAGTCGCCGCCCAGGGCGAAGAAATTGTCGGTGACCCCGACCCGGTCGAGGCCGAGCACCTGTGCCCAGATGTGAGCCAACACCTCCTCCGACTCGGTGCGCGGAGCCACGTAGGCCGTCTCTTGGTCCGGACGTTCCGGGCCGGGGGCCGGCAGCGCGGCCCGATCGAGCTTGCCGTGGTCGGTCAACGGCAGGCGGTCGAGAACCACGAAGGCGGCGGGTACCATCGGCTCGGGAAGCCTCTGCCGGGCGAAAGCCCGCAGGTTCCGGACCGTGGGAGCCTCCTTGCCGTCGGCGGCGACGCAATAGGCGACTAGGCGCCGGCCGGTCGCATCGTCCTGCCGCACCCGGACGACCGCCGCCGACACGGCGGGATGACCGGCCAGGACGGCCTCGATCTCCCCCGGCTCGATGCGGTACCCCCGGAGCTTGACCTGGAAATCGCGGCGCCCGAGGTATTCGAGATCGCCGCCCTCTCGATAGCGCGCGAGATCCCCGCTCCGGTACATCCGCCCTCCGGGCTCGCCGTAGATCCCGCCCCAGGGATCGGGCAGGAATCGCTCGGCGGTCGCGGACGGATCTCCGAGATAGCCGCGCGCCACCCCCGGCCCCGCGACGCAGATCTCGCCGGGTATGCCGGCCGGAACGAGACCGAGGAACCGATCGATCAGATAGAGCCGCAGGTCGGCGAGCGGGCGGCCGATGCGGCTCACTGCCAGCGTCGAATCCGTCCGTCGCAAGGGCCGCCAGGTCGCATGCACCGTGGTCTCGGTGATGCCGTAGAGATTGACCAGCTGCGGCCGGCGGTCGTTCCGGCGTTCGAGCCAGGGGGCGAGCGCCGGGAGATCCAAGGCCTCGCCGCCGAAGATCACCCGTTCCAGGGCGGCGAAGGGCTCGCCCGCGGGCGTCGCATCCCGGGCGAGCGACTGAAAAGCCGACGGAGTCTGGCTCAGTACCGTCACCTGCTCGCGCCGGAGAACCTGGGCGAACGTTGCGGGCGAACGGGCCACCTCGCGCGGGATCAAAACCGCCTTGCCGCCATGCAGCAGCGCCCCCCACAACTCCCAGACCGAGAAGTCGAAGGAGAAAGAATGGAACACGGACCAAACGCCGGTGGCGCCGAAGTCCATGCTCTGCGCGAGCGCACGAAACAGGCGGGTCACGTTGCGGTGGCTGACCACCACGCCCTTCGGCCGGCCGGTCGAGCCCGAGGTGTGGAGGACGTAGGCGGCGGCGTCCGGCAGCGCCCGGTCGGGAAGGTCGCCCTCCGGGTCGTCGTTTTCGGCGGCGGCCGGGTCTTCGGGGTCGAGCAAGATCAGCCGCGTGGCGGCGGGGAGCCGGTCGGCCGCCTCGGCAGGTGCCAGGACGATCGACGCTCCCGCGCCGGCCAGCAAGAGCGCCAGACGTTCGGCCGGATAGGCCGGATCGAGCGGCACGTAAGCGCCTCCGGCCTTGAGCACGGCCAGGATGCCGACCACCGCCTCCACCGTGGCACCGGCCCAGAGGCCGATCGTCGTCTCGGGTCCGGCGCCGAGCCGGCGCAGCCCTCGGGCCAGCCGGTCGGCGCGCCGCGAGAGCTCGCCATAGGTCAAGGCAAATTCGCCTTCCGCCATCACCACCGCGACGGCGTCGGGTGCGAGACCGGCTTGACCCTCGAACCGTCGATGGAGGCACTCCCCCGGACCGCCCGCGGCCGTCGGGCGGTTCCATTCGATCGTGAGTTGGTTCCGCTCGACTTCCGTGAGCAGCGGCAGCTCCCCCACGGCGCGGTCCGGGCCGGTCGTGATGCCGTGGAGCAGCGTGGTCAAGTGCCCGATCAACCGGCCGGCCGTGGCGGCCTCGAACAGCTCGCTCCGGTACTCCACTGTGGCTTGGCAGTCCCGCTCGGTCGCCGTCAGGCTGAGCATGAGATCGAACTTCGCCGTGCCGGTGTCGAGGTCGGAGGCGACCAAGGTCAACCCGGGCAACAGCAGAGCCGGCGGGGGATCGCTACGGACCGCCAGGACCACCTGGAAAAGCGGAGCGTGGCTTGGGCTTCGGGGAACCTGGAGCGCTCGAAACAACGCCTCCAGCGGTAGTTCCTGGTGGTCGAACGCGCCGAGGGCAACCTCCCGAACGGCCGCCAGCAAGGCGCGGAAGCTCTGCCCGCCCGTGGGCCGCGCGCGCAGGGGCAGCGTGTTGACGAAAAAGCCGATCAGGCCCTCGGTCTCCTCGGCAACGCGGTTGGCGAACGGCGAGCCGACCACCAGATCCTCCGCTCCGGTGTAGCGGTGGAGCAGCGCGAAGAAGGCGGCGAGCAGAACGACGAACAGCGTCGCGTCGTTCTGGCGGGCGAGGGCCGCGAGGCCGGCGTTCGGATCGTGCCCCAGCGGGCAAGGGCCTACGGTCGCGCCCCGCGGCCCTTGGGCCGGCGGCCGCGGATGGTCGGTGGGAAGATCGAGGAGCGCGGGCGCGCCTTCGAGCTGGTGGCGCCAGTAGTCGAGCTGAGGGTCCAGCTCTCCGCTTTCCAGCCGGCGGTGCTGCCAGACCGCGAAGTCGGCGTATTGAATCGGCAGCTCGGGAAGAACAGGAGCGTGCCCGCGCGAAAAAGTGCCGTAGAGGCTGGCCAATTCGCGCATCAGCACGCCGGTCGACCAGCCGTCGGAGGCGATGTGGTGCAGGGTGAGAAGGAAGGTGTGCTCCTCGGGACTTTGGCGCAGAAGCGTGAGGCGCCACAGCGGGCCGCGCACGAGGTCCAAACCCCGCCGCGCCTCGCCGAACGCGAGGCGGTCGACCTCATGCCGGCTTCGTGGCGTGGGGAGCGCCGCGAGATCCGCGACGATCGGCCGCAGGTCGACCTCGCGGGCGGCCCATTGGACCGGCTCACCCCCCTCGTCCCGGAAGGTGGTACGCAGGATCTCGTGGCGCAAGGCGATTTCGCGGCAACTTGAAAACAATGCCGGAACGTCGACCGATCCTGAGAGGGCGAACGCCGAGCTGATGTTGTAGAGCGGAGACCGCGGTTGCCAACGGTCCAGGAACCAGAGGCGTCGCTGGGGCAACGAGAGCGGCGCCGGACCGGATTGCGGGCGCCGCGGCACGACGCAGCGGGAGAACGCGTCCTCTTCCTCGCCGAGCAGACGCTTCAACAGTTCGAGCTTTTCGGCCGAGAGGATTCCGCGCTGCGATGCTTCAGGCTTCATGCATCCTCCTGGGATGACGGCAACGGAACGCGATTCCCGCGGTTCCCGAATCGGCCGCTTTCAGAACCTGCACATAAAGTTTCGCAAGACACTACAGTGAAATCCTGAAGCACGCTATCGAAAATATTGTCTTGGAGAACTAAAGGAGCGGGTAGTCGCGCCGATTGAAGGAATCCTTTAGAGAAATTGGCCTTTGCGCCAATAGCGTTGATTCATTTTGCTATTTATTGCTCGACATAGGGTGTTAAGTTTAGTTGGCGTTTCTCTCATCCAGTCGGGATTGTATAGTTGTACTGTGTCAAGCCGTAGAGCCCCTTCGTCCTTCGTGGATGTCATGCGCAGAAGGTCAGAGCGGCATGCGGACCGCCCGGCCTACCGCTTTCTGCCCGAGGGCGAGAGCGAAGCGCGGCGTCTCACCTGGAGTGAAGTGGACCGAGAGGCGAGAGCTGTCGCGGCGCTGCTTCAGGAGAGCGTGGCACCGGGGGAGAGGGCACTCCTGCTCTACCCTTCCGGCCTGGAGTTCGTCACCGCTTTCCTCGGCTGCCTGTACGCCGGTGTCGTCGCGGTGCCGGCATCCCCGCCGCGGCCTCGACGCAGTCAACCGCGGCTCGCCGCGATCGCCCACGACGCCGAGCCGGCGCTGGTCTTGACCCATCGGTCGCTACGGCAGCGAATCGAGGGGCTCGGCGAATCGATCTCCGAGCTCCAGGGTCTTCGGATCCTCGCCACCGACGAGCTGGACCTCGGCCTTGCGGAGCGCTGGCGGGACCCCGGCGTCAAGCCCTCGGACCTCGCGTTCCTGCAATACACCTCCGGCTCGACCGCGCTGCCCAAGGGAGTCGTGGTGACCAACGGCAACCTCCTCCACAACGAGGAGACGATCCGGCGGGCGTTCGGCCAGTCGGAAGACTCGATCATCGTCAGCTGGCTGCCGCTCTACCACGACATGGGGCTGATCGGCGGGGTGCTGCAGCCGCTCTACGTCGGCGCCCAGTGCGTGTTGATGCCGCCGCTCGCGTTCCTTCAGCGGCCGATGCGCTGGCTTCAGGCGATCGACCGCTATCGCGCCACGACCAGCGGCGGTCCGAACTTCGCCTACGAGCTGTGCGTGCAGCGGCGGACCGATCCGGGGTGCGAGGCCTTGGACCTCTCCTCGTGGGACGTCGCGTTCAACGGCGCCGAGCCGGTTCGCCCCGGCACGCTCGGGCGGTTTGCGCGCGCCTTTGCCGAGCAAGGATTCAGGAACGAGGCGTTCTTCCCGTGTTACGGCCTGGCGGAGGCGACTCTGTTCGTCAGCGGCGGGACGAAGGAGGCGCCGCCGATCGTAGAAGAGATCGACTCGGCGGCCCTGGAACGCGACCGGGTCGCCGCGGCGATGGCGGGCGCGTCCGCCCGAGCGCTGGTGAGCTGCGGCGGTCCCTGGCTCGACACCCAAGTGGTGATCGCCGATCCCGAGAGCCTGGAGCGCCTGCCCGGCGACCGCGTCGGGGAGATCTGGGTTTCCGGTCCGAGCGTCGCCCAGGGCTATTGGCGCCGCCCCGAAGCGACCGAGCGCGAGTTTTGCGCTCGTTTGAGCGGCGAGCCGGAGACCGGGCCTTTCCTGCGCACCGGAGACCTCGGCTTCCTGCTCGACGGCCAGCTCTTCGTCACCGGACGCCTGAAAGACCTGATCATCATTCGCGGACGCAACCACTACCCGCAGGACATCGAGCTGACCGCCGAATCGAGCCACCCCGGCTTGCGCGCGGGGGGAGGTGTCGCCTTCACGCTCGAAGGGGACGCCGAGAGCGGCGAGCGCCTGGTGGTGGTGCAGGAGCTGGCGCGCGGGCGGCGGCCGGAGGTCGGCGTGGCGGCGGAGGCGATCCGCCGGGCGATCGTCGAAGAGCACGAGGTCCAGGTGCACGAGGTCGTCCTGGTGCGCGATGCGACCGTTCCCCGGACCTCCAGCGGCAAGGTCCAGCGGAGCGCTTGCCGCGCGCTCTACCTGGAAGGCGGCCTCGACGTCCTGGGCGCCAGCGTGACCGAACGGCCGGCTCCCATCGTCGACGGGGTTGGAGCCGCCGACCGGGCGATCGACCCGTCAATTTGGGCGCTGCCGCCGGAGGAGCGATCGGCGGCGCTGGTAGAGGCGGTCCGGTCGGAAGCTTCGCGGCTGCTCGGCGTTTCCCGCGACCTCCTGGCTTCGGACCGGCCGCTCGCCGCCTTCGGTCTCGATTCTCTCGCCGCGCTACAGCTCCGGCATGCGTTGGAGCGGGGTCTGGGAATCTCCTTGCCGCTCTCGGAGCTGGCCGAAGACGCGACGCCGGCTCGGCTCGCCGAGGAGATCCTGGCGGGGCTCGAAGCTTCTCCGGGGGAACGTTCGGCAAAAGCTTTCGGTGCCCGCGGGCCTCGCGGTGAGGCGGGCCGCGGAGCCCTCTCCCGCGGCCAGGAGGCGCTCTGGTTCTTGCAGCGCCTCGCCCCCGAGAGCCCGGCATGGAACATCGTCGTGGCCGCGCGGGCGGTGGGCGGCCTGGACGTCCCGACGCTCGTCCGCGCCTTCGACGAGGTGGTCGACCGCCACCCTTCGTTGGCATCCTCTTTCGAGGCGGTCGCCGGACGGCCGGTTCGCGGTGTCGGCGGATTTAAGCGGCCGGTGCTCCAGGTGGTCGACGTCGCGGATCTCGGCGAGCCCGCGTTCAAAGAGAGACTGGAGGTCGAGGCCTGGCGCCCGTTTGCGCTCGAAGCCGAACCGCTGCTGCGCGCGCTGCTGTTCCGCCGCGCGCCCGAGCCGAACGGCGCCGAGACCTCGGAGACTCCGGAGAACGATGCCGTGCTCCTCCTGGTCCTGCACCACCTGGTGGCGGACCTCTGGTCACTGGCCGTTCTGGCGCGCGATCTCGGCGCGGCCTACGCCCGGCTGAGCGGGCGGGCCGGCGCCACGCCCGGGCCGGTCGCGTGCGAGTACGACGATTTCGTCGAGTGGCAGAGAGAGTCGCTCGACGGGCCGGAGGGGGAGCGGCTCTGGCAATACTGGTCCCGCGAGCTCGCGGGATCATTGCCCACCCTCGACCTGCCGACCGACCGGCCGTACCGGCCCGCCCGGAGCTTCCGCGGCCGGACCCGTTCGGCGCGAATTTCGGCCGCGCCGACAACGCAGGGCGCAACCCGCTTTTCGACCCTGCTCGCCGCGTATTTCTCGCTGCTCCATCGCTACACCGGGCAGGAGGATCTTCTGGTGGGCACGCCGGTCGCCGGGCGCGGCGCGCCGGAGCTGGCGGAGGCGGTGGGGTATTTCGTCAACCTGGTCGTTCTGCGCGCCGACCTCTCGGGCGCCCCCGGTTTCGCCGAGGTCGCCCGGCGCGCGCGGCGGACGGTCGCGTCCGCCCTCGCGCATCAGGCGTATCCCTTCCCGCTGCTCGCCGAACGGCTGCAGCCGGAACGGAATCCCGGGCGCCCGCCGATCTTTCAAGCCGCCTTCGTGCTGCAGCAGACGCCGCGCCTGGCGCCTGCCGGTCTCGCCGGTTTCGCGGTGGGTGAGGAGGGCGCCCGCATCGACCTCGGCGGGCTCGCCTTGGAGGCGGTCGCGCTCGCCGATCCGACGTCGCAGTTCGACCTCTCGCTGGTGGCGGCCGAGGTCGAAGGTGGTCTCGTCCTCCGTCTGACCGGAGACGCCCACCTGTTCGACGAGGCGACCGTGGCGCGGCTGCTCGGGCATTTCGAGATCCTGCTCGCGAGCGTCGCCGCGACGCCGGAGCTGCCCGCCGGCGAGCTGTCGCTGTTGGCCGAGGCCGAGCGTCACCAACTCCTCCACGAGTGGAACGGCGGCGGCGAGGCCGAGGTTCCGCGCGGATGTCTCCACCGGCGCTTCGCGGAGCAGGTCGAGCGCGTTCCGGACGCGGTCGCGGCGACTCTTGAGGAGGCGTCGCTCACCTACCGGGAGCTCGACCGCCGCGCCGGCCGGCTCGCCCGCCGCCTCGGGCAGTTGGGAGTCGCCCCCGGCTCGCGGGTCGCGCTCTGCGTCGAGCGGAGCTTCGGCGTGCTCGTCGGAGCGCTCGGGATCCTCAAGGCCGGGGCCGCCTACGTGCCGCTCGACCCGGCGCAACCTGGCGAGCGATTGGGTTTCATGCTCGCCGACTCGGGGGCCGCGGTGTTGGTCACCGAACCGGCGCTGGCCGCACACCTGCCGGCGCACGACGCCGCGGTCGTGCTGCTCGGTGAAGAGGGGCTCGGGGAGCCGGACGGGCGGCTGCCGGCGGTGGCTGTGCCCGCGGAGGCGCCGTCCTACGTCATCTACACCTCGGGCTCGACCGGCCGGCCGAAGGGCGTGACGGTGACGCACGGCAACGTCCTGCGCCTGTTCGACGCCACCGACCCCTGGTTCGGTTTTGGCGCCGCCGACGTCTGGACTCTTTTCCACTCTTACGCCTTCGACTTCTCGGTCTGGGAGATCTGGGGCGCCCTGCTCTACGGCGGGCGGGTGGTGGTGGTGCCCTACTGGGTGAGCCGCTCGCCGGAGGCGTTCCACGCGCTCGTCCTGGCCGAAGGGGTGACCGTCCTCAATCAGACCCCCTCGGCGTTCCGCCACTTCATGCAGACGGAGGTGGCCGACCGGCGCACTGCGGACCTGCCCCTCCGCTGGGTGGTCTTCGGGGGCGAGGCGCTCGATCCGCGGAGCCTCGCTCCCTGGTGGAACCGCCACGGCGACCGCGGGCCGGGGCTGGTCAACATGTACGGCATCACCGAGACCACGGTCCACGTGACGTTCCGCCGCCTGGCGCCCGCGGAGACGGAGAGCGCGATCGGCATGCCGATCCCGGACCTTCAGGTCTACGTGCTCGACCGCGGCGGCGAGCCGGTGCCGGTGGGGGTCGCCGGGGAGCTGTGCGTCGGCGGCGCGGGCGTCGCGACGGGTTACCTGAACCGCCCGGACCTGTCCGCCGAGCGGTTCGTGCCGGATCCTTACGGCGCTCGGGCCGGCGGTCGCCTGTACCGTTCGGGAGACCTGGCGCGCCGCCGGGCGGGCGGCGATCTCGAATATCTGGGCCGGATCGACCACCAGGTCAAAGTCCGCGGCTTCCGGATCGAGCTGGGGGAGATCGAGGCCGCGCTCGCCGAGCACCCGCGGGTGGGCGCCGCCGTGGTGGTGGCGCGCGACGACACTGGAGACGGTCCGCGCCTGGTGGCCTACGTGACCGGGCGGGAGGGTGCCGCGCCGGACGTCGAGGAGCTGCGCCGGCACCTGAAGGCGAGGCTGCCGGAATACATGGTGCCGGCCGCCTTCGTCCTTTGCGCGAGCCTACAGTTGACGATCAACGGCAAGGTGGATCGGCGGGCGCTTCCGGCGCCGGCCGGAGAGCGGGTCGCCGCGGACGGCTACGTCGCGCCTCGGGGCGCCGTCGAGCAGGTTCTCGCCGGCATCTGGGCGGAGGTTCTGGGGACCGATCGGATCGGCGCGCGCGACGACTTCTTCGCGCTCGGCGGCCATTCGCTGCTCGGTACGCGCATCACCACCCGGGTGCGCGAGGCCTTCGGCGTCGAGCTGCCGCTGCGTGCCGTGTTCGAAGCGCCGATCTTGGCCGACCAGGCCGAACGGGTGCTCGAATGCCTGGCCGGCGCGGCGTCGAGGAGCGGGCCGGCACTGCCGCTGTCGCCCGTCGGACGCACCGCGCCGCTACCGCCGTCGTACGCCCAGCAACGCCTCTGGGCGCTCGATGCGATCGACGTCGGAGGCGCCCCCTACAACTTGCCGGCGACGCTCGCTCTCCGCGGTCGGTTGGAGGTGGCGGCGCTGATTTCCGCGCTCGACGGCGTCCGCCGTCGCCACGAAGCGCTCCGGACCTCGTTTCCGGTCGTCGCGGGACGCCCGGTCCAGCGGATCGATTCCGACTCCCGCACGCGGCTTGAGACGATCGATCTGTCCGGGCTGTCCGCTGATCTCCGCCCCCTTGCGGCGGCGCGGATCGGCCGCGAGGACGCCTGCCGCCGGTTCGACCTCGGGCGCGGGCCTCTTCTGCGCACCGTCCTGCTCCGGCTCGACGAGCGTCGCCACGACCTGCTGCTGACCCTCCACCACGCGGTATGCGACGGCTGGGCGCTGGACATCCTCGCTGGTGAGCTCTCCGCCTCCTACGGCGCGGCGGCGGCCGGCCGCGCAATGCGTTGGCCCGACCTGCCGATCCAGGTTGGCGATCACGCGGTCTGGCAACGGCGATGGTTGGAGCAAGGGCTCCTCGAAAGCCAGATCGCCTACTGGCGGCGGCGGCTCGACGGACTGCCGACCCTGGAGCTGCCGGCGGATCGGCCCCGGCCCGCGGTTCCGACGCTCCGAGGCGGACGGCGCCGGCGCACCCTGGCGCCGCCGCTCGCGGCGGCGATCGAGGCGCTCGCGCGGCAGAGCGGCGCCACGCTCTTCATGATGCTCGCCGCCGCTTCTCAGGCGGTTTTCGCCCGCCACTCCGGACAGGACGAGACGGTGATCGGTTTCCCGGTCGCCGGCCGCTCCCGCGTCGAGCTCGAAGGGCTGATCGGCTGTTTCGTCAACACCCTGGTGCTTCGCCTCGCCCATCCGGCCGACGGCACGTTCGCCGCTCTTCTCGGGCGGGTGCGCGACGGCGTGCTCGACGCCGAGGCGCACCAGGAGGTGCCGTTCGAGCACCTGGTGCAGGTGCTCCAGCCCGAACGCGACTTCAGCTTGAACCCCCTGTTCCAGGTCATGGTTCTCGCCGAGGAGGCGCCGCGCCCACCGCGGCTCGCCGACCTCGACGTGCGCATTCACGAGCGGGAGACCGGGACCGCGAAAGTCGACCTCACGCTTTCTCTCGTGGGCGATGACCGCGGCCGGTCGCTGCGCGCCGAATACGGCGCGGACCTGTTCGATCCGCCGACGATCGAGCGGCTGCTCGACCGAATCGAGCGACTGTTCGCGGGGGTCGTCGCGGCGCCGCAAGGACGGACGGCGGAGCTGTCGCTGATCGGGGAGGGGGAGCGGCATCAGCTCGTGCTCGGCTGGAACGACACGAGCGTCGACTATCCGGGCGGCGACCGGTGCCTGCACGAGCTGTTCGCGGCGCAGGTGGCGAAGACCCCCGACCGGACGGCGGTGGTCTTCGGCGCGGAGCGCCTGAGCTATTTGGAGCTTTCGCGTCGCGCGCAGCTTCTGGCGCGCCACCTGCGCGGTCTCGGCGTCGGTCCGGAAGTGCGGGTGGGGGTCGCCGCCGAGAGATCGGTCGAGCTGATGGTCGGCCTTCTGGGCGTGCTTGAGGCGGGCGGCGCCTACGTGCCGCTCGACCCGGACTATCCGCACGATCGCCTCTCCTTCATGGCGGCCGACAGCGATCTCGGCGTGGTCCTCTCGCAGCGCCGCCTTGCCGGGACCCTGCCGCCGCTCGGGCGCCGCCAGGTGGCGCTCGACGTGGACCCGCGGACCTGGGAGCCCGCAGGGACGGCGGATGAGGCGATGGTGGGGCCGGAGAACCTGGCGTACGTGATCTACACCTCGGGCTCGACGGGACGTCCGAAGGGGGCGATGAACAGCCACCGAGGAATCGTCAACCGCCTGCTCTGGATGCAGGAGGCGTACGGGCTGGGTGCCGACGACGTGGTGCTCCAGAAGACGCCCGCGAGCTTCGACGTATCGGTCTGGGAGCTCTTCTGGCCGCTCCTGGTCGGCGCGCGGCTGGTGCTCGCGCGGCCCGGAGGGCACCGGGAGGGCGAGCACCTGGCGGAGCGCATCGCGACCGAGGGGGTGACGACGGTGCATTTCGTGCCGTCGATGCTGCGCGCGTTTCTCGAAACGCCGGGGGTGGAGCGGTGCGTCAGCCTGCGCCGCGTGATCGCGAGCGGCGAAGCGCTCGGCGAGGATCTGGAGACGCGCTTCTTCGAGCGCCTCGACTGCGAGCTGCACAACCTTTACGGCCCGACCGAGGCGGCGGTGGACGTGACCTTCTGGGCGTGCGCCGGGCAAGGGCGCGGGTTGCCGATCGGCCGGCCGATCGGCAACCTGCGCATCCACCTGCTCGACCGCGAGCTGGAGCCGGTGCCGATCGGCACCGCCGGCGAGCTGCTGATCGGCGGCGTCGGCCTCGGCCGAGGTTACCTGTCGCGCCCGGAGCTGACCGCCGAACGGTTCGTCCCCGATCCGCTCGGCCAAGTGGCAGGAGGGAGGCTCTACCGGACGGGCGACCTCGCGCGCCATCGCCGGGACGGCGCGATCGAATACCTGGGGCGCCTCGACCATCAGGTGAAGGTGCGCGGGTTCCGGATCGAGCTGGGCGAGATCGAAGCGGCGCTTTTGGGGCATCCGGGAGTCGCCGACGCCGTGGCGATCGTGCGGGAGGACGTGCCGGGGGATCGCCGGCTGGTGGCGTACGTCCGGGGAGCCGTCGGGACCGCGCCGGGGGTCGACGAGCTTCGGGAGTTCTTACGCACCCGGCTGCCGGATGCCATGGTGCCGGGTTGGTTCGTGCCGCTCCAATCCCTTCCCTTGACGCCGAGCGGCAAGGTGGACCGCAAAGCGTTGTCCGCTCCCGGAGGCGAGCGGCCGGCACTGGCACGCGAATACGTCGCGCCGCGCACTCCGGCGGAGAGCGCGCTCTGCGCCATCTGGTCGCGGGTTCTCGGCGTGGACCGGGTGGGCGTCCACGACGACTTCTTCGCCTTGGGCGGCGACTCGATCCTCGGCGTGCAGATCGTCGCGCGGGCCGCGGAGAGCGGGCTGCTTCTTTCGGCCCGGCAGTTGTTCCAGCACCCGACGGTGGCGGATCTCGCGTCGGTCGAAGGGACGGCGCCGCGGGCTTCGGTTCCCGAGCGCGAGCCGGCCGCAGGCGGGGACGTGCCGCTCACCCCTGTCCAGCACTGGTTCTTCGAGCGCGAGACGGTCGACCCGGACCACTTCAACCAGTCGGTCCTGCTCGCGGTGCGGCGGCGCCTGAACCGCGCGGCGCTGGCGTCGGCCCTGTGGGTGCTGATCGAGCGTCACGATGCGCTACGGCTGCGCTTCGAGCGCTCCGACGGCGGTTGGACCCAGCGCTCGACGCCCTTCGACGGCGACGTCCCGTTGAGTACTCTGGACCTCTCGGCGGTGCCGGGGGAGCTGCGGAGCGGAGCGGTCGAAACGGCATCGGCGGCGGCGCAGGCGAGCCTCGATCTTGCGGCCGGGCCGCTGTTGCGGGCGGTCTATTTCGATCTCGATGCCGGAACCGGCGCATACCCAGGCCGCCTGCTGCTGGCGGTTCATCACCTCGCCGTCGACGGCGTTTCGTGGCGCATCCTGCTCGAAGAGTTGGAGCGGGGTTATCTGCGCTCGTGCCGGGGCGCCCCTCCGGATTTGGCCCCGGTGGCGACCTCGTATCGGCGGTGGGCGGAGCGCCTGAAGGATCATGCCGGGTCGGCGGGCGTCCGCGCGGAGGCGGAGCTCTGGCGGCAGATGGTCCGGCCTCGAATGGCGCATCTCCCGGTGGAAGGTCCGGCAGGACCGGGTCGGGAGGAGCAAGCGCGGACGGTCGCCGTCGAGCTGTCGGCGGCGGAGACGCGGGCGTTGCTCCTCGAAGTGCCGCGGGTTTTCCGGGCGCGGATTCAGGAGGTTCTGCTCGCCGCGGTGGCGCGCGCGCTGGCGGGGTGGATTGGCTCGGGGCGGTTGCCGATCGATCTGGAAGGGCACGGTCGCGCGGAGGAAGAGGTCGATGCGGACCTGGACCTTTCGCGGACCGTCGGCT
The DNA here is from genome assembly GCA_035995205.1 of Thermoanaerobaculia bacterium. GTDB lineage: Bacteria > Acidobacteriota > Thermoanaerobaculia > Multivoradales > UBA5704 > DASYKS01. Next base: position 145,143 of record DASYKS010000009.1, read on the forward strand.
GGTTTACGGCGGTCTTTCCGGTGGCGCTGGATCTCGTGCGGACGGACGATCCGGCGGCGGTGCTCCGGGCGGTCAAGGAGCGCCTGCGGGCGATTCCCCGGCAAGGCATCGGCTATGGCGTCCTGCGCTATCTGAGCGACGCTCCGGAGGCCGCGGCGTTGCGCGAAGGGCCGCAGGCCGAAGTGATCTTCAACTACCTCGGCCGGCTCGACCGCGTGCTGCCCGGCGACTCGCTGTTCGCTCCGGCTCCGGAGTCGGCCGGCCGCGAGCGGAGCCCGGCGCGATTGCGTCGCCACCTGCTGGAGATCGATGCGCGGGTCGGCGGCGACCGGCTGATGCTCGGCCTCACCCATGGTCCGGCGCACCGGCGCGCGACCGTCGAAGCGCTCGCCGCGGGCTGCCTCGCGGCGTTGCGGGAGCTGGTCGCGCGCAGCCGGGTGGCCGAGCGGGTTGCCTACGCTCCTTCCGACTTCCCGCTCGCCGGCCTCGACCAGCCGGCGCTCGACCGCCTTGCGGAAGGGTACGCCGATCTCGAGGATCTCTACCCGCTCTCGCCGATGCAGCAGGCGCTGCTGCTGCAGACCCTGCGTGATGAGACGCCCGGCATGTACGTCGTGCAGGTGGCTTGCCGGATCGGGGGAGACCTCGACCGCCCGGCCTTCCTGGCGGCCTGGCGGGCCGCCGTAGCCCGCCACGCCGTGCTCCGCACCGCGTTCGTCTGGGAGGGCTTGGAGCGGCCGCTCCAGGCGGTCCTATCGCGGGCAGAGCTGCCGATCGCGGAGATCGATTGGCGGGGCGTGGCCGTGGGCGCCCAGGGCGAACGCCTGGACGATTTTCTGCGCTCCGAGCGGGAGCGTGGTTTCGACCTGTCCGCGGCGCCTTTGCTGAGGCTGGCCCTGCTCCGGCTGGCCGACGGGGCGCACGGTCTGGCGGTGACGTTTCACCATCTAATCCTGGACGGTTGGTCGGTCCCACTCCTGTTGCGCGAAGTCTTCGCCCGGTACGAAGCGGCGCGCCGCGGCGCGCCCGCCGCCTTCGACCCGCCGCGCCCGTTCCGCGACTACGTGACCTGGCTGGAGCGGCAGGACCCCTCGGCGGCCGAGACCTTCTGGCGGCGCCGGCTGGCGGGTTTCGACGGGCCGACGCCGTCGCCATCGGCCGCGGTGTCGTCGGCCGGTTTGCCGGGGGAGCGGAGCGTCCGCCTGTCGCGGCGGCTCACCGAACGCCTGTACGACCTTTCCCGTCGGCGGCAGGTGACGCTCGGCACGCTGGTCCAGGGAGCCTGGGGGGTGCTGCTTTCCCGATACGCCGACGCGTACGACGTGCTGTTCGGCTCGGTGGTCGCCGGGCGCACCCCGGCGCTGCCCGGCATCGAGAAAATGCTCGGCGTCTTCATCAACACCCTGCCGGTACGCGCGGAGGTGGTTCCCGAGATGCCGGGGATCGCTTGGTTGCGGCGGTTTCAGGAGGAGCAGATCGAGGCGCGCCAGCACGACCACAGCCCGCTCGTCCAAGTGCAGCGCTGGAGCGGGGTGGGGTCGGAAAAGCCGCTGTTCCTGACCTTGCTCGTGTTCGAGAACTATCCGCTCGGCGAAGCTTTGGCTCGATCGCAGGTGGACCTCGCGATCGACGATCTGCGCGCCGCCGAGCGGACGAGCTACCCGCTGACCCTTACCGTGGTGCCCGGAGCCGAGATCACGCTCGGCTTACGCTGGGCCGCGGGCCGCCTCGACGCCGTGGGCGCAACGCGACTATTCGGAAACTTGGAGCGGCTGCTTGACGGATTCGCCCTGGAGCCGGAACGTCCGGTCTCGGGTTTCTCCCTGCTCGGCGCGGCCGAGCGCCACCAGGCGCTGATCGACTGGAACGACTCCGAGGTGGCGTATCCCGGGGGAGATCGCACGGTGCACGAGCTGGTGTCGGCGCAGGCGGCGCTCACACCGGATGCCGTGGCGGTCGATGCGGCGGGCGGGGTGCTCACCTATGCCGAGCTGGAGCGTTCGGCGAACCGCCTGGCGAACCATCTGGCCGCCTTCGGTGCCGGCCCGGAAACGCGCGTCGCCCTGGCGGTCGAGCGCTCGCCCGAGATGGTGGTGGGAATGCTCGGCATTCTCAAGACCGGGGCGGCGTACGTGCCGCTCGATCCCGAATACCCGCGCGAGCGGCTGGCCTTCATGTTGGAGGACAGCCGCGCGTTGATGGTCGTCACAAGGTCGGAGTCGGCGTCCGCACTTCCGGCATCGGACGCGCGCCGAATCTTGCTCGACAAGGCGGCCGCGGCGATCGAGCGACGTAGCGCTTCGGCGCCGCCGTCCGCGGCCGTCGCCGAGAGCCCCGCCTATGCGATCTATACCTCGGGCTCGACCGGCCGGCCCAAGGGGGTCTTGGTGTCGCATCGCGGGATCGTCAATCGGCTGCTCTGGCAGCAGCACGAGTTTCCGCTCGACCCGTCGGATCGGGTGCTGCAGAAGACGCCGCTATCCTTCGACGCCTCGGGGTGGGAGGTTTTTCTGCCGCTGCTCGCCGGCGCCCGGCTCGAGCTTGCGGAACCGGGAGGTCATCGCGACAGCGCCTATCTGGTGCGGCGGGTGGCGGAGGCGCAGATAACCGTGCTTCAGCTCGTGCCGTCCCAACTGCGGCTGTTCCTGGAGGAGCCCCTGGTCGGGTCCTGCTCCAGCTTGCGGCGGGTCTTCAGCGGCGGCGAAGCGTTGACCGAGAGCCTGCGCCGGCGGTTCTACTCCGCGCTCGGCGCCGACCTCGCCAACCTGTATGGCCCGACCGAGTCTTCGATCGATGCCAGCTTTACCGCCTGCCGGCCGAACGTTTCATCGCCCGGAGCCGTCGTGCCGCTGGGCCGGCCGCTCGGCAACGTCCGCGTCGTGCTGCTCGACGGCGCGGGAGAGCCGGTGCCGGCCGGGGCTCCCGGCGAGCTCGCCATCGGCGGTCGAGGCCTGGCTCGCGGCTATTTGGGGCGGCCGGAGCTGACGGCTGAGCGCTTCCTGCCGGACTCGATTTCGGGCGCCGCCGGGGCACGGCTTTACCGGACGGGCGATCGGGCGCGCCACCTGCCGGACGGGCGGCTCGAATACCTGGGGCGGATCGACCACCAGGTGAAGGTACGCGGGGTGCGGATCGAGCTGCGGGAGATCGAGAGCCTGCTGCGGCAGCTCCCAGGGATCCGTGAGGCGGTCGTCCTGATGCGGGAGGGGGGCGCGACGGAGCCCCGGTTGGTGGCCTACGTCGTCGGCGAGACGGTGGACAAGGCGTTGCGCGCTCACCTGCGCAAAACGCTGCCCGAAGCGATGATTCCATCCTACTTCGCCGTGCTCCCCGAGTTGCCGCTGCTGCCGAACGGCAAGCTGGACCCCGGCGCTCTTCCGGCGCCCGACGATCTGGCCGGCGAAGCCGGTTCGCGGGCGCCGCGCACGCCGGCCGAAGAGTTGGTCGCGGCGGTTTGGGGTGAGGTTCTGGGGCGCGAGAGCATTGGCCCCGACGACGATTTCTTCGGCCTCGGCGGCCACTCGCTCCTGGCGACGCGGGTCGCCACGCGGCTCGGCCGGGCGTTCGGTGTCGAGGTGCCGCTGCGCGTTCTGTTCGATGCGCCGACGGCCGGCGGGCTGGCCGCGGCGATCGAAGCGTTGCGCGGCCGCGGCGCGCCGCCGCCGCCGCCGATCACCGCCGTTGCGCACTCCGGTCCGCCGCCGCTCTCGTTCGCTCAGCAGCGTCTCTGGCTGATCGATCAGCTCGGGCCGGGCAGCCCGCTGTACAACCTGCCCGCCGGGTTCCGCCTGTCCGGCAGGCTGCGGCCGTCGGCGCTCGCCGGCGCTCTGGCCGGGGTGGTCGCCCGCCACGGGGCACTGCGAACGACGATCGGGCTCTATGACGGCGAGCCGGTGCAGGAAGTCGCCGCCGCCGTCGAGTCGACCGCGCCCGGCGGACTGCCCTGCGTCGACCTTGCGGCGCTCGGTCGATCCGGCGTTGAAGCGCTCCGCCTGTCGGCCGCTGAGGCGGTCCGTCCGTTCGACCTGTCGCGCGGTCCCTTGCTGCGCTCGCTCCTGCTCCGGCTGGAGGAGGGTGAGCATCTCTACTTGATCAACTTGCACCACCTGGTGTCCGACGGCTGGTCGACGGAGATCCTGGTGCGCGAGATCGCGGAGCTCTATCGTGCGGCCGTCGGCGGCGAAGCGCCGGCGCTGCCGCCCCTGGCGGTGCAGTACACCGACTACGCCGTGTGGCAGCGCGCCTGGATGATGGGCGAGGTCGAACGCGCCGAGATCGAGCACTGGCGGCGGCGGCTCGCCGGTGCCCCTCCCCTCCTGGATCTGCCTGCCGACCGGCCTCGACCGGCGGTACAGAGCCATCGCGGCGCGCGCTGTTCGGCGCGTTGGTCCGCCGACCTGGCCGACGGCCTCCGCCGCTTCGGTCGCTCCGAGGGGGCGACCCCGTTCATGCTCTGGCTCTCAGCCTTCCACGCGCTGCTGGCGCGGGTGACCGGTCAGCGCGACCCGATCGTCGGCACCGCGGTCGCCGGCCGCGGCGCGATCGAGACCGAAGGGCTGATCGGGCTGTTCGTCAACACGCTGGCGCTACGGTTGGGCGGCGCCGACGCCCGCTCTTTCCGCTCCCTTTCGGCGCGCGCCCGGGAGATCGTGCTCGAGGGTCACGAGCATCAGTTCCTGCCGTTCGAGCGGCTGGTCGAGGAGATCGAGCCGCAGCGCAGTCTCGCTCATTCCCCGCTCGTCCAGGCGGTTCTGATCCTCGAGCGGGAGCCGACCGTAGGCCTGGACCTGCCGGACCTTCGCTTGCAGCCGCTCGACCTTACGCTCGACCGTGCGAAGTTCGATCTGACGCTCGCGGTGAGCGAGATCGACGGCGCGCTGTCCGCCGCGTTCGAATACGCCACCGACCTGTTCGACGGGGCGACCGCGCGCCGGCTGCTGAGCCATTTGGAGACTCTGGTCACCGCGGCCATCGACGATCCCGACGCCCTCCTCGCGGAGCTGCCGTTGCTCTCCACCGCCGAGCGGCACCAGATGGTCTTGGCGTCCAAGGGCTCCGACGTCGCTTTCCCGGCGCTCGGCCTCGATCGGCTGCTGGCCGCCCAGGCCGAGCGGACGCCCGAGGCGGAGGCGCTGATCTTTGCCGGCCGGGCGCTCACCTACGGCGATCTCCACCGCAGGTCCGGCCGGCTGGCGCACGAGCTGCGGCGCCGCGGGGTCGGGCCGGAAGTCAGAGTGGGCGTCTTCATGGACCGCTGCCCCGAGATGGTGGTGGCGATTCTCGCCACCCTGCGGGCAGGGGGCGCCTACGTGCCGCTCGATCCCTCGTATCCCGAGGGGCGTTTGGCGTTCATGCTGGGCAACGCCGGGATCGCGTTTCTGCTCACCCGTCGCGACCTGTTGGCGCACCTGCCGAAAGGGAGCGGCGCATCGCCGCTGTTCCTCGAAGACCCGTTGGAAGGGCCGGACCCTGCACCGGGCAGCGGGGTCGACCCCGACAACCTGGCCTATGTGATCTATACCTCCGGAGCCACGGGAGAGCCGCGCGGCGTGATGGTCCCGCACCGGGGCGTCGTGAATCTGTCCCAGGAGCTCGCGCGCGCTTTCGGCCTGGCACCCGGCAAGCGGCTTCTGATGGTGCCTTCGCTCAGTTTCGACGCCTCGGTCGAGGATTTGTTCCCCGCCCTGGTCTGCGGTGCGACGCTGGTCCTGCCGTCGGAAGCCGAAGTGCTGTCCGGCCAGGAGCTGCGACGCCTGTGCGAGCGGGAGCGGGTGGCGGTGTTGGACATCCCCGGGGCGTTGTGGCGGCAATGGCTGGAAGAGCTGGAGCCGGGGTCGGAGCAGGGAGGCCTCTTCCCCGACATGGAGCTGTTGGTCTCGGGCGGCGAGAGCCTGCCGGTCGAGGTGGTGCGGCGCTGGGAGGCCTTGACGGGGGGCCGCGTGCCGGTCGTCGGACCCTATGGCCCTACCGAGGCCACGGTCACCGCCACCCTCTTTCGGGCCGTTGCCGGGGAATTGCCCGCGACAGCCATTCTGCCGATCGGCCGACCGCTCGCCAACGTTGACGCCCTGCTGCTCGACGCGAATCTGGAGCCGGTGCCGATCCTGGTGCCGGGCGAGCTGTACCTCGGCGGCGTCGGGGTCAGTCGAGGCTATCTCGGCCGGCCTGACCTCACGGCGGAGCGTTTCCTGCCCGACCCGTTCGCCGCGACGCCGGGGGGACGCTTTTACCGCACCGGCGATCTGGCGCGCCGGCTGCCCGCGGGCGATCTCGAATTCCTCGGGCGCATCGATCAACAGGTGAAGATTCGTGGGTTTCGCGTCGAGCCGCGGGAGGTCGAGGCGCAGCTCGCCCTTCACCCCACGGTCCGGCAGGCGGCGGTCTCGGCCCGTGAGGTCGCGCCGGGCGACCGGCGTCTGTTGGCCTGGGTGGTGGCCGCCGACGGCTCGGCGCCGGCCGGAGTCGAGCTGCGCGAGTTCCTCGGCCGAAGGCTGCCGGGCTACATGGTTCCTTCGGCATTTTTCCCCGTAGCGGGTTTGCCGCTGACTCCGAGCGGCAAGGTGGACCTCCAGGCGCTGGCCGTACCGGAAGACGGTTGGCAGTCGGCGCGCGAGTTCGTCGCCCCGCGCACGCCGGTCGAGGAGGCGTTGGCCGGGATTTGGAGCGAGCTCCTGGGAGTCGACCGGGTGGGGATCGAAGACGACTTCTTCGACCTGGGAGGGCATTCCCTGCTGGCGGTGCGGTTGATGATGAAGTTGCGGAAGATTTTCAAAGTCGATCTGCCGATGCGCAGCTCGTTCGAAGCCACCACGATCGGCGAGATGGCGAGCCTGCTGCTGGCGCACGAGACGAAGCCGGGTCAGACGCTGCGGACCGCCCGCATGCTTCTCGCCATCCAGAACCTTTCGCCCGCGGAATTGAGCGGTGCCCTCGATCGCAGGCGCGGTGGGGAGGGCACGATTTCGTGAACGAGACGGAAGAGAGGGCGCAGCGGCTCGAAGACCAATTGGAGCTGCTCGAGCGCCTCATGGCCGAAGAGCAGGAGGCTCCGTTCGAGGTCGAGCCGGCGTTGCCGATCTTGGCGCGCCGGGACGACCTGCCGCTCTCGTTCGCCCAGCAGCGCCTCTGGTTCCTCGATCAGTGGGAGGGTCGGGCGGGCGCCTATACCCTCGCCCAGGCGTTCCGCCTGAAGGGACAGCTCGCCCCGGCGGCGCTCCGGCGGAGTCTGGACGAGGTCGTTCGGCGCCACGAGGTGCTGCGGACCCGCATCGCCACGGTGGCCGGTCGGCCGGTGCAAAGCGTCGCTCCGGCCGGCGCCGCGGGGCTGCCCGCCGTCGATCTCAGCGGTCTGCGCTCCGAGCTTCGCGAAGCCGAGGCGGCCAGCCGGCTCGCCCGCGAGGCGCGCGAGCCCTTCGATCTTGCGCGCGGGCCGTTGCTGCGCCTCCTGATGCTCCGGTTGGATGCTCGGGAGCACGTCCTGCTCTTCTCGATGCACCACATCGTCTCCGACGCCTGGTCGACCGAGATCTTGATCCGCGAGGTGGCCGAGCTCTACGCCGCCGCGCTGTCCGGCCGAGCCGCCCGGTTACCCGATCTGCCGGTTCAATACGCGGACTTTGCCGCCTGGCAACGGGCGTGGCTGGAAGGCGAGGTGCTGGAGAGCCAGCTTACCTATTGGCGCGGGCGCCTCGCCGGGGCGCCGGAGCTCCTGGAGTTGCCGGTCGATCGGCCGCGGCCGGCCTCGCCTTCGTTTTCGGCCGCCATCCGCGCCCTCGCGTTGCCACCGGACACGGAGCGGGCGCTCGCGGCGCTTGGCCGCAAGCTCGGCGCAACCCCTTTCATGGTGCTCCTCGCCGCTTTCCAGGCGCTTCTCGGCCGCCATTGCGGCTGCGCCGACCTGGTCATCGGCTCGCCGATCGCGGGCCGCACTCGGCCCGAGGTCGAGCGGCTGATCGGATTCTTCGTCAACACCGTGGCGCTACGCGCCGACCTCGCGGGCGATCCGAGCTTCCGCGACCTCGTCGGCCGGGCGCGGACCGAAACCGCGGGCGCTTTCGCGCACCAGGATCTGCCGTTCGAAAAGCTGGTCGACGAGCTCGGTTTGAGCCGCACCTTGAGCTATACGCCGCTCGTCCAGGCGGTGCTCGCTTATGGCGACGACCATCTGGAGGCGCTGGAGCTTCCGGGGCTCCGGCTGGAGCGCTTGGACCTGCATTCGGGGCGGGCGAAATTCGATCTGGTGCTGGCGGCGACGCAGAGTCCGGACCGGTTCACGTTCGTCGCCGAGTACCGCACGGAGTTGTTCGACGCGACGACGATCGAGCGCCTGCTCGGTCAGCTCGAACGCCTCCTGGTCGGTATCGCGGCCGACCCGGAGTGCCGGGTTTGGACGATGCCGCTGCTCGGCGATGCCGAACGGCACCAGATGATCGTCGAATGGCCGGGCGGGACGGAGCGAGGTCGCGCCGGAGCAACGCTGGTCGCGGGTTTCGAGGATCGGGTCGCCCGGAGCCCCGTGGCGCCGGCGGTTTCCTGCGACGGCAGGTCGTGGAGCTATGACCAGCTCGATCGGCGGGCCAATCGCCTGGCCCACCGGCTTCTCGATCTGGGCGTCTTGCCCGGCTCGCGGGTCTGTCTCTGCGCCGAGCGCGGCCTGCCGTTGGTGGCGGGAATTCTCGGGATCTTGAAAGCCGGCTGCGCCTACGTGCCGCTCGATCCCGCCTACCCCCGCGAGCGCCTCGCCTACCTTCAAGCCGACTCGGGCGCCCCCGCGCTGGTCGTCGGCCACGACTTGCTGGACCGATTTGACGAGCACCGGGGGCCGCGGGTGGATCTCGACGAGGCGCTGGCCTCGGGTCCCGAGGACTGGCGGCCGGCGGTCGCGATCGACGGAGCCTGGCCGGCGTACGTGATCTATACCTCGGGCTCGACCGGGCGGCCGAAGGGCGTGGTGGTGACCCACGACAACGTCGTCCGTCTGTTCGCGGCGACCCGGGATTGGTTCGGCTTCACCGAGGGCGACGTCTGGACGCTATTCCACTCCTACGCCTTCGATTTCTCGGTCTGGGAGATCTGGGGAGCGCTTCTTTACGGGGGACGTTTGGAGGTGGTGCCGTACTGGGTGAGCCGTTCGCCCGAGGCATTCCTCGCGCTCTTGGAGCGCGAGCGGGTGACGGTGCTGTGCCAGACGCCCTCGGCGTTTCGCCAGCTTCAGCGCGTCGAGGCGGGCGACCCGGAGCTGCGGCCTCTGGCCCTGCGCTGGGTGATCTTCGGCGGCGAGGCCTTGGAGCCACGCAGCCTCGTCCCGTGGGCGGCGCGGCGCGGCACGGACCGGCCCCGGCTGATCAACATGTATGGGATCACCGAAACGACCGTCCATGTGACCTACCGCAGGGTGCGGGACGGGGACATCGCAGGCACCGCCGCGAGCGTGATCGGGGTTCCGATCCCTGACCTTTCGATCTACGTGTTGGATCCTCGGGGGCGGGTGGTCCCGCCGGGGGTCGCCGGGGAGATCGTCGTCGGCGGACTCGGAGTGGCCACGGGTTATCTCGGACGTCCGGAGCTGACCGCGGAGCGCTTCGCGCCCGATCCTTTCGGCGTTGCCCCCGGAGCACGCCTCTACCGCAGCGGCGATCTCGGCCGCTGGCTGGCGATGGGCGAGCTGGAATATCTGGGACGCATCGATCATCAGGTGAAGCTGCGCGGCTTCCGGATCGAGCTCGGCGAGATCGAAGCGGCGCTGGCCGGGCACGCAGAAGTGGCGGATGCGGTGGTGTTGATCCGCGAGGATACTCCGGGCGACCGGCGCCTGGTCGCCTACGTCGTGGGTGCTGCCGGTGCGCTGCCGGATCGGGAGGAGCTGCGTGCCCATCTGGCCGCGCGGCTGCCCGACTACATGGTGCCCGCAGTGATCGTCGCCCTGGCGAGCTTGCCGATGACGCAGAACGGCAAGGTGGATCGTAAGGCCCTACCTCCGCCGCGCGCCGAGCGCCCCGCTCTCGCGACCGGCTTCGTGGTGCCGCGCAGCGAAACCGAAGAGGTCTTGGCGGGGATCTGGGCGCAGGTATTGGGAATCGACCGGGTCGGCATCGAGGACAACTTCTTTGCGCTCGGCGGCGACTCGATCTTGAGCCTGCGGGTGGTCGGCCTGGCGGGCGAGCGCGGGTTGTCGATCTCGCTGCCCGAGATCTTCCAGCACCAGACCCTCGCGGAGCTGGCGGCGGCCGTGGGGCAAAGGGACGGCGAAGAGATTGCGCCGACGCAGCCATTCGAGTTGGTGGCCGAGGTGGATCGGGCGCTGCTGCCGGACGTCGAGGACGCCTATCCGTTGGCGATGCTCCAGGCGGGAATGCTCTACCACATGGAGCTTCTCCCCGAAGACCCGCCGTACCTGAACGTCGACAGCTGGCACGTACGCGGTCGCTTCGAGCGCGAGCCTTTTTTCGAGGCCGCACGGCGGGTGGTGGCCCGCCACCCGATGCTGCGGACCTCTTTCGCGCTCGAAGGTTTCAGCGAGCCGCTCCAGTTGGTTCACCGGACCGCCGAGCTGCCGATCGTGGTGGAGGATCTAAAGGGTCTCCCGGAAGATGTGCAGGAGGCGATGATCGATCGCCTCGTTCGCTCGGAAAAGACCCGGCGGTTCGCCCTCTTCGCGGCGCCGCAGATCCGCTTTCACGTCCACCTGCGCGCCACCGATCGCTTCCAGTTCACGCTGACCGAAAACCACGCGATCTTCGACGGCTGGAGCCTGCACTCGACGCTGGCCGAGATTTTCGAGTTGTACTTCGCGTTGCTCGCGGGCCCAGAGCCGGCGGCCGAGCCGCCGGTCACGCTCACGTACCGCGATTTCGTGGCGACGGAGCGACGCGCTCTTGCGTCCGCGGAGACCGAGGCGTTCTGGTGGCGAGCCCTGACCGAGGGGCCGCTGCTCGACCTTCCCTGTCGGCTGCCGCCGGACGAGGCGCCGAAGCGTCGCGTCGAAACCGAGGTGGTATCGGTGCCGGAGCCGGTTTCCGCGGGATTGAAGCGTGCGGCGATCGCCGCCGCGGTGCCGCTCAAGAGCTTGTTGCTCGCGGCCCACGCCAAGGTGCTGGGCCTGATCGCGGGTCAAGGGGAAGTGGTCACCGGACTGGTGGCGAACGGGCGGCTGGAGGGGGTTGACGGCGATCGGGTGCGCGGTCTGTTCCTGAACACCCTGCCGCTCCGGATGAGGCTCGCGCCCGGGAGCTGGCTGGATCTCGCGCAACGGGTCTTCGCCGCCGAGCGCGATCTGCTACCCCATCGGCGCTATCCGTTCGCGGCGTTGCAACGCGCGTGGGGCGAACGCCGGATTTTTGAAGTCGCGTTTAATTTCATCCACTTTCACGCGGTAGAGAACCTTCTCGCCTCGGGCAACATCGAGGTGCTGGAGTTCCGGCGTATCGAGCCGAGCAACCTGCTGCTCCAGGTCCATTTCGGCATCGACCTGCTCGACGGCGGGATCAAGCTGGAGCTCGACTACGACACCGGGCGCCTGAGCCGCGCGGAGGCGCGGATCTTCGCCGGCTTCTTCGAGCGGACGCTCGCCGCGATCTCGTCCGATCCGCACGGAATCCATCAGGAATTTTCGCCTCTCTCCGCGGCCGAACGCCACCAGCTCGTCACCGAATGGAGCGACACCGCGGTCGCGCCCGCCGCGGGGCCGTGCGTGCATACGCTGTTCGAGCGCCAAGCCGAGAAAACTCCGGCGGCGGTCGCGGTGACCTGCGGCGGAGTATCGCTGACCTATCGCGATCTGGCCGAGCGCTCCGATGAGCTGGCGCGGCACCTGCGCGGGTTGGGCGTCGGCCCCGGGAAACTCGTCGGGTTGTCTGTCGAGCGCTCGCCCGACATGGTCGTCGGGCTGCTGGGAATCCTCCGGGCGGGAGGAGCGTACCTGCCGCTCGATCCGCTCTATCCGAGCGAGCGGCTGGCCTGGGTTCTTGCCGACTCCGGAGCCTCCGTTTTGGTGACCGAGACCGGTCTGCTCGATCGGCTGGGCGAGCACGGCGCGCGAGTGGTGATGCTCGACGCACCGCTCACGAGCGGATCGAAGGCGAGCGTGCCCCCGTGCCCTCTCGACCTCGCCTATGTGATTTACACCTCGGGCTCGACCGGAAAGCCCAAAGGGGTCGCCGTCCCGCACGCGGCGGTGGTCAACTTTCTCGACTCGATGCGGCGTGAGCCCGGTCTCGCGACCGGGGAAACCCTGCTCGCCGTCACCACGCTCTCGTTCGACATCGCGGCGCTGGAGCTGCTCTTGCCGCTCGTCGTGGGCGCGAGGGTGGCGATCGCCGATCGAGAGGACGCGGCGGACGGAGCGCGGCTCTTGGATCTGCTCGCAAGCTCGCGCGCGCAGGTTCTGCAAGCGACGCCGGCGACCTGGCGTTTGCTGCTGGAAGCCGGGTGGGAGCGGTCCGGCCCGCGGCCGCGCGCCTTGTGTGGCGGCGAAGCGCTGCCGCGCGAGCTGGCCGATCGTCTGCTGCCCTTGAGCTCCGGCCTGTGGAACATGTACGGACCGACCGAAACCACGGTCTGGTCGGCCATCGACCGGGTGGATTCCGGCTCCGGGCCGGTGTCGATCGGCCGTCCGATCGCCAACACCCAGCTCCACGTCCTGGACCGTGACCTACAGGTGATACCGCTGGGTACCCCCGGCGAGCTGTTGATCGGGGGGGCCGGCGTCGTGCGGGGCTATTTCCGCCGTCCCGATCTGACCGCCGAACGGTTCGTCCCGGACCCGTTCGCCTCGCGCCCCGGGGAGCGGCTCTACCGCACCGGCGATCTCTGCCGGAGACTGAGCGACGGCAAGGTGGAGTTTCTGGGCCGCTTGGACCACCAGGTGAAGGTGCGCGGCTTCCGCATCGAGACCGGGGAGGTCGAGGCCGCCCTCGCCGAGCACCCGAGCGTGCGCGAGGCGGTGGTGGTGGCGCGGGAGGACCGGGCGGGCGACCGGCGGCTGGTCGGATACGTGGCGCTCGATCCCGCGGCTCCGCCCACGGCGGAGGAGCTGCGGCGATACCTTTCGGCCAAGCTCCCGGCCTACATGGTTCCCTCGGTACTGGTGATCCTCCCCGAGCTGCCGCGGACGCCGAACGGCAAGTTGGATCGCGCCGCTCTACCGCCACCCTCGACGGCCGAGCCCGCCGGAGCGGAAGGCCGTGCGACGGTCGGTCCCCGGACGCCGGTCGAGGAGGTGCTGGCCGGCATCTGGTCCGGCGTCCTCGGAGTCGAACGGGTCGGCGTCGACGACGATTTCTTCGCCCTGGGCGGGCATTCGCTCCTGGCGACCCGGCTGGTGTCGCGCCTGCGTGCCACGTTCGGCGTCGAGCTGCCGCTGCGCGCGCTGTTCCAGGCGCCGACGCTTGCCGCGCTCGCGGCCCGCATCGAGCAGGCGCGCGCCGCGGGAGGCGCCGCCGCGCCGCCGATCGAGCCGGTGCCGCGCGACGGCGACCTGCCGCTGTCGTTCGCGCAGCAGCGACTCTGGTTCGTGCATCAGCTGGCGCCGCGGAGCGCCGGCTACAACATGTGGAGCGCTCTCAAGTTGACCGGTCGACTGGAGGTAAGGGTCCTCGCCCGCTCGCTCTCGGAGGTCGTCCGTCGGCACGAGACGCTGCGGACGACGTTTCCGTCACTGAACGGCCGGCCGGTGCAGGCGATCGCCGCGCCGCAGCCGGTGGCGCTACCCCTCGTGGACCTGACCGCTCTCTCCGAGTCTCTGCGTGCGGCGCTCGCCCCGGGATTGATCGGCGAGCTGGCGACCCGGCCGTTCGAGCTTGAGCGCGGGCCGCTCTTACGCACGATGCTGCTGCGGCTCGCCGCGGAGGAGCACCTGGCGCTGTTCGCGGTCCACCACATCGTCAGCGACGCCTGGTCGCTCGCGGTGCTGGTCGACGAGGTGGGCGCGTTCTATACCGCGTTCCTGGTCGGCCGGCCCTCGCCGCTCGCCGAGCTGCCGGTCCAGTACGCGGACGTCGCGGCCTGGCAGCGGCGGTGGCTGGAGGGGGATGTCTTGGCGCGGCACCTCTCCTACTGGCGCGAGCGCCTGGGCGGCGCCCCCCCGGTCCTCGCGCTGCCGACCGACCGGCCGCGGCCGGCGACGAAGAGCGGCCACGGCGGGATGCTGCTCGCCCGGCTGTCGCAGGATCTCGCCGAGCGTGTCTCGGGCCTCTCCCGCGGCGAGGAAGTGACGCTGTTCATGACCCTCCTCGCGGCGTTTTCGTGCGTTCTCGGCTTCGAGTCGGATTCGAGCGACATCGTGGTCGGCACCGACGCGGCGAACCGCAACCGATTGGAGAGCGAGGGGCTGATCGGATTTCTGGTCAACACGCTTGCCCTGCGCACCGACCTGTCGGGCAACCCGAGCTTCCGCGAGCTGCTGGGACGGGCACGGGAAACCTGCCTGGGCGCTTATGCCCACCAGGATCTGCCGTTCGAGCGTCTGGTCGAGGAGTTGCAGCCGGAGCGCCGGCCGGGAGTGACGCCTCTGGTGCAGGTCTCTTTCAACCTCCACAACGCTCCGGCCCGCCGCCTGGAGCTGCCCGGTTTGTCGGTCGAGTCGCTCGAAACCGAGCGGCAGGCGGCGCGTTTCGATCTGGTCGTCAACATGTGGGAGGAAGGCGGCACCCTAGTAGGTACATGGGAGTACGACCGAGACCTTTTCCTCGAGCGGCGTGTCGCAGCGTTCATCGAGTCGTTCTCGATCCTATTGGAGCGGGTGGTGGCGGACCCCGGCCTGCCGCTCGTCGGGCTCAAGGCGATGCTCGCCGAAGCGGCCCGCGAGCGGGTGGTGCGAGAGGGGCGGCAGCTGCAGACGGCAGGCCGCCAACGCTTCGCTGGAGTCCAGCGTAGATCCGTAGGGGTCTCTTAGCAGGCGAGGAGAGCCGAATGGCCAAAGAGTTGCCGACCAAGCTGAAGTCGAAGATCGAGGGTGGTGGCCGCCGGGCGGTGAGCGTGACGCAGGAGGGATTGGTGCATATCCGCCCTCTGATGCCCGATCGCAGCCTGCCTTTGCTCGTCGAGCCGGCGGTTGCGGGGAGCGTCGATCTGGTCGAGTGGACCCGCAGCAACCGAAGCTTGCTCGCCGGCAAGCTTGCGGAGCATGGCGGGATCCTCTTTCGGGGCTTCGAAATCGAGGGGGTCTCGGGTTGCGAGAGACTGATCGAGGCGGTCTCGGATCAGGCTTTGGAATACCGCGAGCGCTCCTCGCCCCGCAGCAACGTCGGCGGAAACATCTACAGCTCGACCGACTATCCTGCCGATCAGAGTATTTTTCTGCACAACGAAAACTCCTACCAGGAGACGTTTCCGCTCAAGATCTTCTTCTCCTGCATCACTCCGGCCGCCCGCGGCGGCGAGACGCCGATCGCCGACTGC
Source organism: Thermoanaerobaculia bacterium (assembly GCA_035995205.1). Taxonomy (GTDB): domain Bacteria; phylum Acidobacteriota; class Thermoanaerobaculia; order Multivoradales; family UBA5704; genus DASYKS01. The sequence continues at coordinate 160,539 of DASYKS010000009.1, forward strand.
CGCCGGGTGTACGAGCGAATCGATCCCAAGGTGCGGGCGCGGTTCCTCGACGAAGGTTGGATGTACGTCCGCAACTTCGGAGCCGGATTCGGGTTGCCTTGGCAGACGGTCTTCCAGACCAGCGACCGAGGCGAGGTGGAGTCCTACTGTCGCGAGCATGGGATCGAACCTGAGTGGAAGGATGGTAATCGGCTCTGTACACGGGCGGTGCGCCGGGCTGCCGGGCGCCACCCCTCGACCGGCGAGATCACCTGGTTCAATCACGCGACGATCTTCCACGTCACGACCCTCGCCCCCGCGGTTCGGGACGCGTTGCTCGCCGAGTTCGTCGAGGGGGAGCTGCCGAGCAACAGCTACTACGGCAGCGGTGCCCCGATCGAGCCCGAGGTGCTCGACCATCTCCGCGATGCCTACCACCGGGAAACCGTGATCTTTCCATGGCAGAAAGGCGACGTCCTGATGCTCGACAACATGTTGGTCGCGCACGGGCGGCAGCCTTTCTCGGGGGATCGCAAAGTGGTGGTCGGGATGGCCGAGCCTATTTCGTGGCATCAGGTCGAATCTCCGGGAGCGGCGGCTTGAACGCCGGGGCCGAAACCGTCCAAGGTTTTCGCCTGTCGCCGCAGCAGCGGCGGGCCTGGGCGTTGCTGTCGCTCGGCGGTCGGGATGCCTACCGCACACGCTGTGCGGTGCAGGTCGACGGGCCGCTCGACCCCGCGGCTCTCGGCGCGGCGCTCGCGGCTGCCGTTGCCCGCCACGAGATCTTGCGCACGACGTTTCGGCGCCTGCCGGGAATGAAGGTGCCGGTCCAAGTGGTGGAAGACGGCGCGTCCCTTTCTCTGGAAAGTCTCGTCGCCGACGGGCCGACGGAGTTGCTCGACCTGCTGGACAGCCTCCCGCTCGATCCGGAAGAGGGGCCGACCTTCCGCGCCGCCCTCGCCCGTCTCGGGGAGGGGCGGCACCTCCTGGGCTTCGCGCTGCCATGCCTCGCGGCCGATGCGCTCGGGTTGCGCAATCTGGTGGGGGAGATCGTGCGGCTCTACACCGGAAACGACGATACGGAGCCGCCGCTCCAGTACGCCGACGTCGCCGAGGTGTTGAACGACCTGCTCGAGTCCGAGGAGATGGCCGCAGGGCGGTCCTACTGGCATCGGTTCGATGCGGTCTCCGTCGTCGGCGCGCGGTTGCCATTCGAGGTCGCCGCCGGAGCGTCGGGCGACCCATGGCCGCAAGTCGCCGTCTCGCACCTCGACGGCGAGTCGGCGGAGCGGATCGAGCAGTCTTCCGCCCGGTACGGCAAGTCGGCGGTGCCGTTCTTCCTGGCCTGCTGGGCGGTGCTCCTCGCTCGGCTCACCGCCGAACCCGAGCTCGCCGTCGGAGTTTGCCTCGACGGCCGGTCCTACGAGGGTCTGGGCGAGAGCCTCGGCTTGCTGGAGAAGTACGTGCCGATCGCCTGCCGGTGCTCGCCTGCGGCGCCGTTTCGAGATCTCTGGGAGGAGACCGAGCGGCTCCTCCAGGAGGGTTACGAGCGCCAGGAGTGCTTCACTTGGGAGGCTTCGTCCGAGGGTGCCGAGCCCTGTTTTGGTTTCGCCTTCAGCCACCGCGACGTCCCGGCGCTTCTCCCGGCCGCGGGCGTGACGTTCGCGATCGTCGAGGAACGCAGCGCCGTCGAGCGTTGCCGCCTCGAGCTCCGGACCGTGCGGCGTGCCGAGGGCAGGGTCGAGCTGGAGCTGTACTTCGATCCGACGACGATTGGACGGGCGGACGCGGTCTGTCTGTTGGAGCAATTCGCGACGCTCGCCGCGCAAGCCGCCGCCGACCCCGGCATGCTCGTCGGGGAGTTGGGGTTGCTGGGAGCGCGTGAACGCGCAAGGCTGCTCTTCGACCTCAATGAAACCCGGGTCGAGCGGGCGGACGGCACGCTGCACGAGCTGTTCGAGCGGCAGGCGGCGCGCACTCCGGACGCCATCGCCGTCTCCTCCGCTCAGGGCGAGATGACTTATGGCGACCTCGACCGGCGGGCGAACCGCCTCGCCCGTCGCCTGCGCCGCCTCGGCGTCCAAGCCGACGTACCGGTGGGGATTTGCCTCGACCGCGGCTTCGAGATGGTCGTCGGACTCCTCGGGATCCTCAAGGCCGGCGGTGCCCTGGTGCCCCTCGACCCGGACTATCCCGAGCAGCGACTGAAGCAGATGCTCGACGACGTGCAGGCTTCGGTGCTGCTCGGCACTCGCGAGTCGTTGCCGCCAGGTCTCACCTCGGCGGTCACGATATATCTCGACGAACAGGAGGCGGTGGTCGCGGAGCAGGACGAGCGCCTCACGACGCCATCGGCGGTGGGGGGCAATCTCGCCTACGTCATCTTTACCTCGGGATCCACCGGCCGCCCGAAGGGGGTGATGATCGCCCACTCCGCGATCCGCAATCGCCTGCTCTGGATGCAGGAAGTCTGTCCTTTGATTGCCGACGACTGCGTCCTGCAGAAGACCTCTTTCAGCTTCGACGCCGCGGTCTGGGAGCTGTTCTCGCCCTTGCTCGCCGGTGCGAGACTCGTGCTCGCCCGCCCCGGCGGGCAGCGCGACAGCGTCTATCTGGTCGAGGAGGTGATCGCGAGCCAGGTGACGACGCTCCAGCTCGTTCCCTCGATGTTGCGCGTGGTCCTCGGCGAGCCCGACTTTGCCCGTTGCCGCTCTTTGCGCCGCCTCTTTTGCGGTGGCGAGGCGCTGGCGATCGAGCTCCAGGAGCGTTTTGCCGCTCTGCTGCCCATCGAGCTGCACAATCTCTACGGGCCGACCGAAGCGGCGATCGACGCCACTCATTGGCGCTGCGGCTCCGGTGCCACGCAGCCGATCGTTCCGATCGGCCGCCCGATCGCCAACGTCCAGATCTATCTGCTGAACGCCGGCTTGGAACCGGTTCCGACCGGAATTCCGGGCGAGCTGTACATCGGTGGAGTCGGCTTGGCGCGCGGTTACATGAGACGACCCGAGCTGACCGCGGAACGCTTCCTGCCCCACCCATTCAGCGACCTCTACGGCGAGCGTCTCTATCGCTCGGGCGATCTTGCGCGGCTGCGCGCCGACGGGACGCTCGACTTCCTCGGTCGGGTGGATCGTCAGGTCAAAGTGCGCGGTTTCCGCATCGAGCCCGAGGAGATCGAAGCGGCGCTCATCCTTCACCCGGCACTGCGCGAAGCGGCGGTGAGCGTGCGGGAGGGCAGCCAAGGCGATACGCGCCTGGTCGCATACGTCGTCGCCGATCCACGTTATACCGGCCTCAAGGAGCCGGAAACCGGTGGTCGTCTGGAGGCGGAGCGCGTCGATCAGTGGCAGACCGTGTTCGAGGAGATGTACCGCGGGGCCTCGGCCCAAGAGGATCCGTCGCTGAACACCTTGGGCTGGAAAAGCAGCTACACCGGCTTGCCCATTCCGTTGACCGAGATGCAGGAGTGGGTCGACTCGACGGTCGACCGGATCCTCGCCCTGGCGCCGAAACGGGTGCTCGAGATCGGCTGCGGAACGGGCCTGTTGCTGTTTCGTATCGCACCGCACGTGGAGGAATACCTGGCGACCGATTTTTCGGCGGCGGTGCTTACGTATTTGGGCGAGCACCTCCGGCGTTGCGAAATCCCCCAGGTTACGATCAGCCAGCGCTCGGCGGAGGATTTCGAGGGCGTTTCCCCGCGCACGTTCGACCTCGTGGTGCTGAACTCGGTCGTCCAGTATTTTCCCAGCGCGGAGTATCTGGTGGAAGTGCTCAAAGGCGCCGTCGAGGTGGCCGCGCCGGGCGGTCGCGTGTTCATCGGCGACGTGCGCAACCTGGCGCTGCTCGCGGCCTATCACGCATCCGTACAGATCCATCAAGCGTCCGCCGGCACCACGACCGGAGAGCTTGGGCGGCGAGCTCGCAAGTTGGTGCACGCCGAGGAGGAGCTGGCCCTGGCGTCCGGATTCTGGACCGCTTTGCGCCGAGATCTGCCGCGCATTAGTGCCGTCGAGATCCAGGTCAAGCGCGGTCGGATGCATAACGAGCTGACCCGCTTCCGCTATGACGTCATCCTCCATCTCGATGTGGCGGCAACGCCGGTACACGAGCCGCTCCGGCTCGATTGGCGGGCTCGCGAGCTGACGCTCGCGTCCCTGCGCCGAACGCTGGCGGACGCCGCCGCCGATGAAGTGGTGGTCGGCGGTGTGCCGAACGCCCGCATCGCCATGGATCTGCGCGCTCTGGAGTTGCTCGAATCGGGTCCGCGAACGATCGGAGCGCTGCGCGAGGCCTTGAGCCCGACCGAGGGCACGATCGATCCCGAAGCCCTATGGCAACTCGGCGAGGAGCTCGGCTACGAAGTCGGCGTCGGCTGGTCGGCGGACGACGACGCGAGGTTGGATGCCGTCTTTCGGCGCCGCGGGATCTCGGCTTCGGTGTCGCCGCAGCCCGAGCCCGCCGCATCGTCGGGGGATCGGCCCTGGGCCGACCATGCGAACAATCCGCTCTACGCGAGGCTCAGCCGGGAGATCGTGCCGGCTCTGCCGGCTCTTCTCAAGGGGCGGCTTCCCGACTACATGGTGCCGTCCGCTTTCGTGCTGCTCGATGCGCTGCCGCGCCTGCCAAACGGCAAACTCGACCGTTCGGCCTTCCCCGAACCCGAGCCGGCGACTCCCTCTGCCGTCGGTCCTCCGCTCACGCCGGTAGAGGAGATCCTCGCCGGACTCTTCGCCGAGGTGCTGGGCGTGCGCGAGGTGGGGGCCGAAGACAGCTTTTTCCATCTGGGCGGCCATTCGCTGCTTGCCACACAGCTCGCTTCCCGGGTGCGCGGTACCTTCCAGGTCGATCTTCCGCTGGTTACTCTGTTCGAGGCGCCCAAGGTGCGCGATCTCGCGGGCCGCATCGAAGCGGCGATCCGCCGCGGGCACGGCGTCGAGGCGCCGCCGATCGAACGCGCTCCAAGAGATGGCGATCTACCGCTCTCTTTCGCTCAGCACCGGCTCTGGTTCCTCGACCAGATGGAGCCGGATTCGATCGCCTACAACATCCCGGCGGCGGTTTCGATGCGCGGGCTCCTCGATCGCGCGGCGCTCGCGCGCAGCCTGGAAGAGATCGCCCGCCGTCACGAGGTGCTGCGCGCCACCTTCAAGACGGTCGACGGCGAACCCGCGTTGGTGATCTCGCCCCTCGCCCGCCGCGCGCTGCCGCTCGTCGACCTTCACGGCCTTTCCGATCCGGCGCGCGAAGCCTCGACCCGCCGGCTGGCGCTGGCCGAAGCGAGAAGGCCTTTCGATCTCGTGGCCGGACCGCTGCTGCGGGCGGTGCTGCTCTGCCGTGGCAGCGCGGATCATGTGCTCTTGGCAACCATGCACCATATCGTCTCCGACGGCTGGTCCACCGCCGTCTTCGTTCGCGATTTCGCTCACTTCTATCGCGGCTTCGTCGCCGGCAGGCTGGAACCGCTGCCGGAGCTGCCGGTGCAATACGCCGACTTTGCGCTCTGGCAACGGCGGTGGTTGACCGGCGAAGTGCTCGGCAAGCAGCTCGACTATTGGCGCGCCCAGCTTCTGGGTGCTCCGCCGGCGCTGTCGCTGCCGACCGATCTGCCGCGTCCGGCGTTTCAGACCTTCAACGGAGCGACGGCCTCGGTCCGGCTTTCGAGCGAGCTCGCGGCAACCGCCCGGGGGCTTGGCCGCGAGGAGGGGGTGACGCTGTTCATGGTCGCTCTGGCGACGTTCGCCTTGATGCTGGAGCGCTACACCGGACAGGACGACGTGGTCGTCGGCACCAACATCGCGAATCGCAACCGGCGCGAGGTCGAGGGGCTGATCGGGTTTTTCGTCAACAACCTGGTGTTGCGCGCCGACCTCTCCGGCGATCCGACGTTTCGCGAGCTTCTCGCGCGGGTGCGCACTGTCTGCCTCGGCGCCTACGCCCATCAGGATCTGCCTTTCGAGCGCCTGGTCGAGGAGCTTCAGCCGGTGCGCGATCCCAGCCGGTCACCGCTCTTCCAAGCGATGCTCGTGCTGCAGAACACACCGAAGGCGATGATCGAGCTACCCGGCCTTGAGCTCACCACCCTGCCGCTGGACGGCCTGATCGCGAAGTTCGATCTGACTCTCTTCGTCGCCGAGGACGAGGATGGTCTGGAGTTGCTGTTCGAGTACAACACCGACCTGTTCGAAGGCGCGACGATCGACCGCATGCTGGATCACCTGGGCCGGCTCTTTGCTTCTACGGTCGACGATCCCGACCAGCCGCTCTCTGCCTACTCCCTGGAATCGAGCACGGTCGCGGAAGTCGATCCCGGATTCACCACTCCTCTGCAGGACGGGCTTTAAGGCTCATCATGTGCGGCTTCGTAGGCTGGATCGACCTCGCCGGCGAGCGACGGGTGGATGGGGAGCTCGTGATGCGCATGGCTGAGACGCTGGTGCATCGAGGGCCGGACAGCGCGGGCTGCTTCGTCGACGACGACGTTGCGCTCGGTTTCCGGCGGCTGAAGATCATCGATCTGGAAAGCGGCGAGCAACCGATGTTCAACGAGGATCGCTCGCTCGTCCTGCTGTGCAACGGCGAGATCTACGACTACCGCGAGATCCGCCGCAAGCTCGAAGGCGCCGGCCATAGGTTCGCCACCAGCTGCGACGTCGAAGTGCTGCTCCACCTCTATGAGGACTGCGGCCCGGAGTTTCTGGCGGATTTAAACGGCCAGTTCTCGTTCGTCCTCTACGACCGAAGGGAAAGACGCGTGCTGCTCGCGCGCGATCATTTCGGCGTCAACCCGCTCTACTACACCCTGGTCGACGGCATCCTGATCTTCGGCTCCGAGGTCAAGGCGCTGCTCGCCCATCCGCGGGTGCGACGCGAAGTCGACCTGACTGGCCTCGACCAGGTGCTCACATTTCCCGGCCTGGTCAGTCCGCGGACGATGTTCAAGGACGTGCACAGCTTGAAGAGCGGGCATTACCTGCTGGCGGGCCCGGGAGGAGTGGCGGTCCGGGAGTACTGGGATCTCGATTATCCGCGGCTCGGCGAGATGCTGGAGGACCGCTCGGAGGCGGACCATGTCGAGGAGCTTTCGGCGCTGCTCGAAGGCTCGGTGCGGCGCCGGCTTCAGGCCGACGTGCCGGTCGGTTTCTACCTGAGCGGCGGGCTCGACTCGTCGATGATCGCGGCGCTGATCAAGAGGGTTTCGCCGGAGGTTGTCCGGCACTCCTTTTCGATCGGTTTCACCGATGAGGCGATCTGCGAGCGCAGGTATCAGCGCTTGATGTCCAACGTCGTCGGCTCCGAGCATCACGAGATCATCTTCGATTGGTCGGAGATCGCCGACGGCCTGCGACGGATGGTCTACCACGCGGAATGTCCGGTGCGGGAGACCTACAACACCTGCTCGCTCGCGATGTCCAAAGCGGCGCGGCAAGCGGGAGTTACGGTGGTGCTGAGCGGCGAAGGGGCCGACGAGCTGTTCGCCGGATACGTCGGCTATCGGTTCGATCAATTCGGCCGGCGCGGCGGCGGCCAAGACCTTCTCAGCCTGCTCGAAGAGGATACGCGCGAGCGCTTGTGGGGTGACCGCTCGCTGTTCTACGAGACCGACCACGTCGCCTTCCAGGAGGTCAAATCGGCCCTCTATTCCGAGCCGCTCGCCGAGAGTCTGCCGGATTTCGATTGCCTCAACTTCGAGTTGGTCAACAAGGATCGCCTGGCGGGACGTCACCCTCTGCACCAGCGTTCCTATCTCGATTTCAAACTGCGCCTCGCCGATCATCTGATCTCCGATCATGGCGATCGCATGGCGCTCGCCAACTCGGTCGAGGGGCGCTACCCGTTCCTCGACCTCCCGCTCGTCCGGTGCGCGACGAAGGTGCCGCCGGAGCTCAAGCTCAAGGCAGGGGCGGAGAAATACGTCTTGAAGCGGGTAGCCGATCGCTTGGTCCCGCGCGAGATCGTCGAACGCGAAAAGTTCGGTTTCCACGCTCCCGGCAGCCCTTATCTGTTGAAGCAGGGGATTGAATGGATCGGAGACCTCCTGTCGCGCGAGACGATCGAGCGGCAGGGTTATTTCAACCCTGACACGGTCGAGCGATTGAAGGACCGTTATCTCGAGGACGGTTTCAAGCTGAACCTGCCGTTCGAGAGCGACCTTCTGATCATCGTGCTGACCTTCGGGATCTTCCTTGAAGAATTTGGGCTTCCGGCCGCTGGCGGCTGAGCCAGAGGGTTCGATATGAGGCCCGAGTACGTTCACGAGATGTTCGCGCGCGCGGTCGACCGCTACGCGGAGCGGCCGGCTCTCCTTAGCGCCGAGGGGAACACGACGTATGGCGACCTCGACCGGCGGTCGAGCCGCCTCGCCGGAGCGCTGCGCGATTCGGGCGCCGAACGCGGCGCGATCGTCGCGATCCTTTCCGACGAGACGCTCGACACCGCCGCTGCGGTTCTGGCCTGTCTGAAGGCGGGTTGCGCCTTCATGCCGCTCGCCCCCGAGACTCCGGCCCCGCGCTTGGCGGCGATGTTTGCGGCGGTACCTCCCGATCGGTTCATCGTCGGCGCGGCTCATATCGAGCGCATCCTGGCGGCGAGCGCCGAGCGCGGCGCCGCGGAACCGCGCATGCTCGCCGCCGCTCTGGCCGCCGATGCCGGTCTCGATGCGGCGCCGTTGCCTCCGGTGTCTTGGGCGCCCGACGATCTCGCCTACGTCTTCTTCACCTCCGGCTCGACCGGAAGTCCCAAAGGCATCGCCGGTCGTCTCAAGGCGATCGATCATTTCGTGCGCTGGGAGATCGAAGCGCTCGGGGTCGAGGCAGGGTTCCGGGTGAGCCAGCTCGTCTCGCCCGGCTTCGACGCCGTGCTGCGAGATCTGTTCGTGCCGCTGTGCGCCGGCGGCGCCGTGTGCATACCGCCGGATCGGAGCACGGTGCTCGACGCCGGACGGCTGACCGACTGGATCGACGCGGCGGGTGTCGAGTTGATCCACTGCGTTCCCTCGCTGTTCCGGGCGATGCTCAACGAGCCGTTGGAGTCGGAAATGTTCGCCGCGCTGCGCTACGTGCTGCTGGCCGGCGAGCATTTGCTGCCCGCCGACGTCGGCCGGTGGATGGACGTTTTCGGCGACCGGGTGAAGCTGGTCAATCTCTACGGTCCATCCGAGACGACGATGACGAAGTTCGTCTACTTCGTGCAGCAGGGGGATCGCGGTCGCGCCTCGATCCCGATCGGCAAGCCGATGCCCGGTGCCGCCGCGGCGATCGTCGACGCCCGAGGCAAGGGGTGCCCGCCCGGCACGGTCGGCGAGATCTACATCCGCACCCCCTATCGTTCGTTGGGATACCTCAACCAGCCCGAGCTGACGCGGCAGGCCTTCATCCCGAACCCGTTCAACGACGATCCGAACGATATCGTCTACCGTACCGGCGACCTCGGCCGGGCGCTCGACGACGGCAGTTTCGAGCTCCTGGGCCGGCGCGACAGCCAGGTCAAGATCCGCGGCGTGCGAATCGAGCTGGGCGAGGTCGAGAGCGCGCTACGCGAGCACCGAGCGGTCAAGGACGTGGCGGTGATCGACCGCGAGGATCGACCGGGTTTCAAGATGCTCTGCGCTTATGTAGTCGTGGGGGAGGGCGGAGATCCGGAGGCGTTGCGGGAGTTCGTCGCCCGGAGGCTGCCGGAAACCATGGTCCCCTCGGCGTTCGTGACCATGGAGAAGCTGCCGAAGACACTGACCGGCAAAGTGGACCGGAAGGCCTTGCCGCCGCCGACGGCCGGCCCGGATCGGCAGCGCGAATACGTCGCGCCGCGCAACCAGACCGAGGAGCTGTTGGGGGGAATCTGGAGCGGCCTGCTCGGTCTCGAAACGGTCGGCGTCACCGACAACTTCTTCGAGCTCGGCGGTCACTCGCTGCTCGCGACGCGCCTGCTATCGCGAGTGCGTGAGTCGTTCAAGGTCGAGCTGCCGCTTCAGACCCTATTCTCGGCCCCGACCCTGGAACGCCTCGCTCTGCGGGTCGAATCCGCAATGCGATCCGGCGCGGGGGTGGATGGGCCGCCGCTGGTGCCGGCGCCGCGGGATCGCCGGTTGCGGCTGTCGTTCGCCCAGCAGCGGCTTTGGTTTCTCGACCAGCTCGAACCGGGTGACTCGACCTACAACCTGCCGATGGTGCTGCGCCTCGCCGGTCGCCTGGAGGTTGACGTGCTGCGACGGGCGCTCGCCGAGATCGTGCGCCGGCACGAGAGTCTACGCACGACCTTCGACGCCGGGGACGACGAACCGGTTCAGCGCATCCATCCACCGTCGGACGCGACCCGCCTGCCGGTCCTGGATCTGGGCGGCTTGGCGGCGACGGCGGGCGAACGCGAAGCGGAGCGGCTCGGACGGGAAGAGGCGCGACGGCCTTTCGACCTGGCGCGAGGGCCGCTTCTGCGCGTGCATCTGCTGCGCCTGGGTGGCCGGCTCCACCACGCGCTGGCGACCCTGCACCATATCGTCAGCGACGCCTGGTCGACCGGTGTCCTGACCCGGGAAGTGGGGCTTCTGTATCGCGCTTATGCCGAGGGTCGGCCCTCGCCGCTTCCCGAGCTGGCGATCCAATACGCGGATTTTGCAGAGTGGCAGCGCGGCCGGTTGGCCGGTGAGCTTTTGGCGAAAGAGATCGCGTATTGGCGCGACGCCCTGGCGGGCGCTCCGCCGGTTTTGGAGCTTCCGACAGACCGGCCGCGGCCGGCGATGCGGAGCTCGCGCGGCTCCGCCCGGGCGGCGGTGCTGCCTCGCGCGCTGGCTAGCTCCCTCGCGAAGCTCGGGCGTAGTCGAGGCGCCACGCGTTTCATGACCCTCTTGGCCGGGTTCCATGTGCTGGTCGCGCGTCTAGCCCGCGTCGATGACGTGAGCATAGGCACGCCGATCGCCGGTCGCAATCGGATCGAAACCGAGGGGCTGATCGGTTTCTTCGTCAACACCCTGGTGCTACGCGCGCAACTCGGTGACGAGCCTACCTTCCTGGCGCTGCTGGACCGCGTTCGGCGTTCCGCCCTGGCGGCCCAAGCCCACCAGGAGCTGCCGTTCGAAAAGCTGGTCGAAGAGTTGGCGCCGGAGCGCAGTCTCAGCCACTCGCCGCTATTCCAAGTCATGTTCGTGTTGCAGAACGCTCCACGGGCCGAGCTGGAGCTTCCCGGGTTGACGCTCGACGCGCTCGCGCAGGAAGGCGGCGCGGCGAAATTCGATCTGACGCTGACGTTGGTCGAGGGCGACGAGGAGCTGCACGCGACCGCCGAGTATGCGACCGACCTTTTCGACGGCGCCTCGATCGTGCGGCTCCTGGAGCACTATGGGACGCTGCTCGACGGCGTTGCGGCCGGGCCGGATCGGGCCGTCTCCGATCTGCCGTTGTTGTCTTCCGGAGAGCTTGGCCAGTTGCTCCGCGAATGGAACGACAGCGGCACGGTCACCACCGAACAAGCCCTGCATGAGCTGGTCGAGGCGCAGACGGAACGCACTCCGGAGGCGATCGCGGTGCTCGCCGATTCCGGTTGGCTGACTTATCGCGATCTCGAGGTCTCCGCCACTCGTCTCGCGCGCCACCTCCAAGCGCTGGGCGTGGCTCCGGAAACGCGGGTGGGCATCTTCGCCGAACGCTCGCTCGAAATGGTCGTGGGTCTCTTGGCGGTCCTCAAGGCCGGCGGCGCCTATGTGCCGCTCGATCCCGACTATCCGCGCGAGCGCCTCGCCTTCATGCTCGACGATTCAAGGGTGCCGGTCCTGCTGACCCAGCAGCGGCTTGCCGCCGCGCTTCCCGAGCATGACGCACAGGTGGTGTACCTCGATGCGGCCTGGGCGGAAAGCTCGGGCGACGACGAACGGAGGCCTGTGGTCGCCGCAGGCAGGGTCCACCCCGATCATGCGGCCTACGTGATCTACACTTCCGGTTCGACCGGCCGGCCGAAGGGCGCCATCAATACCCATCGGGCGATCGTCAACCGGCTGTTGTGGATGCAGGACGCCTACCGTCTCGACGCGACGGACCGCGTCCTCCAGAAGACTCCGTTCAGTTTCGACGTGTCGGTGTGGGAGTTCTTCCTGCCGCTCTTGTCCGGCGCCCGCTTGGTGATCGCCCGGCCGGGAGGGCACCAAGACCCGGCATACCTGCGCCGGACGATTGTCGATCGAGGCATCACGACGGTGCATTTCGTGCCTTCGATGCTGCATGCGTTTCTCGCCGAAGACGACGTGGATCGCTGCGTCTCCCTGGTGCGCGTCATCGCGAGCGGCGAGGCGCTGCCGTGGGATCTGGAGCAGCGTTTTTTCGCTCGTCTGCCGGCCGTGGAGCTGCACAATCTTTATGGTCCTACGGAGGCCTCGGTGGACGTAACGGCATGGGCCTGCGGTGCCGACGAGGGCACGCGTTCGATCGTTCCGATCGGCCGGCCGATCGCCAACGCGCAGATCTATCTGTTCGATCGACGGCTCCGGCCGGTACCGCTCGGCGCGACCGGCGAGCTCTACATCGGCGGCATGCCGCTCGCGCGCGGATACCTCGGCCGGCCAAAGCTGACCGCCGAGAAATTCGTTCCCGACCCGTTCGGGGAATGCCCGGGAGCCCGGCTCTACCGCACCGGCGACTTGGCGCGCCATCGGCAGGATGGAGCGATCGAATACCTGGGCCGGACCGATCACCAGGTCAAGCTGCGCGGATTCCGCATCGAGCTCGGAGAGATCGAGTCCGCCCTGGTCGACCACCCGTCGGTCGGCGAGGCGGTGTTGGTTCTCCGGGAGGATTCGCCGGGAGACCGGCGGGTCGTCGCCTACGTCGTGGGACGCGACGGGGGTACTCCGAGCACGGTCGAGCTGGGCGGTTTCCTGCGCGGTCGGCTCCCCGAGCACATGGCGCCCTCGGCGATCGTGGCGCTGGACCGGCTGCCGTTGACTCCGAATGGCAAATTGGACCGGCGCGCTCTGCCCGCCCCGAGCCGGCAACTTGAGGCGGCGACGTTCGAAGCGCCGCGCACGGAGATCGAAACGGTTCTGGCGGCGATCTGGTCCGAAGTGCTCCGTGTGGAGGAGGTCGGCGCTCACGACGACTTTTTCGCGCTCGGGGGCCATTCGCTGCTCGCTACCCAGGTGATGTCGCGGGTCCGGCGCATTCTCCGGCTGGAATTGCCGCTACGCGTGCTGTTTTCGGCTCCCACCCTCTCGGGCCTTGCGGCGGCGGTGGAGCGGGAGTTGCGTTCCGCGGGGGCGCTGGAGGCACCGCCGATCCTGCCGGTGCCGCGCGACGGCGCGCTGCCGCTTTCGTTCGCCCAGCAGCGGCTTTGGTTCCTGGATCGTTTGGAGCCGGGCAATCCCGCCTACAACTCGTTCGTCGCTTTCCGCATCTCGGGCGCGTTGCGTCCCGAGATCCTCGAACGCAGCCTGGGGGCGTTGGTCGAACGTCACGAATCTCTACGGTCGACGTTCGAGGACGCGGACGGCATTCCCGCCCAGCGGGTCATGCCGCCGCCTGCCCACTCCCTGCCGCAGATCGCGCTGATGGTGCTCCTCCCGGCGGCAAGGGAGATCGAGGTCAAGCGACTCGCCGGATCGTTCGCCACCCGTCCGTTCGATCTCCAGCGCGGGCCGCTGCTGCGCGCCTGCCTGGTCGGAACCGGCGAAGCCGAGCATGTGGCGTTCCTGTGTTTGCACCACATCGTGGCGGACGGCTGGTCGCTCGGTATTTTGATGCGCGAGGTGACCGCGCTCTACCAAGCGTTCGCGGCCGGTCGCCCGTCGGACCTGCCGCCGCTGCCGGTTCAGTACCCCGACTACGCCGATTGGCAGCGCCATTGGCTTCGCGGCGAGGTGCTCGAAGGTTTCATCGCGTACTGGCGAGACCAGCTCGCCGGCGCGCCGCCGCTCCTTGCGCTGCCGCTCGACCGGCCAAGACCGGGGGTCCAGAGCTATGCCGGTGCGGCGCAGGCGTTCGCCCTGTCGCCGGAGTTGTCACGGGCGTTGCGTGACTTCGGCCGGCGCGCAGGCGCGACGCCTTTCATGACGATGCTGGCGGGGTTCGAGGTGCTGGTCCAACGTTACAGCGGACAATCCGACCTCAGCATCGGCACCGCGATCGCCAATCGCAACCGTTTCGAAACCGAGGGGCTGATCGGGTTCCTGGTCAACACGCTCGTGCTCCGTACCCGTCTCGCCGACGATCCGACCTGCGGCGCGCTCTTGGAGCGTGTGCGCGACGTGGCGTTGGACGCGTACGCCCACCAGGACATGCCGTTCGAGAAGCTGGTCGAGGAGCTGCAGCCGCAGCGGAACCTTGCCCATGCTCCTCTGTTTCAGATCGGTTTCGACTTCCAGAACTGGAGCCTCGAATCCTTCGCGCTCGCCGGTCTCGAGCTCAGGCGGATGAGGTTCGACAGCGTGGCGTCGAAGTTCGACCTGACCGTTACCACGAACGAAGCCGGCGGCAGCCTGCTGGGCGGTATTGAGTACAACACCGATCTGTTCGATGCGCCGACGATCGCACGGCTGATGGGGCATTTCGAGCGCCTGCTGGCGGGGATGGTCGCGAGCCCGGGGCGGCGGATCTCGGAGCTCGCGCTCCTGGGCGAAGGCGAGCGGCATCAGCTGCTGGTGGCCTGGAACGACACGGTCGCCGACCTGCCCGGCGGCGACGGCTGCCTGCACGAGCTGGTGGCGGCGCAGGCCGCGAAAAGCCCGGATACGGTGGCGGTGGTGTTCGAAGAGGAGTGCCTGACCTTCGGCGAGCTCGTCCGTCGAGCCGGCTGCTTGGCCGGTCGGCTGCGTGGTCTCGGCGTCGGGCCGGAGGTGCGGGTCGGCCTCGCGGCGGAGCGGTCGCCGTCGATGTTGGTGGGTCTGCTCGGCATCCTCGGAGCGGACGGCGCCTACGTGCCGCTCGATCCGGACCAGCCACGCGAGCGGCTGGCGCGGGTGCTGGAGGACAGCGGCGCCACGATGGTCGTGAGCCCGGACCCCTTGGCGAATCGGTGGCCCGCTTCGGTCGCCCGGGTGAGCCCCGA
>DASYKS010000010.1:0-108390 GCA_035995205.1 Thermoanaerobaculia bacterium
GTTGGGCTGCCAGCTCGCGGACCCGCTCGACCAATTCGTCTGGAAGTGGCATCGCACCCTCCTTACGGCAATCATAACCGTAAGTTCGGCCGATCTCCCCTGGCTAAAGCACGCTCCCTCACTCAGGTGTCGTACACCCGGACAGTGGGGCGAGCTATGCCTTCCGCGCCGCCTGGACTATGCTTTGCGAAAACTTTGGTGGCCCGAAGCGGATGTAGGACAACCTTCTGTACTAAGAATTGAACGTGGGAGCTCGCGACCATGGCAACTCAAGAGTGGATCGAAGCGGCCCGAGCCTATCGAGCTATGACCGAAGCACAGAGGGCGGAATACTGGCAGCGGCTCTCTACGGCACAGCAGCAGGAATTGATGTCGGCTCTGGAGTTGCCGGAACCGGCCGCCTCCGCGAGCACGGCCGAATCTCGCTCCGGGTGCGGGCCGAAAATCGGCATCGGATGCTTAGGCATGTTCGTCGGGGCCGTTCTTACAATCTCTGTGGAAGCGGCCTTGGTCATGCAAGGCGTCAGCTTTATCGGCGACCTCATCGGCGACCTATCGAGCAACTCGCAAACAGAACCCCGGCCCGAACCCAATCCTCCCCGGCCCGTAACGCCTGACCGTACCGTCGACTGCGCCGATCCGGCCCAGCGCGAGCGGAACAGGCAGTATTGCGAGAACGAAGAATGGTGCAAAGACCTGGAGGTAAAGTTCGAGGTGAGGTGCGGGCGAAACCCTTGAGCCGTTTCCCCCGGGGGTTTACGGGACCCCTTCCAGGGGCGTTACGCCTCCCGAGTTCCATTTTCTAGCTCCCGAATTCGAATTCGCGAGTCCCGAAATGGAATTCGGGACTCAGGAAATGGAATTCGCGAGCCCCGAAATCGAATTCGGCAGTCCCAAAATGGAATTCGGGAGTCGGAAAATCGAATTCGCGAGCCCCGAAATGGAATTCGGGGCTTAGGAATTGGAATTCGGGAGTCCCGAAATCGAATTCGGGGCCCAGAAAATGGAATTCGGGAGTCCCGAAATGGAATTCGGCGCTCCCGAAATCGAATTCGGGAGCCATTTGGCCACCCCGGCTCACCGGGCTGGGCAAGGTGAAAGTCGCCGTTGCAGCTCAGCGAGGGAGGTACTCGCGCATCTGTGCATAGATCGGCGTGAGCTGGTCGATCTCGCAGGTGCCGTCCCCGAAACGATAGGTCGTTTCGAAATCCTCGTAGCTTCGTGCCCGCCAGACCCGACCCTCGGGGTCGACGACGAGCGAATGGCCCACTCCGCCGCGGAAGATGGTCGAGCCGTCGGTTCCGGTGTAGACCGTGCAGGTCCAGGGCCGCTCTTCCGGGTGCGCCGCCATGAACTGCACGATTTCGCTCACCAGCTGCGTGAACAGCCGGTGGCGTTCGGAGGCCGGAGCGGCCAACGTACGTTCGATCGCCCGGCTGAGCATCGGGTCGGCCGGAGAGGTGACGACGCCGGAGCGTAAGGCAGGGTCTGGTGACTCTTTGATCTTTCTCGCCCTCCCGTTTGCCGGCTGCATCCGAGCCGCGATTAAGCGCCTCCCACTTTAGACGTTGAACCGGATGTTGGTCACGTCGCCGTGGTGCAGGCGCCCACCTCGTCCTCGCCGACCGTCTGAAAGGCCTGGGGAGGAGCCGCCACGCCGCCCCTCCCCCGGAAACAGACTCTCAGTTGGGCGGTCCGTCGAGGGTGCGGCGCACGAGAACCTCGAAGCCGAGGAACGGGCTGTACCCACCCTGCCATGCGGGTACGTTGTAGCAGGCGTAATCGGTGCTGGAGTAGAAGATGAACTCGCGGGTGCAGTTGCAGGCCGCGGAGTGGACGTAGTGGGCGATCGGGTTGCCGCGGCCGAAGGCGTTACGCGACCCCCAGAGGGCCGTCTTGGCGTAGGTTGGCGAGGCGAGGTTGGCGTAGGCCAGGTGAGACCCCTTGCTGGGAGTGAAGCTGTCCGCGCAGCCCCCCGTGCTGGTCAAGTCCTCTTCGCTCCCCCAGAGCTTCCAGGTCGCGGCGAGCGGATCGTATTTGACATCCGAATAATCGGCCATTGCGAAGAGCGGGGCGAAATTGTCCGGCACTTGCGGGAAGGTGCCGTCCGCGTTCATCGGCACCCACGCCGAGCCTTTCTTGAAATAGAGCCGCGCGAGGCTCGGCCGGATCGTGGTCGAGGCATCCGTCACGACGACGGCAGCCAAACGATAGGGGCCGATTCCCCCCTGCAGGCAGACCGGAGAACTGGTGCTGGTGTTCCAGAGGGTGCAGATCGCGTCGAATTCCATGAAGCCGAACATCACGGGCGAAAGGCTGGCGCTGCCGGCAAAGATCGGCAGGCTCGAAACGGTGGCGTCATACGCCGCCAGAAGCGGCGGCACCGCCGTGAAGGTTTTCGCCTGGCCGTCGGAATCGATCAGATTGTCGGTGATCTTGACCAGCGGAGTTGTCGCCCAGACGAAAGCCGGGGTGCAAGTCTGGTTGGCCGGCGGGTTCGCCTGGCCGCTGCACGTTCCCGAAGAGGACGTCGCTTTGGCTAGGGCCGCGGCGAGCGAATCCTGGGCACCCAGGAAGATCTGGTCAAAATCGCCTGCCGGCCATTGGTCTCCCGTTGAAGCCAACTCGTAGGGCGATGTGCTGGTCGGCGTCTTGCGGATACGGGTACGGTTCACGACCTCGTACACCTTGCCGGCCGACGGTACGGGGACGGTGCTGCCGCCGCCGTAGGCCACCGTTCGATGCTGCTGCTCGGTCGGCTCGCCGAAACGTCCGTCGAAGCAAGGGGAAACCGTGCGAAAGCGGGTGAAGGCGGGGTTGGTCGACTGGAGAAAGCCGAAGGTGTTGTCCCCGCGGTAACCGATCACCTGCTCGGTCATCGTCCGGGTGGTCCCGGTGACCGTGTCGAAGTAGGAGCACTCGCCGGGCGGGTGCCATGAGCCTGCGGCCAGGTAGTTGTCGGTCGCAAGAAGGTAGTAGTAAGCGCCTTCCACCGCCCCCGATGCGTAGGCCAAAAAGGCACCGTTGAGGACCGAGCTGGGAGTACCCGTTCCGTATTCGAGTTTGGGGCTGATCACCGGCTCGTCCGCGAGCTGCGCAACCGCGGCGCCGGGCGCGATGCTCGACGCGAGGAACAAGAGGAGGACGACGACTTTCATCATGGGAGGTCTCCTTATCGCTAGAAAGTAAGGAGGAGGCGCGAATCCGCGGGTCTCTCTTCACGCTCCAACCGGTACATTGAGTACCAGGGGCGAGGCGAAACCCGACGGCTTCGCGGGCCCAAAACGCCGGCTCGAGGGAGGAATGCGCCCTTTGGGCTCACGAAGCGGAGACCATGCCGCGACACCCGGCCAGGAGCTACACCTTTCGCTGTTGGGGAGGCTTTACTACGGCAAAGATCTGCTCTACACGTTGAATCGGATGTTGGTCACGTCGCCGTCTTTCATCTCATACTCCTTACCTTCCAGCCGAAGCAGGCCGGCTTCTCGGCAGGCGACGAGGGTCTTCAGGCGAAGTAGATCCTCCCAGCCGACGACTTCCGCCCGGATGAACCCGCGCTCCAGGTCGGAATGAATCGTGCCCGCGGCCTCTCGCGCCCGGGTGCCGCGGCGGATCGTCCAGGCGCGCACTTCGTCCTCTCCGACGGTGAAGAAGGCGATCAGGCCGAGAAGGTCGAAGCTCGCGCGGGTCACCCGGGCGAGGCTTGGCTCCGCGAGGTCGAGCGAGGAGAGGAAATCCGCCTGCTCGGCCGCCGGCAGGCGCGAGATCTCGTCCTCGATCGGCGCGGAGACGACCACCGCGCGGACGGCGGGGCGGAGGCGAATGCCGAGGGCGGCGGGATCGGCGGTCGCGACCCGGGCTTCGTCGACGTTGATCACCAGGAGCATCGGCTTGGCCGAGAGGAGCTGAAACCCGCGCAGGCGCCGGTCGTCGTCGGCATCGAGCTCGATCTCGCGCAGAGGGATCTCTTTTTCCAGCGCGGGCATGACGATGTCGGCGAGCAGGTGCTTTTCCCGCTGCTCTTCCGGATTCAGGCCGCGCTTGGTCGCCTTGTCGAGCCGGTCGAGCCGCTTTTCGACCAGGGTGTGGTCGGCCAGGATCAACTCCAGATCGACGATCTCGACGTCGCGCGCCGGATCGACGCTTCCCTCGGCGTGCAGGATCTCGGCGTCCTCGAAGGCGCGAACCACGTGGACCAGCGCGTCGACGTTCTTGAGCTTCGCGAGGTCCAGGCTCTCCGCCGACTCGCCCTTGCGCATGCCCGGGATGTCCATGTACTGCACCGTCGCCGGCACGTAGCGCTTCGGCTTGAACAGGTCGCGCAGCTGTTCGAGCCGCCGGTCGGCGACCTGAGCCACACCCATGTTGGTCTCGGCCGAAGAGCTGAATTTGTCGGTCGACTGGTGCGACGCGGTGAGCGTATTGAACAGGGTGGTCTTACCGGCTTTGGGGAAGCCGAGGATTCCGAGTTGCATGGTGATCTCCGGGGAGCGCGTGGGAGAGAGAGCCCGCGAGCGGGAAGGATATCAGCCCTCACCCCGGGGGTGAGGCTGTCAAAACGTCAGGCAGATCTTCCCGAAATGATCGCCGGCCGCCATCGCTTCGAGCGCCGCGCGCGCTTCGGTCCAGGGGTAGGTGCGATCGATCACCGGCTGGAGCCTGTGCAGCTCGATCGCGCGGTTCATCCGCTCGAACGTCTCGCGGGAGCCGACCAGGATGCCCTGGACGCGGATCGCCTGCATGAAGATCGAGGTCAGGTGAACCGCGGCGGCGTTGCCATCCAGGATGCCGATCAGCGCGACGGTGCCGCCGATCCGCACGGTGCGGAGCGACTGTTCGAGCGTGCCCGCCCCGCCGATCTCGACCACCAGATCGACCCCCCGGCCGCCGGTCGCTTCGCGCACCTCCACACCCCAGGCGGGATTCTGCCGAGAATCGACGACCGCCTCGGCCCCGAGCGCGAGCAAACGTTCCGCCCGTTCCGCCCGGCGGGTGGTCGCGAGCACCCGCGCGCCGCGCAACTTCGCGAGCTGGAGTGCGAAGATCGCGACCCCGCCGGTGCCTTGAACGAGCACGGTGTCCCCCGCGCCGATGCCGCCTGAATCGAGCGCCGACCAAGCGGTGAGCGCGGCACAGGGAAGGGTAGCGGCCTCGGCATCCGAAAGGTGGGAGGGAACGCGGACGACGCCTTCTTCCGACATCACCATCCGCTCCTGGAGCACGCCGTCCAAAGGTCCGCCGAGGGTCGAGCGAACCAGCTCCCGCGCGGGCTCCCCGGCGATCCAGCGCGGGTTCAGAGTGGTCGCCACCCGGTCTCCGGGCGCCACTCGCGTCACGTCGGAGCCGACCGCTTCGACCACTCCGGCACCGTCCGAACAGGGGATGAGCGGAAGTTTCTGCTTCGGGTTGTACTGCCCCAGGGCCATCATCAGATCCCGATAATTGAGCGACGCCGCGCGCATCGCGACCACCACCTGCCCGGGTCCCGGAACCGGATCGGGTCGCTCGACGAGTGCCAAGTTTTCGAGCCCGAAGGCGCCGTGGATCTCAATCGCCTGCATCGTCTCGTCCCTGCCTGAGAATTCTCTGGTTCTCTTCCGCGTGGAACCGGGCGATCGTTTCCTTCATCTCCTCGCTCGTTGGAGCCTTTCGTCCCGGCCTAGCCAGAAGCCCGGCAAGGCGAAGAATCGATCCTTTTGGCGCGGGGTTGGGTATCGTTTTCATACATCCGCCGCCAACGCCTGCCGCATCTGCTCGGCCAGATCGCGCGCCGCGGAGTCTCCGAGCTTGCCGGCGTTCCAGCCGAGGCCGAGGCCTTGCGAGCCGAACTTCGGGATGACGTGGAAATGGACGTGCATGACCACCTGGTGGGCGTCCCGGCCGTTGTTCTGGAGGATGTTGTAGTCCGTGGCGCCGGTCGCCCGCATCACGGCGCGGCAGATCCGCGGCAGGGCGCGGCCGACCGCGGCGGCCGATTCGTCGGAAAGCTGGTCGAGCTGCGCCTTGCGCTCCTTCGGGATGACCAGCGTATGGCCTTCCGACAGCGGGCCGATGTCGAGGAAGGCGAAGACTTGGTCGTCCTCGTAGATCTTGTAGCTGGGGATGTCGCCGGAAAGGATCTTGTCGAAAATGGTCGGCTGGTGGTCGCTCATGGCGGAGGATTCTAGCCGCTCGCCCGGAGACAGGGGATGATGGCGCCCGCCATGCCCCCCACTCTCGCCCCGCTGCCGATAGATTCCGTCCTGCCCGAGCTGATCGACGCGCTTCGCGCCCATCCAAACGCCGTGCTGCGGGCGCCGACGGGAGCCGGCAAGACGACCCGGGTGCCGCCCTCTCTTCTCGCGGCGGGGATCGCCGGCCTTGGAGCGGGAAAATCGATCGTGATGACCGAGCCGCGGCGGGTTGCGGCGCGGGCGGCTGCGCGGCGGATCGCCGAGGAGCAGGGGTGGGTGCTCGGCCGCGAGGTCGGCTATCAGGTCCGGTTCGAGCGCAAGGCGACGCGGGAGACGCGGATTCTCGTGGTCACCGAAGGCATCCTGGTCCAGCGCCTTCAGGCCGATCCGTTCCTCGAAGGGGTGGGCGTCGTGATCTTCGACGAGATCCACGAGCGGACTCTCTCCGCCGATCTCGCGCTCGCGATGGCCCGCCGAGTCCAGCGGGAGGTGCGCCCGGATCTTGCGCTGGTCGCCATGTCGGCGACGTTCGATCCCGGGCCGCTCGCCGAGTTTCTGGGCGGCGCGCCGACGATCGACAGCCCGGGGCGGCTCCATCCGATCGAGATCCGGTATCTGGAAGGAGCCGACCTGCGGACCGAGCCGCGCGAGATCGCGGCACGGGTCGCCTCGGCGGTCGAGCGCGCGCTGGCCAAGGCGCCGGGAGGAGGAGGCGTGCTCGCGTTCCTTCCCGGAGTGGGCGAGATCCGGCGTGTGGCGGAGATCCTGGCCCCGAGCGCCGTCGCCCGCGGTTGCGCGATCCTGCCGCTCTACGGTGAGCTTCCCGCCGAGGCCCAGGACGCGGCGATCTCCCCCGGACCGCGGCGGAAGATCGTGCTCGCGACCAACGTCGCGGAGACCTCGGTGACCGTTTCGGGCATCTCCGTCGTGGTCGACTGCGGGCTTGCCCGAATTCTGCGCTACGACCCGGCGAGCGGCCTCGATCGGCTGGAGCTGGCGCGGATCGGCCGGGCGTCCGCCGCGCAGCGTTCCGGCCGGGCGGGACGTGAAAATCCCGGCATCGCCTATCGCCTCTGGCCCGAGCGCGAGCAGGCGGCGCGGCCGGAGCGGGAGCGGCCCGAGATCCAACGGGTCGATCTCGCCGGCCCGGCGCTTCAGCTGCTCGCTTGGGGCGAGACGGATCTGAGCGGGTTCGGCTGGTTCGAGCCGCCCGATCCCGCGGCGCTCGATCGGGGCCTCGATCTGCTCGAACGGCTCGGTGCGATGGACCCTGGAGGAAATGCGGGCCTCTCGAAGCTCGGCCGTGCGATGGCCGAGATTCCGATCCACCCCCGCCTGGCGCGCCTGCTGATCGAAGGGCGAAAGCGGGGGGTCGGGCGGGAGGCCGCGCTCGTGGCGGCATTGCTCGGCGAGCGCGATCCGTTCCGGCGCTCGGCTCCGGCCGCGGGAGGACGCCGAACCGCGGTCCACGTCTCGCGCTCGGACCTGCTCGATCGGCTCGACGGGCTCGAAATCTTCGCGCGGAGCAACGGCCGGCAGACCGCTTCCCCCGCCGGAGAGCTGGCGCCGGGCGCCGCGCGGTTCGTGCTTCAGGCGGCGGAGCAGCTCGAACGCTCGGCCGCAAACGGACCGGGAGGGAAGGCTCCCACCGATCGCGACGGCGCGCTGCTCGCCTCGATCGCCGCCGCCTGGCCGGACCGGATCGCCCGCCGCCGCGAGCCGGGGAGCCCGCGCGCGGTAATGGTCGGCGGGCGCGGCGTCCGGCTCGGGGAGGAAAGCTCGGTCTCGCTCGCGGAGCTGTTCGCCTGCATTGATCTGGATGCCGGAGGCGGTATCGGAGCCATGGGCGAGGCGCGGGTTCGCATCGCCTCGGCCGTCGAGCCCGGCGATCTGCCCCGGGAACGGCTGAGCGACGAGGTCGAGGTCGAATTCGATTCCGAGCGGGAGCGGGTGATCGCCTATCGCCGGACCCGTTTCGACGATCTGGTTTTGAGCGAGAGAGAGGTTCCGCCGCCGGCCGAGGACGCCACTCGGGTGCTGGCCGAAGCGGCAGGCCGCGATCTCACCCGCGCCCTGGCGCTCGACGAGCCGGAGATCGCAGGTTTCCTCGCGCGTTGGCGCTGGCTGAGAACGACAAGGCCTGAGCTTGATCTTCCCGCTGTCGGAGACGAAGAGATCCGCGCGCTTCTTCCCGAGCTTTCTCGCGGCCGACGCTCGTTCGCCGATCTGCGCAAGGCGCCGCTCCGCGATCTGCTCTCCGGAGCGCTCAGCTATCCGCAGGCCCAAGCGCTCGCCCGCGAGGCGCCCGAACGGATCGAGGTGCCGAGCGGCAGCCTGATCCGGCTCGATTATCCGGCCGAAGGCGACGGACCGCCCGTGCTCGCCGTGCGCATTCAGGAGCTGTTCGGCCTGACCGAAACGCCGCGCGTGGCGGCCGGGCGCGTGCCCGTGCTGCTCCATCTGCTCGCCCCGAACTATCGGCCGCAGCAGGTCACCCGCGATCTGGCGAGCTTCTGGGCCAACACCTACCCGCAGGTGAAAAAGGAGCTTCAGGGGCGGTATCCCAAGCACGCCTGGCCGGACGATCCGCGCAACGCCGTACCTGAACGGCGACCACGCCGCCGCTCTTGAGCTAACCTCGCCTTCCGAACCGACGTTCAAGGAGGATTTCGATGCACAAGAGCATGTCTCTGGCGCTCGCCCTGGCGGCGGGCATCGTCTATAGCCCAGCTACTTCGGCTCAGACCCCGCCGCCCAAGGTGATGGTTTTGAAAGCGGCGCGGATCTTCGACGGCACGTCCGATAAACCGGTCAAAAACGGCATGGTGATCGTCGAAGGCGCGACGATCAAAGCGGTGGGCACAGGCCTCGCGGTCCCGGAGGGAGCCGAGGTGATTGACCTCGGCGACTCGACGTTGCTGCCAGGGCTAATCGACTGCCACACCCACGTCTCCTTCGAGTCGGGCGACAACTGGGCGCAGGACACGCTGGCGAGGCTCCGCCAGACGGTACCCGAACAGACGATCCGCGCGACCGCCAACGTGCGAAAGACCCTGATGGCCGGTTTCACCACCGTGCGCGACGTCGGCTCGGGCGAATACGTCGACGTCGCGCTGCGCAACTCGATCGCCGCCGGAGTGATTCCCGGGCCGCGCATGCTGGTCGCCGTCCACGCCCTCGGCGCGCGGGGCGGCCATTGCGACGACAGCAGCGGCTTTCCCTACATGGTGTTCGGCCATGAGAGCGGCTTCGAGGACGGGATCGCGGCGGGAGCCGATCAATTCCGCGATTCGGTCCGCTTCCAGATCAAGTACGGCGCCGACGTGATCAAGGTCTGCGCGACCGGCGGCGTCCTTTCCCTGGCCGACGAGGTCGATACGCCGCAGGTGACCCAGGACGAAATGAATGCGATCGTCGACGAGGCGCATCGCCTGCGGAAGAAGGTGGCCGTTCACGCCCACGGTGCGGAAGGGGCGAAAGTCGCGATCCGCGCGGGCGCCGACTCGATCGAGCACGGCTCGTTTCTCGACGACGAAGGGCTCCGGATGATGGTGAGCCGCGGCACCTACCTGGTGCCCACCCTGCTCGCGGGCGAATACGTCGTGGGCAAAGCCGCCGAGCGCCACTATCCGCCCGAGATCGAAGCGAAAGCGAAGGCCGCCGTCGCCGTCCGCGGGAAGATGTTCAAGCGGGCGCTCGCGTTGGGGGTGAAGATCGCTTTCGGCACCGATTCCGCGGTCTCGCCACACGGGCTGAACGCCCAGGAATTCAAGTTGATGGTCGATCTCGGCATGGCTCCGGCCGCGGCGCTGCGCGCGGCGACCCAAAGCGCCGCCGACCTGCTCGGCCTGACCAAGACGATCGGCACCCTCGAAGCGGGCAAGCAGGCGGACGTGATCGCGGTCTCCGGCGACCCGCTCGCCAACATCCAGGCGATGGAGACCGTCCGGTTCGTGATGAAAGGCGGCCAGGTGGCTAAGAACGAACAGCCCTGAGGTTCGTGCGAAAACCGGTCGATTGGCTTAGAATGCCGCTGCGCGGCAATTCTCGCCGCATCTAGACGAACGGCGGGAGGCGGCAGAACCGATGGCCAGCGAGACTCGAAAAGATGCCAAAGCGATCTTGATCACGGGGGCGGCCTCCGGCATCGGCCGCGAGACCGCCCGCCTGTTCGTCGCCCGCGGCTGGCGCGCCGGGCTGGTGGACGTGAACGAAGAGGGACTCTCGGCCCTTGCCGCGGAGCTGGGGGCCGACCGCTGCTTCACGCGCAAGCTCGACGTGCGCGACGGCACCGACTATCAGAAGGCGGTGGCCGAGTTCGGCGCCTGGAGCGGCGGCCGAATGGATGGGTTGTTCAACTGCGCCGGCATCATGCGGATGGGGCCGTTTGCCGCGACCTCGCTCGAAGAGCACCGCCGCACGGTCGAGATCAACGTCCTCGGCGTGGTCAACGGCATCTATGCCTCGCTCGATCTGCTCAAGGCTACCCGGGGCGCCCACGTCGTCTCGATGGGCTCGGCTTCCGGGATCTACGGCGTGCCCGACCTCGCGACCTACTCGGCCTCCAAGTTCTTCATCCGCGGGCTCACCGAGGCGTTGAACATCGAGCTTGCCAAGGACGACATCACGGTGACCGACCTGATGCCGCTCTATGTCGACACCCCGATGGTGCGCACGCAGACCTACCGCGCGGGCTCGCTGGAAACCTTCGGCGCCAAGCTCACGCCGCAGCAGATCGCGGGCGTGGTCTGGAACGCCGTCCACGGCCGTAAGGTCCACTGGGTGCCCGGCGCGCTGCTCAAGGCGCTCAACTACATCGGCGGCGCGCTTCCGTTCGTCTCCAAGCCGACCATGAAGCTGGTCGACAGCCGGCGCAAGGCGAGCTGATCCCGGAGCTCTCATGCGCGCCGCGGTGATCGAGGCGTACGGCGGCACCGATCGGTTCGCGCTCCGGGACGTGCCGGAACCGCCCGCCCCCGGAACCGGCGAGTTGGTCGTGCGGGTCCGCGCCGCGGGCGTCAACCCGAGGGACGGCAAGCTCCGCAGCGGCAAATTCCGGCTCTTCGTCCACGAGCGTTTCCCGCTGGTACTCGGCTCGGATTTCGCGGGCGAGGTGGAGGCGGTCGGCCCCGAGGTAACGGATTTCGAACCCGGCGACCGGGTGTTCGGCAGCGCGCTTCGGACCGGCCGGGGCAGCTATGCGGAGCGAACCCTCGCCAAGGCCGACCAGGTGGCGCCGATCCCCGACCGCCTTTCGTTCGCCGAAGCCGCCGCCCTTCCCGGCCCGGGATGCACGGCGCTCCAAGCGCTACGGGACGTCGGCGAGGCGCAATCGGGCGAGCGGGTGTTGATCCACGGCGCGGCCGGCGGAGTCGGACATCTCGCGGTGCAGATCGCACGGATCTTAGGCGCTCGACCCACCGCTACGGCGAGTGCCTCGAATCTCGAATTTCTGCGCGCTTTGGGCGCCGAACGCGCGATCGACTACCGCGAGGTCGATTTCGCGCTGGAGGACGAGGCGTACGCGGTGGTCTTCGACGTCGTCGGCAACCGGTCGTTCCCGCAGTGTCAGGCGGTGCTCTCCGAGGACGGCGGCGTCTACGTCACGACGCGGCCGGGTCCCGGAGTGTTCTTCTGGTGGGCGGCCACCGGCTTGCGCAGCCGGATCGGGCCGAAGCAGCGCGCCCAATGGATCATCGTCCGCACCCGCAATACCGACCTCGCCGATCTCGCGAGTTGGGCGGACCGGGGGCTCCTCCGCCCTTCGATCGAAGAGGTGATCCCGCTCGCCGAAGTCTGGCGTGCCCACGAGCGGATCGACGACGGGCACGTCCGCGGCAAGCTGGTGCTCGAAATCGGCTGAAGGCTCAAGCGGTGGCGGAA
Organism: Thermoanaerobaculia bacterium; assembly: GCA_035995205.1. GTDB lineage: Bacteria > Acidobacteriota > Thermoanaerobaculia > Multivoradales > UBA5704 > DASYKS01. Next base: position 12,057 of record DASYKS010000010.1, read on the forward strand.
ACCGCCAGAGCCGGATAGTCGGTATACCCCTCCGCACCGCCGCCATAGAACGTCGAGGGATTCGGAGGATTGAGCGGTACCCCTTCGGCGAAGCGCTCCGGCAGGTCGGGATTGGCGAGGAACGAAGATCCGAACGAGACCAGATCGGCGCGACCGGAGCCGATGACCGCCTCGGCCGCCTCATGGGTATAGCCGCCGTTCACCATCAACGGGCCGCGGAACCGTTCGCGAAGGTGCGCCGTGATGCGCCCCGAATCGCTCTCGGGATCGACACTGCCGGGGACCACCAGGTGCAGATAGGCGAGGCCGAAGCCGTCGAGCACGCTCGCGGCCTCACCGAACGTGGCGAACGGATCGGAATCGCTCATGTCGTTGAACGGGCTGAGCGGCGACAATCGGACACCCACCCGCTCGGCGCCCCAGACCTCGACCACCGCCGTGACCACCTCGCGCAGGAAGCGAACACGATTTTCCGCCGAGCCGCCGTACGAATCCGTCCTAACGTTCGTGCCGTCGCGCAGGAATTGGTCGATCAGGTAGCCGTTTGCGCCATGGATTTCGACGCCGTCGAAGCCGGCATCAAGGGCGCACCGCGCGCCGGTCGCGAATTCGGCGACCACCTCCGGGATCTCGGCCAGTTCGAGCGCCCGGGGCTCGACGTGCGCCTGCGGACCGCTCGGGGTGCGCGAATGCCCGGCCGGAACGATCGCGGACGGAGCGACCGGCAGCTCACCGTTCGGTTGGAACGAAGGATGGGAGATCCGCCCGACGTGCCAGAGCTGGGCGAAGATCCTGCCTCCCCGCTCGTGAACCGCGTCGGTGATCTTCTTCCAACCGGCTCCCTGGGCCTCCGTGTAGATCCCCGGGGTGCCCAGGTAGCCGACGCCGCGCGGCGAAACCTGGGTTCCCTCGGTGACGATCAAACCGGCGCTTGCGCGCTGGCGGTAGTACTCGATGGCCAAGTCGGCCGGTACGTTATCGGCCGCCGCGCGACTCCGGGTCATGGGCGCCATGACCATCCGATTGCGAAGCGGAGAGGGGCCGAGCTGGAACGGCGAAAGAAGAGAAGATGGGGTCATGAAGTGGGCTCCAGATGTAGATTGTTCGTGGTCGGAAAGTACAGACCTGTAGGATGAGGGCAAAAAAAGAGAGCCCCTCTGATTTATCCCTCGGCGCGAACCAACGTCGCGATTCGCGCGAGCGCCTGGCGATCCGTCTCGACGAAGCGCCCGAAGATCTCGGCTTCCGCCTCGGCGAGCACCTTCGCTCCCGCGGCATGCCGCTCGCGGCCGGTGGCGGTCAGCGCGGCGCGCACCGAGCGGCGGTCCTTCGGATCGCCCAAACGCTCGACCAGCTTTTCCTCTTCGAGCCGATCGATCAACTGGGTCATATTCGAGCGCACACAGCTGCAGCGCTCGGCCAAGCTCCCGAGAGGCACGGGATCGCCCGCTTCGACCAACCGCGACAAGACATTCAACTTGGCGAGCGAAAGCCCGACCGCATCGAGCGCCGTCTCGATCCGGGTTTCGACCTCCCGCGCCGTCGAGAGCAGAAGATGGGCCGAGGGCAGAGGATCGTTCATGGCTGTAGTATACAGGGCGGAAGGGATCGCGGCAAGCGGGCCTGGTCCTCAAGTCACGCGCTTTCCTTTTGGCGCACCAAAGAAAGCAGAGAGGAACGAACCACCTACAAGGAGAATCGTGATGAAGAGGAAGATCCAGAAGCTCGCCCTGCGCAAAGAGACGATCCACACCCTCGGCACGGTCGTTGGCGGCGCGGAAACGGAAAATCGGACTTGTACGCTCGACCGGACCTGCTACTGCACACTGGACCGTACCTGCTACTGCACGCAGGACCGGACCTGCACCTGTACGTCCGAAACGATTTGCTGAGGCTCGGCGAAGGGGCGCCCGGTTCGTTCCGGGCGCCCCTTTGTCCCGAGTCAGGAGAGTTGCGGCCCCGCCGCTTTGACCTCGGGCGCGACGCCGCTCGCGTACTTCTCGAAGTTGGTCACGAACATCCGCGCCAGCTCGGTCGCTTTGGCGTCGTAGTTCGCTGCGTCGCCCCAAGTATCGCGCGGGCGAAGGACTTCGTCCGGCACGCCCTCTACGTGCTCGGGCACGCTGAGACCGAAGATGGGGTCGATGCGGAACGCCCCGGCATCGAGCTCGCCGCTGAGCGCGGCCTGGAGCAGACGGCGGGTGAGCGAGAGCTTCATCCGGCTGCCGGTGCCGTGGGGGCCGCCGGTCCAGCCGGTGTTGACCAGCCAGACTTTCGCTCCCCCTTCTGCCAGCCGCTCGCCGAGCATCTTGGCGTAGACGCCCGGATGGAGCGGCAAGAACGGCGCGCCGAAGCAGGCCGAGAACGTCGCCTTGGGCTCGGTGACCCCGCGCTCGGTGCCCGCGACTTTCGCGGTGTATCCGGACAGGAAGTGGTACATCGCCTGGTCGCCGGAGAGGCGCGCGATCGGCGGCAGGACGCCGAAGGCGTCGCAGGTGAGAAAGACGACGTTCTTCGGCTGGCCCGCGGTGCCGGCGGGATCGACGTTCGACAGGTGGGTGATCGGATAGCTGCCGCGGGTGTTTTCCGTCTTGCCGTCGTCGTCGAGATCGAGCGTGCGCAACTCCGGATGGTAGGCGACATTCTCCAGGATCGTGCCGAACCGCCGGGTCGTCGAATAAATCTCGGGCTCGCCTTCCGCGGAGAGGCGGATCATCTTGGCGTAGCAACCCCCCTCGATGTTGAACACGCCGTCCGGTCCCCAGCCGTGCTCGTCGTCGCCGATCAGGGTCCGCTCCCGGTCGGCCGATAGAGTCGTCTTGCCGGTGCCCGAAAGGCCGAAGAAGAGGGCCACCTCGTCCTTCGAGGAGCCATAGTTGGCGCTGCAATGCATGGGTAGGACGCCGTTCTTCGGCAGCACGTAGTTCATCACGCTGAAGATGCTCTTCTTGATCTCGCCGGCATAGGCGGTGCCCCCGATCAGCACGATCTTCCGGTCGAGGTCGACCAGGATGAAGGTGCCGGAGCGGGTGCCGTCGCGCGCCGGCTCCGCTTCGAGGCCGCAGACGTCGAGGACCAGAAAATCGGGCTCGAACGCTTCGAGCGCCGCGCCGTCTTCCTCGCGCACGAACATGTTGCGCGCGAACAGGCAGTGCCAGGCCTTTTCGGTGATCACCCGGACTTTGATCCGGTAGCGCGGATCGCAGCCGGCATAGCCGTCGAAGACGAACAGGTCTTTGCCCGCCACGTGCTCGCGCGCCCGCTCGTACAGCGCGTCGAATTTCTCCGGGTCGAACGGCTTATTGACGTTGCCCCACCAGATCTCGCCTTCGCTCGCGGCGTTCTTGACGACGAATTTGTCGTCCGGAGACCGGCCGGTAAACGCGCCGGTGTCGCAAAGCAGCGGCCCTTCGGCGGCCAGGAAGGCCTCGTCGCGGCGCACCGCCTGCTCGGAGAGCGCGGCGGGAGGGAGATTCCAGAAAGCGGCTCGAGCGCGCTCCAGACCGTGTCGGTCGAGGCCGAAACGGCTGACGAAAGGTCCTTCACTTCGCATGCGTTCCCCCGGGCAGAGTTGGAAATTGGTGTCCGAACGGATTGGCGGTGGATCTTAGAGCATCCCGGCGGAATTGGTAGAGTCCCGGGGAATGGTTCCTTCCCGAATCCCTCCCGCCGTGGTCCTGGTACGCCCACGCGAGGAGGGAAACGTCGGCGCTTCGGCCCGCGCGATGGCCAACACCGGCCATCATCAGATGCTCCTGGTCGAGCCGGCGGCGCTGTTTGGCGACGTCGCCCGCCGGTTCGCGGTAGGCGCCCATCACGTACTGGATTTTGCCGCGCGGCACTCCTCCCTCGCGGAGGCCCTGGCGCCGTTCCGCCGTGTGGTGGCGACCACCTCGACCCGCGACCGCAAGCTGGAAGTGCCGCTGCTGACGCCGCACGAGTTGCCGGCCCTGCTCGCCGAAGACCCGCCCGATCTGCCCACCGCGATCGTTTTCGGTCCAGAGGTCGGCGGTTTGACCGGCGATGAGCTGGCGCTGGCGCATGTGGTCGTACACATCCCCTGCGCTCCCGAGCAGCCGACCCTCAACTTGAGCCAGGCGGTCTTGATCGTGGGATACGAGCTGTTCCAGGCCCGACGAGCCGCGGGCGAGGCGCCGAGCGCTCCGCCAGGCGCCGCCGCGCCTTTCGAGCCGGCCACGACGGCCGAGGTGGAGGGTTTGTTCGGGCATGTCGGCGAGGTGCTCGGCGCGGTCGGCTTCGATCGCGACGACAGCTTCGACGGGGTGATGCGAGACCTGCGCCAGCTCGCGGGCCGTACCGACCTCTCGGTGCGCGAAGTCCGAATCTTGCGCGGAATTTGCCGACGAACGGCAAACGCGCTTGCCGGAAAGCGGTGATCTAAAAAGCGCCTTACGGCGCTAATCCGAATCGGAGGGATCGAAGGGCTCGGAATCGATCGGCCGCTTGGTATAACCGCGCAGGAACATCCGCTCGGTGAGCGCGGCCATGCAGCGCCGGGCCACTTTGCGCACGCTGGACGGGTGATAGCCCATCTGCATCGCGACCTCGCCGGAATCGAGCCCGAGGCGGTAGCGCAGGCGCAACAGCCGGCGGCAGCGCGGGGGCAGCCCTTCGATCAGATTGTCGAGATCCCAGCGGACCTCGGCCTTCTCCTGAGGCGCCGCTTCGGGCTCCGAGAGCAGCTCCAGGATCACCGCGTCGACCGAGTTGTAGAGGTTCGTGTGCTTCTTGCGCCAGTAGACGACGCAGCGATTGCGCAAAGTGACGAGCAGCCAGGCCTCGGGATCTTGGATCTCGCTCCATTTCTGGAGCGTCGAGACCAACGCCTCCTGCACCAGGTCTTCCGCGTCGTGGGCGGGCACGCGGTAGCGAGCGAGGATCTGCTTCAGGCGCGGCCGGAGCCGCAACAGTAGATCCTCGATGGACTCCCGGACTACTCCTCGATCGGCGGCGGGCAGATCGGAAGTGGCTGGATCGGAAGCAGGTCGATCGCTAGCGGGTCGATTGGATGCAGCCATTCGAACGCCCTGACCCTCGTGCCGCGGACGGTGGTTTCCGCCGCGAGCCATTGATGATACCGCTTCACACCGTAAATACTAGTTGCGGCTCGATCATTTCCCTCGATTCCCTGCTCCGAAGAGCGGGTCCGGGCTCGGCCGTCCGGGTTCGGGGACGCATTCGGCCGCCGGTGATATGCTCGGTGCGTATGCTTCTGACCGTGGCCTCGACCCGAGCGCGCGTCGCGCTCTCGCTCTCGCAATCCCCGGTGATCGGCGTCGTCCGGACCGACGATCGGTCGGTCGCCCGCGCCCAAGCCGAGGCGCTTTGGACCGGCGGGTTGGAGCTGATCGAAATCACCTTCACGGTTCCCGGCGCCACCGACTTGGTGCGCGCGCTGCTCGCCCGGCGCGACGGCGACGGCCCGCCCTGGATCGGGATGGGCACGGTAACCGTCGCCTCGCGTGCCCGAGAGGCGATCGCCGCAGGTGCCGAGTTTCTGGTCACTCCCAACGTCAGCGCCGAGGTCGGCGCGGCGGCGCAAGCCAGAGATCTCTTCTGGGTCTGCGGCGCGCTCACTCCGACCGAGGTGGTCGCCGCAAGCGAGCTGGGAGCCGACCTAGTGAAAGTGTATCCTCTGCCTCCCGTCGGCGGCGCCGCATATCTCGCGACGATCCGCCAACCCTTGGGAGACATTCCCATGCTCGCTGCCGGCGGTTTCGGCATCGAGGAGATCCCCCACTACGCCGCGGCCGGCGCTTCGGCTTTCGGAATCGGCGGCCCCTTGGTCGGCGCCGACGAGGTCGAAACCCGGCATCGCGTAGCGCGAGCGCTAGAGCTTGCGCGCGCATCGCGGAATCCCCGCGCGGAGACGAGATGACCAACCCTACGCCGCCCCGCCAACTGCTCTTCGATTCGACTCCCGAGATCTTCGCGTCCGATACCGGGGGATCGTTCGTCTTTCCGCTCGCGGTGGCCGGCAAGTCGTACCTCGCGACCCAGTCCTACGACGAGATCCGGTTCGTCTTCTCGCTCTGGCATCCCTCGGGCCAGCGCACGATCGACCTCGATCGCGCCTACGTAGAGCTGCGCGCCTCGTTCGATCCCGACGACGAGCACTGGACCAAGCTCGCCGAGATCGAGCCCGTCGTGCCGCCTTACGCGGGAAGCGACAGCTTCGACGGTTGGATCGTGCTGCCGGTGCTCGCCGCGAGCTGCGCCTTCGCCCTCGCCGGCAGCGGTTTCGAGACCCGGGCGCGGGTGCAGATCCGCGCCAGCGCCTATTTCGTCGCCTGACTTCGCCTGATTTCCATCCCGGCTGAAGCTTCGATGCGCCACCTCGACCTGCTGCGGCGACTCGCCCAGCCCAACGATTCGAAGATCGTCCTCCTCGTGCTCGACGGGGTGGGCGACATTCGCACGGCGGAACAGCGCCAGACCGCTCTGGAAGCGGCGAGCCTGCCGCATTTGGATGCGCTCGCCGGCCGTTCGGCGCTCGGCCGGCTGGTGCCGGTCTATCCGGGAGTCACGCCGGGCAGCGGACCCGGCCACCTCGGGCTGTTCGGCTACGACCCGAGCGACCCGGAAGCCGACATCGGCCGCGGCATCCTGGAAGCGATCGGCGAGGGCCTGCCGATCGGCCCCGGCGACGTCGCCGCGCGAGGCAATTTCGCCACCGCCGACCGGGCCGGGAACCTGACCGACCGGCGCGCCGGGCGCATCCCGACCGAAGAGTGCCAACGTCTCTGCAAGGTCATCAACCTCGCACTCTCCTCTGCGTTCAACGCGGCACCGATCCCGGGGCTCTCGGTGCAGGTGGCGCCCGGCGAAGGGCACCGGTTCGTGCTTCACCTCCAAGGCAAGATCGACGGCCTCCCGCTCTCCGCGGCGATCGCCGACACCGACCCGCAACAGCTCGACGTGCCGCCGCTTCCCGTCCAGGCGTCCGCGCCGGAGGGGGAAGCAACCGCCGCCGCGATCGCCCGTATCGTCGAGATCGCGGAGCGCGCTGTGTCCGAAGAGCCGCGGGCGAACCGCGCGCTGCTCCGCGGCTTCTCTCAGCTTCCGCACCTGCCGCAGATCCCCGAGCTGTACAAGCTCCGCGCCGGGGCGTTCGCCGGCTATCCGCTCTACCGGGGCGCGGCCGCGGCGAGCGGCATGGAGATCGTCCCTTGCGGCAAGAAATTCTCCGAGATCCTTGCCGTCGTGCGCGAAGCCTGGGACCGGTTCGACTTCTTCTTCCTGCACGTCAAGCAGACCGACCAGGGGGGCGAGGACGGCAATCTGGCGGCCAAGATCGAGGTGCTGGAAGACGTAGACGCGCATCTCCCCGAGCTTCTGGCGCTTGGGGCAAACGTCGTGGCGGTGACCGGCGACCATTCGACCCCGGCGCCGATGAAGGCGCACAGCTGGCATGCGGTGCCGCTGTTGCTCCATTCGGACATCTGCTCGTTCGGCTTCGCGGACGATTTCTCCGAGCGCGCCTGCGCCCACGGCGAAATCGGCACGATCCCGTCCTTCCAGATGATGTCGCTGCTGCTCGCCAACGCCGGCCGGCTGGCGAAATTCGGCGCGTAGGGTACGGGGTGCGATCGGTACAGTAGGGGCGGCCCCCCGTGGCTGTCCGGAATCGTTGCGGAGCTACTCGACTTTCAGGATCCCCTTCATCATCTGAGCGTGAAAGGTGCAGACGTACTCGCTCTCTCCCGGTTGGTCCGGCGCCTCGAAGACCAGGGCGGTGGTGGTGCCAGCCCGGTGCAAGGGCTTGGTGCCCACTTCCAGCGAATCGACCGCGAAGTCGTGGCTCATGCCCGGGTCCTGGTGGGTGAGCGTGAGCCGCACCCGTTCCCCCCGGCGCACGACGAGCACCGGATTCGGCGTCGGGTCCCCGTCCCGGTAAAACGCCATGCCGCGGGCCGTGAGCGCTAAGGCGCGAGGCTCCTTGCGAGCATTGCCGCCGGCGGCGAGGGCGACGCCGGCGACCAGCGCCAGGCCGAGAAGGGGCAGGTACAGTTTCTTGGTAACGCTCATGTTCCGCTCCTGTTCGGGCCTCACTGGATCAGAATGCCTGTGGTGTACATCAGGACAAAACCGACGAACAGGCCGGCCATCACCGGTCCGGTCCGCAACGAGTCGGCGAGCGGACGGTCGGCGGCCATACCCTTGGCGATCTGTACGATGACCTGCGCGATCGCCCCGGCGCCCAGAGCCAGGAACAGAACCGACAGGGTCGGAGAGTAGACGAAGCCTCCGAGCCAGGCGCCCGCGATCGTCGGCAGCCCGCCCACGAGCCCCAACAGCAGGAGGCGCGCCAAGGAAGTCGGCGTCTTGGCGATCGGGGCGACGATCGCCAGCCCCTCAGTCGTGTTGTGCAGCGTGAAGCCCAGGATTAGCAGTTTGCCCATGGCAACTTCCCCTAACCCAAGTGCCGCGCCGATCGCCAGGCCTTCGCCCAGGTTGTGCAGGCCGATGCCGATCGCGACCAGCAACGCCGTCACCCACGCCGCTCCGGCCCCAACCTGGCGCTTGGCCAACCATGCACCGAACGCCTCGATCCCCAGGTACGCGGCGCCAATTCCGAAGGCGAACAGGGCGAGACCCTGGAAGGCGGCGGGCATCGACTTGACCGCCTCCAGCCCTTCATGCGTGACGTCGACCAGCAAGAAGAGCAACAGCCCGATGGTGAGAGCCAGCAGGAAGCCCAGCGCGCGCGGACCGAGCCGGCCCACCAAGGGGTACCAGAGGAGACCCAGGGCGACCGGAATCACCCCGACGTACAGGCCAATCAGCGCGAACAGTCCGGCGAACCTCCACCCCGGCTGCGGCGTCGTCATCGCCACGGGGATCTCATGATCGAAGGTGATTCCCGTCGAGGTGACGAGCCGGATCGCGTGCGCCTCCGCCTTGACCCACGGGTAGGGGATGTCGAGCCGCGCCCGGCCGAGGCGCCCCAGCTCGCCGGCGGGCTTGATCGTGAACGCCCAGTAGGCTTCGTCGACCTGGACCTGCGCGATCCGCAACGGATCGGGCCCGTCGTTGAGCACTTCGACGACGAACCCCGCGGGGGTCAGCTCCACCCGCTGGAAGCTCAACACTTCGAGCGGCGGCGCTTCGCCGCGGATCGAGTCGGCGAGGCCTGTCCGCAGGATCAGGGCCACCAGCCCGCCGAGCAGCGCGAGCGGCAGCATCCCGATCAGCCAGCGCTTCCGGGTTTCAGGTTGCAAGGGGACCCTCCCCGGCCTTGAACAGTCCCATCCAGCCGAGCTCGGCGAACTCACTCTGGTGGGCGTGGAACATGAACAGCCCCGGGTAGCGGAACGTCATCTCGAGGATCGCCCGCTCGCCCTGGCAGAGCATCAACGTGTCGGTCAGCTCCCGGCCTTCGAGCGAGGTGCCGGTGCGGTTGACCTGGAAGAACATGCCGTGGAGATGGAAGCTGTTGATCAGGTCGAACTCGGTCAAGTTCACGAGGTAGATCCGGACCACCTGGCCCAAGGAGACGGCGATCGGATCGGCCATGTGAAAATGCGCCACCGAATTGACCGCGTAGACCTCGTTGTCGGCGTCGAAGTTGGTGTCGAAGCCGTTCATGATCATCACCATCTCGTCCGCCGGCGGGCGCGGCGTCTTGGGATCGACGATGAAAGCGCCGTAGAGGCCCTTGTGGATGTGCCGTTTGAGCGGCACGGCGTGGCAGTGGTAGAGGTGCAGGCCGAACGGCTCGGCGTCGAACTCGTAGACGAACCGCTCGCCGGGCGCCACCTGGTGCTCGGGCATCGACCCGTCCATGTCCGGCGAATGCCAGCCGTGGAAGTGCATCGTGTGGGGATGGGAGCCCTGGTTCACGAAGTTGACGCGCACCCGGTCCCCCTCGGTGGCGCGCAAGGACGGACCCGGCACCTGGCCGTTGTAGGTCCAGGCGGGAAAGAAAATGCCCGGCGCAATCTCGATCTCGCGGTCCACGGCGAACAGCTCGTATTCGCGCAGCAGGGAGCCATCCGGCTGCGGCGTCTCGCGGTAGAAGCGGGCGCGCTCCTGCTCCGGCAGGTCCGAGAAGTTCCACGCCCGCAGGAAGCTCATCGGATCGAACGTCTCGGTCGACACCCGACCGACCGCCCCCATGGCGTGTCCGGCGTGGTGGCCCATCGCGGCGTTCGCAGCGGGCTCCGGCGTGGCGGCCGGCCGACCGGTGAGCGCGCCGACGCCCGTGGCGAGCGAACCGAGGCCGGCGAGTTGGAGCAGGGAACGGCGGGAGATCGACATTTTCATGGGCTTTCTTGCGAGACAGAATTTTGGCTAGTCAAAATTCTACCTAAGAGCGGGCGAAAAGACAAATGCGGCGACGGCAAATGAAAAACGGACGGAATGAAACGGGGACGGTCGTAGGGGCGCACGGCCGTGCGCCCCTACGATTGATCGAGAGGGATTCCCTCAGGCAGTAAGAGCGGTTAAACGAACTACCGGAAGCCCCGCCGAAGCTCGCGGCGGAAGGTGCCGAAGGCCTCGTTGTCGTGGAGCACCACGACGACGCGTTCGAGCTTCGTCCCCCCTTGCAGGTAGCGATGCACCTCGGTGAGGAGGATGCGCGCAGCCCGGTCCATCGGGAAGCCGAAATTGCCGGTCGAGATCGCCGGCAGCGCGATCGAGCGCAGACCGGCGCGATCCGCGAGCGCCATCGCCGAGCGGACGGCGGAGGCGAGTTTGCGGTCCTCGTCCCCTTCGCCCATCTGCGGACCCACGGCGTGGATCACCTGTTTGACCTTCAGATGGCCGGGTCCGGTCATCACGGCCGAGCCGACCGCGGCGTGGCCGATCCGGTTGCACTCTTCCTGGATCGAAGCGCCCGCCTTCTTGAGAATCGCCCCGGCGACGCCGGTTCCGAGCTTCAGGTTCTCGTTCGCGGCGTTGACGATGGCATCGACATCGACATTCGTGATGTCACCCTCGATCAGCTCGAGCTGGGTGTGTTCTAGCGTCAGTGTCACCCTGTTCTCGATCGTCGTCACTGCGTGGGCCTCCGGCTTGGAACTGCCTGCGGAAGTCAAATCATATCAAGGACGGCGTTCGGCGCGGAGCCGGAGTCGAGGGAATCCCTGAGGTAGACTCCCGCGACCATGTGGAGAGAGCTCAATTCCCAGCTGAAACAAGAGATGGCGCGCGCGATCTCGGCGCGGTTCGGCGTCGAACACGACCCGGTTTTGGAGGTCCCGCCGCGCCGCGAGCTGGGCGATCTGGCGTTTCCCGCCGCGCTCCAGCTTGCGCGGACGCTGAAAAAGAACCCGCGGGCGATCGCCGACGAGCTCCGGGCCGAATTCCGGTTGCCGGAGGGTGTCCGCGAGATTCAGATCCTCGGCGCCGGCTACTTGAACCTGTTCCTCGACCGGCCGGTGTTCGTCGGCCGGCTGCTCGGCGCGCCGATTCTCTCGGGAACCTCCCGGAGCGACAAGGTGGTCGTCGAGCATACGAACATCAACCCGAACAAGGCGGCGCACATCGGCCACCTGAGGAACGCCGTGCTCGGCGACGTCCTCGGCCGGTCGCTTCGCGCGCTCGGCTTCCCGACCGAGGTACAGAACTACATCGACGACACGGGGGTTCAGGTCGCCGACGTCGTGGTCGGCTTCCTCGATCTGCGCGGGATCACGCTCGCGGAGGTCGCGGCCCTGCCCGAGCCGTTCGATTTCTACTGCTGGGATCTCTACAGCGAGGTCGGCCGCTGGTTCGGGGACGATCCTGAACGCCAGGCGCTCCGCCGCGCGACGCTCCACGAGTTGGAGTCCGGGAAAGGACCGCGCGCCGAGATGGCCCGCCTGGTCGCCCGGCGGATCGTCGGCCGCCATCTCGCGACCATGGCCCGCTTGGGTATCGGCTACGACCTGCTCACCCATGAAAGCGACATCCTGGCGCTGCACTTCTTCGACGTCGCGTTCGAGCGCCTGAAGGTCTCGGGTGCCGTGCGGCTCGAAGCGGACGGCAAGAACGCCGGCTGCTGGGTAATGCCGCTGTCGGAGAGCGACGAATTCGCCGGCCTGGAAGACCCGGACAAAGTGATCGTCCGCTCCGACGGTACGGTGACCTACGTCGGCAAGGACATCGCCTACCAGCTCTGGAAATTCGGCCTGTTGGGCAAAGACTTCGAGTATCGCCTGTGGACCGAGCAGAACCTTTGGCAGACCTGCCATAAAGACGGGGCGGCGGAGCATCCGACGTTCGGCGGGGCGAGCCGGGTGATCAACGTGATCGACAACCGTCAGTCCTATCTGCAGAAGATCGTCCGCGCCGGACTCCAGTCGCTCGGCCACGGCGAGGAGGCGAAGCGCTCGGTCCATTTCGCTTACGAGATGGTCGCCCTCTCCCCTGCCACCGCCCGGCTGCTCGGGTTCGCGGTCGAAGGGGAAGAGAAAGCCTTGGAGATGTCCGGCCGCAAGGGGATCGGCGTCAAAGCCGACGACCTGATCGACCAGCTCCAGGCCAAAAGCCGCGAGGAGATCGCGGCACGCAACCGCGAGCTCGATCCCGCCACGCTCGATACCCTGGCGCATCAGATCGCGGTCGCGGCGATCCGCTTCTTCATGGTCAAAGCGACGACCAACCGGGTGATCGCGTTCGATTTCGACGAGGCGCTCTCGTTCGAAGGGGAATCCGGCCCCTACCTCCAATACTCACTGGTGCGGGCGAAGAACATCCGCAGGAAACTCGTCGAAGCGGGCCTCGCCGCGGAAGTCGCGCCCGAAACCGCGGCAGGAATTCCCGCGGAGGCATACGCCGACGATCTGTGGGATCTCGTCCTCGCGACCGCCCAGGTGGAAGAGGCGATCGAGCGCGGCGCCCTCGGGCTGGAGCTGTCGATCGTCGCCCGCCAGGCGCTCGACCTGGCCCAGAAGTTCAACCAGGCGTACCACAAGCACCCAATCCTCCACGAGCAGGACGAGACCCTCCGCACCGCCCGCCTCGCCGCCGTGCAGGTATACCAGAAGGGGCTGGAGACCCTCGCCGACGTTCTGGGCGTGCCGGTGCCGGACAAGATGTAGCAGCGCGAGATCTCTCTTCCATGCCGACTCTCACGATCCTCGCTCCCGCCACCCCGGCCACCCCAGCGGCTTCGGCGCCGTGGGACCGCCGCGCGCCCGAACGGGCGGGGCTCCCCTCGGCGTGGGCCTTGTTTCCGGATCAGCTCGCGGAGCTGGGCTGCCCGGGCGCTCCGGCGCATGCCTTCGGCCGCCTTCAGCGGGTGCTCACCTGGGGGCGGCTTCCGGGCGCCGGCACTCCAGACGGGCAGCTGTTCCTCGCCCGCAACACCCGGGCGTGGCTGGCGGAGCACACCGATCTCGCGTTGCCCCGGATCGTCGAACGCTTTCCCTCCGAAGACGGCGCCACCAAGCTCGTGCTGGAGCTTTCCGACGGCCACCGGATCGAGGCGATCCACATGCCGCGGCGGCCGGACGGCCGGGTGACGTTCTGCGTTTCGAGCCAGGTCGGCTGCGCCCTCGGTTGCACGTTCTGCGCGACCGGGGCGATGGGCATCGTGAGGAACCTCTCGGCCGGAGAGATCGTCGGTCAGGTGCTTGCCTTGATGCACGAGCTGGGGCCGAAGCGGGGCGACCTGGTGACCCTCGTGTTCATGGGTATGGGCGAGCCGCTCCACAACCTCGATCACGTCCACCGGGCGATTCGAGTGCTTTGCCATCCCGGGGGAGCCGGCCTTTCGCCGCGACGGATCACGGTCAGCACCGCGGGTCTCGTCTCAGGAATCGAACGGCTATCGAGAATGATCCCCCGGCCGCAGCTCGCGGTCTCGCTGAACGCCACGACCGACGCACAGCGTTCGGCGACCATGCCGATCAATCGCGCCTTTAATCTTGCCCGGCTACGCCAGGCGCTCGCCGATTGGCCTCTCGAAAAGAACGAGCGCTTCCTGTTCGAGTACGTGATGCTCGCCGGAGAGAACGACACCGACGAAGACGCCGACCGCCTCGCCGCCTGGCTCGGCGACCTACGCCATCGCCACAACGTGAACCTGATCCCGATGAACGAGCACGCCCGCTCGGCCTTCCGCGAGCCGGCAGGGGAACGGGTTCAGCGCTTTCTACGCCGCCTTCGCGATCACGGCTGTTTCGTCAGCCTTCGCAAGAGCCGCAGCCGTGATGTCCAAGGGGCCTGCGGGCAACTCATCTCCGGTCGCCCGAGCGCGCTCTCGCTCTAGCCGAGTGGCTCCCAACCTCGGCGCGAATGACTGGGTGCTCGTGCTGGCCCGGCAGCCGGACGGCAAGCTCCTCGCCGGAGGCCGGTCGGGCTCCTTGGGAACGCACAACTTTGCGCTGGCCCGCTTTCTGCCGAACGGCGCGCTCGACACCTCCTTCGGAACCGCCGGAAAGGTCACCACCGACTTCGCCGGGCGCGACGACTCGATCGAGGCGCTGGCGATCCTTCCCGACGGCAGGATCTTGGCCGCCGGGCCGTCCGGCACCGGCCCGATCGGCGGACCGTTCAAGATGGCGCTCGCGCGCTACACCAAGCAAGGCAAGCCCGACCCCACGTTCGGCGTTGCCGGCAAAACCCTGCTGAGCTTCGGCCAAAGCTCCGCCGCGACCGCGCTGCTTCCCGGCGGGAAGTTCCTGGTCGGAGGCGGCATCGCGGTGAGTGGAGGGGCGGCAAACATGGACTTCGCCGTGCTGCGCTTCACCGCGAACGGCAAGCTCGATCCAGCCTTCGGCACCGCCGGACGGGTGACGACCGACTTCGCGCACAAGTTCGACGGCGTCGACGACCTACGCATCTTGGCCAACGCCAAGATCGTGGTTTCCGGCCAGATCGACGAGAGCCATCCCGGCGCCGGGGACGGCGCCTTCGGCTTGGCGCGCTACACCCCGAACGGCCAGATCGATTCGACCTTCGGCGCGGCCGGCAAAGTGCGGACGCGGTTCCCCGGCAGCGTCGGATCGAGTGTTGAGGCGATGGAGATTCAGGCCGATGGCCGAATCGTCGTGGTGGGTCCGGTGTTCCCCGCCTTCCCCGCGATCGGCGTGTCGTTCGGCGTCGCGCGCTATTTGAACAGCCCGGCCGGGCAAGCGGCTCCGGCCCTCGAAAAAAACTTCCGCCAAATCCGCATAGAGAGGTGAGGGCGGCCTTTCGCCGTCGCTCATGGAGACACCGACCATGCATGACAAGAAAAAGATTCGACGCGCCTGGCTGCCCGCCTTGATGCTCTTGGGGCTTGGCCTCCTGCCGGGTGCCCCCCGTCCCGCTCGCGCCACCAGCCTGGATGGCGCCGGCCGGATCGTCATCGTGCCGTATGCGGTCAGCGGAATGGAACGCGAGTCGACGATCTACCTCACGAACCTCGGCTCGCTCAACATCCGGATCTTCGGTACCTACGTCGGGGCGGATGGCACGCCGATGGCGGCTTCATCGGTCGGGGTCCGGATCTGCGGGAGCGTGTCGCTGCGGGCCGGCGAGGCGCGGCCGATACTTCTCTCGCAGTTTTGCCCGCTCGGGACCCCCGACGTCGAGAACTTCGGCTATTTGGAGCTGAGCGTCTTCGGCGGGTTCGACTCGAACCCCTTCTTCGCCACCAGTGTCGTCACCACGCGGAAAGACGAGCGGTTTGCCGTCGAGGGAGTGCCGGTCGGCGCCCTGGACCCGGGAGCCACCAGCCCATTTCGCAGGAGCACGCTACGCGTCCTCGGTCTGGAGGGAATGATCCCCAATCCCCCCACCGGTCTGGTCGAAAAAGTGCCGCATTGCTACCTCGGCGCGCGCGGCGAGGACAAGGACGTCTCGGTCCAACTGATGGACTACACGACCGGCAGCGCGCGGGCGCTGGGGAATCCGATGACCGTCCGCCTGAGACGGTGGACGATGGTGAAGCTTGCCAACCTGCTCGCGTTGGCGAACCTGCCGCCGCAGAGTTATTCCAACGTGACCGCCGAGCTCTACGCCCTCCCGCCGACCGAAGGAGCGGATCTGGTCGCCGGCTGCAGCGTCGAGACGCTTTCGACCCGGACGGAGGACTTCCGCATCGCGACGACCCCGCAGCCCAATGATCGCTCGCGATCGCGGTCGCCCGTCCGAGGCGATACCCGACTCCTGGTCGGGCCGGCCAGAGTGGGAATCTTGATGAACCAGGGCATGAAGGTTCGTTTGGCCTTCTACATGCGGCATGAGGACCGTGCGCGCTGCTGGATCGTGCCGTCGCTGGTGGCGCCCCAAGAGAACCCCGCTCCTTGGCAGGAGCTGCGGGTGCTGGACCCCGACGGCGCCGTGGTGGCCGGGGGATCCGGAATCAGCGACACCGGAACCTTCTTTTCCGGGGTCAAGAACCAGGTGAGCCAGGGCGTGAACGGCCGCTGGGTGGTGGAGGTCTCGTGGCGAGGAACCCCTGCCACCGGCTATCCCAACTCAGGGCTCACGCAGGGCGCTTTCGGCGTGCTCTGCGAAAGCACCAGCGGAATCTCCGCGATGCTGCCGCTCACCCCGGCGACCGACGACTTCTAACCCGAGGACGATCATGAAAACTCTTCTGCCACCGCTCGCCTGCCTCGCGTTTCTCGCCGCTCTTTCGCCCGCCGGCGCCATGAGCTCCGACAACTCCGGATATGCCATTGTCCTACCCTTCGTCGTCAACGCGCCGAGCTTCAACACCCAAACCCAGGTCTTCGTCGAGAACCACTCCGCCGCCCCCGTCAGTCTCGTCGCCCAGTACGTCGGTGAGCGGACGTCGGCCAACCCGCTCCTGCTCATCTGCAGCGAGAGCAACGCGACTCCGGCGCCGCAGACCTTCGTCCTCACCGTGCCCGTCGATGGGGTCCTGCGATTCAACCTGCGGGATTTGCTCGAACAGAAGTGCAGAGGATCCCGGCCGGCGGGCTCCATCGGCGATCGCGGGACGCTCACCCTGTTTGCGAACAAGGGCAGCTCTTCGGTGCGAATCTCGGCGCTCGCCCGCGTCGAGGCGATCCCCGGCGGTGCCGGTTTTCCGGCGGTCGGCTATAGCGAACCGGGGCTGCCGCTCGGCGCGCTCGAGGGCTCGACCCAGATCATCACCGGCGTCCAGAACGGTGCCTCGGGATCGGTGAAGCTGCGGACCGACTGCCTGATCGGGAGCTTTTACGATGCCGGCGGCTCCGGAAACCTTTATCGGGTCACGGTCAAGGACTCGACCGGCGGCGTGCTGGGCAGCACGGTGATTTCGCTCGCGCCCTGGTCGGCGGAGCTGTTGGTCGACGTGTTCAGCGCCGTCGGAGCCGGAGGGATGATGGTCGCCGGTGGCCGGGTCGAGGTCGAGCCCGCCGCCAACTCTTCCAATCCGGCGATGGTCGCCACCTGCCGGGTGCTCGGCGGGTCGACGACCGACTACCTGATGGGCAAGGTGTACGAGCCCAAAGATCTGCTGCGGCAGAGGCGGGTGAGCGCGAATTCCACTCCCGGCCGAGGCAATTTCATCTTCGTTCCCGGTTTCGGTCCCGCTCTACACGCGATCTTCCTGCGCCATCCGGATCTGGTCCAATGTTCCGTCGACAGCTCCCAGCTCGCCCTCGAAGTGGTTGCTCCCGATGGAACGGTGATCACCGGCGGCTTTCAGTCGACCGGCGAGTTCACCACCCGCGAGCGGCAGTCGATCAACCACGGGGTCGCCGACGCATGGATTCTTAAGGTGACCGAAAACGCCGCCAACCCGCCGCCCATGGGGTCGCTTCCCATCCCCTATCGGCTGACCTGCGTGAGCGGCAACGGCATGTCGCAGATCGACAAGATCAGCGGCTAGCCGTCACCGGTGCCGGGCACCGCTCTCGACCTTCTGCTGAAGATTCGCGAGAGCGGCCCGGTTGCCGGCGAGCTCGGGGCTGTCGGCGAGCAGTCGCCGCCGGATCGCCAGCGCCTCGGCGAGCGCGGTTTGAGCGGCCGGGTGATTGCCGCTCCGCGCCTCGACCCCGGCTCGGTTGACCAGAGCGCTCGCCAGAGCATCTCGCCATCTCGCGTTCTTCGGATCGCGGGCGGTCAAGCTCCGCAGGCGCAGGATGCCTTCGGCAATCTCGCGCTTCGCCTCGGCGGTTCGACCGAGCGCTCCGAGCGCCTTGCCGACCTCCAGACGCGACTCCGCGGCGTCCTCGGCGGCGCGCGCGTCGTCCGGCTCTGCGGCGAGCAACTTCTCGCGCAGGCGGCTCGCTTCCTGGTGCAGGGAAAGCTCCAGGGCGGCGGATCCCCACAATCTCTGGTCGACCGCGAGCCGGCTGAGGTCGGTGCCGAGGTCGCGCTGGATCTCGAGGTCATCGGGATGCTGTGCGGCGAGCGTGCGATCGACGGCGAGGGAAGCGGAGTGGTGGGCGAGAGCCTGGCGGCCATCGCTCATCTCGGAGGCGGCGTCGCCCAATCTCTGCTCGACGACGCCGGCCTGCCGCACCGCCGACATCGAGGCCGGATCGCCGGCAACGGCGGCGCGCGAGGTGACGAGCGCCTCGCGATAGCGGGCGGCTGCGCCGGGCACGTCGCCCAGCTCCCAGACGTCGTCGCCGACCGCGACCTGGGCTTGCGCCAGGGCGAGGCGCGAAGGGGTGGACGGGGCCTCGGTGACGCGTCGCTTCAGCAGGGCGAGAGCTTCGCGGTGGCGGGCGAGCGCGTCGCCGGTGTCGCCCCGCGCCGCAAGGACCGAGCCGATTCGCACCAGCAGCCGCGCCTCACTTTCGTCGCTTTTTCCTGCCGCCTCTCCCCCGGCGAGGACGACGGCGCGACTGCGGTGAACCAGCGAGAGAGCGCGCCGGAAGCTCGTGAGCGCGTCGCCGGTCCGCCCTTCGCTCGACCAACCCGGCATGCCCTGGATCTCGGCGACCCGCTCGTAGGCGATCGAAAGCTCGTCGAGCAGCGCCGGCTCGTCTTGGGTCTCGGCGGCGAGGTCGTCGAGATAGCGCAAGGCGGTGTCGACCAGCAGGCGCCGGGCGGGCATCGCGCCGGGGACGTTTTCGAGCGCTCCATGGAGGTCGAAGAGGACGACGTTGGCGAGCCGCCGTACGTCGGCGAAGCGGCGCTCCGCGCGCAGCCGCTGCACCTCCGCCAGGTGCGCCTGCCGCAGGCTGACGGCGGTGCCGCCGAGGAGACCCATCGTCGCGACGGCAGCTCCGGCAAAGGCTGCGCGATGGCGGCGGATTAGTTTGCCGAACCGGTAGCGGAGCGACGGCGGATGCGCCTGGACTGGACGGCCGGAGAGGTAGCGGTCGAGATCCGCCGCCAGCTCGCCGACCGTGCCGTAGCGACGGTCGATCTCCGGCGCCAGGGCGCGCGCGACGATTCGCCGCAGATCGCCCCGCAGAGCACGGCGACCGACGCCGCTCTCTTCGATCTCGCCCCGGTTGGGATCCGGACGCCGGCCAGACAGGAGAAGGTGCAGCAGCACGCCGAGCGAGTAGACGTCCGAAGCGGTGGTGAGGGGATCGCCACGCAACTGTTCCGGGCTTGCCCAATCGGGGGTGAGCGGCCTCCCGCCGAGCGCGGTCCAGTCCTCCCCGGCCTCTTCGGCGGACGACGCTTCGAGCAGCTTGGCGATGCCGAAATCGAGCAGCTTCGGCGCGCCGGTCTCATCGACCATGACGTTGCCAGGTTTGATGTCGCGGTGGAGGACGAGCTTCCGGTGCGCGAATCGACCGCGCCGCAGACCACGAGGAAAAGCCGCAGACGCTCCTCGACGGAGAGATCCCTCCGCTCGCAATAGCGGTCTATCGGCTCTCCCGCCACGTGCTCCAGGACGAGGTAAGGGACCCCGTCGGGCGTGGCGCCGCCGTCGATCAGGTGGGCGATGTGGGGATGCACGAGCCCGGCGAGAATCCGGCGCTCGGCGAGGAACCGCCGCCGCAACAGGTCCGACGCCAACTCGGCGCGCACCAGCTTGACCGCCACCGTCTGCTCGAAGGCGCCGTCGTCTCGCCGGCCGAGGAACACGCTGCCCATGCCGCCGCGCCCGATCTCCCCCATGAGCCGCCAGGGGCCGACGCGTTCCGGCAGCGCCGCCGTTGCGCCGGTTTCCTCCTCCGTCTCCAGTCCGAGCACCGCGGGCCGCTCCAGCCACGCCGCGGCGTCCGCTTCCTCCGCCGAGAGCCAGGCGGCCAGCTCGGCCGAGAGAGCGGCGTCCTCCGCGGCGATTCGCCCGAGGGCCTCGGCACGCTGGTCGCGGGTCGCTCCGAGCAGCGCCTGGAACTCCTCTTTGAGGCGAGCGAAGCGAATCCCATCCATCGCCCTGTTCAAGGCAACCCGCCCAGCTCGGCGGTGAGGAAGGCCTTCGCGGCGGCCCACTCGCGCCAGGCGGCCGCGGAGGAGATCGCGAGCGTCTGCGCCACTTCCTCCAGGGTGAGGCCGACGAAGAACCGCAGCTCCACGACCGAAACCATCTGGGGATCCACCTCCCCGAGCCTCTCAAGCGCCTCGTGGACCGCGATCACCCGATCCGCATGATCGCCCTCCGCCCACGCCGCCGCCGGTCCGACCCCGGTTCCGACCTCGTCGAGCGAAAGGTGCTCTGCCCCGCCGCTACGCTTTTGCGCCGCCCGTTCGCGCGCCCGGTCGACCAGGATGTAGCGCATTGCCTGCGCCGCGACGGCGAAGAAATGCGCGCGCGATTGAAACGGGACGCGGGAACCGTCGACCAGCCGAAGGTACGCCTCGTTGACCAGGGAGGTCGTCTGCAGAGTCTCGGCCGGCCCCTCGCCGCGCAGCCGCCGCGAGGCGATCCTGCGCAACTCCGCATAGACCAGAGGCACCAGGCGATCGAGCGCGCGACGGTCTCCCCCGCTGAAGGCCACCAGGAGCTCGGTGACCCCCTCCTTGTCGGCAAAGAGAGGCTCTTCCTCTGAAGGCACACGGAGATTTTAGAGGATTCGGCGAGCGAGCGGCTTTTGCCGCCAGGAGCGAGGGAAGACAGGCTTTGGTAGTGGCTCAGTTTGTCCCCACAGCGACTGGCTGCTGCCGAAGGCGCCCGAAGGAGCGAGGAGACAAACTGAGCCACTACCCAGGCTCTCCAGCCGGCGGGAGCCCGGCCACTCTGTGTTACCTTAAGCCGCCCTCGCCATGATCGACCTCGCCAAGCTCGCGGAGCCGGGCTCCCCCGAAGAAATGGTGGTGCGCCGTCTGGATCTCGCGCGCCTGCCGCGTCACGTCGCGATCATCATGGACGGCAACGGCCGCTGGGCGCAGCAGCGCGGCCTGCCGCGGGTAGAGGGCCATCGGGCGGGGGTCGAATCGGTGCGGATCTCGGTCGAGACCGCGGCGCGCCTGGAGCTGGAGGCGTTCACTCTTTACGCGTTTTCGGTCGAAAACTGGAAGCGTCCGCGGTTCGAAGTCTGGACCCTGATGAACCTGCTCAAAGAGTACGTCCGCAAAGAGACCGCGACGCTGGTCGAGAACAACATCCGGCTCCACGTTCTCGGCCGCTGGCGGGAGCTGGACGCGACCGTGGTGCGCGAGCTGGAGCGGGCGCTCGACGCGACTTCCGGCTGTACCGGGACCTGTTTCAACATAGCGCTCAACTACTCGGGCCGGAGCGAGATCGTCGACGCCTGCCGCAACATCGTCGCCGACTGGGCCGCGGGAAAAAGAGCGGACATCGACGAAGAGACGATCGGCCGCTACCTCTACACTTCGGGCCAGGCCGATCCGGACCTCTTGATCCGCACCTCGGGCGAGCTGCGGGTGAGCAATTTTCTGCTCTGGCAGATCGCCTACACCGAGATCTGGGTGACCGAGACCCTCTGGCCCGACTTTCGCCGCGCCGATCTGTACGCCGCGATCCTCGATTACCAGACCCGCGATCGCCGGTTCGGCGGAGTCAAGGCCGAGGAAGCTCCGGGCCTCTTCGCCAGGGGAAGGCGCTCCGCGGTTTGACCTCCAACCGCCGTCCGACCGCTTTCTCGCTTCCGGCTCCCGAGATCCGATCTTGAAGCGCCTTCTCACCGCTCTGGTTGGCGTGCCGCTGGCGCTGTGGGCCACCTTCGGTCTGCCCGAGCCGTGGTTCTTCGCCTTGATCCTGGTGGTGATGATCGGTTGCGCCATCGAATACCTGCGCATCGTGCGCTCGCTCGCGCCGGGCGCGCCGCTCTGGCTGCTCTATGTTTTTCTGCCCGTCGTCGCGATCGGGCTCTGGCTGGTGGCCTCCGGGCGGGTCGCCGACTCGCCGTTTTACCTTCTCGCCCTAACGGCTCTGCTCGGTATCGTCTTGCCGACCGTTCTGCTGGCGGCACGAATTCCGCTCGCCGAGACGCTTCCCGCTCTCGCGATCGTCGGTTTCGGCACGGTCTACCTGGCCCTACCGGCCGTGGCCTTCGCGCGGTTGCAGGGCACCGACCCGTGGTTGGTGTTCCTGCTCGTCGCGATCATTTGGCTCGGCGACACCGGTGCCTTCTACATCGGCTCGCGCTGGGGAAAGCACAAGCTAGCGCCGACGATCAGCCCGAAGAAGAGCTGGGAAGGGGCGGTCGCCGGCTTTGTGACCAGCCTGATCGCCACCGGTGTCTGGAGCGTCTGCCAGCTCGACGGGCTCGACCCGAAAGTGCTTGCGCTCGGGGCGCTTACCGCGATCGCGGGTCAGGTGGGAGATCTGGTCGAATCGATGTTCAAGCGCGAGGCCGGAGTGAAGGATTCCGGCACCCTCCTGCCCGGCCACGGCGGTCTGCTCGACCGGATGGATTCCGCCCTGTTCGCCGCCCCCGCCCTGCTGCTCGGCGCATGGGTGATCGGCTTCGTAGGGAAGTAGCGGATTTCCGCAACGAGCCCTTGAGCGGCGGGATATCCTCCGCCCGTGGCGCAACAACTCGATCTTTTCGGTCCCGGCTCTCCGGTCCTACCTTCGCCGAGTTCTCCCGCACCTGCTGTCGTTCAGCGTGGACGGCTGCTCGCGGCGCGCGGGGCGCTCGCGACCGAGGCGGTGCTTTTTTCTGAGATCGACGAGTTGCTCTCCGCGGCCCAACGCGATCCCGCGCTGCTCGCCCGACCGGTGCGGATCGTGGTGCCGTCCAAGAGCTTGCGGCTCCACGTGGCATCGGCGATCGTCAGGCACCGCGGGCGCGGCACCGCGGGCCTGATCGTCCAGACCCTCCACGCCTTGGCTCTTGAGGTTCTGGAGAACGCGGGCGAGCCGGCCGACTCTGGAAGCGGCGCGCTGTTCGAGGTTCTGGCCCGCCGGGCGGCGCGCGCTCAACCGGCGCTCTTTCGCGGGCTCGACGATCTGGTCGAAGGATACGGGGCGGCCGCCGCGACGATCCGCGACCTGCTCGACGCCGGCCTCGACCCGGCCCATGCCGAGGCGCTCGACGAGCTGCTCGTCACGGAGGGAAAAGCGGTCGCCACGGCGATGGATCTGGAGCGCGCCCGCGCCTTGGTCCGCGCGGCGGCGGCGACCCAGGCGGAGCTCGAACGTTTGGGCGTCGGCCGCATCGCCGACCTTCTGCGCCACGCGACGCAGGCTCTGCTCTCCCGGCCCGAGGCGTTACCTGCCCGCGCGGTGATCGTTCACGGATTCGCTGATGCGACGGGACTCGCCACCGATCTGATCGAAGCGCTGGTCCGCGCCTCGGACGCCACGGTCCTGCTCGACCGGCCCCCCGACCCTTCGTTCCAGAAAGTTGGCGAATCCGGCACCGGGGAGGTCCGCCTGGAGCGTGCTTTCACCGACCGGTGGGCCGGGCGGATCGCTATGGCGACCGGCCCGGCGCTCGCGAAAGGGTCGGAGCCCGCGCCGCCACGCCGCGAAGCGTTCACCGCGACGGGAACCGATGCGGAAGTGCGCGAGGCGGCCCTGCGGCTGCGCGCCCTGCTCGATGCGGGTGTGGCGCCTGAGCGAATGGGGGTGGTGGCGCGGGATCTCGGGCCGTATCGCTTCGCTGTGCGGCGCCACTTCGAACGGTTGGGCGTCCCCTACTCGGGGCTCGCGGCGACGGGAGGCAAAACCCCGATGGGCCGACGTCTCGCCGCGCTCGAAGACCTTCTCCGCCGGGGGGGCGACACGCCGGTCTCTCGCTGGCTGGATGCCGCGATCAGCCTGCCCGGCGGCGCCGGGCGGCCCGGTTTCGAGCTGCGTCTGGCGTTCGCGGCACTCGGCGCCGGGCGTTTGCGCGACGCGGCGGAGGTCGACCTGTCCGGTCTGCTCGATCCGTGGGGCAAATACTCCCTGCCGATCCGCCAGGGTTTTACCGCGGGAACCGACCGCGACCCGGAGCCCGAAGGGGTGGACGAGGGCGAGGGGCTGGAGCCGACACCACCCGAAGACGAAGCGCCGGGAGAGTTGGGCGTAGCGACGGAAGGAAACGCAGGGAACGTTCGCGCGCCACGGCGGCGCATCCCCGGTAAGCGCCTCGCCGCCGCGATCGCCGGGGCGAAAAGGGCGAGCGAGAAGTTGGAAAACTGGCCCGCTGCGGCCCCGGCGGCGGTGCACCTTCAGCGGTTGCGCTCGCTGCTCGCGGGGGATCTGGGGTGGAGCCCCAAGGGAGAGGGCGGCAACGCCGCGCCCGAGGAGGAGATCGGCCGCGCCTACGCCGCGTTGGAAGCTCTGGCGGGTGAGGTGCCGAGCGATTTTCCGCTCACGGCGGAAGAATTCGGCACGCTGGTCGGCGAGGCGTTGTCTCGGCTCGGCACCGGTGGGTTCGGCGGCAACGGCGGTGGGGGCGTCCAGGTGCTTTCGGTCACCGAGGCGCGCGGGCGGACGTTCGATCACCTGTTCGTTCTGGGACTCGCCCGCGACGCGTTTCCTCGCCCGGTGCGCGAAGACCCGCTGCTGCCCGATTCGCTGCGCCGGGTGCTGCGCCGCCTGCTGCCCGACATCGCGGAGAAGCGCGCCGGTTTTGACGAAGAGCGGCACTTGTTCGCCCAGCTCCTGTCGGCCGCCCCGCAGGTCACCCTGTCATGGCAGAGCGCGGACGACGACGGCCGCCCCCGCGCGGCCTCGCCGCTGGTCGAGCGGATCGTTTTCGAAGCCGGGGGCGTGGTCCATGCGCCGGGGCTGTTTGCCGCGCCCGATCCCGCGGTGGCGGGCGGCCCGCGTTCTTCGGCGCTGCTGCGTCCCGCCTGGGAGCACTCGACGTTGGCGGCCCTCCATGGCTCACGGACCCATTTCGCGGAGGTTCTGCCCGCGGCGCTCTCCGAGCTGGCGCCGGAGATCGGAGCCTTCCGGCCCGAGGCCACAGCGCAAGCCCGCCTGGCGGCGCTCGCCGAGTTGGACCCCGACCTCCGGACGCCCGAGGGGCGCGCCGCGAATCATCGTCTCGGCCCCTGGTTCGGCTTCGTCGGCACGCTCGGCGCCGATCCGCGCTCGAAAGAGCTCGACCCGCGTCGCCGCGATCTCGCGGTCACCCACCTCGAACGGCTGGACGGCTGCCCGTGGCAGTTCTTCCTCTCGCGCCTGCTGGCGATTGAGCCGACTCCCGACCCGTTGCAGGCGCTCCCTGGGCTCGATGCCCGGTTGCTCGGCAACTTGATCCACGCGGTGCTCGACACGCTCGCCAAGCGGCCGGGCCAATCGGCGGATTGGCCGACGGACGAGGAGATCGAGCCGATCCTCCGCGACGAGGCGGCGAAGATGGTCGCGCTCGAAGGGATCGCCCTCTCGGGACTCGGCCGCGCGCTCGCCGAGCGGGCTCGGCCGTACCTCGCCGCGGCGCGCGAGCCCTGGCAAAACGAGCTGATCCAAACGGAAGCGACAGGCGTCGTCGAGGTGGTCGATCCGGCGACGGGTGGCCTCCGGACCCTGACCTTTCGCGCCGACCGCGCCGATCGCCTGCCGGACGGCGCATCGCTGTTCACGGACTGGAAGACCGGCCGGCCGCTCTCGCTCAAGAAGCGTCCGGAGACTCGGCGCGCGGATTTGATCGCGAAGATCGGCTCCGGCGCGCTGCTCCAAGCAGTTGCCTACCGTCGCTCGGCGGGACCCGGCGCGCTCGGCCGGTATTACTACCTGAAACCGGAGATCGAGGTCCGCGAGTTCGCGGTCGAGCAAGACCCGGAGATCGACGCGGCCTTCGACCGCGCGGTTTCCGCCGGTCTCGCGGCTCACACCGCGGGTGCGTTCTTTCCGCGAGTCGTCGATCCGGCGGGCCAAAGAGAGCCGCGCCGCTGCGAGTACTGTGAAGTGGCCGAAGCCTGCCTGCGCGGCGACTCCGGAGCCCGCCGCCGGCTCTTCGAATGGTCAGCCCGCGGCGAGGCGGAGGACTCCACCGACCGGGCACTGCTGGGGGTGTGGAAATTGGCGGCGCCGGAACCGCGCGGGGAGGAATCGTGACCGACCGCATGGCCCTGCTCGCGGAGGACCGATCGGCCCGGCGGTTGGCGCAGACCGAGTTCGTACGCCCTCTGGTGCTCGAAGCGGGGGCCGGGACGGGCAAGACGACGACGCTGGTCGCGCGGTTGCTCGCCTGGACGCTCGGCCCCGGGTGGGAGCGGGCGGCGGGAAGGCTCGGGGAGCGGGCCGCGACGGCCGGCGACCCGGGGAGAGAGATCGCCGACGAGCGGATCGCCGCCGAGGTGCTCTCCGGCGTGGTGGCGATCACCTTCACCGAAGCGGCGGCGGCCGAGATGGCTCACCGGGCGGCGCGCGATCTCGCCGAGGTGGCGAAGAGCTTCGGCCGGGTTCCCGGCTGGCTCGAAGCGGCGGCTCTGCCTCCCGAAGCCGAACGGGTGCGGCGAGCCTGGGCTCTGCTCGCGACACTCGACCAGCTCAACGTATCGACCATTCATGCGTTCTGCCGCCGGCTGCTCGCCGAGCATCCGCTCGAAGCGGGGGTCCATCCTCAACTGACCGTCGACGCCGACGGGCGCCTGCTCGACGAGGCGGTTCAAGAGGCGGTCGAGGGGGCGATGCGGAGCGGCTACGGCGATCCGGGCGATCCTCACCTGTTGACCCTCGCGGCCCGGGGGCTCGGCCCGCGCGAGCTGGTCGAGGCGCTGCTGATCCTTGCCCGCGAGGGAGTGCCGGCTTCTTCGTTGCTCGACGATCCGCTCGCCGGACCGGGAGCCGCGGCGCTCTCCCGTCGGCTGCTTGACGCGGCGCGCGAGCTGAAAAGTCTGTTGCCCGCGCGCTTCAAGGGCCGGGCGCCGAATGCGGAAAAGGTCACGGCGGCGATCCACCAGCTGGTCGGATGCTTCGCGGGTGCCGAAGCCGCCGGTCTTGAGATTCTGAGTCCCAAGTGCGCCGAGCTGCTGACCGACAACCTGATCAACCATCTCGGCAATTGGGAGAAGGGGAGCTTCAATCAGGCGGAAGACACCGCTATCGCCGATCGGGCCGAGGCGGTCGCCGCCGCTTCCCGCCGGCTGCGCCGTGCCGCGCGTTTCCTCGCCGGGTTTGATGCCGAGCTGCTCACGGCGGCGCGCGGCGCGCTCGCCCCGCTGCTCGCAACGGTCGAAACCGCCATGCGGACGCGCGGCGCCGCGACGTTTCAATCGCTGCTCTCCGGCGCGGCGCGGTTGCTTGGCGATCACCCCGGCGTGCGCAGGGAGGTGCGCAGCCGGATCGATCAGCTGCTGGTCGATGAATTCCAGGACACCGACCGCCAGCAGTGCGCGCTGCTCGCGGCGCTCGCGCTGCCCGACCCCTCGGCGCCCGATGCGCCCCTGCCGGGGCTGTTCCTGGTCGGCGATCCGAAACAGTCGATCTACGGCTGGAGGAGCGCCGACCTTTCCGCCTACTCCGGTTTCGTCGACCGGGTGCGCGCGGCGGGCGGCGCGGTCTTGCCGCTGGTCGAAAACTTCCGCTCGGTGCCCGGCATCCTCGCTGAAGTCGAGGAAGCCGTGGCTCCGGTCATGCGCGAGCGGACCGGATTGCAGCCGGCGTTTCAACCCCTGGTCGCCTGCGCGAAGTTGGACGAAGAAGAGGGTTTCGCCGCTGCCGGGCGTCGGCCGGTCGAGCATTGGGTGCTCTGGCGCCCCGAAGCGGTTCATGGGACCGACGCGCCGGGGTTGGGGAGAACCCCGCTCATCGTCGCCGCCGAGCTGGAGGTCGAGGCGGTGGCGCGCGACATCGCGGAGCTGCACGATCGGGAAGGGGTGGCGTGGAATTCCTTCGGGATTCTGCTCCGCGGCTTCGGCTCGGTCGAAGTCGTGCTCGAAGCGCTACGCGCCCGGCGCATCCCGTTCGCGGTCGGCCGGGATCGCCAGTACTACCGGCGGCGCGAGATCATCGAAGCCTCCGCGCTGGTCCGCACGGTGCTCGATCCGGGCGACCATCTGGCTCTTCTCACCTGGCTTCGCTCGGCGGCGGTGGGCGTGCCGGACGCCGCGTTGATCCCCCTGTGGAGTCGGGGATTTCCTCGTCTCGCAAGCGAGCTGGACGGGGCGGCCGACCCGGTGCGCACGGCCGAAGGGTTGCGGCAAATCTCCGCTCTCTCCCAAGAAGCGGCCCTGGCGACGCCGCGCGACGTGCCGGGCATCGCCGAGATCGCCGGCTGGGAGGCAAGCCTTGAAGCCGCCATGGCGGCCCTGGCGGCGATGCGCCGTTCGTTCGCGACCGACGCGGCGGATCTGTTCGTCGAAAAGCTCCGCCGCCTTTCGTTCATGGAGCCGACCGAGGCGGCGCGCTACCTCGGCCCCTACCGCCTGGCGAACCTCGATCGCTTCTTCCGCCGACTGCTCGAAGCGTTCGAAGAAGAGGGCGACGCGGGGGCTCTCCTGCGGGTGCTCCGACGGAGCATCACCGAGGGGCTCGACGCCGAAGAGGCGCGGCCGGACGGCGGCGAGGCGGCCGTCTCGGTGCTCACGATCCACGGCGCCAAGGGGCTCGACTTCGAGCACGTCTATCTGCTGCAAACCCATCGGCAACCGCCGGCTGACAACGAGACCGGCACGGCGGTCGGCCAGATCGCAAGCCCCTCGACAGATCCGCGGGAGAGCCGTTGGGAAGTTCGCCTGTTCGGTGCTCCGACCCCCGGATTTGCCGAAGTCGAAGCCGAGCGCGCCGCGGTCGAAGCGGCGGAACGGGTGCGTACGCTCTATGTGGCGCTCACCCGGGCGAAGGTCCGGCTGGTGATCTCCGGCCTGTGGACCGAGCGAGAGGGCAATCCCGACAACGCCGCCGCCGATCCCGGCAACCTCGCCGAACGAGCGCGCTCTCACCTGCATCTCCTGACCGCCCGGGCCGGCCGGCCCGACCTGATGGCCCTCTGGTCGGATTTGGCAGGCACCGAATCCGGAGCGTCTTCTTGGATCGACGGCGACGGCGTGCTCTGGCGCTTCCCGGGCCTGGATGCCGCGGCCGCACTTTCCGAGGCGAGCCCGAAAGCGCGGGCCGCGGGCGGAGTGCCGCCTTACGGTACGGCCGACGAGGTCGCCGCGGCGGTCCGCGACCTCGCTGAGCGGCGGCGGTCTGCGGCGACCCGCCAGAAGCGACGAATCTCGGCGCCCGCCTCGGAAGAGGCCCACGAGCGGCTGCGGCAGCTCCAAGCGGAACGGAACGAAAGCGCCGCGGAGAGCCCGGAAACGGCCCCTGCCGCGGATGCCGCCGATATCGCACACCGCAGAGACGCCGCCATGGCGGCCGGAACCGCGGTCCATCGGGCGCTCGAAACCTGGGATCTCAAGGCGGAGGTGGCGGCGGAACGCGCGCGGCAGGTCGAGAGTCTGCCGGGCACTCTCGCGGCGCTCGTGGGAATCGATCCGGAGACCCGCCATGCGGCGGAGGTTCGAGCGCGCGGACTTCTGGAGGCCTTCGCCGGAGGGCCGCTGGTTGAGCGTCTGCGGGATCTCGGTCCGAGAATCGTCGCCCGGGAGCTGCCGGTCCTCCTGCCGCCTCCGCCGGATCGCGGCGAGGAGCCGGGGCCGGTCGGTTTCGTCTCCGGCGCGATCGACCTTCTCTATCGGGAGGAGTCCGAAGGGACCGATCGTTTCGTAATCGTCGATTTCAAGACCGACGACGTCCGAAGCGACGCCGAGCTCGAAGCCCGGGCCGCCGCCTACGCGCCGCAAGGCGCCCATTACACCCGCGCGATTCGCGATGCCTTGGGCCTTGCCGAGCCGCCGCGCTTCGAGCTCTGGTTTCTTTCGACCGGTTCAGTGATACGACTTGATCGATAGCCGAAATTCGCCGTTCTTGAATGCCCGAGGGGGATTACCAGTAGCGGCGCGCTGTCCGGTCAGCTATACTTTAACGGTGCAGATATCCGTCGTGAACGACGCACGTGCGCGCGCTTGAGCCTGGCCGATGCTCCATGCTCCGGCGATCGCGGCCGATCTTCCGCGCGGCTTTTGCAAATACTGGGACGGCCTCCTGATCAAAGCGAACGGTCGCATCCCGTGCGGATCGGATCACGGCGAAGCGCACACGATCGTCGATGCCGACCTCGAAACGGTGGATTTCGTCCCTGAGGTGTTCAACGGTCCAGCCTTCCGGCAGATGCGCCTCAGAACCGCGGTCGAGCATCGGGCATTCGTGAAGCAGTGCGCGCGATGCGCGGCCTTCAAGCCGTTCGAAGCCAACTTCGACAACACCGGACGGAATCCGCACTATCCGTCGATGACCAGCCTGGATGGGGACGCCGAACGGCAGCTCTTCAGAGTGCAGTCGGAGCGCGGCTGGCCGCTGGGCAGCATCGACTGGGTTGGTAACCTCCATCTCGAGCCCTCGCTCCCATGTACGCTCAGGTGTCCTGCGTGCCTGCAGGGCTACGACCCCGGACTTCTTCGACGGGAGGGGCCGCCGTACTATTTTTCGCTCAGCGTGCTCCAGAACATCATGCGGTCGCTCAAGAGGCACGAGGTGACCGTGCGACGCATCGGTTTCGGAGGACGCGGCGAGCCAACGCTCAGTCAGAGTTTTCCCGACATGATTCGATGCTGCCGCACGACGTGGCCAAGCGCGCTCCTGGAAGCGGACACGAACTGCCAGCATCAGTTCAAGGACGAGTTCCTGATGCTCGACGCCATGTACTGCTCGATCGACGGCAGCACGCAGGAGTCGTACGCGACCTATCGCATCGGCGGAAGCTTCGAGAAGTGTGTGACGTTTCTGAAAGCCGCGAGTGAGCGCAAGCGCGCGCTGCAATCCAACTGCAAGATCGTCTGGAAGTACATCCTGTTCAATACGACCGAGTCGGTCGAGCTCCTGAACCGCGCACAGAACCTCGCTCTCGAGCTCGGCGTGGACGACCTTCTGTTCGTGATTACGTGGACGGCCGGTACGAACGGCAAAGTATTTCCGCCGAAGATGATGACGACACTGCCCGATGTGCAGGCCTACCTCAAAGCCAATCCGATCTTCCCGGCCAATCGCGTGAAGTACGAGTAGCGCCTAGAGAAGGCCGCCGCTCAGGCGAGCAGCTGCGCAACCCGGTCGAGGAACGCTTTCGACTGGTTGGGCCCCAAAGCTGCCGAGACCACTTTCTCGTCGGCGCGCACCAGATCGAGCACCGCTTCGAAACCGCGCCCCGCTTCGAGGCCGGTCTTGCTCATCCGCAGGGGGGCTTCGAGATCGCTCTGCTTGGGGTGGCTGGAAAGCAGGGCGCGAGCCTGGCCGTGGATCGCCTCGTTGACCTCGGCGAGCGCCGTCGCGTCCATGTGCAGCAGGCGGTCGGTGCGCAGCTTGGTGAAGTCCTCTTTGAGCGCCACCAGCCCCGAGGTGATCAGGCCGTAGAGCAGCTTGCAGGTCTCGAACGGGCTCAAGGCCAAACCGACCGCGATCTCTTCGATCGAGCGACGCTCGTCGATCTTGCAGATCAAGGTCCA
This sequence comes from Thermoanaerobaculia bacterium, assembly GCA_035995205.1. Classification (GTDB taxonomy): domain Bacteria; phylum Acidobacteriota; class Thermoanaerobaculia; order Multivoradales; family UBA5704; genus DASYKS01. Next base: position 43,755 of record DASYKS010000010.1, read on the forward strand.
TTCGTGCGGCGTGAGCGAGACCGAGGTGGTGGTCGCCTGCTGGGTGAACACGGGTACCAGGCGGGTCGACGGAATCCGCTTCGACAGCACCTGCCACTCGTCGATGCGCCGCGCCGCCTCCATCAGGAGGTTGGTGTTCGACTTCTGGATCGTGGTCCGATCGGTCTCTCGGCCGGCGGTGAAGAGGAACTCTCCCTCCGGCCAGATCGCCAGCTCGTACACCGCCTCCTCGCCTTCCAGCTCGCCGGAATGGGCGTGGACGATTTGGCCGCCGCGAAGGAAGATCTCGCCGTTGGCGTCGCCGTCGCGGGTGAGCGAGAAGGCGCCGGTCTTGCCCGAGACGGACACGAGCTGGATGATGTCGGGGAGCGGTAGCTCCTTGAGCGAGCCCTGGAAGGCCATTTAAGGGAGATCCTAGTCCACTTCAGCTGGTCGTGTCAGCGAGAGTACGCCAAGCTAGCACGCTCCTCGTTCGAGGGTCAACCGACGAGAGAACGCTAAAGCCAAACAATTAAAGCTATTTGGCGGTTCGAGCGGGGGCCTGAGGTCGAGCGGTCAGGCGATCGATTCGCAGGCGCTGGGCGCAACAGACGCCGACCGCGAGAGCATCGGTGGCATCGGCGGCCCACGCGGACGTCGAGCCGAGAATCAGGCCGACCATGCGCGCGACTTGCGTCTTGTCGGCGCGGCCGTTGCCGGCAACCGCCGATTTGACCTCCGCCGGACTGTATTCGACGATCTCAAGACCGCGGCGCGCAACCGTTGCGAGGAGCGCGCCCCTCGCCTCGGCGAGCACGATCAACGAACGATGGTTGGCGCCATGAAACGGTGCCTCGATCGCCACCACCTCGGGGCTCGCCCGGTCGAGCAGCTCTTCGAGCCGGACGACCAGCGACGCCAGCCGCTGCGGCAGGGCGAGATCGCGCGGGCAGGAGAACCGTCCGGCTTCGATCGCGACGAGCTTTGAGCCCCGCTTCTCGAGCAGACCGAAACCGGTATGGAGGCTGCCCGGATCGAGGCCTAGGATCAACATGAGTGAGGGAGAGAAGAGCTACGAATCGAGGGCCTCCGGAGCGACCTCGAAATTGGCCCACACCTTCTGGACGTCGTCGTGTTCCTCCAGCGCCTCCATCAGCCGCATCGCCGAGCGCACCTTGTCGCTCGCCAGCTCCATGTAGGTCTTAGGGATCATCGCCAGCTCGCCGACCAGAGTCGCGATCTTGCGCTGGGCGAGCTCTTCTTGGACGCGCAGGAAATCTTCGACCGAGGTGAAGATCTCGTAGGCCTCGCCGTCGGTTGAAACGTCGTCGACGCCGAGCTCCAGCCCGAGCTCCATGATTGCGTCTTCGCTCTGCGTCTCCCGCTCGATCGCGAAGTAGCCGCAGCGATCGAACATCCAGGAGACGGCGCCGGCCTCGGAAAGGTTACCGCCGTGCTTGGTGAACAGATGGCGCACTTCGCCCGCGGTTCGATTGCGGTTATCGGTCGCGGACTCGACCAGGATCGCGCTGCCGCCGGGTCCGTAACCCTCGTAGACCAGCTCCTCGAATGTGGCCCCGCCGAGATCGCCGGAACCCTTCTTGATCGCCCGGTCGATGGTGTCGTTCGGCACGCTGTTGCCGCGCGCTTCGAGGATCGCCGATCGGAGGCGCGGATTTCCCTTCGGATCGCTGCCGCCCATGCGGGTCGCGACCGTGATTTCTTTGAGCAGTTTGGTGAACGCCTTGCCGCGCCGGGCGTCGGTCACCGCCTTCTTATGTTTGATCGTCGCCCATTTGCTGTGGCCGGACATGAAACCCCCGTTTTGCAACCGAGTTTACACGCTGGCTCGTCTTTGAGAGCTTCGAGGGTAAGCCCTGTCTCGTCAGTGCGTTCGATTGACGGACGGGCGGCGCGAGTGCTAGAAGAGCAGGATTAGCCTCTCAGGAGAAGCAAGCATGGCCCTGATCCTCGTCATCGAGCGGGAACAACGCTATATCGAGCGCATTCAGGACGCGCTCTCCGTCGAGGGCTACCGCGTTCATTTCGTCGGCGGCCGGGCCGAGGCTCTTCAGGCGGCGGCGTCCGAGGCGCCCGATCTGGTGATCGCGAGCGCGGAGGCCCCGGGGGTCGAGGCGTTGGCCGTGAGCTTCGCCCGTCGCTCCGGCGGCCCCGGAGTCGTCGCCTTGATGCCCGAATCCTTGGAAGGCGTCGATGCGGCGGCGATCGAAGCCGACGAGTTTCTGATCAAGCCGTTCTCCGATGACGATCTCCGCCTCGCGGTGCGCCGAGCGCTCGCCGCCCGCCGCGACCCGGCCCGCGCCCGGGTGGCAGAGACCGACGATCAACAGTTGACCTCGAAGGACATCTTCGGCGACGTGCTCGCCGAGGTCGAAGACGACCTGCGGCGACCCGCGGGCTCGCATCGCCCGCCACCGCCGCTTTCCGGCTTTTCCGCCGCCGGGACCGATCAGGGCGCGATCGAGCGGAAGCTGGAGCAGACGCTCTCCGGCGTGCTCGGACCGGGCGGGCTACCACGCCCGAAACCTCCGGCTCCCGCGGCCAAGAAGCCGGCGGAAATGCCGGATAAGGACGTCGAGGCGCTGCTCTCGAAAACCCTGTCGAGCTTGCAGATGGGCGGCCGGTCGAGCATCGCGCCCCGGCCCGCCGCTCCGGTGGCTCCGGTAACCCCCCCGACGACCCCGGCCCGGCCGCTGCCGCCCCCGGCGCCTGCCGAGCCGGTCCTGCGTCCGCCGACGCCCCCCGTTCCCGCCGTGCCGGTGCCGGTCAAGCCGACCGAGGCCACCGGGGTTCGTTCGAAGGCGGATCTCGATTTCGCCGCGATCGAGCAGCTCGCGCGCCCGTCGCGTCCGGCAGCCCCAGCCCCTCCGGCGGCCTCCGTGGTTGCTCCGGCCGACGCCCCGCCGGCTCCGATCGCCGCTCCGCCGATCGTTCCTCCGGCGGCGCCTCCGATCGCTCCCCCAGCGCCGAAAATCTCCTCTCCCGAGCCCTTGCTCCGTCAGGCTCCTGTCGCCGCTCCGGCGCCTCCGGTGCCCCCGCTCATCGCACCTCCGCCGGCACCGACCGGCGCGACGGTCGAGCCGGCCAATTCGCTCGCCACCCAGCGGATCCCGGTGTACACGGAAGAAGCGGACGACCGCCGGTTCGGGCAATACACGCTGCTGGAGCGGATCGCGGTCGGCGGCATGGCCGAGGTCTGGAAGGCGCGCATGCGCGGGCTCGAAGGGTTCCAGAAGACGGTCGCGATCAAGAAGATCCTGCCGCACATGACCCACAACTCCGAGTTCGTGGGCATGTTCATCGACGAGGCGAAGCTCGCGGCGCAGTTGTCGCACCCGAACATCATTCACATCTACGACCTTGGCAAGATCGCCAACGACTACTTCATCGCCATGGAGTACGTCGAGGGGCGGGACCTGCGCACGATCGGCAATCTCGCGCGCCAGAAGCGGCTGCCGATCCCCGTCGGGCTCTCTCTGCTGATCGCCCACCACGTCGCCGGCGCGCTCGACCACGCCCACCACAAACGCGACTTCGAAGGCCACGCGCTGGGTCTGGTCCATCGCGACGTCTCGCCGCAGAACGTCCTGATCAGCCGCGACGGCGACATCAAGCTGTGCGATTTCGGCATCGCCAAAGCGGTGACCCAGGCGGGACAGACGCAGATCGGCGCGCTCAAGGGCAAGCTCCAGTACATGTCGCCGGAGCAGGCCTGGGGCCGGCCGGTCGACGCGCGTTCGGACATCTTCTCGCTCGGCACGCTGCTGTTCGAGATGCTCACCGGCGAGCGCCTGTTCGCGGGCGACAGCGAGATCTCGGTCCTCGAAGCCGTGCGCGAAGGCAAGGTCAAGAGCCCGCGCGAGATCGATCCGTCGATCTCGGCCGAGATCGACGCGATCACGCGCCGGGCGCTCGCCCACGACCCCGCCGACCGTTTCCAAACCGCGGGAGAAATGGAGCAGCGTCTGGGCGCCGTGCTCTACGAGCGCAAGCCGACGCCCTCGCACACCGACCTCGCGGCCTACGTCCAGCGGCTTGAAGCGGCGCCGATTCCGGAGGAGGAGGCAGAGGCTCCGGTCGCCCCGGCCCCCCGGCCCGCTCCGGTTCTAATCGCCCCGGTCGTTCCTCTCTCCGCGGCGGCTGGAGCTGCGGCGTTGCCGGCCGAGCCGGAAGCGGAGCTCGAGCCGACCGGGCCGATCGTCGAGGCGGTGGCGCCGCTCGCGGACGTTCCGATCCCTCCCCCGGCGGGCAGGAACCGCGCCGCACTCTGGATCGGCCTGGCGGCTTTGGTGATCGCCGCGGTGGCCGGAGGACTCTGGTTTGCGCGCGGCAAGGCCAAGGCGCCTGCGACGCCCCCGGCCGCGGAGTCCGGCCCTGCGCCGGCCGCCCCGGCCCCCGCGGCAGGACCGGCCGGCGCCGTCGCGACCGGTCCTGCGCTCCAATCCGATCTCAGCGGTCTGGTCGACCAGGCGGTGGCGAAGAGACAGGAGGAGATGAAGAAGCAGTTCGAGGAAAAAGAGCGAAAGCTGCGCGAAAAGATAGCGTCGGATACGACCGCGGCCGACAAGAGCTCGACGGCCACGCCGCCCGCCTCCGCCGCCTCTTCGCCGGCTCCTGTGGCCCCCGAGCCGGCCCCGCAGCCGGAAGAGCGGCGCCCCGAGCCCGTCCCGGAGCCGGCGAAGGCGGAGGAGCGCCGGCCTGAGCCTCCCGCGCCCGCCGCGCGCGAGGAAGAAGCCCCGCGCGTGCGCGAAGGGGACCTCGTCGAACCGGGTCCCGGAGTGAGCACTCCTCAGCTTGTCAGCGCTCCGAAACCGGGATATCCTGCGCTCGCCAAGCAGCTTGGCGTGCAGGGAGTCGTCGTCCTGGCGGTGCTGGTCGACGAGAACGGCAGGGTCGCAGAGGCACGGTTGGTCGAGCCGATCAAACAAAAAGTGGGAATCAACGAATCCGCGCTCGCCGCTGCGCGAGGCGCTCAGTATCGCCCTGCGACCAAGGGCGGCGTCCGGGTCAAGATGTGGACCCGCTTGCGCATCCCGTTCAAGCTATAAGCGCAGGCTGTGGGAGGAGATCGATGAGTCTAAATGACCAGCAGCGGAAATTCTACGAGAACATTCTGGCCACCACGCGTCAGGAGATCGAAGATCTCGATCGGTCGATCGAGGAGGAGCTCGCCAAGGTGAAGGATCGCCTGGCCGAGCTGCAAAACGGCAAGAAGGCCGCCCGGCAGATGTACGACGCCGCGTGCCTTCGGCTCGGCCTCCCGAACGATCTCGAAGCCGAAGAGGCGGGATCCGGCGAAGTCTGAGTCGTGGCCTGGTTTCGCAAGACGAAGAAACCGATGCCGGTCCGCGAGGACCGGTCGAAGAGCACCGTGCCCGAAGGGCTCTGGGTGAAGTGCGAAGGCTGCAAGCAGATCATCTACTCGCGCGATTTGGAGCGCAGCCTCCAGGTCTGCCCGAAATGCGGCTATCACTTCCGAATCGACGCACGGTTGCGGATCGCGATGCTCCTCGACGAGCCGGAGGGGCGCGAGCTGTTCTCCGACATCGCGCCCACCGACCCTCTCCAGTTCAAAGACAGCAAGCGCTATAAAGACCGCCTCAAGAGCTACCAACTGGCGGTCGGCGAGCGGGATGCCGTAGTGGTGGTCCAAGGCCGGATCGAAGGCCGCCCGGTGGTCCTCGCCGCGATGGAATACCGTTTCATGGGCGGCTCCATGGGCTCGGTCGTCGGCGAGAAGATCACCCGCGCGGCGGAGCGGGCGATCGATAAGAAGGTCCCGCTGATCGTGGTATCCGCCTCGGGCGGCGCGCGCATGCAGGAGGGAGTTCTCTCTCTGATGCAGATGGCGAAGATCAGCGCGGCGCTCGCGCGGCTGCGCGAAGAGCGGCTGCCGTATCTCTCGATCCTCACCGATCCGACCACCGGCGGCGTCACCGCGTCGTTCGCGATGCTAGGGGACCTGAACCTCGCCGAGCCGGGCGCGCTGATCGGCTTCGCGGGACCCCGCGTGATCGAGCAGACGATCCGCCAGAGCCTCCCCGAAGGATTTCAGACCAGCGAGTTTCTGCTGGAGCACGGCTTTCTCGACCTCGTGGTACCGCGGCCCGAGCTGAAGAGCACGATCGCGCGCTGCCTCGAACACCTCTGCCGCGGCTGACGCCACCGAAACCTCGAAGCGAACCGCGAACCGGGCCGATCCGTGGACGCCGAAGCGATCCTCCGTCGTCTCGAAGGTCTCGGCATCCGGCTCGGCCTGGAGCGGATGCGCGAGCTGCTCGCGCAGCTCGGAAACCCGGAACGGGCCGTGCCGGCCGTACTGGTCGCCGGCTCGAACGGCAAGGGCTCGACCTCCGCGCTGCTCGCTTCGATCGGGCATGCCGCCGGGTATCGCACCGCCCTCTACACCTCTCCCCATCTGGAGCGGGTCGAAGAACGCCTACAGCTCGACGGAGCGCCGATTTCGAGCGGCGCCCTCGGCGGGCTGCTGAGACGCATCGTCGAGATCACGGAGAGAGCTGGCGACGGCCTGCCCACCTACTTCGAGGCGGTGACGCTCGCGGCGTTCCTCTGGTTCGCGGAGGCGCGCGCCGACCTTTCGGTGCTCGAAGTCGGGCTCGGTGGCCGGCTCGACGCGACCAACGTCGCCGAGCCGATCCTCTCGCTCATCACCTCGATCAGCTTCGAACACAGGGAGATGCTGGGCGACACCCTTTCAGCGATCGCCCGCGAAAAAGCGGGAATCCTCCGCCCCGGCCGGCCGGCGCTCGCTTGGATCGAAGCGCCCGAAGCGCTGGATTCGGTGCGCGCCGAAGCGAATCAGGTCGGAGCGAACCTCACGTCGGCGCCGGAACGGGCGCGGATCGTCTCAGCGCGATCGCGAGGCTGGGCTGGGCAGGAAGTGGAGATCGAGACGGATCGCGCGCGCTACCGTCTGGATCTCGCTCTACCAGGCGCCCACCAGCTGCGCAACCTAGGGCTCGCGGTTGCCGCAGCGGAGGAGCTGGCTCATCTCGGTTGGACTCGAATCGATCGAGAGGCCATCGAGCGCGGAGTCGCCGCCTGCCGCTGGCCCGGGCGGCTCGAATCGATTCTCGTAGGAGGCGGAAAGCGGATTGTGCTCGACGCCGCGCACAACCCGGAAGGCGCCGAGATGCTCGGCCGATTCCTCGCCGAACGGCAAGCGGAAACCGGCGAGCCGGTGGATCTGCTGCTTGGCCTATTGGGAGACAAAGACGCGAAGGAGATGCTCGGGTATCTTGTACCGCAAGCCGAGCGGATCTTCCTCACCGCGCCGCCCAGCCCGCGAGCGAAAAATCCGGCGGAGCTTGCCGCGCTGCTGCCGCCAGGAACCGCTGCCGAGGTCATCCCAGATCTCGACGCGGCTCTCGAACGGGCGCTCGCCGCGAACCGGCGCACCTTGGTCGTCTGTGGCTCGATATTCCTGATCGGCGCAGTTCGGGAGCGACTGCGGGGCCTGTGAGGCCCCTACATCAACGGATCGTAGAGCGGGAAGTGCGCGCACAAATCGCGCACCCGGGTCCGGACGGCGTCATGGGCGGCCGGGTCGGTTGCATTCTTGAGCACTTCGGCGATCAGGTCGCCGACTTGGTCCATCTCGGGTTCTTTCATGCTTCGGGTGGTGATCGCAGCGGTGCCGATCCGGACTCCGGAGGCGACCATCGGCGGTTGCGGGTCGAACGGGATGGTGTTCTTGTTGACCGTGATTCCCGCCGCTTCGAGCGCCTTCTCCGCGACTTTCCCCGTGGTCCCCGCGACGGCGACGTCGACCAGGAAGACATGGTTGTCGGTTCCGCCCGAAACGATGCGCAGACCGTTCTCGGCCAGGCGCGCCGCCAGTCGCTTGGAATTCGCGATGATCTGGCCCTGGTAGTCGCGGAACTCGCTCGACAATGCCTCCCGGAAAGATACCGCCTTGCCCGCGATGACGTGCATGAGCGGGCCGCCTTGGATACCCGGAAAGACCGCTCGGTCGATCTCTTTGGCGAACTCCTCTTTGCACATCACGAGACCGCCGCGTGGTCCGCGGAGCGTCTTGTGTGTGGTCGAGGTGACGAAGTGACAGTGCGGAACCGGCGAGGGGTGAAGACCCGCCGCGACCAAGCCGGCGATGTGCGCGATGTCTGCCATGAGCAGGGCACCCGCCTGATCCGCGATCTCGCGGAAGCGAGCGAAATCGAGAACTCGGCTGTAGGCCGAGGCGCCGACCACGAGCAGCTTCGGCCGCTCGGCGAGCGCCTGGGCGAGCACCGCGTCGTAGTCGATCCGCTCGGTTTCTCGATCGACGCCGTACGCCACGACCTGGAAATCGCGCCCTGAATAGGAAAGCCGATGACCGTGGGTGAGGTGCCCGCCGGCGGCGAGATCCAGCCCCATCAGTTTGTCGCCCGGGCGGAGCATCGCGAAATAGACCGCCATGTTCGCGCTGGTACCGCTGTGCGGTTGGACGTTGGCGTGCTCGGCTCCGAACAGCTCTTTCGCCCGGTCGATCGCCAGGCGCTCCGCCACGTCCACGAACTCGCAGCCGCCGTAGTAACGCTTGCCGGGATAGCCTTCGGCGTACTTGTTCGTCATCACGCTGCCCACCGCTTCAAGCACGGCGCGGCTGACGAAATTTTCCGATGCGATCAGCTCAAGGCCGTCGTTCTGGCGCGAGCGCTCGTCGGCGATCGACTGCCAGATCTCGGGGTCCACGGCCTTGAGCGAGCGGTAATCTGGCATCAAGCCTCGCTTCCCGAATCCGGCTCCGCGGGGCCTGCGCCCTTGGCAACGGCTTTCTTGGCGGCGGGAGCCTTCTTGGCCGCGGGAGCTTTCTTGGCCGCGGGCTTCTTCTTCGTCTCCTCGGCCGCCGCGGTTTCCGCCGCGGTGGCGGCATCGGCCGAAGCCTTCTTTGCCGCGCGCTTGGAAGCCTGCTGCTGCTCGGCCTTCTTCAAGACTTCTGCGTGGAGACGCTTTGCCAGGCGCTTGTTGCGCCGCTGTCTCCGACGCCGCAGATCGCGATCCTTCTCTCTCATGAGCCCTCCTGCCATCCCTTGAAACGTGATGATCCGGCCGCGCGGTGACGGAGTTGACGAAACCGCGACCGAAGAATGTTCTCAGCTTGTCGCACGGGCCCGCGGGCTGTCAAGAAAAGGCGGTTCCGGGCCATTCGCTACAAAGGCATGTTGCCGTGCTTCTTCGCCGGCAGGCTCTGGCGCTTGCTCGCGAGCTGGCGCAACGCCTTGACGATGTGCGCGCGGGTGTCGCGCGGCTCGATCACCGCGTCCAGGAAGCCCCGCTCGGCCGCGATGTAGGGGTTCGAAAACTTGGCCCGATACTCGGCGACCTTCTCCTGGCGCACCGCGGCGGCGTTCTCGCCTGCCTTGTCCAGCTCGCGCTTGTAGAGGATGTTGACGGCTCCCTCCGGCCCCATCACCGCGAGCTCCGCGGTCGGATAGGCGAGGTTGACGTCGGTGCGCAAATGCTTGCTCGCCATCACGCAGTAGGCGCCGCCGTAAGACTTGCGGGTAATGATCGTGATCTTCGGTACGGTCGCCTCGGCGAAGGCGTAAAGGAGCTTGGCGCCATGCTTGATGATGCCGCCGAATTCCTGCTGGGTGCCGGGCAGAAAGCCGGGAACGTCCTCGAACGTGACCAGCGGCAGGTTGAACGCGTCGCAAAAGCGGACGAACCGGGCGCCTTTGAGCGAGGCGTCGATGTCGAGCACGCCGGCCAGGAATTGCGGCTGGTTGGCGACGATGCCGACCGACTGGTTGGCGAACCGGGCGAAGCCGACGACCAGGTTCTTCGCGAAATCGGCGTGGACTTCCAAGAACTTGCCGTCGTCGACCACCTGGCCGATTAGCTGTTTGATGTCGTAGGGCTTGTTCGGGTCGGACGGAACCAGCGCGTCGAGCGCATCGGAAGTGCGGAACGGGTCGTCTTCCGACGAGGCGGGGGGCGGATCGTCGAGGTTGTTGCTCGGCAGGTAGGAGAGCAGCTCGCGGATGCCGGCAAGACAGGCCGCATCGTTGCCGCGGACGAAATGGCAGACGCCGCTCTTGGCGCTATGGGTGGCGGCCCCTCCCAACGCCTCTTTGGTCACCTCTTCGTGGGTGACCGTGCGGATCACGTCCGGCCCGGTGACGAACATATAGCTCGTCCCCTCGACCATGAAGATGAAATCGGTGATCGCGGGAGAGTAGACCGCGCCGCCCGCGCACGGCCCCAGGATCGCCGAGATCTGCGGCACAACACCGGAGGCGAGAGTGTTGCGCAGGAAAATGTCGGCGTAGCCGCCGAGCGAGGCGACCCCTTCTTGAATCCGCGCGCCACCCGAATCGTTGAGACCGATCACCGGCGCGCCGTTTTCGACCGCCAGATCCATGACCTTGCAGATCTTCTGCGCATTGGTTTCGGACAGCGAGCCGCCGAAGACGGTGAAATCCTGGGCGAAGACGTAGACCAAGCGCCCCTCGACCGTGCCGTAACCGGAGACCACGCCGTCGCCGGGGAATTTGGTCTTCTCCATGCCGAAGTCGCGGCAGCGGTGAACGACCAGCGCGTCGAGCTCGACGAACGAGCCCGGGTCGAGCAGCAACTCCACCCGCTCGCGGGCGGTCAGCTTGCCTTCTTTGTGCTGGCGCGCGATGCGGTCCGCGCCGCCGCCCGCTTCGGCCGCGGCGAGCCGCTGTTTCAGCTCGGAGATCTGCTTGGCTCGGATGTCGGGCATAGCGGCGGATCTTACCCCGGAACCCGAGGCGGTCCGGGCTTGGCGCCGGTCGCCGAGCGATGGAGGGGGTGGGCGGTCCCGTGCCGGGAGCCGCCCACGCGAAGAAGCCCTTAGTTGCCGACCCGGAACTTCACCAGATCGTTGCCGCAGTCCGAATTCACCCAGAAGGTGTGAGCTCCGCCGGGCAACTTATGGACGAACTGGGCGCTGAACATGTCGTAGAAGGTCGCCGAGCCCACGGCGGTGGTGTCGAAACCCCACTGGGCGGAATGCCCGCCGCCGCCGCAGGTGACGCTGAAGCTCGAGGTGAAGTACATCGAGTTGAGCGCGCCCGGAGCCGGGTCGGTGATCGGATAGGTGGCGCCGTGGATCGGGTAGACGATGTTGACCGGGGTCACCGCGAATGCGCCAACGGTGCCGACGAGCAGGAGGAGGGCAGAGAGGAGAAGGGCTTTCTTCATGGACGGTTCTCCTTGAGGAGTACGCTGCGGGCCAAAGCGCCCGCAAACACCGCATTCTGGCGCGTCTGGCGGCAGATTCGTTACCTCGCATCCTCCGGTGTAATCTTTGATTATCACTCGGGGTCGAAACCGTAACCTCCGACCTGAATCTGGCGTACCCTACGGTGCACATTCGAGCCAAAAGGGGAAGCCATGCGTTTCCAATCCATCGCGGCACTTTCGTTCGTGGCGGTCTTGGCCGTCGTGTCGTCCTCGGCGCCGTCCGGCGCGCAGACCTCCGCCCCGGAAACTTCCGGCGTTCCCGCGGGCGAAACCGCCGTTGCAGCTCCTGTCGCGACCACGACCCCTGCAGCCACCGACCTCGGCCCGGTCGCGGTTCCGGTGCCGAGCGAAAAAGCGATGCGCTACTACGAGAGCGGCATCGTCGTCTGGTGGGTCGAGCTGCTCTGGGGATTCGCGGTTCCGCTGCTGCTGTTGTTTACCGGATTTTCCGCCCGCATTCGCACGTTCGCTCAGCGGATTGGCAAGCGGTGGTTTCCGACCGTCGCGATCTACTTCGCGCTGTTTACGATCCTGACGTTCGTGATCGACCTGCCGCTCGCCTATTTCACCGACTTCGTGCGCGAGCATGCCTATGGGCTGTCGAACCAGACGGCCGCGAAGTGGTGGAGCGATGCGGCCAAAGGGCTCCTGGTCGGTATCATCGGCAGCGCCCTCACCCTCTGGATTCCCTATCTGATGCTCAAGAAGAGCCCGCGCCGCTGGTGGCTCTGGACGTCCCTCGCTTCGGTCCCCCTGCTCGCCCTGCTCTTGGTGATCTCACCGGTCTGGCTCGACCCCCTGTTCAACAAGTTCGGCCCGATGAAGGATCGGGCCCTGGAGGCGAAGATTCTCGCGCTCGCCGACCGGGCCGGAATCGAAGGGAGCCGCGTCTTCGAGGTCGACAAGAGCGTCGACACGGAGAAGGTCAACGCCTACGTCGCGGGCCTGGGGAGCACCAAGCGGGTGGTGCTCTGGGACACGATCATCAAGAAACTCGACGAGCGCGAGCTGCTGTTCGTCATGGGGCACGAGATGGGCCACTACGTCCTCGGCCACGTGGCGCTCGAGATCGGTCTCGGATTTGCCCTGATTCTCGTCGGCTTGTTCTCGATTCATCGCTTGGCGCGGGGAATGATCGCGCGCTGGGGAGATCGCTTCGGTTTCCACGAGCTTTCGGACGTGGCCTCGTGGCCGTTGATCGTCCTGCTGTTCAGCGTGGTGACGTTCGTCCTTACCCCTGCGATCCTGGCGATCGGCCGCGAAATCGAGCATCAGGCGGACGTTTTTGGGCTCGAAATCACGCGCGACAACCACTCCGCCGCCACCGCGTTCGTCAAGCTCCAGGAGCAAAATCTAGCCAACCCGCGTCCGGGACTGCTGTACAAGCTCTGGAACTCGTCGCATCCGACGCTCGGCGAGCGGATCGACTTCTGCAACGAGTACCGGCCGTGGGTAGAGGGCAAACCGCTCCGCTACGGGCACCTGATCCAGCCCGCGAAACCATAGAAGCGATCGGCAAGTCGTAGGGGCGCACGGCCGAGGGCCCGGTTTCCGATCAGCCTTCGACGATCGGGCCGGCCGTGACTCCGGGCAGGCTATCGACGAAACGGCTGCCGAACGATTGGGCGGCGGTCCAGGCCCCCGGCTTCACTTCGCCGGCAAGGATCTTCCGGGCGCAGGCGATCGCCGACACCGCAGTGAAGGCGTAGGCCTCCGGGGTTTCGAGCGTGGCGGAGAGGCGCCGCCCGCCTTCGCCTTCGATCTCTCCCCAGAGGTAGGTTCGGGCGGTTGCCCGCGCCTCGGCGCTCGGTCCGATCGCCCGCCGGTCGACCGCGCGCTGCAGCCGGCGTTTGATCGGACCCCAACCGGCGAGCGGCAGAAGGGGATTCAGCCAGCGCAGGCGGCGCACCGCGCTCGGCGGCATCGCGGTGTAGACCCGCAAGTTCGGCACCCCGGTCGAGCGCCAGGCGGTGGAAAGATCGCCCCAGGGAATGGTGATGCAGGTGCGCCGGCCGAGCCGGCCGCCGAAATCGATCTCGCGGACGTGCCAGGCAAGCGGCACGGCCATCAGCTTGCCGTCCCTGCGGATCGCCCCGGCCTCGGGGAAGCTCTCGATCATCGTCTTGAGCGTGCCGCGGCTCGCCGAGCCGCCCGCGGTGGCAAACGCCAGAGTGAGGGAAATGGCCCCCGGCAGCGCCTCGGCGAGCCGCAGCGCCAGAGAATCCGACGGCACGACGTCGAACCCGACTCCGGGCAACAGCGCGACCCGCGCGCGCTCGGCTTTCGCGTGCTGGGCAAAGACCCCTTCGAACACCCGGATCTCGCCCGTGATGTCGAGGTAATGGCAGCCCGCCGCGAGGCAGGCCTCGACCATCGGCCGGCTGGTAAGGACGAACGGCCCGGCGCAGTGGAGCACGGCGGTCACCCCTTCGAGGCCGCGACGTATCGAGCTCGGATCGCCAAGATCGAACACCCGCACGGTGAGGCCCAGCTCTGTACCGAGCGCCAACAGCGCCTCGCGCTTGCGCCCGGCGAGGATCGGCGCGAGGCCCCGGGCGACCGCCTCCCGAGCCGCCAGCTCGCCGGTGTACCCGTTGGCGCCGTAGATCAAGAGCTGGCTCATCGCGATCCTCCCGACAGTTTGAGCACCAGCGCCGATCGCGCCGCCAAGGCAAGCGCCGCCGCTTCGTCGGCCGTTTCCGCGATCGCCGTCAGATGACCCATTTTACGCCCGGGGCGCGGTTCGACTTTGCCGTAGAGGTGAAGCTTGACCTCAGGGAACGAGAGCGCCGCGGTCCAGTCGGGCTCGCCATCGGACCAGAGGTCGCCGAGCAGGTTCGCCATCGCCGCCGGCCGGTAGAGCTTGGTCGAGCCCAGCGGCAGGCCGCAAACCGCGCGCAGCTGTTGCTCGAACTGGCTGGTCACCGCGGCGTCGAACGTCAGATGGCCCGAGTTGTGCGGCCGGGGCGCCAGCTCGTTGACCAGCAGGCGGCCGTCTCTACCCAGGAACAGCTCGACGCAAAGCACGCCGACGACGTCGAGCGATTCGAGGATCTCGCGCGCCAGCTCGACCGCCCGCGCCGCGACCTCGCGAGGCACCCGTGCCGGAGTGACGGTCAAATCGAGAATGTGACGGGAGTGGTGATTCTCGAACGCCCCCCAGCTCGCGAAGGCGCCGTCCACCCCGCGCGCGGCGACCACGGAAAGCTCGACCGAGAAATCGACGAAAGCCTCTAGGATCGCCTCGGCGCCCGTTGGCGCGAAACCGAGCGCTCGCCAGGCCTCGGAGGCATCTTCCGCGTGCCGAACGACCGCCTGGCCCTTCCCGTCGTAGCCCCAGCCGGCCGTCTTGAGCACGGCCGGGCAACCGATTCGAACGAGGGCGGCGGTCAGATCCGCCAAGGAGCGCACCGGCGCAAAGGGGGCGACTGGGAAGCCGTGCTCCGCCAGAAAGCCTTTCTCCCGCAACCGGTTCTGCGTGACGTGGAGAACCGCGCCCGAAGGGCGGACCGGAGCGAATTCGGTCGCCGCCGCGGCGGTTTCGGCCGGGACGTTTTCGAACTCGAAGGTGACCGCCGCGACCTCCCGGGCGAAAGCGCGGACGGCGTCGAGGTCTTCGTAAGGTGCGACGATTTCGACGTCCGCCACCTGGCCGGTCGGAGTATCGCGATCAGGCGAGAAGGTATGAACGCGGTAGCCCATCTTGCGCGCGGCGATCGCGAACATCCGGCCCAGTTGGCCGCCGCCGAGGACGCCGATCGTCGAACCGGGAAGGATCGCCATGCCGCGCGGCCTGGAATTTCGCGCCGACGCTTAGTCCAACGAGTCGTCGAGAACCTTGCGCTCCTGCTCGGAAGCGAAGGCGGCGAGCTTCTCGGCGAGCTCGGGACGGGAAACGGCGAGGCAGCGGATGGCGAGCAGCGCGGCGTTGACGGCGCCGGCCTCGCCGATCGCAAGGGTGCCGACCGGCACACCCGCCGGCATCTGGACGATCGACAACAGGGAGTCTAAACCGTTGAGGCTACGGCCCTGGACCGGTACGCCGAAAACCGGCAGAAGGGTCTGGGCCGCGATCATTCCGGGCAGGTGGGCGGCGCCGCCGGCTCCCGCGATGATCACCTCGATCCCTCTACCTTGAGCGCCGCGCGCAAACTCGCGCATCAGCTCGGGCGTCCGGTGGGCGGAAACGATCCTGCGCTCGTGGACGACGCCGAAACCCTCCAAGGTGTCGACCGCGCGGCGCATCGTCTCCCAATCGGAACGGCTGCCCATCACAACGCTCACCAACGGCCGGTCTTGGAGTATCATTCGAAGAGTTCAGCCGGACAGGGTACAGGTTTCAGGGCCGCTTCGGCGGCCGGGACATCCAGCTCGATCCGGTCGCGAGTCCGTTGTCGTAGAGCCATCGAGTTGCAGAGAGAATCCGAGGTCGAGATGCTCCGTCGAGCGGTGCGAGGGGGGAGCCTACCACGGCTCCGCAGCCGCAAGCCGTCGCCGTTTCGTCACGACATAGCCCGTAGTGTGGCACCGTCCGATCTCGTCCGACCTCTAGAATTGAGCCCGAGATTTTAACCCTTTGAGTCGTTCGCATCGAACCCAATGAACCAAGGAGGAAACACCGTGCATCGAGGTCAACCCCATACCCGATGGGCGCTCGCGCTGGCGACCCTGCTGTTGCTCTCAGGGTTAGCGACAGCCGCTTTCGCCCAGACCGACGTCACCACCAGCCGCATTTCCGGCAACGTCTCCGACGCCGACGGCGCCGCGCTTCCGGGCGTCACCGTCGAAGCCAAGAACCAGGAGACGGGCCTCCAGATCGTGGCGATTACGGACGGCGAAGGCGCCTACCGCATTTTGAACCTGCCGACGGGCCTATATTCCGTCACCGCGACGCTCGACGGCTTCGGACCCGCGAACCGCGAGATCCGTCTGCTGCTCGGCGAGGCGCCGACGCTCAACTTCACGCTCTCTCCCGGAACGGTGACCGATTCGATCACCGTCACCAGCGAGGCGCCGGTCGTCGAGGTCACGAACACGACCCACGGCACGACCATCCAGACCGAGCAGATCAAGCAGATCCCGATCAACGGCCGCGAGTTCCGCAGCCTGGTCCTGCTGACGCCCGAGTCCCGCAAGGACTCCGAGCGCGGCAACCTGTCGCTCTCGGGCCAGCGCGGCATCAACACCAACGTCACGGTCGACGGCGTCGACTACAACAACGCCTTTTTCGGCGGCACGGTCGGCAGCGCCGAGGACCGGGCGCCGCTCGCCATCTCGCAGGAGTCGATCAAGGAATTCACCGTCATCACCAACGGCGCCTCGGTCGAGTTCGGGCGCTCGGGCGG
The DNA here is from genome assembly GCA_035995205.1 of Thermoanaerobaculia bacterium. GTDB lineage: Bacteria > Acidobacteriota > Thermoanaerobaculia > Multivoradales > UBA5704 > DASYKS01. The sequence continues at coordinate 60,335 of DASYKS010000010.1, forward strand.
CGGTTTCGTCAACGTCATCACCAAGAGCGGCACGAACAAATTCCACGGCTCGGCCTTCTTCTACGACCAGCCGAAGAGCTTGATCTCGAACTTCGCTGACGGCACCGAGCCGAAAGACCAGGAAAAGAAGCAGTACGGCGGCTCGATCGGCGGTCCGATCGTCCAGGACAAGCTGTTCTTCTTCGCCTCCTACGACAAGCAGAAGAAGTCCGAGACCGAGCCGATCGCCTCGTTCGTGCTCAGCCCCGCCGTTTTTGCCAAGTACCCGGTTCTCGCCTCGCCCTCGTCGTACGTGCAGACTCAGGACGGCGACGTCCTGTTCGGCCGGATCGACTACCAGGCCAACGCCCAGCAGCGCTTCCTGTTCCGCGCCAACAAGACCAAGTACAACGGCGTCAACGGCACCTCCAACGCGGCCACCCGCACCGAGAGCTACAACGGCATCGAGGGTCTCGATTCGAAGTCGTACGTCGGTTCCTGGTCCGGCCAGTTCGGCCCGAACCTGTTGAACGACCTGAACCTCAACTTTATCACCGAAGACACCCCGCGCGAGGACAAGGGGCTGAACCTCCCCGAGATCCAGCAGGGCACCGCCCGCTACGGCGAGGTGTCGTTCCTTCCGATCACCTCGACCACCGAGCGCAAGGCGTTCGGCGACACGGTCACGTTGATGCACGGCGACCACGTGTTCAAGGCGGGCGGCGAGTACAACGACACCTCGATCGACCAGGTCTTCCGCGGCAACTGGCGCGGCGTCTACATCTTCAACAACGAGGCGGACCTGCTCGCCGGCCGTTGGTCGCAGTACCGCCAGTTCGGCGGCCTCGGCGGTCGGACGTCTTCCGAAGCGGGCCGCGCCGCGTTCGGACAGAAGGAGTCCGCCCTCTTCCTGCAGGACCAGTGGTTCCTTTCCAGCCGGTTGACGTTCTCGGCCGGCATTCGCGCCGAGACGCAGGACAACCCGAACACCCCGACCTTGAACCCGGATGACCGCAACGCGAACGGCTCGTTCCGTCAGACGCGCTCGGTCCCGGACGCGAGCCTGTCCGATCAGATTTCGCCCCGGATCGGACTCTCCTGGGCGCCGGATACCAAGACCGCCGTCCGCTTCTCGGCCGGCCGCTTCTGGAGCCGCACCCCGGCCATCCTGCTCGCCCAGCTGTACACCAGCAACGGCATCGTCGGCACGCAGTACATCATCTCCGCGCCGCGCAGCGGCAACAACGTTCTGCCGCCGACCGATCCGCTCTCGCCGGGCTGGGGCAATGCCTTCAACCCGGTGGGCGTCGAGCGCATCGACTTCACCCGCGTGCCGAATCCCAGCAAGCCGGGCGTGTTCGTCATCGACTCGAACTTCGAAAACCCCTACACCGACCGCATCACGCTCGGCGCCGAGCGCGAGATTCTGCCGCTCACTTCGGCCGGCCTCGACTTCACCTACGCCGAGACGAAGCAGCTTCAGCGCCTGATCGACATCAACCGCCAGTACGACGGCACGATCGCCGCGAACGGCCTACCGAAATACAGCTCGACCGTGTTTCCGTTCCCGTTCTATGGCCGCATCACCACCAGCCGTTCCGACGGCAAGTCGAAATACACCGCCCTTACCGGCACGATTCGTCGCCGCCTGGCGAACAACTTCAGCTACTACGCGGCGCTCACCTACTCGAAGGACAAGGACAACGACTCGAACGAGCGGAACTTCGCCGGTCTCCAGGCCGAGGACTACAACGACCTCGACCTGAACTACGCCTACTCCGCCCGCGACCAGCGTTGGAAGGGTGTCGTCAACGGTCTCTGGCAGAGCCCCTGGTGGGGAATCAGTCTCTCCGGCGCGTTCCGCTACAGCACCGGCTCGCCGTATAACGCGACGGTCAACTCGGACATCAACAACGACGGTGAGAGCACGACGGACCGGCCGACGATCAACGGCGTTCACTTCGAGCGCAACAGCTTCCGCCAGCCGGACTTCACCTCGCTCGACCTGCGGATCGCCAAGGATTTCAAGCTCGGACCGGGCAGCATCTCCGTGTTCGCCGAGTGCTTCAACTGCACGGACGCCGAGAACCGCACGGTGATCAACACCGTCTGGGGCACCGGCCAGACGCCCAACGCGACGTTCGGAGCGAAGAACGGCGGCGGTACGCCCCGCACGATCCAGCTCGCGGCTCGCTACGACTTCTAGAGAGTCGGCTTCGTAACAGCAGTTGGTTTCCAGGGGGCCTTCGGGCCCCCTTTGTTTTGGGGAGGCGATCCAAAGAGCCTGCTCGATGGCTCGCGGCGGCTCGACCTAACTAACTAACTAAGAGTGGTGGGCGCGGCCTGCCTCGCGAAGATATGTGACATCTGAGTCCCGCTTTCATTCTTACCAGGCACCTATCAAAATGTAACCAGGGTGACGGGCTTGCAATTTTTTGCAGGCTATGTGAGTTTCACCTTGCAGAGAATGTACATTTGAGGGAGCCTTTCATGGTTGCAACCCCAGCATCCACCCGAGAAAAAAGTGCCCCCGGAACATCCGGAGAGGCTGTTCTGAAGCCAGAAGCGGAGGATCGCTTGGCCCTTGCGGTGGAGACGTTTCTCGCCCGTGAGTTGCGGCAGACGAGCCCCGACGGGGATTGGCAGGAGGGCATTTGGCTTCCGGCGCCCGAAGAGCGTCGAGCCTGCTGCGAGGAGATCGCACCGACTGCCGCGAACAAGCAGGCGTTGGAGGCGCATTGCCGGACGATCCTCCACGTCGCGGCTCTCTTCGACGTTCCGGCGACCGTTCTCAAGCGCGCGGTCCGAGTGGAGCGCGAGCGTGTGGCTCACCGTGGATCCGACAAGCCGCAGGCGGAGGTTTTTTTCGAAGCGAGCAGCGCGGCCCGCGAGGAGGCGTACGCCCAACTGCGAAAGGAAGCGACCCGATTCGTCCCCGTGCAGGAACGGCTACAAGCGATCGGCAAGGAAGATCCGGAAGCGTTGGCCGCTCTGCTCGAAGCCGCCGGGATTGGGCTGGAGCGTTATGTGCTGGCGCTGGAGTATGCGACGCAGACCGAGACGGCTTATCGTTTTGCCCAAGCCGCGCGGGATAAGTTCCGATCGTTTCAAGAAGGCACCGCTTGACCGGTTCGAAGCTCTAAGCGCTTCTCGGCCGGTCTTCGTAGACCGATCCTTCCGTCGTTCGCAGCAGCTCGCCTTCCATCTCCCAGCCGGTCAAAGTCGCCAGATGTGCCAACTTGCCAAGCTGCCCGGCTCGTTGCTCCGGTTGCCGATGTAGTCCTTCCCGAAGTAGCTCGGCCACTATCTGAAGCTGGAAGGCCAAGGTCGCCATGTCGTCGATCTCTTCCTGGGTTGGCTCTAGCGCTCGCATGATTCAGGGCTCTTGGACTACTCAAGATCATCGTCATTAACGGCGGCGGTCTCCGGCAACCCGACGTCTTCCAGCTCGTTCTCCGGGTCGTACCGGAAAACGATCCCGGCCGCCGCGCCTTGTCGACGCATCTTGGCGCGGATCACTTTTTCCGCAACCAGCTCGGCGGCAAACTCCCCTACCAGCGCCACGGTGGTTCCCATGTCGTGGAGCGCCTTCGTCGCTTTTTTCAACTTCTCTCGCTCCAGCCGCAGCCCCGGAAGCCGGTCCACGGCTCGCCCCACCGCCTCCAGGCAACCCTGGAGCTCGGCGTAGGCCTCTACGCTTTTCCGGTACCTCCCCTGGTGCTCCTTGATCTCGGCGATCTTCATCGTCCCGCCTCGGAGGCCGGTTTATGGATTCTGGAACGTCGGAGCGATGGAGCGCTCCGTCGGGGGGAAAAGCTGAATCGGTCCTCCAAAATGTGACATTTCTTTCTCATTTTGACTCAATACACCGATTGTACAGGCTAATCCTAACCAATCTCAGCGCCTTTGTCACCCCTAATCGGCACCTACGATTGATTTTTACGACTTGGAATGTGAGAAGCCTAATGAGGTGGGGGTGCACCCCCAACCCCTTGCTGCGTCCTTCACTATGCCCTACCGGCCGTTCGAATGGTCCCCGGAAGACTCTCGCACGGCACGTACTACCCTGAATTCTTTAGGCGGCGATTTTCACCTCCGACTTCGGCGGAGCCGTCGCTTTCGGCGCCTTCCGGTTCCGGTGGCCCTCCGAACGGACCTTGAAGCTCTCCAGGATCGGATTGTCGAAACCCAGATGGCCGCGGGCGACCGCCGCGAGGCGGCGCGCCGACCGCCGGGTGTCCGCGTCGAGCTTGCGGCGCGCGACCACCGCCTCGCGCAGCTTGCCGGACATCATCTGGACGTTGTCGTGAGCGATGCGCAGCTCGGTGACTTTCTGCTGGAGGTCGGAAAACGGCGGATCGACCCCGGGGATGTCGGGCAGCACCTCCTGGATGTTCTGGACGGTGATCTGCCAGGTGTTGATCTTGTCGGCATACGAGTTGTCAGGCATGACGTTTCTCCTTTCTTCATTGTCCGGCCGCGAAATGCGGTCCGGCGGTTGGGTGCTGCGTTGGTCGTTTCCTGCGAACTAGGCCGAAAGACTGACGGACTTCGCGAGATCGAGCTCCGCCCGAGTGACCGCCCGACCCCGCGCCGAGAAGGTCACCGTGACCACCTCGCCGCGAAGCACGAACGTCGGGCCTCGGCGGCAGCCGGGATTGCTCTCGGCGGTAGCGAGCGCAAGCTGCAGAAACGCGATCGCCGCTTTCTGGGTCGGGAAGCGGAACGAGCGCTTCAGCCGCCGCCGGTTGGTTGAAAGATCCCAGCCCGGCATCTGTCGAAGCTGGATCCGCTCCGCCTTGAGGGGGATCGGGGTGGGGGTCAGGGACTGAGTGGGCACAGGTGCAACGCGGGAGCTCATGACGAGCACCTCCATTGAATTGCCCGGACGGGAAATTCCGACCGAGCGGGTACAGCCCTACCGATGAGGTTGCGGTACCGCCCGAAATGGCCGTCAGCCAAGCTGCGCGGCGAGTGTCCGAAGGACGTGGGCTTGCCGTCGTTCTCATCACGGGGCGAACCCTAAACGAGAGGTGTCCGAGAAAACGATAGGTCCGCGAAAATTCTTTTTGGGGGGCCTTGGGGCACGCCCACCTTGGTCGCAGCGAAGGGGAGGGGGAGTCAACGCCGCGGCACGATCCAGAGCCATGGCTGGCTCTCTATCGCGCCTCCGCTCGATCGGCTAGGCCTCGATCCGGCCGCTCGGGCGGAGGGCGACCGGCAATGGCTTTCCAGTGCCTGCCGGTTCGCGGCCGACGGTCGAAAGCTCTCGCAGCACGCGCGGCGCTCGCTCGCCGAGGGATACCAGAGACCGTCCCTCCATTCACCCTCAGGATGCCTACGCCGCGTGCTCCGGAAGTAGTAATCCTCGACCGCCAGGCGCAGGCGCTCCGGCTTTGGCCGCTCGGCGGCCCCGGGTTGGAGAGCGGTGGCGAGAATGTTTACCCGTCAACCGAGAGAAATTCCACCTGCAGCTCGGTCTCCGTGATCCGCGCCGCGCGCTGTAATCCGCGAATCGCAGGCTGTAAGTCGTCTGCAAGAACGCAATCGATCGTCGCGAGGATCTCCGTCGCCACGTCGTAGGGCTTCCGGTGCTCTTGCCGGTCTTTCAGATCTGCAGGAGGCGGCAGGTTGTCATGAATCATCTTCAAAGCGTCCGCAATCCGGAGCAACTCCTCGACCGTCTCACCGAGCGCAGCCTGTGCTCGCGCGACCGTCCACAGACCCGGACTCCCCTCCTGTGCTCCCACGCGTTCGTCCTGAGGCTCGCGGCTCTCGTTCACTCGGTAGCCTCCGTAGGTGCCAAACGCGCAGGGCCTCCCGCCGCCGCACCTTTTCGCGCCCCGGCCGCAAAGAAGAGCGACGCCAACGCGAAAAGGGCCGCAAGGACAAAGCCCAAACCCGCCAGCCAAAGAAACCGCCTTTGTGCTGCATCCAACCGCCTCCACCCGACCGCCGACCGATCCGCCACACTCTCGCCCTCCACTCGCCTCACGACGGCTCCCCCTCCAACCTTTTCGCTTCCTCCCGTAGGGCTCTGATCAAGGCGTGACCTCGATGATCGGCCGCCACCTTCACGACTACCCGCATGACCTCAATTTGCCGTCGCACCGGGCATCCCAGCCGCCCGCCGAGATCGACGATTCTTTGCCCGCTCTCGATCCGCGCCGCGGCCGAGGAATCCTCGATCACTCGGACAAACCACCGTCCGTCCGCGCTCAAGGGCCAATCGTCGTCCATCGCCGATCCGCCCTCGAAAGCCTTCCCCGGCACGAAAAACCCCGCCAGCAAGCCGCCACCGAGGTCCCCAGGCTCGCCGGCCGGCCGCGGCACCTCCAACCTTGCACTTCGACGCTCGCGCCGCCGACCTTCGACCAGCTCGAATAGAGGGATCGGTTTGCTTTCTGCCTTCCGAAGAATCTCCGCCCAGACGCGCAAACCAAACATCCCGCCTACCGGCAATGACGTTGCGTGCTCAGAAGCCAAGTTGACGATACGCCCTGCGAGCTTGGCGAGCAGCTGGCCATAACCGCAGAGCAGCGCGCATCGCCCAAACTCAAGAGCCGCTTCTGCCGCCGGAAGTGGATCGCCCACGCCTTCCGAGATTGTGGCCGCCGCCTCGAAATGGAAGCCGGCCTCCAGGAAATCGCCCTCGCCTGAAAGGCGCTCGCCGCGGCACATGAGCAGCCTCGCCAACCGCCGCAAGGTCGCGGGTTCCGGGCCTCCGTTTTCGGCCCGCCAAGCCCGGCCCCGTCTCGGCCCCGGCCCGCTCGCTTTCTCGCCGCTTTCCACTTCGGCCGCGGACGAAAAAGGAGGGCGCGCAGAAGCCTTCGACAGGCGCGCGCCCCGGGAATGGGATGGACGACGCTTGACCGACCGAGAAAGCGGCGTGTCGTCCATGCGGAAAAGCGTAGGGCACAGAACCGCAAAGAACCGCGTTCTAGCGCAAGATGTTGTTCGCGACGATGACTCGGGATACTTTTTGGCCAAACTTTCGGGAAAACGGAGGCGCTCAGAAGCTCCTGGACGATTCTTGTCCTTAAAAACCGCTGACCGGCAACTTAGTTCTGAGGAACCCTTTCCCATGAGCCGACCGAAACCACCGCCACTTCGTAAGCCGGCGACCGGCGCCACGCTCCGCGACATCCGCGAGGAGCAGGGCCTGACCCAGGCGGCGCTGGCTGCGTTGCTCCACGTCGCGCCCGGCACCATCTCCGATTGGGAGACCGGGGTTACGACCCTGCGCCCCCGACACCTCGACCGCATCGCCCGCACTTTTCGGATCGCTCCGCAGGTGGTCGACGCGAAGGTCGCTTCCCACCAGTTGCTTCGCCAGGCGCTTCGCGCCGATCTCCCAATCCCGATCACGCACGAGCTGCAGGCCTCGACCTGGGCGGCTGCGCTATCGATCGGCCGCACCGCTCACGTCTCGATTCTCGATACCGTTGTTGCCGCTCAGGCGGAGAACGATCGCGCCGCCGCCGCCCGAACCTGGGCCAAGCTCCAGGGCGCCGCAGAAACACGCCGGCACTTTCTGATCGAGCGCACCCCCGGCTTGGCCACCTGGGCGCTCGTCGAGCGGCTGGCGGCCGAGAGCATCGAGGAGGCCCCCGATCGGCCGGACACCGCCATGAAGCTCGCCCGGCTGGCGCTCCGCTCGGCCGAGCTGGCCCCGGTCTCCGAGGCGCTCCGCGGTTGCCTGCTCGGCTACTCTCACGCTCACATCGGCAACGCGCACCGAGTCGCCGCCGAGCTCCGCGCGTCCGAGGCGGACTTCGTCATCGCCCGAGAGTGGTGGCCCGAAGGCGTAACCGCTCCGGCCGGCCTGCTATCAGAGGCTCGACTCTTCGACCTGGAGGCCTCGCTCCGTCGCGATCAACGGCAGCTCGATAAGGCCCTCGCCTTAGTCGATCGCGCTCTCGCCTTGGTTCCCGCCCGCCCGGCCACCGGTCTGATGCTCCTGAACCGGAGCCTCATCCTCAAACAGCAAGGTAACTACCACGGCTCGCTCGAAGCACTTCGCGCCGCCACGCCCTGGATCGACGAAAACTCACAGCCAAGGCATTACACCGGCCTTCTTTTCAACCTCTGCGTCAACCTCGTCGACCTCTCGCGTTTCGAGGAGGCGCGCGAGCTTCTCCCGGAGGTGCGAGAGCGCTTCCTTCTCACCGGCACGCCTATCCATCGTATCCGTGTCTCCTGGCTCTACGGTCTAATTCAGGAGGGCCTCGGCGACCGAGAGGGCGCCATCGCCACCCTCGACCAGGTCCGCACCGACTTCACCGCGAAGAACCGCTTTATCGACGCCGCCCGCGCCGGTCTCGACCTCGCAGTTGTCTACCTCCGCGACCATCGAATGGCAGAAACCCGGGATCTTGCGCGCCAGATGACTACGGTGTTCGCCAACCTTGACATCAAGCGAGAGGAACTTGCCGCCGTGCGCTTGTTTCTCGAAGCCGCCGAACGCGAGGCCGCGACCGTTGAGCTGGCCCGGCGAGCGGCCGCCGCGCTGCGCGCCGTTCGCCGAGCCCGGGAAACCGATGGCGATCGCGGCTGAGTCTCCCTTCCTTCCGCGCTACGGCCGGCAACGCCCGTTCGGATCGTACTCGCAGCCGGCCTCCCGCTGGACCGCCAGGCCGCTCCGGCATCGGCCACTCGGATCGTACTCGCAGCCCTCGTTCGCTGTGACCTGCCGGCTGCCTGGGTTCGCTGGCACCTGCTGCTCGCGGCAGCGGCCATTGGGATCGTAAATGCATCCTTCCTCTGCCCAAATGGCCGAGATCGCATCCATGAAACGACCGAACGCGGCGGACCCGCGATCGGTCCACGAGGCGCCGATCGCCGGGGTCGGGCCGAGGACCGCTACGAAAAGGACCAAGACGATGACGACGGGAACCACCGGGCGAGGCGTCGGTCTGGACATGACGGTTCTCCTGACGCGGAGGGAGACGTAGCGCCATGCCACCGTCCTCCGCGAAAAAACCGGAATTTTCCGGTCAAACCATCATGAATCAAATCGACCCGGGGCTCGAAACCACCGGCGAGGAGTTTTTTCGGCAGGAGGCGATCGTCGTTCGCCTCCTGCTCGGTCTCTCAGGCCTCTCGCAGGACCGCCTCGCGGAGCTCTCCGAGGTCGGCCAGAACACCATCTCTCTGTACCAGCGGGGCAAGCTCGTTCCGAGCCCCGAGACGCTCGACCAGCTCGCCCTCGCGGCGGGCTGGCCCCTCCCAGGCGTCGAGCAGATGGCCATCACCGCGATCCGCCTCCGCGAGCATCCCAGAGCGTTCGCCGCTTTGCAGCTCGACTCGACCGCCGTCGAAGTCGGTCGAAAGGTTGCGGTCCTCGTCGATGCCGCCCTTCTCGAGATCGGGTTGCTCATAGCGGAGGAGACGCCCGAGCCCCCGCCGAGCGATCCACCTTCGGCCGACGATGCGATCGCCGAGGATCTTTGGGCGCGGCTGGCCGATCTCGACGATCAGGATCGGCGGTTCTTGATCGATTTCTCTTCCGCATTCCATGAGCAGAGCCTCGCCCTCCGGCTGGAAAAAGAGAGCGAGCGGCTCGCTGCGGAGCGACCTGCGGACGCCGCGGAGCTCGGCCGGCTCGCTCAGTACGTCGCGTCGCTCTCCGGGGGTGGGGTGCCGACTTGAGGGCCTGGTAAATTCCTCAGAATGAAGGGGTTGCAGCGCAGCAATAGGTCCAGATCACCACTGTTCTGTCCAGATCACCACTGTTCTGGCCTAGATCACCACTGTTCTAGCCTAGATCACCACTGTTCTGGTCCAGATCACCACTGTTCTGGCCTAGATCACCACTGTTCTAGCCTAGATCACCACTGTTCTAGCCTAGATCACCACTGTTCTGGTCTAGATCACCACTGTTCTGGTCCAGTGATCTGGACCTCGAACCTGCGGGCGAAGGGCAAGCCGAACAAGAAGGCGAGCCGAACCCCCATTGGATGCGAAGGGCATGCCTTAAGGCAGGACGCGCCGACATGTCGGCGCTTGGGAAAGCGGCGACACGTCGCCGCACTCCATATCGTCGGCGAAAAAGGAAACGGAGGGACCCGACCCGCGTCCCTCCGCTCCGTTCAACCCTCTTATCGACCGTGCGCGGGCGGCGGCTCCGGCGGCTCGACCGCCTCCGGGGCTTCCACCGGCTCGCCGGGTTCGGGCGGCTCGACGACTTCCGGGGCTTCCGGCGCGGGGGCCGGGAGAGCGCGCGGCGCGGGGGTCGGCCTCGGGGTGGGCGCCGTGGCCAAGGTAGGTGCAGTCCTCGGGGCCGGCGGGGCGGTCGGAACTCCCGGCGTCGGGGCTACGCGGGGGACCGGGAAGGAGTGCGGAGAAGGCGTCCCGGGAGGCAGGGGCGCTAACGCGACCCGCGGCGGTGAGCTCGGAGTGCCCGGGGCGGGCGGAGTTTCCGGCGCGGGGGCCACTACCGGGCGCGGCGGCCGGGGCGCTCTCGGGACCCGGGGGCGGTGCGCCTGGTCGCGGAGACCCTGCTCGTCGGCGCCTAGATTCCGCTCGATGTCCTCTTGCAGGCGCTCCTGCATCTCCTCGAGCTTCTGCTCCATCTCGCGTTGGATCTTTTCGAACTCGCCTCGATGACGCTCGACGATCTGGCGCACCTCCTGCTCGTACTTGCGGGACTGCTCGCGGATTTTCGCCAGTTGCTCCGCGCTCGGTCGATGGGCGTCCGCCATCCGACGGGCATCTGCCGCCATGCGCCGAGCCTCCTCGGTCGACGGGGCCATCTCACGGGCGCGGCGCTGGATCTCGGCGATTTCCGCTTCGCTCGGGCGCATGTCCGCGGCCAAGCGACCTATCTCGGCGGCCATTCGCTCGCGCTCTTCGGGGGACAGCTTCAGATCGGCGAGCTTCGCCGCTTGAGCGGTCAGACGGTCGAGCGCTGCGCGATCGGGAACCGTGCGCGCGACCAGCGCGTCGATCTCTCCGGCGAGCTTGGCCCGGTCCTCGCCCGACATCTGGAAGTCGTGACCGAGCTTCGCCATCTCGCGGCCGAATTCCTCCCCATCCCAGCCCTTGCCCATCTCGGCGAGCTGCGCGGCCAGCTCCTCCGCATGTTCGCCCAGCTCGCGCTCCTCGTCTTCGGAAAACACCGTCTCGTCGCCCGCCGTGCGCGGGGACTCGTGAACGTAGGTCTCCTGCGGCTGCGGCCGGCGGTATTCCTCGCGATCGCGGGCGGGCTCGTTCGGCTCCTGGGCTTCCTGGACCCGGGTCTTCGACTCGTTCGGCTCCTGCTTGGCGCGCGCCGAGACCGCCGGTGCGACCGCGGCGAAAGCCACGAGGACGAGGCCGCAGACGGGCAACGCCCAGACCGGCAGGCGTCGCGAGGGGCGGAGCTCGCCGAGCAGACGGCGAATTCGGTGCCCGAGCGGCGACGAGGATTCCGCCATGCTCGGCACCGGCAGGCGCCTTTCGTGGACCGACCAGCAGGCCACCGCGGCGAGACAGCGGGCGAGCGAGAGCGGGCGGCCGGTGCGGCTGATCGCCCAGTCGTCGGCGAGCAGCTCGGACAGGTCGTAGAGCTTCCGCCGGGCGAGCCAGACCAACGGTTGGAAGAAGAACAGGCTGGCCGCGATCTGGGTCAGATTGAGCGCCGCGGGATCGCGCCGGGCGAGATGCGCCAACTCGTGGGCGAGTAGGCTCTCCCCCTCTCGCTCGTCGAGATGCGACAGCGCGCGCGGCGGCAGGCAGATCTCCGGAGTTTTCAGGCCGAGTGCGATCGGCACCGACAGCCGATGCGCACAGGTGAGGCGCACGGCGGAATCGAATCCGGCTTCGGCGCGCAGACGGCGGAGGGTGCGGAAGAGCGTGCCGTCGACCAATTCGAGCCGCGGACGCAGGCGCCGGGAAAGAGCGGCGTGCGCCGCGGTCCAACGGATCAAGAGCGCGGCGGCGACGAGGCTCCAGGCAAGAGCGAGCCAGGCCCACGGTGGGGAGGTCGCGGCGCTCGAAAGGGCGCGGACCGGGGTACGCGCGACGGCCGAAAACTCGGGCCGAACGGCGGGCGGTGCGGCGGTCCGGAGGGGAATCGTCGTCACGGTGGGCTCGGTCGGCACCCCGCTCGTTGCCATCGCGGCCGTCGCGTGGGTGGAACCGGTCTCAAACGAGAGCGCTCCGCCGAGCGGCTGCCAGCCCGTGACGATTTGTAGCGTCGCGGTCAGGATCGAGCCGAACAGGGCCGCGCGCCAGATCGCCTGTTCGCCGAGCGGGTGACGGCCGCGCAACTGCCGGGAAATCACCCAGGCGAGAGAGAGCAGGATCGTGCTGTGGAGCAGATACGTCCCGAGCCAGGAGAGCACGCCGGCCGACGCGGAGGCCCACGCCGGGGAACCGAGGAACGAAAGGGGCAACGGGCTCATCGCGCTTCCTCCTCGCCCGCGCGGGCGGCGATCAGACCTTGCAGCTCGGTCAGCTCATCGGCCGAGATCGGGTGTTCGGACAGGAGATGGTTGACCAGGGCGCCGACGTCCCCGCGGAACAGTTGCGAGGTGAGGCCGGCGACCATCGAGCGGCGGACTTCCCCTTCGCTCACTTGCGGAGTGTAGATGAACCGGCGGCCTTCGCTCCGGTGACCTACCACGCCCTTCTTCTCCAGCTTGGTCAACATCGTGGCGATCGTCGTCGGGGCGAGTCCGCGCTCGGCTTCGAGCGCTTCGTGGACGTCGGTGACGGTCGCTTCGCCGTGCGCCCACAACACGCGCAAGATCGCGAGCTGTAGGTCTCCGAGTTTCTGGGGTGATTCCATGAACGGTTCCTCCTCATTGCCACCAACTACCGGCATAGTACTACTCAGGTAGTAGATGTCAATCCCCCGCTCTCGCTCTCAGATTACGCCAATTCGAGGAACAGGTTCTCCAACCGCCCTGCGATGGCCTCCCAACCGTAGGCCTCGCTCCGCTCCCGGGCGCTCTGGGCGAGGCGCTCGTGTGCGGCGGCGTCTCCGAGCAGCCAGGCGATCGCCGCGGCGAGCGATTGCGGCACGGGTGGCGTGCAGACTCCTTCGAGTCCATGTCGCACCAGCTCGGGGAGAGCGCTCTCGGGCGATTCGCAATAGACAACCGGCAGACCCGCGGCCATCGCTTCGAGGGGGAAAAGCCCGAACCCTTCGCGCGACGAGGGCTGGACGGCGACTTTGGCCCGGCCCAAAGAGCGCCAGACGTCGGCGTTGGTCGGCAGGTGTCCGAGGAAAACCACGCTGTCGGCCAACCCGAGGCTCCGCGCGAGATCTTCCAGACGCTCGCGCTCCGGCCCGCTGCCGAGGATCGCGAGCCAAGCTCCTCGATGCTCCGGCAGGGCTTCGGCCAAGAGCGCCACCGCTTCGAGCAGCAGATCGACCCGCTTTTCGCGCAGCAGGCGGCCGGCATAGATCAGCGGCGGAGCCGGCTCGGCGCCCGGTTCGGCGGGTTCCTCGGCTGCCGCGCGGATCGCGGCGATCGGAATGCCGACGGGCACGACCGGAACCTCGCCCCCTCGGCGCGCCTGAACCCGGTCCGCGGCGAGGCGGCTGTCGGCGATCGCCTTCTTGCCCAGCGGCACGGCGAGGCGTTCGATCGCGGCATACGGCAGCCAGCGGATCGGGCCGAGGTACTCGCGCCAGTAGGGACCCCAGTATTCGTACCAGGTGACGACGAGCGGTTTTCTCGCCAGCCGGCAGCGGAGCGCGAGGGGAAAGAGATGGATGTAGGGGATGTTCGCGGTCTCGACCAGGTCGTAAGGCGAAAGATCCAACCGCGCGACCTTTGCCGCGAAACGGAGCGCCTGGCCCGTGCTCCGTTTTCCCGATGCGGCATAGAGCCGGCCGCGGGGGCCGAGCGGCAGAGTCTCCACCCCCGGCGCCGGAGTGTCCTTGCCGTCGGCGAAACCCGCGAGCGTCACCCTGTGCCCCCGGGCCGCGAGCGCGCGGGCCAGCTCGTAATTTCGATGCTCTACTCCGCCGACCGAGCCGGGATAGATGCAGTCGTAGAGCAGAAGGATCGACAGGCGGCGACCAGACTCGCTCATGCCTCGGGCTCCGGTGCGGCCTCCCCGGAGACAGCGGCTGCCGCTCCTTCCCGGACCGAGCCCGCGAGCGCCGGGATGCCTCGCCGCTTGAGCAGGGCGAAGCAGACGGCGCCCACGGCGACCTGGCCGGCGAGGCCGAGCGCGTGATGGATCAGGCTGAAGCCAAGCAGAGTGGCCGACCGGGCCGCGGGAGTGGCGCCTGCGACGAAGGGCGCGAACAGCAGAACCTGAAGCGCCTGCGCCGTGCCGAGCCCCGACGGGGTGATCGGCAGAGCCGCGATCAACACCACCGCAGGCAAGGCGGCGAGACCGACGCCGAGCGGAATTTCGATCCCCCAGACCCGGAACGAGCCCCAGAGCACGAGCAGCAGCACAGCCACGTGGGGAATCCGCGCCGCGGTCGCTTTGAGGTGCCCGAGCAGGCCGGCGCGGGCGAGGGTCGCGACGGGTTCCTTTTCTAGGTGGGTGGCCATCCACCGGCCGAAGCGGGTGCGAGCGAACAGGCCGCGGGCGGCCAGAGCGGTGAGATAGGTCTTCACGCCGTAGAGCACAACGCCGATCGCGATGGCGGCCCGGGCGTCCGTCCGTTGAGCGAACGGGTGGGCGATCGCCGCGACCAGGGCGAGCGCGATCGCGTTGGTCGCGAGTAGAAAGAGGACCACCCCGGCGCTCCGCGCGGCCTTCACGCCGGTTCGCGCGAGATAGACGCCGAGGCCCCCTTGCCCCACCGCGTAGCTCAGCACGTTCAACAGATAGGTCGAGCCGCGCACCAGGAACAGCTCGCCGAACGGGCGCTTCACCCCGGCGGCCGAAAGCGTCACGCGGGTCGCCCAGGCATCGGCGGGGAGCACGGCGACCGCTTCGAACAGGGCGTAGAGGGCAAGCCAACCGACGGGACCGCGACCGACCGCGGCCAGGACTTCATCGAGCGGAATACGCCAGAGCAGCAGCGCGAGAACCACCACCGCCGCGAGCCAGGGAAGCAACCGCAGCCAGCGGATCGAGGTGGAGCGGGGTTTGGCGGTTACGGACTCGATTTCGACCTCGGTCTATCTGCGTTGGATCAGCATCAGGCTGACCAGAAACGAGGCGAAAATCGCCTGCGCGCCGATCACCATGGCGGTCATGCCGAGGGCGATGCCCCGCACCGCCATCAGCGGTCCCCGGCCGGCGGCCCACCAGGCGGCGACGATCTCGATCTCGGTGCCGAGGCCGAGCAGGAACAGAAGCCCGCCCACCAGCAGGCCTTTTTCGAGCGAGAACCAGCTCGGAAGCTTCGCCAGCCACTGTCCGGGGCGCGCGAAGCCCGCGCCCATCGAGAAGGTCTTCGCTATCACGTCGAACATCACGAGATTCGTGCCCAGGATCAGCGCCAGCGCTCCGAACAGGAGGACGTGGAAGTCCCAGGTGCGGCCGAACAGCTCGCGCGGCCCGGCGGCCAGCCAGGCGACCAGGACTCCGCCGAGCAGCATCAGCACCAGTCCCGGCAACTGGAACAGGTACGAGGGCGAAAACATCAGCATGAAGCGGACGTGGCGCCAAGCGTCGCGCACGCCGTTCAATTTGGATTCCCCGATCCGCGGGTGGTAGGTGATCGGGATCTCTTCGATCGAAAGCTGCTCGCGGAGAGCATTCACCACCAGCTCCGAGGCGAACTCCATGCCGGTCGTGCGCAGATGCATCCGATCGTAGGCTTGCCGGGTGAACGAGCGCATGCCGCAGTGGGAGTCCGAGATCTTGGTGCGGAACAGGAGCTTCAACATCCCCGAGAGGATTGGGTTGCCGATCCAACGGTGCGTCCAGGGCATCGCCCCGGGGAGGATCTTGCCGCCGAGCCGCGTGCCCATCACCAGGTCTTTTCCCGCCCGGAGTGGAGCGATGAAGCGCGCGATGTCGAGAAAATCGTAGCTGTCGTCCGAGTCGCCCATCACCAGGTAGCGCCCGCGCGCCTCGGCGAAGCCGCGCAAATAGGCCGAGCCGTACCCTCGCCGCGACTCATGGACCACCCGCGCACCGGCCCGCTCGGCGATCTCCGGCGAGCCGTCGGTCGAGCCGTTGTCGACCACCACCACCTCGCCCGAGGCGCCCATCGCGGCGAGCGCGCGAAGCGCCTTTTCGACACAGATCCCCACCGAGCCCGCCTCGTTCAGGCAGGGCATGACGACGGAGATTTCGATCGATTCGGCGGGTGAAGGCACGGAGGAAGCCTCGAAAAAGGGGGTGTTCTTTAAGCAGGCGGATGATACACCGTCCCGGCTTCCACCGGCCGTTGCTACCGTTCGAGAAACAGAGCCTCGTAGCGCCCCGCGATCGCGCGCCAGGTGAAGCGTTCCTCGACCAGCGAGCGGCCTCGCCGGCCGATCTCGTGCAGTCGGGCCTCGTCGTGGATCAACCCACTGAGCGCTACGCTGAGCGCGGCGGCATCTCTCGGCGGCACCAGGAAGCCCGCGCCCGCGGTTTCAATGTCGCGCGCCATGCCGACCACGGGGGTGGTGAGCACGGGCCGGCCGCAGGCCATCGCTTCAAGCAGGACCAGGCCGAAACCCTCCTGGCTGCCGTCGGTCGAGGGGAGCGCGAACAGATGGCACGAGCGAAAGAAGTCGGCGAGCCCCTCGTGCGGCACGAAGCCTAGAAAATCGACCTGGTCGGCCACCCCCAGCTCCGCGGCGAGCGCGCGGTAGCGGGGAAGCTCTTCCCCCGAGCCGCCTACCCGCAGACGGACCGGGTGGCCGTTCGGAGCGTTGGGGCCGGTCCCGGCGCGAAGGATGGCGAGCGCGTGAAGCAGCTCGTCGAGCCCCTTGTAGCGATGGTGGCGGTCGAGGATTGCGAGGAAACCGACGATCCGCTCGGGACCTTGGGGAAACGGCGCGGGCGAAAACGTCTTGGCGTCCACCCCCCAGGGGATGTGCTCGATCTTGGATGAGAACGGCCGTAAGTGAGGCGAAAACTCGCCGTATCCGGGATTCGAGGTGACGATCCGGGTCGAGCGACGGAGCAGCCGGGGAAGGAACCACCGGTTGTACGCCGCGCCGATCACGCCTTTGAGCCCGGGCCCCACCAGGTCGTTGTTGTAGGAGAGGACGAGCGGGATCTTCTTCTCTTCGGCAACGATTCCCGCCCCGTCCGCGAACCAAGCGGTCGGCATGTGAGCGTGGATGACGTCCGCCTCCTCGCGGCGGAGCGCGTCGAGCAGACCCCAGGAGAGGTTGGTATTGCCGATCTTTCCCCGGTAGGGGAGTCGCACGACCCCGATGCCATCCACCTCGGCCGGCCCGCCGCTCGGCTCGTCGGCGCAGACCACGCGGACCTGGTGGCCCTTTCTCACCAGCTCGCGGCTCAGGTGGAGGACGGTGTTTTCGACCCCCCCGACGTAGGGAAAGAACCGGACGACGACTTCAAGGATGCGCAGCGGGCGGTTGGGATTCAAATGGGTCCCTCGCTCCCCAACGGGCAGCCCTCAACCCCCATAGACGACCCAGAGGACCGCCAAGCTCCAGAGCGCGATGTTGATCAGAAACGGCGGGTCGCGAAGGATCGCGTCGGTCGGGCTACGCCGGTCGGCGAGCTGGTACATCAGGTAGAGGTAGCGGAAGATCCCGAACAGCACCAGCGGCACGGTGTAGACCAGATGCTCCGAGTGGTACTTCTCGACCGTTTCGGGCGACACCGCGTAGAGCGCGTAGGAGACCACGGTCGACGCGGTGACCACGTTGATCATCTGGTCGAGGAATGCCGGACTGTACTGTTCGAGCACTTTTCGCTGCTCGGAGGCGTTTTCCTGGAGCAGGGTGATCTCGTGCCGGCGTTTGGAGAACGCGAGGAACAAGGCGACGAAGATCGTGCAGAGGAGCAGCCAGGACGAGACGACCACCGGCACGGCCCGCGCCCCCGCCTCGACCCGCAGCACGAAGCCGAGGGCGATCGACATCACGTCCAGGATCACCATCCGCTTGAACCAGCCGGTATAGAGGACGTTGAGCAGGAGATACCCGCCGAGAATCCAGGAGAACTTGGGGCCGAGCCGGAACCCGAGGGCGGCCGCCGCGATGAGCAGGGCGACGAGAGCCACGACGGCGGCCGGAGCGCCGAGCGCGCCGGAGGCCAACGGCCGGTCTTTTTTCAGCGGGTGCTTGCGGTCCTCCTCCCGGTCGCGAAGGTCGTTGCCGAGGTAGACCGCGCTCGACGCGAGGCAGAACGCGACCAGGGCGAGAAGGCCGTGCTGCACCGCGAGCGGGTCGCTCAACCGGCGGGCGAAGACCAGCGGCGCCAGCACGAACGAGTTCTTCGCCCATTGGGCCGGGCGGAGGGATTTGATCAGAGGGAGGATCATGTTCAGGGCGGGGCTCCGGGGCGAGAACCGGCATTCTAAGGCTCCGGCCCGGATTTCGGGCTACGCTTACCTGAGCCGCAACCTTCCAGGAAACGAGAACCGCCCTTGAGACGCTTCGTCCCGCTCTATGTTCTGCCCACGATGCTGCTGCTCGGGGCGATCGCCCTCCCGCTCGCCCGGGGGGAGCGGACGTTCTTCCTGCGCGACGTCCTTAACTCCCATCTGAACATGAAGTGGTCGGAGGCCGAGGCGCTGAAGGCGGGGTATCTCCCTCTGGTCGACCTCTACCGGGCGGGCGGCCAGCCGCTTGCGGGCAACCCGAACGCCGCGCCGTTTTATCCCGACAACGTGCTTTATCTGTTCGCCTCGCCGCTTTGGGCCGAGAACGCGCACTTCTGGATTCACCTGCTGCTCGCGCCGTTCGCCTTCTTCTGGATGGCGCGCGCGTTCGGCCTCGGGCGCGAGGCATCGTGGGCCGCGGCGCTCGCCTATACCTTCTCCGGGTTCTACTTTTCGCACCTGAACTTCTTCAATCTGATCGCCGGAGCGACTCTCGCCCCCGCGTTCGTCGCCGCCTGTTTGCGCCTCGGTGTGTCGGAACGCCGGGCCGCGCGAGCTTGGATGCCCTTGGCGCTCGCGCTGCTCTGGGCGCTCCTGTTGCTCGGCGGCGATCCGTTCCTCGCGCTGCTCGCGCTGGGTTTGGGCGGCACCGCGTTCCTGATGCGCAACCCCCGGCCAAGCTTGCCGCTCTGGGGGCTGCTCGCCGGGGCGCTCGCGCTCGGCTCGGCGCTCGCGCTGCCGCAGATCGTCGAATTCCTGCGCATTCTGCCGCTCTCCTTCCGAGGTCATTACGGCTACGCGGCGAAGGTCGCGACCACCGCGAGCTGGGATCCGCGCCAGGTCATCGAGTGGTTCGTGCCGTTCTTCTTCGGCCGGCCGGATCGCTTGGGGGCCGGGGGGTTCTGGGGGCACAGGTTCTTCACCGACGTGCCGCCCTACTACTTCTCGCTCTATCCCGGTCTGCTCGTCCTGGCGCTGGCCGCTTCGTCGGGCAAACCGCGCTCGCGCGCCGCGATCTGGTCGTGGGGGGCGGTGGGGATCGGCCTGTTCTTTGCACTCGGCCGCTTCAACCCGGGGGTGGATTGGATCTTCGCGCTCGGCCGCGGCTCGTTCCGCTACCCGGTCAAATTCTGGCCGCCGGTCGCGATCGGGCTCGCGCTGCTCGCCGGGCTCGGCTTCGAACGCCGCTTCGCCCCGTCGGCCCAAGGCAATCCGGGCACGGAGGCCAAAGAGGCGTCGGCCACCCCGTCGCGCGGCCTCTCGATCGCGCTTTGGGTGCTGTTCGTGGGGCTGCTTGGCGCGTGGATTTTCGAGAGCTTCTTTCCCGAGACGGCGCTTGCAGGGGCGAAGGAGCTGCTGCCGACTCGCCTCGCGTCCCTCGCGGCCAACGAGCGACTTCGCTGGGCCGGGCTCTGCCTGTTCTCCTGGCTCGCCGTCGCCCTGTTCGGCATGGCTACTTGGCTCTCGCGCCGGCACCTCGCGCTCGGCACCGCCCTTCTGCTCGCGCTCCACGTGGCGTTCCAACTGTTCTTCCTGGGTCCCCTCTACGCGACCGACGAGGTCGGTCCCTACCTCGAAACGCCCGCGGCGCTCGCCTACGTGCCGCCAGGATCGCGCGTGGTTCACGGATCGTTCCTGAACCTGATGCGCCAAGCGCACATCGAAAAAGGCGACTTTCCCCAGCCGCTCACCCTCTTTATGGAGCGCCGCGCGTTCGCCGAGCTTTATCCGTTCACCGGGCCGATGCACAAGCGGCGCTTCGAGCTGAACGTCTCGCCCGAAGGGCTCGATTCGTTCCTCACCCGGATGTCGCAGGGGGGAATCAAAACGGCCAAAGACATCGACCGGGTGCGCCTGCTCGCAGCCTGGGGGGTGAATCGGTTGCTGATCGGCGAGCCGCTCGCGGCGGATGCGGAGAAAAAAGTTCACCTACTGGCCAAGCTGCAGAGCTTCGGCCGCGATTTGTTGATCTACGAGATCCCGAACGCCGCGCCACCCGCCTACCTCGCCACCCGCCTGATCGCGGCGCCGCACATGAACGCCGGCTACGCGGCGCTGCTCGCGCCCGATTTCGATCCCCGAAGCGAAGCGGTGATCGAAGGGGCGAAAGGCTCCGAGCGACACGGGGGCGGAACGGTGCGAATCTTGAGGGACGAGTCGGAACGGTTCGTGGCCGAGATCGACTCGCACGGCCCCGGCTTCCTGGTCGTCCAGCGCGCCGACCTCTCGATCTACCGGGCGACGATCGACGGTCGCCCCGCGGAGCGCCGGATCGCCAACCTCCACCGGATCGGCCTACCCGTCCCCGCGGGCCGCCACAGGATCGTGATCGAGACCGACCGCCGGCCGCTCCACCGCTCGACGGCCGCCGCGCTCGCGGCTTTTCTGCTTTTGCCGCTTCTCGGATGGTGCGGAGGGAAGGTGCAGCCGCCGGTTCGACCGGAGCCGGTCGAGGAAATCACCGCGCAAGAGCCGTTGGGGGTCGTGGAAGCGTCAAGGGATTTCCCGAACGAAAAACCAGAGAGTGAGGAACGGTGATGAAAAACACGACCGCCGCCTTGATCCTGCTCGGCCTGCTCGCGGGTTGCCGCGCTCCCGCGCCGGAGGCCGAACCGAACGTGGCGGAAACGGCGGCTACCTCCGATCTCTCGTCGGGGGCCGATACCTCCTCTCTTTCGGTGGAGCCCGCTCCTGACAAGGTCCGGGAGACGAAGCGCCTCTCCGGCACATTTGTCGGCTTTGAGGCCGGCGACTATCTGCACGCTGTGATTGCCAAGCCGGACGGCAAGCGAGAGTCGTTCTTCTTGGAGCGTGGCATGGAGATCTTCCTCGTCGACCATGCGAAGCAGCCGCTGGAGCTGGAGGTTCAGACGGTCGACACCGATGTCCCGGAGGCGGGTGGAGTCATCACGATCGAGCGGCTTCACGCCATCCGGGCAGGTGGTGTGACCTTCGCCGACTGGTGGACGACGGCAGAGCCGAGCTTCGGCAAGCTGCTCGACGAATACCAGGCGCGGATCGAGAAGGCGACGCTCGCGCCGGAAGATGCGCCGGCTGAAACGAGCGACAACTCGTAGATCAGGCGGCTCCGCCCACCACCAGCACGAACTCTCCCTTCAGGCTGGGCCGGGCGGTGAAGACGGCCAATAGGTGGGAGAGAGGCCCGCGGACGATCTCTTCGTGCATCTTGGTCAGCTCGCGGCCGATCGCGGCGGGCCGGTCGCCGAGCTCGGCGATCGCGTCGTTCAGGCTCGCGAGCAGGCGATGCGGCGATTCGAACAGGATGAACGTGTGCCCGAGCGCGCCCATTTCGCGATAGAAGCTCTTCCGTTTGCCGGACTTAAAAGGCGGAAAACCCGCGAAGGTGAACGGGTAGGGGGGGAGCGCCGACGCGACCAGCGCCGCGAGGATCGCCGAGGCGCCGGGGATCGGCTCGATCGTGGCGCCGCGGGCCGCCGCTTCGCGGACGAGCAGAAAGCCGGGGTCGGAAAGCAGGGGGGTGCCCGCGTCGCTCGCCACCGCGACCGTGGCGCCCCGTTCCAACTCGGCGAGCAGGCGCGGCAGGCGCTGGCGCTCGTTGTGCTCGTGGAGCGAAATCAGCGGCTTGCGGATGCCGAGATGGGCGAGCAGCTTGCCGGTCACCCGCGTATCCTCGCAGGCGATCAGATCCGCCCGTTCGAACGCCTCGCGGGCGCGCGCCGAAATGTCGCCGAGGTTGCCGATCGGCGTTGCGACCAGCAGCAGACGACCGGGGCTGGCTGGTTTTTCGGTCTCCTCTGAGGGGGCGGCGGAGGGCGGAGGCATCGCGCCGGATGCTAGCATCCCCGCTCGATGGCCTCTTTGCTCGATCGAGCGCTTTTCGGGATTCTGCTCGCCGCACTGCCGGCGGCCGGGCTCGCCGCGCAGGGAGCCCAAGGGGCCGCAGAAGCCGCTTCCGGCGCCCCGGTCGCGAAGCTGCTCGACCGGGTGGTCGCGGTGGTCGACGAAGATCCGATCCTCGCCTCCGACATCGACCGGGTGATCGGCCTCGGCCTGGTCGCGGCGAAAGCGGGCGAGAACACAGATCTGCTTCGCCGACGGGTGCTCGACCAGCTGATCGAGCAACGGCTACGCTCGCACGAGATCGACCGTTCGGGGTTCATCGAGGTTCCGGTCGAAGAGATCGAGCGACAGATCGGCGAAATCCGCGCCCGCTTCCCCGACGAGGCGGCGTTCGAGCGCCGGCTCGTGGAATTGGGAATGACCCGCGCAACCCTGGCGCAGCTGGTCGCGCGCCAGATCGCCGTGCTCGTCTATATCGAGGAGCGACTCGGACCGCGAGTATTCGTGAGCCTCGACGACATCCGCGACTATTACGCGTCGACCCTCACCTCCGAGGTCGAAAAGCGCGGCGAGAAGGTGCCGCCGCTCGATGACGTCCGCGAGCAGATCCGCGCGGTCCTGCGCGAGCAGCGGCTGAACGTGGAGCTGGCGCGCTGGTCGGAAGAGCTGCGCCGCAACTCCGACGTCGAAAGTTTCTACGACGAGCCGGTCAACCGGCTACCGTCCCTGCTGCGCACGATCGAAAAACCGCCGCGCTGATTTAGCTGCTGCCGAAGGCGCCCGAAGGAGCGAGGAGGCGAATCAAACCACTTCCTACGGCTGGCCGTAGATCTCGCGGTAGTGCGCCCACGAGGAGATCACCGCGGCGAGGTAGGCGCGCGCGGCGGGGTCGGTCATCTTGGTCCAGTACTCCTCCGGCTCCAAGGTCGAGCAGTAGCCCTGCCAGATCCGCGCGGCTTCCGGGCCGGCTTCGAACGCGGCAATTGCTCGCGGGACGAAGCCGCCCGCGGCGATCAGCTCGGAGCCCAGATGCGCGGCGGCGAGCGGGATCGCGACCTCGGGACGCTCAAGGTCGTCGGCCCCCGGCTCCGGCAGGCCGGCGAGGGCGGCGACGCGCGCCTCGGTGGCCTGCGCCGAGCCCGCGAGCCCGCGGCCGGCCCCCCGCACCTGGGAGGGATCGAAGCGGCTCTCTTCGCGCAGGATCGCCGCGAGTAGGAGGGGGTCGATGTGGCGCCGAGGCCCTTCTCGGCGCAGCAAGTCGGCGTACGGGAACGGATAGAGCAGCCGGCGCAGAGCGATCGGCAGGAACGCTTCAGGAACCCGCGTCGGGGCGCGGCTTCGCACCGCGTCGGCGAGCGCGATCGAGCGCCGGGTCTGACCGACCCGTGCGAGCTCCAGGCCGGCGGTGAACGCCAGCTCCGGGTGCGCCGGGTCGAAGAATTCGGCGGCCGCCGCGGCTCCGTCGGCCCATAGGCCGAGGCTCAAGAGCACCCCTTCGGCGCGGAATCGACCGGTCGGGAGAGGTTGGTTCGCGACTTGATTCCCGATTTGGCTCCACAGGGGCCAGCGCGCGATCGGCACCGGGCTCAGGCGCAGGAAAGGCGCCGCCTGCCGATCCGCGAGCAGGAGCTTGGCCAGGCGCACGCGGGCGGAGCGGCCGAGCGGATTCAAGTCGCCGAGGATCAGCCAGGCGCTGTGCAGATCGGCCGGCCGGCCAGTCTCGGTCAGGCGTTGCGCGATGATCGTCGCGGAGGGTGCCAAGCCCGGTCCGGCGAGGCGGCGGCGCGCGCCGAGCGAAAGCAGGTGGTAAGGATCGAGCCGCAGCACCCCGAGATAGGCGTTGACGGCGGCCTGGGGATTGCCGGCGAGCTCGGTGGCGCGGGCCCGCCAATACGCGACTTCGATCGGTTCGCCCGCCGCCCCGGCGCCGCCAAGCCAAAGGCGGGCGCGGTCGGCCCGGCCGCGGACGAGATCGGAAGCGGCGAGAAAGAGCGCCGCGCGGGCCGCTTCGGTTCGCCAAGCGGGGCGCGCGGCGAGCCGGGAAAGCAGCGCGTTCGCGGTGTCGGCGGCGCCCGAGCGGGCCGAAAGGCGAAGCGCTCCGGCGTAGGCCGCCGCTGTGAACGCGCCGTCCGGATCGGCTTTCGCCGCGGCGAGATAGCGCCCCGCGGCCATTTGCGCCTGGCCGCGCGCCTCGAATCCTCGCCCCTGGTCGAAACGCGCCTGGGCTCGGGAGGAGGGACCGGCCGCCTGATGGGCGGCGATTTCCAACTGGGCGATCGCCGCGTCGTAGCGGCCGGCTTCGAGCTGGACCCGCCCGAGCGAAACCGCGGCTTCCGACCGGTCGCGGCGCGACGCCGAGTGCGCGGCGCGCTGCAACGAAAGGATCGCCCGATCGAGCTCGCCGCCGAGCGCGAGCACCAGGCCTGAGAGCAGCGCGGAACGACCGCGCACTTCCGCCTGGGAATCGGCGAGAGCCGTGAGCCTTTCCGCGGCGGCGAACGCCCAGTCGTCCACCCTCGACTCGTCGAGCAGATCGACCAACAGACTGCGGCCGAGCTCGGTGTCCCCGGCGCGGAAGGCGCAGTCGGCGCGCGCGAGTTGCAGCGCCCGCCGTTCGGGCGGCGCAAAAGCGAGCAGGGTGATCGCCTTGAGCAATCGGCAGTCGCCGCCGTCCCGCAGGCTTCTTTGAAACAGCCGGATCGCCTTGCCCGCGAGCGGCGACCGGGCATCTTCCGCGACCACCGCGGCGAGCAGGCCGGCGGCCACTTCCGGATGGCCCGCGCGCATCTGCCCCAGAGCCAGACGATAGCGGCCGTAGGCGGCGAGCACGGGAGTTTCGACCATCGCCGCCGCGAACGCTTCGGCGGCGCGTCTCTCGTCGCCCAACCCTTCGAGCAGATGGCCGCGCAGGTAGGAGAGCCCGATCTCGCGGGCGAGCCGCGGCCGGCCCGCGATCTCGCGATCGACCAAGGAAAGGGCGTCGCGATCGCGCCCGAACCTTTGCAACTCGGACAGCGGCGGGCGCGGATCGGGGCCGGAACCCCCCGCGAGGGCCAGGGCGAAAGAAGCAACGAGGAAAGGCGCGCTGAGCATGTGATCTTGGCCGGAGGTTTCCCGGAGGATGGCCCGTTGAGGCGCGCCGCCTCAGGACGTTTGCGGCCCGGCGATCCGCTCCACGCGGGCGCCGAGCGCGCGGAGCTTCACTTCCATCGCCTCGTAGCCGCGGTCCAGGTGATAGATCCGCTCGACGATCGTCTCGCCTTCCGCGACCAATCCGGCGAGCACCAGGCAGGCCGAGGCTCGCAGATCGGTCGCCATGACGTTCGCTCCGGCGAGCGGCGTCGGTCCGTTGACCCGCACGTCGCGTCCCTCGACTTGCAGATCGGCGCCCATGCGCATCAGCTCGGGAACGTGCTGGAAGCGATTTTCGAACACGCTTTCACGCACCGTGGCCGACCCCTTCGCCTGGGTCATCAGCGCCAGGTACTGCGCTTGGAGGTCGGTCGGGAATCCGGGGTGCGGCGCCGTCTCGACGTCAGCCGCGTTGAGCCTGCCGTCGGCGCGCACGCGAATCCCCTCGGGACCTTCCGCGACCGCAGCGCCGATCCGGTCGAGCTGTTCGAGCAGCGGCGCGAGGGCGGCCGGATCGGCCCCTTCGAGCGTCACGTCGCCGCCGGTGAGGGCGGCGCCGATCAGATAGGTGCCCCCTTCGATCCGATCCGAGATCACCTCGTGCTCGGCCTCGTGGAGCTCGTCCACCCCTTCGATCTCGATCATCTCGCTGCCTTCCCCTTCGATCTTCGCGCCCATCGCCCGGAGCAGGCGCGCCAGATCGACCACCTCGGGCTCGCGCGCGCAGTTGTCGAGGACCGTGGTGCCGCGGGCGAAACAGGCGGCCATCAGGAGGTTTTCGGTGCCGGTGACGGTCGCGACGTCAAAGCGAAAACGGGTGCCGACCAGGCGCGCGCAGCTCGCCTCCACGTAGCCATGTTCGAGCTTGACCCGGGCGCCGAGCGCTTCCAGCCCCTTCAAGTGTTGGTCGATCGGGCGGACTCCGATCGCGCAGCCGCCGGGCAGCGAAACCCGCGCGCGTCCGAACCGGGCGAGCAGGGGGCCCAGCACCAGAACGCCCGCGCGCATGGTCTTGACCAGATCGTACGGCGCTTCGATCGGCGGCGGGCCCGACGTCGCGAGCCGTTCGAGCGTCAGCTCGCCGCCCGCCCCGATCTCGCCCGCTCCCACTCCGAGGTGATCGAGCAGCCGCAGCATGGTGCGGATGTCGCGCACCCGGGGCACGCGCCGAAAGCGGATCGGCCGATCGGTGAGCAGGGCGGCGGCGAGCGCGGGGAGCGCGGCGTTTTTGGCGCCGCTCGCGCTGACGGAGCCTGCGAGCCGGGTCGGTCCGATGATGCGGAATCTATCCATGTTCGAGCTCGCTCCGGCTTTGGTTCGACCTGTTGCGTCCGCTTCGCGTCGTTTTTTGCAACCGGCGGATCATGCCTGCAAGCCCGGCGCCTGACCCGCGGCAGAGTCCCTAACGCCGAACGAGGACCGCGACCCGCGGGATCCCGGCGTAGTCGGGCTGTGCCGCGAGAAGATCGAACCCGGCCGAACGGACCGAGGATTCGACCGCTTCGAGCTGACCGCGCCCGATCTCCAGCAGAACCCGGACGCCGGGACGCAGCGCCGCGGCCGAAGCGAGCAGGCGGGCGATCGTCTCGACGCCCCCTCCGCCGGGCGGGAAGAGTGCCAGGTGAGGCTCGAAATTGCAAACTTCGGGTGACATTTCGGCAGCTTCGTTACGATCGACATAAGGCGGGTTGCTGACCAGCAGATCGATCCCCTCAGGCACGATCCCGGCGAACAGATCGGTGCGCACCAGGCTGACGCGGTCGGCCGTTTCGAGCCGCGCCGCGTTGGTCCGCGCGACCGCGAGCGCGCCGGCCGAGAGATCGGTGGCGACGATTCGGGCGGAAGGCAGCTCGCAGGCGAGCGTCACGGCGATGCATCCGGAGCCGACGCCGACCTCCAGAATGCGCGGGCGCGGCGGCAGCGGCGTCTTGAGCGCCTCTTCGATCAAATGCTCGGTCTCGGGGCGCGGAATCAACACGCGCGGGTCGACGCGAAAGACGCGGCCGTAGAACTCCCGCTCGCCGAGCAGGTAGGCGACCGGTTCGCCGCCCGCCCGGCGCTCGATCCAATCCAGGTAACGTTCTTCGTTCGCCGGATCGACCGGGCGTTCGTCGCGCGCCAGAACCTGCGCTTCGGAAAAGCCGAGCACCCGGCCGAGCAGCAGCGCGGCCTCGCGCGGCGGCGGAGCGAAAGACACCGCGGCCAGCCGCGCTCTTCCCACCGCGAGAAGCTCTCCGATCGTCGCCACGCGGCGCAGTCTATGGCCGGCGGCTACTCCTTCTCGTCGTCGGAGTCGGCGTCTCCGCCGAAGACCGCCTTCCAATGCGCTTGTTCACTGCCACTCGGATGGGGCTTATCCGCGGCGGCGGCGCGCGCCGAAGGGCGGCGGCTCGGCGGGCGGCGTTGGCCGGGTTCTCCGGGGCGGGCCAGAACGCGGCGGGCGAGGGCGGAGGCGGTGTGGGTCGCGGCGCCGAGCTCGCGGCAAGCCCGGGCCAGAGCGGTGTCGTTGGTGACCACGATCCAAGCTTTAGGGCTGTTCCGGACTCGCGCCAGAATGGCGTCGTCGGCCGAGCGCGGGGCCGCGAATTCAACCTCCATCGGACCATAGTGAAGCGCCACGTCCGGACGGGCCGCGCCGTCGAAGACTACGAGCATCCGGCCGCGATCCGAGCGCTCGCGCACCCAGGGGAGAAGCCAAGCGACGACCGCCCGCGCGTCGCGCGCGCCGGCCCGCCCGCCACCCACTCCGCCGAGATTGCTGCCATCGATCAAGTAGGACACGAATTGGCCCTCCCAGGGCACCCCGGCATGGGAGCGCGCCCATGCTAACGTCATGCCCATATCGTTCAAGACGTCGAAGGAGGTATCTCTTGATCAAGCTCGCAAGGTTCGTTCTCGTCGCGCTGGTTTTCGTTCCCGCGCTTCACGTTCCGGCCGCCGCTGCGCCCAAGAGTTCCGCGGCGCGGACCCTGCGGGTGGACTATTTCCATACCGGCAACGCGACGACCGAAATGTTCGCCGTCGAGCGGACGGTCGTCGAGCCGCTTCCCTGGCCGGGCAATCCGGGCCGGCCGCTCGACGACACGAACCTCGGCCTCTATTTCTTCGAGGTCGTCGACCGCGACACGAATCGGGCGGTCTACTCCCGCGGCTTCGCCTCGATTTTCGGCGAATGGCAGACGACCGACGAGGCGAAGGAAGGTTGGGGAACGTTCTCCGAATCGTTCCGTTTTCCGGCGCCCGACCGGCCCGTCCGGATCAGCTTGAAGAAACGGGACGCGAAGAACGACTTCCGCGAGATCTGGAGCGTCACGATCGATCCGGCCGGCATGTTCGTCGACACGTCCACGCCGCCCGCGCCCGCGCCTCTACTCGCCCTTGAACAGCACGGAGACCCGGCGGAGAAAGTCGATTTCCTGATCCTGGGCGACGGCTACACCGCGGCCGAGAAGCCGAAGTTCGAGCACGACGCGCGGCGCATGATCGAGATGCTGTTCGCACAGGAGCCGTTCAAGAGCCACCGCGCCGACTTCAACGTCTGGGGTTTGAGCCCGGCGTCGCCCGAGAGCGGGATCTCGCGCCCCTCGACCGGCATCCACCGCAGGAACCCGGTCGGCGCCACCTACGACGCCTTCGGCTCGGAGCGCTACGTTTTGACGTTCGACAACCGGGCGTTCCGCGAGGCGGCCCAGTTCGCGCCCTATGATTTCGTCGAGATCCTGGTGAACGCCCAGACCTACGGCGGCGGCGGGATCTTCGGTTTGTATGGCACGGTCGCGGCGGACAGCGTCTGGGCGCCCTACGTCTTCGTCCACGAATTCGGCCACCACTTCGCCGGTCTAGCCGACGAGTACTACACCTCGGACGTCGCAACGAACAATGGCGCGGTGGTCGAGCCGTGGGAAAAGAACGTCACGGCGAACGGCGATCCGGCAACGATCAAGTGGAAGTCACTGCTCTCGGCCGGAACCGCGGTGCCCACCTCCTGGAAAAAAGCGGAGTTCGAGGCGTTCCAGAAAGACATTCAGGCCCGCCGCCGGAAGATCCGCGCCGATCGGCGCCCGGAATCCGAAATGGACGCGCTGTTCCGCGAGGAGCAAACCCACGAAACGGAGCTGCTGGGCAAGGACGTCAACTCCGGCAAGGTCGGGGCGTTCGAAGGAGCGAACTACCAGGCGACAGGCATGTTTCGCCCCCAAGAAGACTGCATAATGTTCACCCGCGACGAAGTCGGCTTCTGCGCCGCCTGCCGTGCGGCGATCGAGCAGGTGATTGGGCTGTATTCGAAGTAAGGGCGCCAGCTAGGCAGAAGAACCGCCGATAAACCGCCGATAAACCGCCGATAACGAATACGACCGGCCGCGGCGAGAAGGGTCGACGACCTCAAGGAACCCTTCCTCGACCCAATGGCTCACCAGCTCGCGAGACATTCTCTCCGAGAGCCCCAAGGCCGACGCAACGTCTCGCGTGGCCACTCGGTCCTGGCGCGCAAAGAGGCCGAGCACCGCCCTCGCTCGGGGATCAAGGCGCCTTAGAGCGTCAGGTTCCCCCCGGAAGCCCGACGTCGTCGCTTGCAGCGCCTCCTTCGAGGCGGTACCGAAGACGGCGGCGAGAACCTTGAGGAAGTACTCCAGCCATGGGGTCAGGTCTGCTTCGGCTCGCCCTTCGTAATAATTGTGGTGCGAATGGGTGACAAGCGAAGAGTAATACGCTGCGAGGTCGCGCGCGTGGTATTCCTCAAGGGAGAAGAAGCCATTGAGCCCGTAGCCGCCTCGGTGGAGCAGGAAGGTCGCAAGAAGGCGCGCAGTACGGCCGTTTCCGTCGTAGTAGGGGTGGATGGTCACGAATTGATAATGGGCCAGACCGGCGATCAAAGGCACCGGCAGAGTATTGCGCTCCTGCTCTACCCAACTCACCAGGGAAGTCATGAGATCTGGAACGTCTTTCGCCTCGGGAGGCAGGTAGACGATCGCTCCCGTCTCGGAGTCTCGGATAACGTTCTGGCCGTCCCGCCAGGGTGTCGGCCGTGCCCGAGAGCCCTTTTCGACCAGCGCATGAAGGCGCTGAACGAGATCTTCTGTGAGCGGCGCCTTTCGCGCAGCCCATTCCTCCACCCGGAGCAGGGCGTTCCAATAGTTGCGAACTTCGGTCACGTCCCGCTCGCGGCCGTGGAAAGGGGCGCTCTTCCCGAGCACCGCCTCTTCGGCCTCCTCTAAGGTCAGGCGGTTTCCCTCGATCCGGGTCGAAAAGTGGGTGGATCGGACCCGGGCGCGGCGGCGAAGCTCCTCTGCCACCGTCGGCGAAAACGGAGTGTGGTTGACGAGAGTGTTCGCCGCTTCGACCCCCAGAAGGGACCGGACGGCCTCAGGCGTCAGGGTATAGCGAGGCTCCCAGAACGGGCGATGACTCGGTTTCGCCATGCGGGAGCCATCGTACTCCCGAACCTACGGCTCTCCGAGATCCGAGGGGAGCAGTGCCTCTACAGTTTGGAGTAGAGGCTGCATCTTGGTTTCGAGGATGCCCCAGACGACATCGTGCGCAACCGAGCCGTAGCCGTGAGCCAGGACGTTTCGGAACGCCGCAATTTTCCGGGATTCTGGAATCGCCTTGGCTACCTCGGGCGCGATTTTGCCGAGCTTCCCGATCGCCTCGCCGAGGATTTCGAGCTGCCGTTCGACGGCGGAACGTAACATCGGGTCGCGTAGGTAATCGGCGAAGGATTTTCCTTCAACGAAGAGCGCGATTAAGCGGCCGGCTTCTCGAACGTCGAAGAGAAGCTTCTTCGCCTCAAGCTGCAAAGAGCTGGCTCCGTGTAGCTTCGAGGCTTTGGCGGAAATACGGATTCCGAACGGAGCTTTCGATTACCAGATCGACGGACCGACCGAAGAGACTCTCTAGATCCTCGAGAAGGCCCAGATAGCGGTCGGCGATCTCCGTGGGTTTCCCGGGCGCGAATTCGACCAGGAAATCGAGATCACTGCTTAAGGGATCGAACGATCCGCGCGCCGCGGAACCAAAAAGATAGAGGCGAAGGGCTTCGCGGCGGCGGCACGCCGCTTCGATCGCAGGCTGGTGTTCGAGAACCTGTTTCGTCGTCATTGCATCGCACAGCTTAGCAGGCTGCTCGACAGACGCCGCCTTCCGCCTCTTACGGCTCGATCGCTTCCAACAGCTCGTCGAGCGCGTGCTCGACCGCTTCGGGCCGGTCGAGCTGAATCCAATGGCCGGTGCCTCCGACGGGGCGGACGGGCAGGTCTTCATCCAGCCGGTGCAGGCTGATCGGCAGGCTGTTGAGCTCGCTTACCAGGGCGATCTTCGGTCCGGGGTAGGCCGCGAGCGGGGCCAGCGGCGACCAGGTTGCCGCCCCTTCGAGCGCGCCGACGATCGCTTGGGGTTCCGTCTGCGCGAGATCTTCGAGGATCCAGGCCGCCGCATTGCGGTCGCCACCGACCACCAACTGGCGGAAATAGCTCTCGGTCTCAGGGAGAGGATCGCGGCGGACCGCGTCGAGGAAGGCGTTGATCTCGGCGCGCGGCAGGCGCGTCTGGTCGCCGTTCGGATCGACCAGCACGAGCGCGGCCACCCGGTCGGGGTGCGCTGCGGCATAGGCGATCGCCGGCAGGGCGCCCAGGCTGTGGCCGATCAGGACGAAGCGCCGCAGGTGGAGCTGGTCGGCGACTGCGGCGATGTCACTCGCGAGGGCGGGTACCGAATAATCGCCGTCCGCTGCCGGGTCGGATTCGCCGTGGCCGCGCAGGTCGAGCGCGATCGCCCGCCGCTCCGGCCGGAAGGCGTCGAGCTGGAGCACCCACTGCCCGCCGTTGCCGCCGAGGCCGTGGACGAACAGCAATGGCAGATCGTGGGCACCGCCCGCGCCGCCATCCCGCACGAACAGGTTGCCGGCCGGACCGGGCAGCCAGAGGGCGAGATCCTGAAGCCGCGGCGCGGGCGGGAACAGCTCGCCGCCAATCCGCCCGGGATCGAAATCGGGATCGGGGCCGAGGAATCCGCGCAGATGGCCGCGGCGGTACGCGACGACGAGGGCCGCGGTGGCCGCCGCGGTCGCTCCGAGCACGGCAAAGCTGAGGAGCGGCCCGACGAGGCTCTTCTTCCGACGACGGTAGGCGTTCTTGCGGCTCATCGACGAAATTCTATCTCAGAGGAAACGCGAGGAAACGGGTCGCGGCGGCTCAAGAACGAGGATCACACCGCCGGCTTGAGCGTTCCGTTGACGATCTTGTCGTCGATCACCAGGCGGTGGCGGTCGCCTTGGGGCTCGACTTCCTTGTGGCCGAAGGGATCGAACTCGTACGGCTTGATCACCCGGCCGAACACCGACTTGAGCGCGCGGGCGCCGATCCGGCTGCTCCGGGAGGCCTCCTCGGCGATCTTCTGGATCGCCGGCTCGGTCACGTCGAGGTCGATTCCCATCTTGCGGAAGAAGTTCTGGGAGATCCGGAATACCCCTTCGGCCGGCTCGCGGAAGATCCGCGCGAGCGTGCCGGGGGTCAGATCCTCGAGGATCACCGCGTTGTCGAACCGCGAGAGGAACTGTGGCTGCATGCCGTATTCGAACAGATCCTCCTGCCGGAAGTGGTGGCGCAGGGTGAAGTATTCGCGGATCTGGATCTTACCGTTCTCGTAGATCGTCGTGGTTGGCAGCTTGATCCCGCTCTTGGGCGAGATCACGCGCTGGAACACCTGATCGTACAGATTCTCGAACGCGCCGGCGCAGAGGAAAAGCATCTTGCCCGTGTCGAGCCAGGCGCTGGTCGTTTCGGCGACCTTGTCGCGCATCACGGTGATCTTGTGGCTGACCCGTTCGCCCTCGATCAGGGTGAGCAGCGCCTGCTGGATGTTGATCCCGGTCACGTACGGTTTGCCGCCGACGACGCCGGAGACCTTGTCGATTTCGTCCAGGCAGACCGTGGCGCGCTCCATCGCCCGGCCGATTTCCTCTGCGGTGGCGTTGTTGCCGAGCACTTGGCGGGTGCGCTCTTCCAGGCGGTGGAACAGGCGCGAGGTGTCGATCGCGCCATCTTCTGCCGCGATCGTGCTCGCGTTCATGATCAAGACCACGCGGTACTCGCGAAACTCGTCGTGGGCGGAGTAGAGCGCCTCGATACCGCGCATGATCGTGGTCTTGCCGGTTCCGGAGTTGCCGATCAGCAGGAGGTTGCCGTACTTTTCGCCCTCCAGATGCTTGAAGATCGCGACCGAGACGAACCGCAAGGTCTCGTCCTGGCCGATGACGCGTTGGGATAGGAACTCGTGAATTTCAACCGGCTTCATAGTCTGGCGTAGGTCTCGGAGTACGGAGTGGGGCGGTTCTGGAAGATCGCGCGGGCGGTCCGCGCGGCGACTCGGACGGAAGATTGTACGTGCGAACGCCCCCCGACCGCGATCTGACCGATAGCGGTTTCGAAACCACCGCATTTGACGGCAGGCGCGGCGGAAGCTACCATGCCCGGCAGATTTTCGGAGGCTACAGCCCGGTCATGCTCCTAGAACTACGCCCCAGGTATCTCTCTGTCTGCCTTCTGGCGGGAATTACTCTCGCCCTCGCCGCCCCGGCCCAGGGTGCCACGTCGACCCTGACGAACCCGATCGTGGTGTTCGCGACACCCGGCAGCAAGCAGGTTTCCCTTCAGTCGTGCAATGCGGCGGGTTGCGATTCCGAGATCAAAACGGTCACGGTGCTCAACGCGCTGCCGTCGGTCGTCTCGGCGACCGTGAATCCAGGAGCGGTCCAAGTCGGCGAGATGGTGCAGCTGATCGGATCGGGCGCGGGCGCGCCGCCCCTCACCTACACCTGGAAGATCTTCTCCGGGGCAGGCCTGATCGCGACGCTGCCGGGGGCAACCGCCTGGTGGGACACGCTCGGCCAGCCGGCCGGCCCGTACACGGCTCAACTCTCGGTCGGCAACACCTTCGGTCTCGTGCAATCGGCGACGATGCCGGTCGCGGTGCAGACGTACGTGCCGCCCAACTTCTTCACCCTCTCCCCCTGCCGCGTGCTCGACACGCGCAACACGACGCCGCTGGTCTCGGGTGTCGCCCGCTCGGTCGCGCTCGCCGCGGCCGCCTGCGGCGTTCCGGCGACCGCCAAGGCGATCTCGGCCAACCTGTCCGTGACCACCCCCTCCGGCTCCGGCCTGGTCGTGCTCTATCCGGGCAACTATCCCCGGCCCGGCACCCAGTCACTCAATTTCGGCTCCGGACAGACGCGCACCAACAACATCGTGATCGCGCTCGCGTCGGACGGCTCGTCCACCCTGAACGCCGAGGCGACGATGACCGCCGGAGGCGGCACCGTCCAGTTCATCCTCGACGTCAACGGGTATTTCGAGTAGGGGTTTACGCCCGCGACAGCCGGTTCAAGCTCGCCCGGAGCAAATCGTGGAACGCCGCGTCGGGCCGCTCTCGGCGCGCTTCGGCGACCGCGCGCTCGGCCTGGGGCGGTTTGTAGCCCAGATTGACCAGGGCGGAGACGACGTCCGGATCGGAGGTCGAGGCCTTGGTGCTCGGGGGGAGCTCGGCCGCGAGCTCCTTCATCTTGTCCTTCAGCTCGAGGATCAGCCGCTCCGCCGTTTTCTTGCCGATCCCGGGAATGGTCGAGAGCCGACCCAAATCGCCGCCCGCGAGCGCGGTGAGAAATTCATCCGGCGGCATGCCGGACAGGATCACTCGGGCGAGCTTGGGACCGACGCCGGAGACTCCGATCAGCCGTTCGAAGATCCGCTTCTCCCGTTCGGTCCAGAAGCCGAACAGGGCGATGCCGTCCTCGCGCAGATGGGTATGGATGAACAGGCCCACGGGGGTGTCGCCCCCCCGCTTCTCGATCTCGTAAAACGTCGAGAGCGGGACGGCGACCTCGTAGCCGACCCCTTGGACGTCGAGCAGAACTCGCTCGGGGCTCACCGTGAGCAGCGCGCCCCGAAGGTATCCGATCATGCGGTTTAGCTCAGCTCTTCGCCGCCGCCGCCTGGTCGGGATCGATCCCCAGCGTCAGCAGGTAGCTGCGGCTGAAGTTGACCCCGATCTCCTGGCGCTTCTTTTCGATCAGCGCCTGAAGCAGGCGGATCGTCTTCTCCCGGCCGAGCGACTCGCGGGTGGTGTCCTTCTGCTTCGCGAACTCGACCGGATCGAAGGCCTTCTTGCTCTTCACCTGGAACAGGATCGCCCCCTGCGGGTCGGGGAGCGGACCGCCGACCTGACCGGGCTGGAGCGCCAGCGCCGCCTTGGCCAACTGCGGATTGTTGCCCAGACCGGGAATCTGGCCGGTGGCGCCGAACTCCGGGGAATCGACGACTTTGACGCCGAGCCCCGCGGCGACCTGATCGAGCGTCTCGCCGCCGTCGAGCTTCTGCCTTGCCCGCGCCAGCTCCTCCACCGCCATTCGACTCTGCTTTTCACGCGCGGCGGCGAGCCGGACTTTCGGCTCGACTTCCGTCAGCTCCGGCAACCGGGGGGGCAAGACGTCCTTGACATAGCCGATCACCCAACCGCGCGGCACCTGGAGAGCCGGCGTGACGCCCCCCTTGGCGAGCGAGAACGCGGAGCTTGCCACTTCCGGCGCGACGCCCAGCCCGGGAATCGGCTCCTGGCGGCCGAAGCGCGCCGAAGCGGTGTAGGTGAGCGTCGCGTCCTGGCCCGCAAGCTCCGCGAGCGCTTCGGGACCCTTCGGCTTGTCCTTGGCCAAGCGCTCGGCGATCTGCTTCGCTTTGCTTTCACTCGCCTTCTTCGAGCGCTCGCCGGAAAGCTGGAAGACGATCTGCGACTTCACCTCGTCCATCGGCGTGGAGCCCGCCGGGCGGCGCCCTTCGACCTGGATCAGGTGAAAACCGTATTGGCTGCGGATCGGTCCCACGACCTGGCCTGGAGCGGCGGCGAACGCGGCCTCGCTGAAGCTCGCGTCCATCCGTCCCTTCGGGAACCAGCCGAGCTCGCCGCCCTGAACCTTCGAGCCGGTGTCCTCGGAGACCTCGGTCGCCACCTTCGCAAAGTCGGCGCCCGCCTTGATCCGTGCTTGGGCGGCCTCGATCTTCGCCTTCGCCGCCGCCTCGTTCTGTTGATCGTTGACCAGGGCCAGAATGTGGCGCGCCTGGACCTCCGCCTCGTGGGAATAGTCGGCGAGATGGGCGTCGTAATAGGCCTTGACCTCGGCGTCCGGAATCTGGGCCTGGCCCATCATCTTGCCGTCGTCGACCAGCAGGAACGCGAGGTCGCGCTGCTCGGGCAGGCGGTACTCCTCCTTGTGCGCGGCGAAGTAGCTCGCCACCTCGGCCGCCGGGATCTCCTGGCCCTGGAGGAACCGGTTGCTCGGCATCAGCACGTAGCGGATCTCCGCCTTTTCGGTCTGCTCGCGATACGACTGTTCGATCTCGGCGTCGGAGACGTAGATCGTGCCCCGCAGCACCTGGTTCAAGCGCTCCAGCGCGATCTGGTCGCGCGCCATTCGCTCGAAGTCCCCCGGCGTCATCTGGTAGCCGCGGCGGATGACGTTGGCGTAGACGTCGGATCCGACGAAATTGCCCTTGTCGTCCTTCATGCCCGGGATCTGAAGGATCGCCTTCTGCAGATCCTTGTCGGTCGGAGCGAGGCCCATGCGCTTGGCCTCGGCGAGCAACACCTTCTGGTTGACCGCGCCGTTCAGGGCCTGGAGCGGCAGGCCCAACCGTTCCGCGAGCTCCGGCGTGAACTGTTCGCCGTAGATCTGCCGGTACTGACCCTCCAGCAGGTCGTACTGCCGCCGCACCTCGGCGCGGGTGACGTGCTCGCCGCCGACGGTCGCCGCGGCCGCTTCGTCCGAAGCGCCGGAAGAGGGCACGCGGCCGAAATCGAGGAAGATCGCGAGCACGAAGACGATCACGATCAACCAGAGAATCCAGCTCAGGTACTTGATGTTCTCTCGCAATACTTTAAGCATCTGCTACTCCTTGGGCTCGACCGCGGAAACCGCCGAACTGTAGCAGCGCCTCCCGGGGGTTTCAACCCGCGCCCGTTCGGTATGAGTTCGGCATCGAGGCGATTTGCTACGAATTGCAGGCGCGGGGCATGGTAAATTCACTTTCTCGGATCGAGGAGTTTGAAGTGGCTGGCCGCCTGAAAGACCCCCGGCGCAACTGGTACAGCATCTCCGTCGACACCCTGCGAACCTTGGGGGTGTTGCTCGTCGCCGCCGGCCTCTTGCTGGTGGGCGCCCGCTATTTCCACCAGTGGGAGCAAAAAGCCCTGGCGCGGGAAGCGAGCCGCGTGATCGACGAGGCGCGCGGCAAGCTCGATGCCTACGAGCAGATCGCCGGAGCGGACCAGCGCAAAGTCTTCGAAGAGGCCCGCGGCTTGATCACCGAAGCCGAAGCGGCCTACCGGAAGGAGAGCTACCGCGCCGCGATCGAAAGCGCGAAGCGGGCGCGCGCCACCCTCGGCTCGCTGTTCGAGATCCCTTCGGACTCCGGCAAAGGCGCGGCGAATTTCGTCACGGTCCAAGGGACGGTCGAGTTTCGCCGCGGCGAAAACGGCGACTGGCAGCCGGCCAAAAGCCGCATCTCGCTGGAACCGGGCGACTACGTTCGCACCTCCTCCGGTTCCGCCGAGATCGTGTTCGCCGACGGCACGTTCTACACCGTCCGCGCGAACACCCTGTTCATCGTCGCCTCGGTGCGCGGGGCCGACGGCGGCGAGGAGCAGTCGATACGCATGGACTACGGCTGGGTCGATCTCTCCACCCGCACGAAGCCGAGCCAGATCGCCACCCCGGGGGCGCAGGCCCGCGTGCGCGAGAGCTCCGAGGCGTTCGTCTCCTACGACCGCGAGGCGGGCAAAGGGCGGTTCGGCGCCGTGCGCGGCGGGCTCGACCTCGCCTCTTCGACCGGCTTGAAAAGGAGCGTCGGCGAGCTTGAGCAGGTGGTCCAATCCGGCGGGCAGCTCTCGGCGGCCGAGAGCCTGCCGGGCGTGCCCCGCTTGAGCGAGCCGGCGGACCAGTTGGAGGTGGACTTCGATCCCGGCCTCGACCGGCGCGAGGCGGGCAAGCTCGCGCTCGGCTGGGAGCCGGTTTCCGGCGCCACGCACTACGCCCTCCAGGTCGGGCGCAACCATCTGTTCGTCGACAACGTGATCGACGTCGCCTCCCGGACCAAGACCCGGGCCACCCTGGGGGTGCGCGGCGAAGGGAATTTCGTCTGGCGGGTCGCCGCGGTCGATTCGGACGGCGTTCAGGGCCCCTGGAGCGAGGCGCGCAAGTTTCGCGTCGCGGCGGTTTCCGGGGGCTCCGGCGACGGCGGAGACGCCTCGGGCGCCGTCGCGCGCCGCGCCGCGCCGGATCGAACGCCGCCGCAACTTGACCTCGAAGACATCAAACCGTACGGTACGGTGCTGATCGTCGGCGGCAAGACCGAGCCGGGCGCGCGGGTTTCGATCAACGGCGAGCCGGTGGAAGTCGATCTCGACGGCTCATTCAACAAAGCGATTCAAATGAGTCGAGAAGGATGGAGCACCCTCGAAATCCGTGCGGTGGACTCGGACGGCAATCCGAAGATCCTGCACCGCAAGGTTTTCGTCGGGGCGTCCTAGAATCTCTCGCTGGAAGACTCGTAAAGACCCGATTCGCGGAATCGCGACGGCGCAACGTACGGCCCCGTCGGGAAAGGAAAAACCGGAGTGCCTCTCGCCTCTCTTCTGCGGTACTTTTCAAAGGATCTAGCGATCGACCTCGGCACCGCGAACACCCTGATCTACGCCCAGGGCCAGGGGATCGTGGTGCGCGAGCCTTCGGTCGTCGTCATCAATAAACTGACCAATCGAATCGAAGCGGTGGGGGCCGAAGCGAAGGAGATGCTCGGCCGCACCCCCGGCAACATCGAATCGATCCGGCCGATGAAAGACGGCGTGATCGCCGATTTCGAAGTGACCGAGCGCATGCTCGAGCACTTCATCAAAAAAGCCCATGGCCGCAAGATGTACGTCCACCCGCGGATCGTGATCGGCGTGCCGTCCGAGATCACACAGGTGGAAAAGCGCGCGGTCCGCGACTCGGCGATGCGCGCGGGGGCCTCCGAGGTCTTCCTGGTCGAGCAGGCGATGATGGCGGCGATCGGCGCGGGTCTGCCGATCACCGAGCCGTCGGGCAACATGATCGTCGACATCGGGGGCGGCACGACCGACGTCGCGGTGATCTCGCTCGCGGGCATCGTCTACAGCCGGTCGGTGCGGGTGGCGGGCAACGAGATGGATCTCGGCATCATCCAGTACCTGAAGCGCAAGTACAACTTGCTGATCGGGGAGCGGACCGCCGAGCAGATCAAGATCGAGATCGGCTCCGCCTATCCGCTCAAGGAAGAGATCCGGATGGAGATCAAGGGGCGCGATCTGGTCGAAGGCGTGCCGAAGACGCTCACCATCTCGGACGAGGAGATCCGCGAGGCACTCGCCGAGCCGGTGGCGGCGATCGTCGAAGCGGTCCGGATGGCGCTCGAACGGACCCCCCCCGAGCTGTCGGCCGACATCATGGACAAGGGGATCGTGCTGTCGGGCGGCGGGGCGCTCTTGCGGGCGCTCGACCAGCGGCTGCGCGACGAGACCGGACTGCCCGTGCTGCTCGCCGAGGATCCGCTCTGCTCGGTGGTGCTCGGGACCGGCCGCGTCCTCCAAGACATCGACCTTCTGCGCAAGGTCTCGATCCGCTGACGTCCTCCCGATTCGGGATGGACGACAGGGCGATCCCGGGCGGGATAGCGTGGACGAACGGCGGGCCGGTTGGCTGTTGATCGTCATCCTCGTGGGGCAGCTCGTCCTGCTCGGGCTTCAGGTCCCGGGGGCGGGCGGCAAGGGAACTTATCTGGGGGTGCTCGGATTGCGTTTGATCGGGCCGTTCGCCCGCGGCATCACGGGAGCTTCGCGCACCCTCGGCGACTCCGCGGAGAACCTGCGCCTGCAGGGGCGCCTGGTCGCGGAAAACCGCCGCTTGCGGCGCGAGGTGGAGGATCTGCGCCTGCACCTGCTGCAGTTCGAGGACGTCCGGAGCGAGGCCGACCGGCTGGCCGCGGCTTTGCGCTATGCGCCGCCGCCGATCGGCGAGCTGCGCGCGGCCGACGTGGTCTATCTCGATTTTTCCTCCTGGCTCACGACCCTGGTGATCTACTCCGGAGGGCCGCCGGTCCAGCTCGACCAGGTGGTGCTCGCGCCGACCGGCTTGGTCGGCCGGGTGGTGGAGGTCGCCTCCCCGTATGCCAAGGTGCAGTTGCTGACCGACCGCTCGGCGAGCGTCGGCGCAATGATCGTTCGCACGCGGCGCCAGGGAGTCCTGCGCGGAGCGGGAAGCGGCACCCTCGACCTGGAATACATTCCCGTGCAGGCGGACGTCCGTTCGGGCGATCGCCTGCTCACCGCCGGGATCGACGGGATCTTCCCGCGC
This sequence comes from Thermoanaerobaculia bacterium, assembly GCA_035995205.1. Lineage (GTDB taxonomy): Bacteria > Acidobacteriota > Thermoanaerobaculia > Multivoradales > UBA5704 > DASYKS01. Next base: position 101,098 of record DASYKS010000010.1, read on the forward strand.
GGCATACCCATTGGGACGGTGGTTTCGGTGAAGGACGCGGGCCAACTGTTCCACGAGATTCGCGTGGTTCCCGCGGTCGATCTCGGCACGCTCGACCGGGTCTACCTGCTCGACTGGAAGCCGGTGCCGAAGGGGCTCGAAGAGGCCACCGATGACCGCCGTTAAGTACCTGGCCGCGCTCGCCGCCGCCCTGCTGCTGCATCTGATCGGCGCCCGGATCCATCCCGACCTGCCGCAGGCGATCGACTGGTTCCTGCCCGTGCTGGTGTTGCTCGCGCTCTCCGGTTCGTCGTTTGCGGGGATCGTCGGCGGCCTCGCCGCCGGCCTCTTGCAGGATGGTGTGACCAGCGGTCTCTACGGTCTTCATGGTTTCGCCGATACGGTCGTGGGGTACGCCACCGCCCGCTTGGCGCAGCGCCTGGTGATCCAGCGCGCGGTCGGGGTGTTCGCGATCGCGAGCTTCGCCTCCGCGCTCCAGCAGGTGATCCTGATCGCGCTCTCGCTCTTCCTGCTTCCCCAGGCGAGCGTGCCCGAGCCGTTCTGGGTGGTGGTGCGCGCGCTGTCGACCGGCCTGATCGGAATGTTGATCTACTCGGGCACCGACCGGTTCCGGAAGGCGGCCGAAAGCCACCGCAAGCAACGCCTCTCCCGCCTGCGCATGGACGCCCGGCCATGAAGATCGTCCGCGAGCTGCGCGAGGAGCTGATCGGCCGGATCTGGCTGATGAACGCCCTGGTCACCGGGCTGCTCGCGGCGATCGCCTGCGCCTATTGGTTCGTCCAGATCGTCGAGGGCGAGCACTATCGCGAGCTGGCAGAGAACAACCGGCTGCGCAAGCTGCCGATCAAGGCGCCGCGCGGCCTGATCTACGACCGCAATGGGCTGCTGCTGGTCGAAAACATCCCGAGCTACAACCTGTTGGTCGACCGCAGCCGGAGCCGCGATCTCCCCGCGGCGATCGCCTTCGTCGCGGGAGTGATCGGCCGCCCAACCCCGGAGCTCGCGGCGATCCTGGAGCGCGTTCGTTCGACACCGGATTTCAAGCCGGTTCTCCTCGCCGAGCATCTGACTCTGGAACAGGTGGCAGCGGTCTCCGCGCGCGGGCGCGAATACCCGGAGTTCGAGGTCGAGGTGCAGAACCTCCGCCTCTATCGTCACGGGCCGCAGACCGCCCACCTCCTGGGTTACCTGGGCGAGGTGACTCAAAGTGAGGTCGACCGCTCGGAGGGCGCCTACGCGGTCGGCGACCTGGTCGGCAAGCGCGGCATCGAGCAGGTGTTCGATCAGATCCTTCGCGGCCGCGACGGCGAGCGGGTGGTGGTCGTGGACAGCCGCGGCAAGCTGCTCGACGAGTACGGCCGGACGCCGGTCGAGGCCGGCCGGCCGCTCCATTTGACTCTCGATCTGGATCTCCAGCAGGAGGCGATCCGCCAGTTCGAGGGGGCCGACGCGGTCGGCTCGGTGGTCGCGCTCGATCCGAGGAACGGCGAAATCCTCGCGCTCGTTTCGGCCCCCTCCTACGACCCCAACCTGTTCGCCCGCCGGCTGGGCCAAGAGGAGTGGAACGCGCTGATCGGCGCCCCCCACGATCCGATGCGCGACCGGGCGATCCAGAACACCTACTCGCCCGGCTCGGTGTTCAAGATCATGATGGCCGCGGCCGGTCTCGCGGAACACGTGGTCAACGAGAGCGACTCGGTCTGGTGCGACGGCTCGGCGAGCATCTACGGCCACCGCTTCCGCTGTTGGAGCAAGGGAGGCCACGGCCGGGTGGATCTGCACTCCGCGCTCGAGCATTCCTGCGACGTCTACTTTTACCACCTGGGCCAGCGCCTGGGCATCGAGCGGATCGCCCGCTACTCGCGGATGTTCGGCCTCGGCTCGAAAACCGGCATCGAGCTGCGCGGCGAAAACGCCGGGCTGGTGCCCGATCCGGCCTGGAGCCTCGCGGCGCGCAAGCACCCCTGGTACCCCGGCGAGACGATCTCGGTCGCGATCGGCCAGGGTCCCGTCCTCACCTCGCCGCTCCAGATCGCCGCGGTGACCGCCTTGATCGCCAACGGCGGCCGGCCGATCCGCCCTCATCTGATCCAGGGGGAGGAGGTCGAAGCTCCCGACGCCGACCGGCCGGCGCTGCCGCCGCGCGCGCTCGAAGCCGTGCGCGAAGGGATGGACGCGGTGGTCAACGATCCTGGCGGAACGGCCCGCACGGCGCGGCTTCCCAACGTCCGCGTCGCGGGCAAGACCGGCACCGTGCAGGTCATCGGCCAGGCGTCGCGGACCAATCCCAACTCCCTGCCGTTCCGCTTTCGCGACCACGGCTGGTTCACCTCGTTCGCCCCGGTCGATCACCCGGAAATCGTGGTCGTCGCCTTCGTCGAGCATGGCGGCTCGGGCTCGAAGGCGGCGGCGCCGATCGCAAAGGCCGTCCTTGCGAAATATTTCTCGTCCGCTCGGCACCGCCGCTAGCCCCGAAGAGCGGCCGCGGCTCGCCCAGCTCGCGGCGATCGACGGCGGCCTGGCGTTCGCGGCGCTGCTGCTCGCGGCGGTGGGCCTCGCGACCGTCCACAGCGCGAGCTCGGAGCTGGCGGTCGACTATCTGCCGCGCCAGGCGGTCTGGGTGGGGATCGGCCTGGTCTTGCTGCTCGCCGCCATGAGCATCGACTACCGGGTGCTGCTCGATCTGTCGCTCACGCTCTACGGCTTCAGCCTGGTTCTGCTCGCGTTGGTTCTCGTGCTCGGCGACGTCCGGGGCGGAGCGCGCAGCTGGTTCGTGGTCGGTCCCTGGCAGTTCCAACCCTCGGAGCTGGCGAAATTGGCGACCACCCTGTTCGTGGCCCGCTTCTTGTCCGAAATCGACCAGCCGGTGCTCACCCTGCGCCAGATCGCGACCGTGGTCGGCATCGTCGCGGCTCCGATGCTGCTGATCGTGGTCGAGCCCGACATGGGGGGGGCGGCGATGTTCGTGCCGCTCCTCGCGGGCATGCTGCTGATCGCCGGGGTCAAGCTCCGCTATCTGTTGATCGCCGCGGTGGTCGCGGCCAGCGTCGGTTTCGGACTCTGGACGTTCGGCATGCAGGAGTACCAGCGCGAGCGGGTAATTACCTACCTGCAACCGGAGCGCGATCCGCTCGGCTCGGGCTACCACATCCACCAGAGCAAGATCGCCGTCGGTTCGGGTCAGCTGCTGGGCAAGGGGTACATGCAGGGGACGCAGAGCCAGCTCCGCTTCCTGCCCGCGCGCCACACCGATTTCATCCTCGCCGTGCTCGCCGAGGAATGGGGGTTCCTAGGGGTCGCCACCATGCTCGGGCTCTATGCCCTCTACATCCGGAGCGGGGCGCGCATCGCGATGAGGGCGAGAGACCGGGCGGGCATTTTGGTCGTCGTCGGTCTCCTCTCGGTGTTCTGTTTCCACGTGCTCTACAACGGCGCGATGGTGATCGGATTTCTGCCGATCACCGGGATTCCGCTCCCCTTTTTGTCGTACGGCGGGACGTTCATGCTCTACAACTTCACCGCCACCGGAATCATCCTCGGGGTCGATCTGCGCCGCTATGTGAACCGGTAAAAGCGGATTTCGGCGTTCGTCCCTCATAATTCACCGCCCATGGCGAACAAGCTCCTGGTCGAAAGCGACCCTCACCAGACCCGCATCGCGGTTCTCGAAGACGATCGGCTCACCGAGATCTTCGTCGAGCGCCACCGCCACCGCGGTCTGGTGGGCAACATCTACAAGGGCCGCGTCACCCGGGTGCTGCCGGGCATGCAGGCTGCTTTCGTCGACATCGGGCTCGAACGCGACGCGTTTCTCTACGTGAGCGACGTGGCGCCCGACGTCGAGGCGATCGAGGAATCCGACCCGATCGAGCTTGAGTTGGACGAACCGCGTCCCGAGGACCCCGGCGGCCCGCACCCGATGCCGTCGATCGACGAGCTGCTCAAGGCCGGGCAGGAGATCATCGTCCAGGTGGTCAAAGACCCCCTGCCGAACAAGGGCGCGCGGATCTCGACCCACGTGACGCTGCCCGGCCGCTACCTGGTACTGCTACCCACGGTCCGCCATTTCGGCGTCTCGCGCCGGATCGAGGACGAGGCGGAGCGCGAGCGTCTGCTTTCCGTGCTCGCCGAGCTGCCGACGTCGGGAGACGGCCTGATCGTCCGCACGGTGGGCGAGGGCAAGGGGCGCGAGGAGTTCGAGACCGACCTCGCCTACCTCTCGAAGTTGTGGGAAAAGACCCGCCACCGCTCCGGCCGGGTCGCGGCGCCGACGCTGCTGCACCAGGATCTCGATCTCGCGCTCCGGATCGTGCGCGATCTGTTGACCTCCGACTACAGCGTGCTCTGGGTCGACGGCGAGGAGACCTACACCCGGATCGTCGAGTTCCTCGACCAGGTGCAGCCGAACCTGGTCGGCAAGGTACGCCTGTTCCGCCAGAACAACACCCTGTTCGAGCAGTTCGGCATCGAGGAGCAGATCGAGGGCGCGCTCAAGAGCAAGGTCTGGCTCAAATCGGGCGGCTACATCGTGATCAACCCGACCGAGGCGCTGGTCGCGATCGACGTCAACACCGGCCGCTTCGTGGGCGAGAGCAACCTGGAAGACACGGTCCTCCAGACCAACCTCGAAGCGGTGGGCGAGATCGTCCGCCAGATCCGCCTGCGCGACCTGGGCGGCATCATCGTGATCGATCTGATCGACATGATCGAGCCCGCGAACCGCGAGCAGGTCTTCGCGCGCCTGGAGACCGAGATCCGCAAGGACCGGGCGAAGACCAAGGTGCTCACCATCTCGGAATTTGGCCTGGTCGAAGTGACGCGCAAGCGGAGCCGCTCGAACCTGGAGCGGCTGCTCACCCAGACCTGCCCTTACTGCGCCGGCCGCGGCCGGATCAAGTCGATCGCCACGATCTGCCTGAACATCCGCAAAGAGCTGCTCCGGCTGCGCGACCGGACTCACCCCTCGGAGCTGCTGTTGCGGGTCCATCCGGAGGTCTCGCGCGCGCTCCAGCAGGAGGAGCGGTCGATCCACGAAGAGGTCGAACGCTCGCTCGGCGCGAAGATCCTGATCCAGAGCGACCCTGAGCTACACCACGAGCGGTTCGCCATCCTGGAGGTCTAAGAGTGGCGGGCCAGGCCTTGCCGCCCCTCGCAACGCTTCAGCGCATCGATCTCCCCGTCTGGCGCGGCGAGATCGCAGAAAACTTCCTTCCCGCCGATCTGCCCGCCGCGCTCGCCCATCTGACCGATCCCGGGGCAGCGACCCAAACGCTCCACTGGGGGCGTAATTACCTGTACGCCACCCGTTACCCGGGTTCGACTTCGGAAGAGGTGGTGGTCAAACAGTTCCGGGAGGAGAGCTGGGTCGCCCGCAGACGCACCGCCCGACGAGGCTCGAAAGCGGAGCGAAGCTTCAAGGCCGCCCGCGCCGTTCTCGCTGCGGGAGTGCCCACGCCGGAGCCGATCCTCTGGCTCGATGCGAAAGGCAACAGCGGCGTCTCCTTCTACATCTGCCGGCGGATCGAAGGAATCGAAGTCCGGCTCCTGTTCCGAGCCGCCGCCGCGGGCCGCGAGCGCGAAGAGTTTCCCGATCTCGATCTACCTCAGGTGCTCGCCGAAATCGGCCGTCTCGCAAGGCGCCTGCACGACGCGGGCATCCGGCATCGCGATCTCTCGGTGGGCAATCTCCTGGTCCGACCCGGCGCTCCGGGAGAGCCGCCCGCGCTCTCGCTGCTTGATCTGAACCGCGCTCGGCAGGGGGTGACGCTCGGCCTCCCGACCCGAATGCGCGAGTTTTCCCGTCTCGCCCTGTTCCGGCCGGAGCATCGCGACCTGCTGCTCGCCGGCTATTTCGGCCGCACCCCGACCGCTGCCGAGCGGGCGTTGCTCGCGTTCTACCAAGGCGCGTTCGAGGCGAAGAATCGGACAAAGCGGGGCCTTCGAGGTGCCTTGCGAGGCACCCTCTCCGCCCTTCGCCCCCGGCGCGCGCATCCGCACATCCCGGCCGCGCCCGAAGGTGCCGCATCGCGCGACAAGATGGTGTGGGATCGCCTGTCCGACCAGCCCCACCAACACGCCGGCCGGTTCGAAAAACTGACCGTCCGCCTGGCCGACACACCCGCGCACTTGAACGCGGCCTCCGCCGCCCTGCTCGCCGCCCCGCGCATCCGCCGCCGATTCAAAGAGCTGGAATCGGAGCTGTTCCAGGGGCCGCGACCGTTTACCGGCATCGGTATCGGCCTCCGCCCCGAACCGGAAGATCCCGAAGGCCTGCTCGCCCTGGTGGACGAGCTGGGCTGCCGCAACATCCTCCTCCGCCTTCACCCCTGGCAGGAGGAGCACCACGCGGAGGAAGAGCTGGCCAAGGCGCTGGCGGCCCGCGGCTGCGATCTCCTGTTCGCCCTGCCCCAGAACCGCGATCTGGTCCGCGACCCGGCCCGCTGGCGCGCGAGCCTCGAACGGATCGCCGAGATCTTCCTCCCCTACGGCCACCGCTTCCAGATCGGCCAAGCGATCAACCGCAGCAAATGGGGTATCTGGACGCTCGGCGAATACTTCGACCTCGCAAAGATCGCGTCCGACGTGCTCCGCGCCCGCCCCGCGGCAAACGGCCACCCCGTCGAGCTGCTCGGCCCCGCGGTCATCGACTTCGAGCTCTACGCCACCGCTTCCGCGCTCAACGCGACAGCCCCGGGCCTCCACTTCGATGCCGTCAGCAGCCTCCTCTACGTCGACCGCCGAGGAGCCCCCGAAAACACCCAAATGGGCCTCGACACCGTAGGCAAGCTCCGCCTACTGCGAGCGATCGCCGAGACCGCCAAGAACGTCACCGAAACCGAGGGCCGCCGCCGCTCCTGGGTCACCGAAGTCAACTGGCCCCTCTGGGAAGGCCCCCACTCCCCCGCCGGCAAATCCGTCTCGGTCGACGAGCAGACCCAGGCCGATTACCTGTCGCGGTACTACCTGCTCGCCCTAGCCTCCGGAATGACCGAGAGGGTCTACTGGTGGCAGATGATCGCGCGGGGCTATGGGTTGGTGGATCGGGAAGAGGGGGGAACTCTGAGGCGCCGGCCGAGCTTTCATTCGCTACGGACGCTGATCGAGGAGTTGGACGGGGCGACCTTTGAGCGGCGGCTGGAGTCCCCCGCGGGAACGTATTTGCTGCTATTTCGGCGGGGGGATGGAGCGACGATTGTGGCGGGTTGGAGTGTTGGGGGGACGGTGAAGGTAGAGATGCCGATCGGGGTGGTGGAAGTTGTGGATCGGGACGGGCGGGCGGTGGGGGTTGGGAAG